>DASZTN010000015.1:0-33331 GCA_035547995.1 Bradyrhizobium sp. | reverse complement strand
GAGGACCGCTATGCCGCGGCTGACGCCACCGACCTCGTCGAGGTCGAGTACGAGGCGCTGCCGGTCGTCATCGATCCCTTCAAGGCGATGGCGCCGGATGCGCCGGTGCTGCGCGAGGACCTCGCCGGCAAGACCACGGGCGCGCACGGCCCGCGCAAGCACCACAACCACATCTTCGAATGGACGGTCGGCGACAAGGACCTGACCGATGCCGCCTTCCGCAAGGCGGAGGTCACCATCAAGGAGATGATCTCCTATCATCGCACTCATCCGTCGCCGCTGGAGACCTGCCAGTGCGTCTGCTCGTTCGACAAGGTCAAGGGCGAGCTGACGATCTGGGGCACCTTCCAGGCGCCGCATGTGATCCGCACCGTGGTGGCGCTGATCGCCAAGATTCCGGAGCAGAAGATCCATGTCATCGCGCCCGATATCGGCGGCGGCTTCGGCAACAAGGTCGGCGCCTATCCCGGCTATATCTGCGCCGCGGTCGCTTCCATCGTCACCGGCAAGCCGGTGAAATGGGTCGAGGACCGCATCGAGAACCTGACCGCGACCTCTTTCGCGCGCGACTATCACATGACGGCCGAGATCGCCGCGACCAGGGACGGCAAGGTCACCGGCCTGCGTGTCCATGTGCTGGCCGATCACGGCGCGTTCGATGCCTGCGCCGATCCGTCGAAATGGCCGGCCGGCTTCTTCAACATCGTCACCGGCTCCTACGACTTCCCGACAGCGCATCTTTCGGTCGACGGCGTCTACACCAACAAGGCGCCGGGCGGCGTCGCCTATCGCTGCTCGTTCCGCGTCACCGAGGCGGCGTATTGCATCGAGCGCGCGATGGATATCCTGGCGCAGAAGCTCGGCATGGATCCGGCCGAGCTGCGCCTGAAGAATTTCATCAGGCCCGAACAGTTCCCGTATCACTCGGCGCTCGGCTGGGAATATGATTCCGGCGACTACGCCACCGCCATGAAGAAGGCGATGGAGACGACCGGATATGCCGAGCTGCGGGCTGAGCAGGCGGAAAAGCGCGCCGCGTTCAAGCGCGGCGAGACCCGCGAGATCATGGGTATCGGCGTGTCGTTCTTCACCGAGATCGTCGGCGCCGGCCCGTCGAAGAACTGCGACATCCTGGGGATCGCGATGTTCGATTCCTGCGAGATCCGCCTGCATCCGACCGGGGCCGGCATCGCGCGCATGGGCACCAAGAGCCAGGGCCAGGGTCACGAGACCACCTGGGCCCAGATCATCGCCAGCGAGATCGGCATCCCCGCCGACAACATCATGGTCGAGGAGGGCAACACCGACACCGCGCCTTACGGGCTCGGCACCTATGGCTCGCGCTCGACCCCGGTGGCGGGCGCCGCGATTGCGATGGCCGCGCGCAAGATCAAGGCCAAGGCGCAGATGATCGCCGCCTACAAGCTCGAAGTGCACGAGGACGACCTTGAATTCGATATCGACGGCTTCCGCGTCAAGGGACTGCCCGAGAAGTTCATGTCGATGAAGGACATCTGCTGGGCGGCCTATAATTCGGTGCCGCCGGGCATGGAGCCGGGCCTGGAAGCGGTCAGCTATTACGATCCGCCCAACATGACCTATCCGTTCGGCGCCTATATCTGCGTGATGGACATCGACGTCGATACCGGCGTCTACAAGGTGCGGCGCTTCTATGCGCTGGATGATTGCGGCACCCGGATCAACCCGATGATCATCGAGGGCCAGGTCCATGGCGGCCTCACCGAAGCCTTCGCGATCGCGATGGGCCAGGAGATCCGTTACGACGGCGAGGGCAATGTGGTCACCGGCTCGTTCATGGATTTCTTCATGCCGACCATGGTCGAGACCCCGCATTGGGAAACCGACTTCACCGTGACGCCGTCACCGCATCATCCGATCGGCGCCAAGGGTGTCGGCGAGAGCCCGAATGTCGGCGGTGTGCCGGCGTTCTCCAACGCGGTGAACGATGCGTTCTCGTTCCTGGGTTCGACCCATATCCAGATGCCGCATGACTTCTGGCGCAACTGGAAGGCCGCGAAGGAGTTGGGCGTGTTTGCTTAGGCGGCGATGTTTCACGACGTCATTCCGGGATGGTCCGAAGGACCAGACCCGGAATCTCCAGATTCCGGGTTCGTCGCTGACGCGACGCCCCGGAATGACAGGGAATGGAATTGTAAGGCATGCAAAACCGCAGCGAAATCGCGCAGGCCCTGGCGGCATCCGGCTATATCGCCGATGCCGAGCTCGCGACCGCGATCTCGATCATGCAGCTGTTGAAACGTCCGCTGCTGCTGGAAGGCGAGGCCGGCGTCGGCAAGACCGAAGTCGCCAAGGCGCTCGCCAGCGTGCATGCGACCGAGCTGATCCGTCTGCAATGCTATGAGGGACTGGATCAGTCGGCCGCGCTCTACGAGTGGAATTACCAGCGGCAATTGCTGTCGATCCAGGCCTATCGCGGCGAGAACGCGGTAGCGGCCGAGGACCGCATCTTCTCGGAAAAATATCTTTTGGAGCGGCCGCTGCTCGCCGCGATCCGGCGCGACAAGCCGCCGGTGCTGCTGATCGACGAGATCGACCGCGCCGACGATGAGTTCGAGGCGTTCCTGCTCGAATTGTTGTCGGACTTCCAGGTCTCGATTCCCGAACTGGGAGCCATCAAGGCCGTCACCATTCCGCATGTGGTGCTGACCTCGAACGGCACGCGCGAGCTGTCCGACGCGCTGCGCCGCCGCTGCCTCTATCATTATGTCGACTACCCCGATGTCGATCGTGAAGCGCGCATCATCATGGCGAAGGTGGGCGGCGCCGGCGCTTCGCTGTCGCTGCAGATCGCCCGCATGGTCGAAGGCATCCGCAAGGAAGAGCTGCGCAAGGTGCCGGGCGTGGCCGAGACGCTGGACTGGGCGGCCGCCCTGGTCGGAATCGACGTCCGCGATCTGCACGATGCACCGGAAACGGTGCATGAGACCATGATGTGCCTGCTCAAGACGCATGAGGACAAGTCGCGCATCACGCGCGAGGTGACCGACCGCCTGCTGGGGAAGGTCGCATGAGCTGCTGTGGACCCGGTGCAAACTATAACGAGGTCGACGAGGTCTCCCGCCTGGTCTCGGCCCGGCTCGCGGCGTTTCTGAAGACCTTGCGCGACAACGGCTTTGCCGTCGGTCTGGCCGAAGGGCAGGACGCGGCGGCGCTGATGACCACGGGCGATGCGATGAAGCCCGGCCTGTTGCGCTCGGCGTTCAAGCATCTGTTCTCGGCGCGCAAATCCGACTGGGATAAATTCGACGGCCTGTTCGATGCGTTCTGGCTGGGAAAACGGGTGCGTTCGCGCTCGATGACGATGGGCGCGGCAAAGGCAGCCAATAATCCCTCGCTGAAGAGTCTGCCGAACAACAGCGCCGAACCGCGCAGCGGCAGCGAGACGGCGATGGATCAGATTCCTTCAGCCGACGAAACGCCGGGCGAGCGGGGCGGCGAGGGCCGCATGGAAGGCGCTTCTGTCGTCTCCAATGTCGCCGAGATCGATTTCCGCAAATTAGCCGAGCCGGGACAGATCGAACAGGCGCATCAAGCCGCGGCACGGCTGGCAAAGGTAATGCGCACGCGGCTGACGCGGCGCGATCTGGCGCGTCGCCGCGGCTATCGGCTCGATCTCAGGCGCACCATCCACGGCAATATCAGCCATGGCGGCGTGCCGATCCATCTCGTCAAACGCCAGCGCAAGGAGAAGCCGCTGCGGCTCGTCATGCTGCTCGACGCCTCCGGCTCGATGAGCATGTATACCGGCGTGTTCTTGCGCTTCATCCATGGCGTGCTCGATGAATTCCGCGAGGCCGAAGCGTTTCTGTTCCACACCCGGCTGGCTTACGTGTCCGACGCGATGAAGGAAAAGGACGCGGCGCGGGCGCTCGACCGTCTGTCGATCATGGCCCAGGGCGCCGGCGGCGGTACCAGGATCGGCGAAAGCCTGCAGACCTTCAACCGTTGGCACGCCGCGCGCGTGATCCATTCGCGCACCTGCGTGATGATCGTCTCCGATGGCTACGAGACCGGCGATGCCGCGCTGCTGGGCCGCGAAATGGCAGCCTTGGCGCGGCGCTGCCGCCGTATCGTCTGGCTCAATCCGATGATGGCCTGGGAAGGCTACGCGCCGGTCGCCGCCGGCATCCGCGCCGCACTGCCGCATGTCGATCTCTACGCGCCGGCCAACACGCTGAACAGCCTGACCGCGCTCGAACCGTATCTGGCGAGGTTGTGAGCCGTGACAGCTTTGGCGAAATCGATCCTACGTCGCCGCCATCTTCTCCCCTCCCCCTTGCGGGGAGGGGGCGGGGGTGGGGGTAGCATCAACGGCAGTGTGTGTGGCTTACCCCCCACCCCGACCCTCCCCCGCAAGGGAGGAGGGGGAAGACTGCCCGTGTTGCCGCATATCGATCCGACAGGAGCACGCCGATGACCGCTCATGTCGAAGTGATGGATCTCGTCGCCGAGATGCAAGCCGCCGAGCAGGCGTTTGCGCTCGCAACCGTGGTGCGCACCGTGTCGGTCACGGCGGCGAAAGCCGGCGCCAAGGCGATCATCCGCCCCGACGGCACCATCGTTGCCGGGTGGATCGGCGGCGGCTGCGCGCGCGGTGCAGTGCTGAAGGCGGCGCGCGAGGCGCTTGCCGATGGCGAGCCGCGCATGGTCTCGGTGCAGCCGGAAGACATGCTGGCCGAGCTCGGCGTCAAGGCGGGCGATAACCGCGACGGCATCCGCTTTGCCAGCAACATGTGCCCGAGCCAGGGCACCATGGATATTTTCGTCGAGCCGGTGTTGCCGCATCCGTCGCTGGTGATCTTCGGCGCCAGTCCGGTGGCGATGTCGCTGGCGTCACAGGCGCGCCAGCTCGGCTATCACGTCACGCTCGCCGCGCCGGCGGCCGATCTGTCGGTCGAGCCGGACACTGACGCGCTGGTTGACGGTTTCGTGCTCGGTGAGTTGCATCAGGCCAAGCGCTTCATCGTGATCTCGACGCAGGGCAAGGGCGACGAGGCCGCCTTGCGCGCGGCGCTCTCGGTTGACGCGTGCTACCACGCCTTCGTCGGCAGCCGCCGCAAGATGGCGGCGCTGCGAGAGAAGCTGACTGCCGCCGGCCTGGCGCCGGAACTGATCGGCCGGGTCAAGGCGCCGGCCGGCCTCGACCTCGGCGCCATCACGCCGGAGGAAATCGCGATGTCGATTCTGGCCGAAATCACCATCGAGCGCCGCCGCGGCCAGCGCAATTCCGTCTCTGCCGCCAAATGACCTGCCAATAGCCTGCCAAGTAACTTCAAGGACCTCCCATGCAGATGAATGACAGCCAGCGGATTCCCGCGCCGAAGCAAAAGGTGTGGGCGGCGCTGAACGACCCCGCCGTGCTCAAGCAATGCATTCCCGGCTGCCAGTCGCTCGAGATGACCGCGCCGAACGAGATGACCGCAACCGTGGTGCTCAAGGTCGGGCCGGTGAAGGCGACCTTCGGCGGCAAGGTGACATTGTCCGATCTCGATCCGCCGAACAGCTATCGCATATCAGGTGAAGGCTCCGGCGGCATCGCCGGCTTCGCCAAGGGCGGCGCCACCGTGCGGCTGGAATCCGAAAGCGCCGATGTCACCATCCTGTATTATGAAGTCGACGCCCAGATCGGCGGCAAGCTCGCGCAGCTCGGCGGCAGGCTGATCGATTCGACGTCACGGAAACTCGCCGGTGAGTTCTTCGCGTCGTTTGGCGAAGTAGTAGGAAAAGCGGAAGCGGCTTAGTTGCCGCTGTCGTCATTCCGGGGCGCGTCGAAAGACGCGAACCCGGAATCTCGAGATTCCGAATCGCCGCTTCGCGTCGTCCGGAATGACGATCCTAATCGAACAAACTGGACACCGACTCTTCCGCGGCGGTGCGGCCGATCGCTTCGGCGATCAGCGCGGAGATCGAGAGCGTGCGGATGTTCGGCGCCTTGCGCACCGCCTCGGTCGGCATGATCGAGTCGGTGATGACCAGCTCCTTCAGCTTGGAGCCGATGACGCGGGCGGTGGCGCCGCCGGAGAGCACGCCGTGGGTGATGTAGGCGTAGACGTCCTTGGCGCCCTTGGCGAGCAGGGCGTCGGCCGCGTTCACCAAGGTGCCGCCGGAATCGACGATGTCGTCGATCAGGATGCAGGTGTAGCCGCCGACGTCGCCGATCACGTTCATGACTTCCGATTCACCGGCGCGCTCGCGGCGTTTGTCGATGATGGCGAGCGGGGTGTTGATGCGCTTGGCAAGACCGCGGGCGCGGACCACGCCGCCGACGTCGGGCGACACGACCATCACCTTGCTGAGATCGAAACGCTCCTTGATGTCGCGCACCATCACCGGCGAGGCGTAGAGATTGTCGGTCGGGATGTCGAAGAAGCCCTGGATCTGTAAGGCATGCAGGTCGAGCGTCATGACGCGGTCGACGCCGGCTTCCGTGATCAGATTGGCGACGAGCTTGGCCGAGATCGGGGTGCGGGAGGCGGATTTCCGGTCTTGCCGCGCATAGCCGAAATAGGGGATCACCGCCGTGATACGGCGCGCCGAGGAGCGGCGCAGCGCGTCGGTGATGATCAGAAGCTCCATCAGGTGGTCGTTGGCCGGAAACGACGTCGATTGCAGGATGAAAGCGTCCGAGCCGCGGACATTCTCCTGGATTTCGACGAAAATCTCCATGTCGGCGAAGCGCCGGACCACGGCCTTGGTCAGCGGCACATGCAGCCAGTTGGCGATCTCTTGCGCCAGCACCGGATTTGAATTGCCTGTGACCAGCTTGATGGCACCGTTCTTAGCTGACATCGACGCCTCCCCTCGCGCCTTGGTGGATACGATGTTCAGCATATTGGAATACCCATGGAACCGGCGACTTCGATGAATGAGGTGATATCAAGGAGATAACGCCGATGGCAACCCGTCGTCCCCGGTTTTCCTGCTCAAAAGCTGACCGAGGCTAACCGGGCGTCAACGGCCTGCATAGCCGAGCGCCATGCCGGCCGGTTGGTCAGAAGATGATAGCGCCGGTTCCACGCTGGCCACGGCCGGTCCGTCCTTGTCCGGTGCGGTGGCAGGGGGCGCCTGCTCGGGTGCAGTGCCATTGACCATGGCAGTCAGGCCGCTGAATCCGGCCTGCGCGATCTTGCGCAGCACCAGATCGTCGGCGGAGGCCCAGGCATCGCGTCCGGCGGCGCCGGCCGGCTCCTCGCCGGAAAGGCGCAGCGTGCGCTGATGATCGGCATCATAGACGTCCCAGACCCAGGCAATTTCGGCCTCGCCGCGGTCGACCTGCGCGGCGAGGTAGCTGCGGACGCGGTAGGCTGCCTGGCCTTCGCGCGAGACGATGGCGAGGTTGCGCAGCTTGGATTCGCTGTCGAGCACACTGACCATCCGGTCAAATATTTGTGGCGGCGGTCCATCGATCGAATCGAAGGCGACGGTCGGCCCGCTGCCTGCTCCATTGGGTTTGCCGGCCATCGCATAGGCGTCGGTGGCGGCGCCACTGCCGGCGCAGCCGCCGAGCGCGCAGCTGATGGCCAGCAACGTGGCCCCGATCGCCGCGCGCATCCCCGTCCGGCGCGACCGGGTCAATGATGATGACGCTTCCCTCATTGATCCCTGCGATATCGTTAAAATGCATTAACGTCTAGGGCAGGAAGCTCGCAAAGGTAAACGCGGCTTAAGGTTTGATTGGCAGAGCAGCGAATTCTGCATCAAGTTGAGACAGTTACGCGGGTCCAACGAAATGCCGGCGCATTTCAGGGCTCAAGCGCAATCGCATGGACATGCCGGCCGTAATCCGGCTCCTTGCGATGCACCGAGCGGCGGTAGCTGTAAAAGCGCTCGTCGGCATAGGTGTCGATGCCGGTGTCATCGATCATCAGGATGCCGGCATTCTCCAGCCGCATCCGGATGAAGCCGCCGAGATCGAACATCGAATGGCCGGTGCGGATCGACGGGATGAAGAAACGGCCATTGTCGGCGTCGGCCTCGATGAAGCGCTCGACGAATTCCGAGCCGACTTCATAGCTGGGCTGACGGATCAGGGGGCCGATCGCCGCGATCAGGCGTCCGCGTTCGGCGCCGAGCCTTTCCATCGCCGCGAGGGTGGATTCCAGCACGCCCGTCAGCGCGCCCTTCCAGCCGGCATGCGCCGCGCCGATCACGCGCGCGCTGGGATCGACGAACAGGATGGGACCGCAATCGGCCGCGGTGGCGCCGATCGAAAGCCCTTCGATCTGCGTCACGATGGCGTCGACTCGCGGCCGGGCGGTGGTCTCCCACGGCGTCGTCGCCACCACCACGTCGGGCGAATGGATCTGATGCGCGGTGAGGAAATGCGTTGGCGCAACGCCCATCTGCTCCGCCATCCGCCGCCGGTTCTCGGCGACGTGGGCCGGATCGTCATCGGAGCCGACGCCGGCATTGAGGCCTTGATAGATGCCGGTAGAGACGCCGCCCTCGCGCGAGAAGAAGGCGTGACGCAGGCCGGGAACGGCTGAAAGCAGCGGCGAGGTCAGCATCATCGGGGCTCGGTTGGTTGGTCCGGCTCTTCATCGCTGAAGCCGGCGAGCGGGGGAAGGCCGGGAGCGGAGATCGCCAGCACCTTGAACATCGAGCCCATGCCGCCGCGGCCGCTGCCGATCAGGCGCTTCAGCGCCACCGCGATGTCCTCGGCAACTTCGGGTGAGGCTTTCGCCATCAGCCGGGCCGCGCGGGTCTCGATGCCGAGCCGCCTCAGGAATTCAGCCTGCGATACCGGGCCGTGGACGGTCACGCCCATGTCCTCGGCGGCGCGGGTCAGCGCCTGGAAATCGACATGGGCGGTGACGTCGGCCTGGCCGGGATTGCGCAACGGATCGACGAAACTATGCCGCGCGATCGCCTGGAAGGTGTCGCCGGCATCGCTGCGCAGATGGCCGTAATCGATGATCAGCGCTGCGCCGTTCTGTTCGCGCACGCGCAGCGCAAGCTTCATGATCTCAGTGTCGGGCCGCCATTCGAACACCGCACCGACCGGCGCGGCGCGCACCAATGGCGGCAGCAGCACCTCGAAACGCGGCATCGGATCGGGGGCGGCGCCGAACACCAGCCGGCCATCGGCGTCGAGCTCGATGGTGCGCTCATGCCAGCCATTCTCGCGTTTCACCACCTGATGGACCGGCAGCACGTCGAAATATTCGTTGGCGAGGATCACGCAGGGGCCGGCCGGCACTTCGTCGATATTGTCGTGCCAGGTGATGTTGCGCACATGCTGCAACGTCGCCTGCTGCTGCTCGCGCAGGATCGGGTTGATATCGACGAGATGGACGCTGAGCGCCTGGTACATCGGCGGCAGCACCCGCAGCGCGCGCAGTGCATCCGCCATCATGGTGCCGCGGCCGGGCCCGAGCTCGATCAGGCGGAACACGGACGGCGATCCGATCGCCTTCCACACCGAGGCCGACCACAGGCCGATCAGCTCGCCGAACATCTGGCTCACTTCCGGCGCGGTGATGAAATCGCCTTCGCGCCCGAGCGGATCGCGCGCCACGTAATAGCCGTGCTGGGGATGGGTCAGGCACAGCTCCATATAGCGCCAGACCGGCATCGGGCCGGACGACTGGATCATCTTCCTGATCTCGGACGCTAGCGGTGACGGTTCGCTCACGGCGTGCCTTGGCTGGAGTTGGGCGCAGCCTCGCCCGATTTGGCAACGTGCTTGGGAAATTTACCGCGCCAGGCCATCGAAACCATGATCGCGCCGATGATCACCATCGGGATCGACAGCAGCATGCCCATGGTCAGCCCGCCCCACAGGAAGCCGAGCTGCGGGTCCGGCTCACGGAAGCACTCGCCGGTGATGCGGGCAAGGCCGTACAGCATGATGAAGCTCGAGAGGATCAGGCCGGGCCGTTTCAGCGCGCCCATCCGGATCATGATCGCCAGCACCGCGAACAGTACGATGCCTTCAAGCGTCGCCTCGTAGAGCTGGCTCGGATGGCGCGGGATCGGTCCGCCGGTCGGAAACACCATGGCCCAGGGCAGGTTCGGATCGGCCGGCCGGCCCCATAATTCACCGTTGATGAAATTGGCGATGCGCCCCAGGAACAGCCCGATCGGTCCGACCGCGGTGGTGATGTCGCCGAGCGACAGGATCGGCAGGTCGTTCCTGCGGGCGAACCAGATCACCGCGATCACGCAGCCCATGAAGCCGCCGTGAAACGACATGCCCCCCTTCCACAATTCGAAAATCTCCGCCGGGTTCTGCACGAAGAACGGCAGGTTGTAGAACAGCACATAACCGGTGCGGCCGCCGAGGATGATCCCGATCGTGACCCAGAGGATGAAGTCGTCGAGCTGCAGCAGCGTGATCGGCGCCGGCCCGCCCCATAATCTCTCGTTCTTCAGCATCCTGCGGGCATAGATCCAGCCGAAGATGATGCCGCAGATATAGGCCAGCGCGTACCAGCGGATTGCAAACGGCCCGATCGAAATCGCGATCGGGTTGAAGCTCGGAAAGGCGATGGCGAGAAAAGGCATCTAGTCCTTACGGGATTTAAGCTTGCAGGTTGCGGCGGTAGAGCGCGAGAAGCCGCTCCCAGTGCCGCTCCGCCGCGTCGCGGTCATACACCGGCCGCTTCGGAAAAGCGAAGCCGTGATGGGTGCCGGGATAGATTTCGACCTCGGCATTGGCGCCGTTCATGCCCTGCTTGACCTTCTCGATCACCGGCAGCGGCGCGTAGATGTCGGTCTCGGCGCAGGCGAAATAGAGTTCGGCCCTGGTCTTGCCGGCGGCGAGGTGCGGGCTGTCGGCCTCTTCGGTCGCAAGATGGGTGCCATAGATCGAGGCGGCGGCGCGGACGCCGTCGAAATGCGTCGCCGCGTTGATCGCATAGCGGCCGCTCATGCAGTAGCCGACCGCGCCGATCATGTCCTTGCGCGCCGCCGGCTGGCTTTCGGCATAGGCCAGCAGGGCGCGGGTATCTTCCATGATCATCGGAATGTTGATCGAGGTCATCAGCTCGAACATGCGCTTGCGCTGCGGCGATTCCGGATCGGCCGGCAACTGGCCGATCTCCAGCACGCCGGAACGGTAATAGAGATTCGGCAGCATCACGTAATAGCCCGACGTGCCGAGCCGGCGCGCCATGTCGCGCAATTCGTCGCGGATCGCGGGCGCGTCCATATAGAACAGGATGATCGGGTGCGGACCACCGCGTTCGGGATGGGTGATGAAGGTGGTGGTGTGGCCGTCCTTGGTGGGAATCTCGATCTGCTGGTCGATCATGGGCGCGTCTTCGGCTGTCGTAATCGGGATTGTCGTGATTCTGGCGGTTCGGATGGACGCCGAACACGATTGCAAGGAAACCACAACATGACAAGGCAATCGCGGCGCGGGCGAGGCACGATGGCCTTGAACCGCGCATGGCGGATCGCCATTGTGGTATGCGAGAAGCCATGATCAGGCTTTACGCGAGCCACAGCGGAGCATCGGGAATGACCCAGACCACCAATCGGTTTTTCGACGAGATCGGACGGCTGATGAATGACGCCGCCGGCGCCGCGCAGGGCGTCAGGCGCGAGTTCGACACCGTGATGCGCAATCAGGCCGAGCGCATCCTGCGCGATCTCGACATGGTCAAGCGCGAGGAATTCGAGGCGGTCAAGGACATGGCGCGGCTGGCGCGCGAGGAAAACGAGGCCCTGAAGGCCCGGATCGCCGCGCTGGAGGCCAAGCTCGGCAGCGGCCCGTCCGCGGGCTAGGCGTCATGCCCGGGCCTGACCGGCCTGACCCGGGCATCCATCTTCTTCTTGGCCGAAGTTCTTCCTGGCCGAAGACGTTTTCAAAAGCGATGGATCGCATAAAGACATAAAGAGACGGATGCCGGGGCACAGGCGAGCGACACCGTTCCTCGAACGGTTGGGCGCTCGCAATGACGCCTCGAGATGGAACCGGCTTCTGAATAGAAAAATCCCTTCATTTCCTTGTCATTTCCGGACTTTGGGGCTAGAAACCCACCACGTCTGCGGCCCCCGCACCCCTGGAGGCTTGCCGCGGACTTGAGCAATGGGCCGCGATGCGGCCTTTAACTTTTTTGAAAACAAGGACTTAAGCTGATGGCGACCGTCAGGGAATTGAAGGCGACCGCACGTCCGAAGAGCGGCAAGGGGGCCGCCCGGGCCGAGCGTCGCGCCGGGAGAGTGCCCGGAGTGATCTATGGCAACAACCAGCCCCCCGTGACCATTTCGGTCGAAGATCGCGAATTGCGCCAGCGCATCCAGGCCGGCCGGTTCCTGACCACGATCTACGACATCAACCTCGAGGGCAAGAAGCACCGCGTGATCCCGCGCGACTTCCACCTCGACCCGGTCAAGGATTTCCCGATCCATGTCGATTTCATGCGGCTCGGCGAAGGCGCCACCATCCGCGTCAGCGTGCCGCTGCACATCCAGAACGCGGAAACCGCGCCGGGCGTGAAGCGTGGCGGCACCGTCAACATCGTCACCCACGCACTCGAACTGGAGTGCTCGGTCGACAACATTCCGCAGTTCATCGAGGCCGATGTCGGCGCGCTGGAAATCAGCCACTCGCTGCATCTGTCCGATATCAAGCTGCCGACCGGCGTGAAGTCGCTGTCGCGCGAGGACGCGACGCTGGTCACCATCGTGCCGCCGTCGGGTTACGCCGAAGAGCAGAAGGCTGCGGCCGCTGCTGTCGGCACCGCCGCAACTCCGGCTGCCGGCGCCGCCCCCGCTGCTGCCGCTCCGGCCGCAGGTGCTGCTCCCGCGGCAGGCGCCAAGGCGCCCGCCGGTGGTGGCGACAAGAAGAAGTAAGGCGCATGATCCGCCAAAGTGTCAGCGGTTTGGCGAAAGATCAGGCGCTTCTTCATAAGTTGGCGCGCGATCGGATGCAAAACCGCCGATCACTTTTGCTGATCGCGCGCTAACGCGGGATGCCGCGTCATGCTGCTCTTTGTCGGTCTCGGCAATCCCGGTGCGAAATACGCGCATAACCGGCACAATATCGGCTTCATGGCCGTTGAGGCGATCGCGCGGCGTCATGGTTTTTCACCGTGGCGCCGTCGTTTTCAGGGCGAGACCTCGGAAGGCACGCTCGATGGCGAACGGGTGGTGCTGCTTCGCCCTACCACCTTCATGAACGATTCCGGGCACTCGGTGCAGGAAGCATCCAGCTTCTTCAAGCTGGATTTGAGCGAGGTCACCGTGTTCCACGACGAGATCGAGTTGCCGCCCGGCAAGCTGCGGATCAAGGTCGGCGGCAGCGATGCCGGCCATAATGGTTTGCGTTCGATCTCGGCGCATCTCGGCAGCAATTATCGCCGCATCCGGCTCGGCGTCGGCCATCCCCGCGACTGGCTCGGGCCGAAGCATCCGAGCCTGAAGCAGGTCGTGCACCAGCACGTGCTGTCGGATTTCACCAAGAGCGACCGGCCCTGGGTCGAGGCGCTGTGCGAGGCGGTTGCCGACAATGCCGGGTTGCTGGCAGGGGGGCACGACTCCACATTCCAGAACAAGGTGCACCTGGCGATGCAGGCCAAGGGCTTTGTCGACACCAAGGAAGAGAGCGGCGGAAAGCAGGATTAGCACGCCGCGCGCGATGTTGAGGACAAGATGGGATTCAAATGCGGTATCGTCGGCTTGCCCAATGTCGGCAAATCGACGCTGTTCAATGCGCTGACCGAGACGGCGGCGGCGCAGGCGGCCAATTATCCGTTCTGCACCATCGAGCCGAATGTCGGCGAGGTCGCGGTGCCGGATCCGCGGCTCGACAAGCTCGCGGCGATTGCCAAATCCGGCCAGATCATTCCGACGCGGCTGACCTTCGTCGATATCGCCGGCCTGGTGCGCGGCGCCTCCAAGGGCGAGGGCCTCGGCAACCAGT
Organism: Bradyrhizobium sp.; assembly: GCA_035547995.1. Classification (GTDB taxonomy): domain Bacteria; phylum Pseudomonadota; class Alphaproteobacteria; order Rhizobiales; family Xanthobacteraceae; genus Bradyrhizobium. Next base: position 19,419 of record DASZTN010000015.1, on the reverse strand, counting down.
TCCTCGCCAACATCCGCGAGGTCGATGCGGTGGCGCATGTGGTGCGCTGTTTCGAGGATTCCGACATCACCCATGTCGAGGGCAAGATCGCCCCGCTGGCCGATATCGAGACCATCGAGACCGAATTGATGCTGGCCGATCTCGACAGCCTGGAGAAGCGCGTCGACAACCTCACCAAGAAGGCCAAGGGCAACGACAAGGACGCCAGGGAGCAGCTCGATCTGGTCAACCGCACGCTGGTGCTGTTGCGCGACGGCAAGCCGGCGCGGCTGCTCGAACGCAAGGTAGAGGAAGAACGCGCCTTCGGCATGCTCGGGCTTCTCACCTCCAAGCCGGTGCTTTACGTCTGCAACGTCGAGGAAAGCGCGGCCAGGGACGGCAATAATTTCTCAAGGGAAGTATTCGAGCGCGCCAGGCAGGAGGGCGCGGTGGCGGTGGTAATCTCGGCCAAGATCGAATCCGAGATCGCGACCTTGTCGCGCGAGGAGCGCGCCGATTTCCTGGATACGCTGGGGCTGCAGGAGGCCGGCCTCGACCGCCTGATCCGCGCCGGCTATCAGCTGCTCGACCTCATCACCTATTTCACCGTCGGCCCGAAGGAAGCGCGCGCCTGGACCATCCATCGCGGCACCAAGGCGCCCCAGGCGGCCGGCGTGATCCACACCGATTTCGAGAAGGGTTTCATTCGCGCCGAAACCATCGCCTTTGACGATTACGTCGCATTTGGCGGCGAAGCCGGCGCCCGCGAAGCCGGCAAGCTGCGGCTGGAAGGCAAGGATTATGTCGTCGCCGACGGCGACGTCATGCATTTCAGGTTCAATACCTAAACTCTCGGACCGTCATTCCGGGGCGATGCGCAGCATCGAACCCGGAATCCATCGTGCCGCGTTCTCTGCTGAATCATGGATTCCGGATCGCCGCTTCGTGTCGTCCGGAATGACGCCGGAGAAAGTTTGCCTACCGCATTCCGCCCTGGTCGCGGATGGCGCCGAGATGCTCGTTGATCCGGAACACGATCAGGATCAGTTCGGTGACGATGCGCGAAAAGATGATGCCGACCAGCACGCTGGCGATCGAAGAGAGCACCACGAGAAATCCGCCGAACGGAGACATCGCCATCATCGCAAGCCCGGAAAAAATTCCGGAAATGCCGAACAAAATGATCAATGCGACGACCAATACGTAAAATGTCTTGACGATGGTCGGCGTGATGAACCGATCCCACTGAAACAGGTCCTGAAAATTCAACATTGCTCTTCCCCCGGCAAATCGAGTGCGTCCAGTTCGCCCCTGAACAAGTTCCCGTTGGCCATGATTGCCATCCGGGACCGGTCAGGACAGCCACAAGGTGCTGTTCGCGACGACAAAGGAAGAGACAAATCATGCCCTTGGGGCCGCTTGAGATTGCTGCAAAGTGCGGCCACAATCAGGCTTTCCTTCACACAATCCCCAGTCCAATCCCCCTGCCATGACGCTCACTTTTGAAGATTTCCAGCCCGGCCGTTTCGGCACCTTCGGGCCGCGGCATGTCTCGCGCGAAGAGATCCTGGCCTTTGCCGCCGAGTTCGACCCGCAGCCGATGCATCTGGACGAAGAGGCCGCCAGGCGCTCGATGCTTAATGGCCTTGCCGGCTCCGGCTGGCACCTTGGCTCGCTGATGATGCGGATGATGTTCGACGGCTTCATCGGCCGCACCGCCTCGCTGGGCTCGCCCGGGATCAGCGAATTGCGCTGGCCTGCGCCGCTTCGTCCCGGCGACGATTTGACGCTCGATGTCGATGTCGTCGAGGCGCGCCTCTCGCGCAGCCGTCCCGAGACCGGCATCGTCACCTTCAAATGCACGATCCGCAATGCCGCGGGCCAGGTCCTGTGCGAGATGGTCTCTCCGATCATCATCAAGCGGCGCGTGGATGCTTAAAGCGAGGGCCTGATGCGTTTCTTCGAAGACCTTGAGGTCGGCTTTCGCCGCGAGCTGGGCTCGTTCGCCTTTACCGCCGAACTGATCAAGAAGTTCGCCGCGCAGTTCGATCCGCAGCGCTTCCATCTCGACGAGGAGGCCGGCCGCAATTCGCTGTTTGGCGGCCTGGCGGCCTCGGGCTGGCATGTCGGCTCGGCCTGCATGAAGCTCCTGGTGGAAGACGGCAGGCGTCAGGCCGAAGAAGAGGCGGCGCGCGGCGAGAAGGTTGCGGCCTGGGGGCCGTCGCCGGGATTCCGCGATCTGCGCTGGATCAAGCCGGTGCTGGCCGGCGATGTCGTCAGCTTTGCCAGCGAGATCGAGTCGCTGCGCATCTCGGAGACGCGGCCCGAATGGGGCATCGTGCAGGCCCGTCACACCGGCACCAATCAGCGCGGCGAGCTGGTGTTCTCGATGCTTGCGACGGCCTTCGTGCCGCGGCGAAACAGCAGCGCCTGAAGCTGGTCGTAGCGTTTTCAAGCGAAAGCCCGCCCCGGACCCGATCCGGGTGGGGACCGGTTCGCATCAAGAAAACGCGTCAAAACCAAAATTAGCGGATCGGTAGGGTTACCCCTTTACCCTGTTCTTCCGTCGCCGGTGCGCCTCTCGTGGAACCAAATTTTCGCTAACGCATTTTGAACTTTGCACCGGCCATAGTCGCGGCGGGTGAGAAGAGACCGGGGATGACCATGGCAGATCGCGGCAGCCTGAAGCTTGTCGGCTTTATCTTTGCGACGGTGACGATTGCGGTGATGCTGACCACCGGAATGGTGGTGAAGGGATATGCCGACGGCTCCTATTCGCTCGACGCCCCGGTCGCGAGCGCCCCGCGTTAACGCAGCCAGACATCAACGCAGCCAGACCACGGCCAGAACGATCGCGGCCAGGATCAGCACGCCGGCAAAGCGAAGCATCACGGTGCCGATCGGCGGCGGCGCATTCCGCAATGGAATCGGATCGGTGCTGCCCGGCCTTATGGTTTTCATCACCCAGCTATCCAAAAACGAGTGTTTGTTCTGACGCGTTTTCCTTGCGCGAACCGCAAGCCGTTCGCTCGAACGCTCGCGCGCCTTGCGGGCGCAACAGCGCCTGCGTTGGTCGCCGCGTGAGCCGAATCAGTTCACGCAGCCCGTCGGTGTTTCTGGGCTGAAAAATCTTCCCGCCGGGTTACCACGTCGGAATTGAGCCGTTTTCCCGCCTGCCTGCGGCGAGGGTGCGAAGCCTCGGATATCAAGGCGTCGCGATCCCGAGCCGCCGCAACGCTTCCAGCATCTTCTGTGGCGGTTCCATCTGGACGATCAGCGGCTCGCCGGTTTCCAACAGGCTCTTCAGGCTGGAGAGGATCGCCGGCCAGCCCTGGCGCCCGCCGGAAAGGATGTCGTCCTCGATCGGCCGGTCGTGGGCTTCGCTCATTGTCAGCTTGACGGCATTGCCGGCCTGCTCGATCTCATAGGTCACGAGCGTCGGGCCGAGCGTTTCGACCAGCGCCGGCCAGTTGACGTTGAAGGTGACCGTGAGCTTCCTCAGTGGCTCGCATTCGGCCACCTCGCCGCTGATATGCAGTGCGCCGTCGGGCGTGCGGACGATGAAGGCGCCGCCGACCCGCTGTTCGACCTCGACCGAATTGCCGAAGAAATATTTCCGGCTGAATTCGGCCGACGTCAGCGCCTGCCAGACCTTCTCCGGCGTCGAGGCGATATAGATGGTGTAGACGGTGGTCGGCTTGAATTGGGTGATATCCATCCCGATCCTCAGCTACCCTGTTTCATGGCTTCATAGGGAATGTCGAGCGGCCTTCCGGTTTCGAGCATGCTCTTGAGGCCGGACAGGATGGCAGGCCATCCCTTCGAAATGCCCTTGAGGAATTTGCTGCCTTCGGCAAAGCCTTCATGGGTCAGCGTCAGCTTGACAAGCTTGCCGTAGGGTTCGAGCACGAAGGTCGCCAATGCAGGCAGTTCGTCCTTGTATTCGTCCGACAGGTTGATGAACGTGTAGGCCAGCCGTCGTGGCGGGTCGCATTCGACCACTTTCCCGGCGTCGGAGACGGTGCCGTTGCTTCGCACCATCTCGAATGACGAGCCGATCTTCCAGTCCGACCGCAGCTGCATGCCGAACCAGTAACGTCCGGTGAAGTCGGCATCGGTCAAAGCCTGCCAGAGTTTTTCCGGCGTGGTCTCGATATAGGTGACATAGACGAATTCCGGCTTACTCATCACGCTTCTCCAATTGCCGTTTCAATTCGCTGAGCGCGGCGAGCCTGCCGCGCTCGAATTTCCTGATCCACCGCTCGCCGATCAGGTGGATCGGCACCGGGTTCAGGTAATGCAGCTTCTCGCGGCCATGCTTGAACGTGGTGACGAGACTGGCCGCCTCGAGAATCGCCAGATGCTTGGTCACGGCCTGCCGGGTCATCGCGAGGCCGTCGCACAACTCGTTCAGGGTCTGTCCGTTTCTGGCGTGAAGCCGGTCCAGCAGCGATCGCCGCGACGCATCGGCCAGCGCCTTGAAGACCTCATCCATGGCGATCGTCCATGCCGGATATAATAGGCAACCAAATGGTTGCATGTCAAGAGTGTGTGTTTGCAATCGCCGGGCGCGTGATATCGTCGCCATTAGAGCCTCTTCGGTTCTGATTGAATCAGAACCGGACTCTAACTTTTGTTTTGACGCGTTTTCTTGACGCGAACCGGTGTCTACTTCGCTTGAAAACGCGCCAGCCAGCGCAGATTGGCTTTGAACAATTGGGGTGGAATGATGAAGTGCCGGGGCTTCGTTTTCGTGTTTGTGGCTTTGGGTCTGGTCGCGTGCGGCATCGGCGTGCGGGCCCAGCAGCAGGTGATCGGCGCACCGCCGGAAGCCCTGAACATGCGGCTGGTCGGCACCAACGATTTGCAGGGGCGTGCCGCCTATCAGCCGACCATCCACCATCAGGGCGACCGCTGGATCGCCTATATCGGACATCACGGCGGCACCGACGCCGTTCCCGACCCGATCAATCCGATGACCGGCAAGGCGGAGCCGAACGGCACCTCGATCGTCGACGTCACCGATCCGGCGCATCCGAAATATCTGCATCACATTCCGGGCCAGGAAGGCAAATATGAATCGGGCGGCGCGCAGATGGTGCGCGTCTGCGATGGCAAGACGCTGCCCAAGGGCGATCCCAATGCGGTCTACATGCTGCGCGCGGTCGGCAGCGAAGGGCATGAGATCTGGAACGTCGCCGATCCATCCAATCCCGTTCTCGTGACCCATATCGGCGAGGGCTTGAAGGACACGCATAAGAACTGGTGGGAATGCGATACCGGCATCGCCTATCTGGTGTCCGGCGCGCCGGGCTGGCGTACGCGGCGGATGACTCAGGTTTACGACCTGAGCGATCCCGCGCATCCGGTGAAGATCCGTGATTTCGGCCTGGTCGGCCAGCAGCCCGGCGCGACCGGCGAGGTGCCGACCGAGCTGCACGGCATGATCTCGACCGGACCTGCGCACAACCGGATCTATTTCGGCTACGGCACCGACAAGGGCGGCTTCCTGCAGATCGTCGATCGCGACAAGCTGCTCCATGGGCCGACAGAGCCGACGCCGGAGAATCTGCTGTATCCGCAGGTGGCGCTGATGCCGATGTCGGCCTTCAACGGTGCCCATACCACGTTTCCGATGCCGGACATGCCGATCGCCGAATTCGCCAAGGACAAGGACGGTCAGCACCGCGACATCGTGATGATCGTGGACGAGGCGATCCGCAACGAATGCGGCGAGCCGCGGCAGATGGTGTGGTTCGCCGACGTCACCACCGAGACCCGGCCGATGATGATTTCGAGCTGGACCGTGCCGGAAGCGAGCGGCTCGTTCTGCGAGCGCGGCGGGCGGTTCGGCTCGCACTCCTCGAACGAGAGCATGGCGCCGGTGTTCTACAAGAAGCTCGCCTTCATCGCCTTCTTCAATGCCGGCGTACGCGCGCTCGACGTGCGCGATCCCTATCACCCGAGGGAAGTCGGCTATTTCATCCCCTCGATCACGGCGGCGACCGACAAGCGCTGCGTCGAGGTCGATGGCCGGCCGCGCTGCAAGGTCGCGATCCAGACCAACAATGTCGAGACCGACGAGCGCGGCTACATCTATGCGGTCGACCGCGCCAATACCGGCCTGCATATCCTGGAGCTGACCGGCGAGGCACGCGCCATCGCCGGCCTGCCGTGAGGCTACCATGTACCGATGGCCTGCGATCCTGGTTGCGGCGCTGGCGTTCGGCGCGCTGTCGGGCGGTGCGGCCTATCAGAAGGTGCAGCAAGGTGCGGCCGCTCACGGCGGCGAAGCTGCCTGGCGCGAAATCCGTTGGCCGTTTCCGCGCGACGGCTGGCCGGCGGGCCGCGCCTTTCATTGCGATGCCGCTTCCTGCGGCGCCGAGGTCGAGCTTTATGTGCGGCCGAAGATCGGCTTCTGCAATTGCGACACCGGCGTTGCCGATGACGACGAGGTCGACCGCGTCTCCGATCTCGACCTGATGAGCAAGCGCTTCGTGCCGCTTGCCGAAGGTCACGTCGTCCAGGTCGCCGGTCTTACCGGGCGATCACGCCGCTACGATCTCAGCATGGCCGACGGCTCGCGGAGGACCGCCGTCGGCTTCGCGCTGTCGCGCCGCTGCGATCTCATGGTCGCGGTGGTGCAGGGCGAGGGACCGGCGCCGGCCGTTCAGCATGTTGCGGAAGATTTCCTCAACTCCGGGCCGATGGTGCACTGGATGATGTCGGAGCTGGATAACGGATAGGACGATGCTTTTGCGCCTCGACGTCATGGTCACGCGCCCAGGGAGCTGCCTTGTGCAACGAGCCATTTGATGAATTTCGTCAAGGCTGACGATTTATTTGCATCAAGAGGAATAAGGGCAACATAGCCGGTTCGCGGCACGAGGATTGTCGGGAACGGTGTCAGGAGCCGACCCTTATCCAGATCGGCTTGCAGGACAGGCAAGGGGCCTATGCCAATTCCAAGACCATCGGCCACCGCCTGAAGCGTGACGAAGAAATGATCGAATACGCGGCGCCGCTGCTCGGCCAGATGCGGCACACCGGCGCGGTCCAACCAGTCGGTCCAATCGCCCGGCCTGGTCTCACTGCCCAGCAAAATATGATTTGCGATATCGGCGGGCTGGTGCAGCGGCGCTGCTTCGAACAGCATCGGACTGACGATCAACGTATCGGCCTCGTCCAGGAAGGGGACCGCCTGATATTGCGGCCAATTCCCACGCTCCGCCGATCCTCGCCGGATGGCGACATCAAAACCGCCGCGCAGTTCATCGCGAAGCGTCGCCGCCGTGGTGACCGTGACTTCCACGTCCGAATGGCCGGCATGAAACTGTTCGAGCCGCGGAATGAGCCAACGCATGGCGAAGGTGGTCGGCGCATTGACGCGGAGAACCGAGCGCACGGAAGGGTATCCGCAGGCTTCGGCAGCCGTGATGATGCGATCGAACGACAGACTGATCTCAGCGGCAAAGGCCCGCGCCGCCGGTGTTGCCCTCATGCGCCGGCCGATCCGCACAAAGAGCCGCTGCCCAAGCCATGTCTCCAATGCCGCGATTTGCCGGCTGACCGCGCCGTGGGTCAGCCCGAGTTCGGCGCCGGCTTCGGCATAACTGCCGGTCCGTGCGGCGACCTCGAAGACCCGCAGCGCATTGAGTGGAGGCAGACGGCGCATGGAACCCGTGAGAAAAATCGACAGAACCTGTGAGTCTAATCAGGCTATTCGATGAAAACTCACAAGTATAGGGTTTCCGGGAGAAAGGCGGATTCCCTCTAATGCGGAGCATGACGACGGCCGAGTGGGCCGGAAAACAACAAGATGCCGAACGGTCACGGCGCAATCTCCTTGGTGCCTGTCTCGCCCATCTGCTGCATGACGGCTATACCGACCAGCTTTATGCGCTGTTGCCGGTGTGGCAGGCGGAGTTCGGCCTCTCCTATGCCGGCCTGGCAGTGGTGCGTGCGCTTTATTCGGGAACGATGGGCGGCCTGCAGGTTCCGGCCTCCAGGCTCACCGCGAAGCTCAGTCCCCGCAACGCGCTGGTGCTGGCGACACTCGCGGCCGCAGCCGGCTATCTCATCATGGCCCTTCCGTTCGGATTTCCGGGCCTTTGCATCGGCCTGGTTCTTGCCGGAATCGGATCGAGCGTGCAGCATCCGCGCGCCTCGCTGCTGGTCACCAACACCTACGGACAAGCCTCGCGCGGGCCGTTGGGTATTTACAATTTCGCGGGCGATCTGGGAAAGGCGACCTTTCCAGCCATCGTGGCGCTGCTGTTGCCTGTGTTCGCCTGGCGCTACGTCGTCGGTCTGATGGCTCTGTTCGGATTGGTGGTCGCCCTTGGGCTGATAGCTCTGGTGCCGCCACAGCCCTTTGCTCCTTATGAAGCAAAGTCGCACGCCGAGGGACGGGACGGCCGTGGTTTCGGCCTGCTCCTGACCATCGGCGCGTTCGATACCGCAACCCGAATGGGCTATCTTCTGTTTCTGCCGTTTCTCCTTCACAGCAAGGGCGGGGTTGAATCAACCATCGGCATCGGCCTCGCCCTGCTGTTCGCAGGCGGCGCGCTTGGCAAAGCGTGCTGCGGCTGGCTCGCGCAGCATCTCGGCGTGGTCTGGAGCGTGATCGTCACCGAAGCGGCAACGGCCCTTTTCATGGTGGCGACATTGATCGTGCCGCTTGGGCCCGCCCTTGTCCTGCTTCCATTCCTTGGAATTGTTCTCAACGGCACATCCTCCGTCCTTTACGGGACGGTTCCGGAATTGGCGAAAAAGGGAGAGGTCGGCCGAGCCTTTGCGCTGTTCTACACCGGTGTCATCGGTGCTGGAGGACTGGCACCGATCGCTTTCGGCGCCATCGCGGACCATTCCAGCCGGACTGTCGGCGTCGTCGCGGCAGCACTGACCGCGGCCGCCATCATCCCCCTCGTCGTTGTGCTGCGCCCCTTCCTGCAGGAAGCTCGTACCGAGCCGACCGGAACGAGCGCTTCAGCGTCGAATATCTGACTGAGCGATACCAGGCATATGCAAGTTCCCCGCGTGATGCGGGCCTACTGGCCGGTGGCGCGGGGTGAGCCAGGAATCTGTCCACCAAATCTGGAAGAGCCGGTGCCGCTCAGGCTGGTAGGACCTGCGGCGGTCCCGTTCGGGTCGGATCTGGCGGCCGAGCCCCGCATCATATTCATCGAATTCATGTGATGGTGGTATCGCTTATGGCCATGGGCAAGAGCGAAAGTGCCGGACAAGGCAAATACCGAAGCCAGCGCTATCGTTGCAATTTTCATATGGATCCTCCGAGATCGGTTCACTCCGCCAGATCGTGATCCGATTAGATGGAATCGGATCACGATCTCATCTTCTTGTTTGAGCATGATCTTTTCAGAAAACCGGTTTCCACTTTCCTGGATCATGCTGCAACGAACAGAGCGGGGCTAACGACACAGAGCACGCGGTCGTTCCTGCCGGCGGTGGCTCGTCACTGAGAAATTCCAGATTGCGGCCCGATGTCGCTGACATTAATTCGAACGAACCGGCATTGCCGCTGCCGCATGCTGCACAATTGCCAAACTCTGAGCGCAACTGATGGATCGTCCCGCGCACTTTACCAACCTGTAAGGTCCGTCCGGTCGCCACGAGGAGCGCGTCCATGGCAGACGTTCGACAAAAGCGGCTTGAGCGATACGAGGCGTGGGCGGCCGAATGCGAGATACTGGCGCGCGTGGCGGCTGATCGCTCGAAGCAAAAGCAGTACGAACACCTTGCGGCGCACTACCACTACCTCGCGGCGAGCTTTCGCGAAGCGCTGGCAATGCACAGTGCCGCATTGGCCAGATTGACGCTGCACTGAGCGGTCGTTCCCCTCCGTTGCGGAGAGGCCATCGCAGATGGAAAAGAACCTGTTCGGGCAGCCCTTTTTGCAGCTCATCCCTTGAAGACGGCCGCCTGCGGCCGGGCCTTAGGGATGAGGACCTTGTCGCGGCAAAATCATAGAACTTCAGGGTGAGGAGGCGCCAGGGCGCGGGTCTCGAACCATGAAGCCCGACACCATCACGGCGCAAAAGGTCCATGCGACAGCCCTGCCCGCAAGAAGGCAGGAGGCCTCCGTCTACCGGTATAATTTCAACGGCACTACTAATGCGGATCGCGGGAAGTCTTGGTCGTCTCACCGCATTTGCAGACAAAGACGCGGACGGTTTCGCCCTTTTTCGTGTCAAGAGTCTTGCAAATGAGACGAGGCTTGTTTCCGCACATCTGACAATCTGGGATCTCTTCGTCCAGGCCTATGGTCAGGAAGTTCATTGGCAGCCCTCCACAACCTCGCACAAGATTGGCTTGGCTCTCCAAGGCCGAATATGACGGCCACGTAGCCCGCTCGCGCTTGGATGCGGAGTGTGGGCAGTCTATGGCTGCCCACATCTTTTTGGGACGCGCACGTGAACTCTCCGCAATTGCAGGTCAGCGAGAACGGACTGTCATCCTTCTCTAGTCCTGCGTTGGCGGGGGCACTGAGCTGGTGGTGCCTTCCACCATTTTGCGTTTGACCTCTTCGCAGGTCTTCCGGACGTCTTCCGTGAACAATGCGCAGTCTTCAATGCGTTTGAAAATTTTCTTGGCTTCCTCGCGATAGGCTGCGGCCGTATCTCGCATATAGGCAATGGCGTTATGGACTTCGGCCGTCATGGCCTCGCATTTCTTGGCTGCATCGATCAATTCCGCTCCCATGGATTCGATCTCTTTTGCAGCGGCTTCATAGTCGCGCACCACGGCTTCAGCGCTCAATGCGCCGACGCGCGGGACGCCCTGTTGGGGCTCAACATAATCAGGCAATGCAGTCGAGACTAATGATCTGCCTGCATGAACGGTGGTAATGATGTCTTCCTCAAGCTGAGCCAAGTTGACCTCAACGCCGTTTTGGACTTTTTCGATACTCCCCATTCGCTAATCCTCCTGATACACATGGAAGGACCCAGCCGAACTAAGATTATCAACACAATACTCAGTGTAAACTATCGTATCTGTTTGACAGCCTTCCAATTGCCATGATTTTGTGGTTGCGCGGTTGATCGACCAGCGGTGCATCACGTCGCGATCAGCGATCCTCGCTCACAGAAATCCTCGGCTTGGCCGGGAAGAGCCGGAAGTCAGCCGGTCACTTCCATCGCTGACCGCCGGATGCATAATGGGTCGCATCTTCCTAATGCCTCTGCGATTCTGATTGGGTCAGAACCGCGCTTTAGACTCCTGTTTCGACAGACTCCTGTTTCGACGTGTTTTCACGCGAGGCGATATCCACTTCGCTCGAAGACGCGCAAGCTTCCGGTCCACGCCATGTCCCTGCAAGCCTATCTCGCCTTTGTCGCCGCCTGCATCGCGCTGGCGCTGTTGCCGGGGCCGATCGTGACGCTGGTGATCGCCAACGGCCTGCGGCACGGCACCCGCGCGGCGCTGATCAACATTGCCGGCGCGCAGGCGGGCCTCGCGATCGTGATCGGCATCGTCGCGATCGGGCTGACCTCGCTGATGGCCACCATGGGCTACTGGTTCGACTGGGTGCGCTTCGCCGGCGCCGCCTATCTGGTCTGGCTCGGCATCAAGCTGATCCGCTTTCCCGTTGAAGGCCTTCGCGCCGACGAGCCGCCACCGCCGCCGCGCGGCGGCTTCTTCCTGCAGGGCTTTGTGGTGCTGCTCTCCAATCCGAAGGTGCTGGTATTCTTCGGCGCCTTCATCCCGCAATTCATGGACATGAACCGCGATCATGTCTCCCAGGTCGCCCTGCTCGGTGCGACCTTCATGGTGATCGCGGCGATGACCGACGGCATGTATGCGCTGTTGTCCGGCCGGGCGCGGCAGATGTTCTCGTCGCGGCGCACGCGGCTGATGTCGCGCATCTCCGGCGGCTTCATGATCGGCGGCGGTATCTGGCTGGCGCTGACGCGGGCGCGCTAAATCAGTCCCTCCGCGCCCAGGCTCGTTTCGATCTCGCCGAAGATGCGCGCCAGCCGCTCCGCCCATTGCTGCTGGCCGCTCTGGTCGGCAATCAGGTCCTGGCGGATCTCGATACCGGAATTCATCAGGCCGCGTTTCTCGCCATGCACCGGGATGGTGTAGTCGGTGAGGTCGCTCACCGCATAGGGCTCGTTGTCCCCGACCACGAGATCGGCCTCGGCGCGCAGATGTTTCAACAGCCGCGGCGGCAGGCGGGTGTCGCGGTGATAGAGCGTGCCGACATGCCAGGGGCGCATAATACCGGCATAGACCGGCGTGAAGCTGTGCAGCGATACCAGCACCGTCGGCCTGTTGGCGGAGCGGCGCTGGTCGATCACATCATTGATGCGCCGGTGATAGGGCTCGAAGATCAGCGTCCGCCGCAGCTCGGCCGCTTCGCGCGAAAGACCCTCATTGCCGGGAATCGTGGTGGCCTCGCTGATGATCGGGATCGAGCTTGCGGCATCGGGCGGCCGGTTGCAGTCGATCACGAGGCGCGAATAGCGCTGCGCGATCAGATGGGCGTCGAGCTGTTTCGACAGGGCCTCCGCAACGCCGGCAATGCCGATGTCCCAGGCGATGTGGCGCGTCAGCTCGTCCTCACGCAGGCCGAGATTGCCGAGCGAGCGCGGGATCAGGCGGCCGTAATGGTCGGAAGTGAACAGAAACGGCGAGCGCCCCGTCCCCTGAATTTCATGAACCGGTGGAACCTCGTGGGGGCCGAGGAGTAATGCTGTTTCGCTGGCACCGTGCAAGGCCGTTCGCTCCATAGCGTTTTCAAGCGAAGTGGATACCGGTTCGCGTGAGGAAAACGCGTCAAATCAAGGGTTGCCTATTCAAGTAGCATACCGATCCGGAAATTAAGCAGGCATCGGTATGGATTTAGTTGTGCAGATTGACGATGATTGCCGCAACGATGCCGCTGCTCACGATTCATCACAAGACGCTGTATCGCTATACGCACCCGGTGGCGTTTGGCGAGCACCGCGTCATGCTGCGTCCACGCGACAGCCATGACCTGCGCGTGCTGTCGAGCCGGCTCGAGATCGTGCCGGAGCCGGCTTCGCTGCGCTGGATCCATGACGTATTCGGCAACAGCGTCGCGATCGCGACCTTCGACCGGCGCGCCGACACCCTGTCATTCACCAGCACGGCGACGGTCGAGCACAACCCGGCCGAGGCGTTTGCACTGACGGCGGATGACGCCGCCTATTTCTATCCGTTCCTTTATGACGACGAGGAACTCCCCGATCTCACCCAGTTCATCACGCCGCAATATGGCGATCCGAACGGCGAGCTGTCGACCTGGGCGCGGCGATTTCTCGATGCGGATGGGCCGACGCCGACGTTCAATATCCTGAGCGGCATGACCCATGGCATCCGCGAGAGCTTCACCTATCGAAGGCGGCACGAGCAGGGCACCCAGCATCCGCTCGATACGCTGCAGACGCGGTCGGGAAGCTGCCGCGACTACGCGCTGTTCATGATCGAGGCGCTGCGCCGGCTCGGCATCGCCGCGCGTTTCGTCTCGGGCTATCTGTTCGTGCATGGCGAGCGTGAGCAGGGCTATGTCGGCGGCGGCTCGACCCATGCCTGGGTGCAGGTCTATCTGCCGAGCGCCGGCTGGATCGAGTTCGATCCGACCAACGGCATCGTCGGCACCCGCGATCTGGTTCGCGCTGCGGTGGCGCGTGATCCGCGCCAGGCCATTCCGCTGCACGGCACCTATCTTGGCAGCGCCGATGCGTTTGCCGGCATGGAGGTCAGCATCAATGTCGTGCTGGCTTCCGAAGACGCGGGAGCCTGAGAATGGAGATCAGGGTCGGCTTCGAGATTGCCTATGCAGCGGCGCAGGCGACGCCGATGGTCATCATGCTGTCGATCCATCCGTCGCGCTTCTCCGACATCGTCGGCACCGAAACCATCACCACCGAGCCGGCGACGCCGATCGGCTTCTACCGCGACAGTTTCGGCAATGTCTGCGGCCGTCTGGTGGCGCCGCCCGGCGGCGTGACCTTCCGCAGCCATGCGCTGGTGCGCGACAGCGGCCTGCCCGACATGGTGAACCCGGGCGCGCAGCAATTGCCGATCGAGCAATTGCCCGACGAACTCCTGCTCTATCTGATGCCGAGCCGCTATTGCGAGACCGACAAGCTCACCGACATCGCCTGGTCGCTGTTCGGCAATGTCGAACCGGGCTGGACGCGGGTGCAGGCCATCGTCGATTTCGTGCACAACCATATCGCCTTCGGCTATCAGCACGCCCATCACTGGAAGTCGGCGCATGATGTCTATCATGAGCGCGCCGGCGTCTGCCGCGACTTCGCCCATCTCGCCGTCACCTTCTGCCGCTGCATGGGGATTCCGGCGCGCTATTGCACCGGCTATCTCGGCGATATCGGCGTGCCGCCCGATCCGGCGCCGATGGATTTTTCCGGCTGGTTCCAGGTCTATCTGTCCGGCCAGTGGTACACCTTCGATGCCCGCCACAACCATCCGCGGATCGGCCGCATCCTGATGGCGACCGGCCGCGACGCCGCCGACGTGGCACTGACCACGAGCTTCGGCCGCATGGATCTCGTCAAGTTCTCCGTCGTCACCGACGAAGTCGTGGCGGCTTGATCGCGCCCGCAGCGGCGGGCTAACAAGCACCCCATGACCTCCGATCGTCTCTTCGTCTACGGCACCCTGATGCGCGACTTCGATCATCCGATGGCGCAGCTTCTTTCCGCCAACGCCGATTTCCTCGGGCAGGCGCAGTGCCGCGGCCGGCTTTATTTGGTGAAGCATTATCCGGGCCTGGTGTTGTCCGACGATCCGGCCGAGATCGTGTTCGGCGAACTCTATCGCCTGCGCCAGCCCAGGGAGCTGCTGCGCGAGTTCGACATGTACGAGGCCTGCGGCGAGGGCTTTCCGGAACCGACCGAATACATCAGGCAGATGCTGCAGGTGATGCTTGCCGATGGCAGCACGTGCGAAGCCTGGACCTATCTCTACAACTGGCCGGTCGCGCGCCTGCCGCGCATCGCCTCGGGACGATTTATGGAGAAGTAGGGCTGGCTCCAATACCACCGTCATTCCGGGCCTGCGTCTTGCGGCGCATCCCGGAATGACGCGGGCTGTGAATAGCCGGGAGAAGGCGAATTATGTTCGCGCTTTGAGCCCTGCGCCCTATATCGGTGATCGGTTGACCGAATCGGACCGAGCCCCACACTCTCCATGCGCTTCACGCCGCAATTCCTCGAAGACCTGCGCGCCCGGCTTCCGGTTTCGGAAGTCGTGGGCAAGCGCGTCAAGCTGAAGCGGGCCGGGCGCGAATGGAAGGGACTGTCGCCGTTCCAGCAGGAGAAGACGCCGTCCTTCACCGTCAACGACCAGAAGCAGTTCTACCACGACTTCTCCACCGGCAAGCACGGCAACATCTTCGATTTCGTGATGGAGACCGAAGGCGTCTCGTTCGTCGAAGCGGTCGAGCGCCTGGCGGCAATGGCGGGGATGCCGCTGCCGGCGGCAACGCCGGATGCCGCGCGCCACGAGCAGCGGCGCAAGACGCTGCACGACGTGATGGAGCTGGCGGCGAAATTCTTTGCGGATACGCTGGCCTCGCGCAACGGCGCCAAGGCGCGCGGCTATCTCGCCGATCGCAGCATTTCGCCTGCCACGCAATTGCAGTTCCGGCTCGGCTATGCGCCCGGTGAACGCTTCGCGCTGAAGGAGCATTTGGGCAGCCAGGGCATTCCGGTCGAGGACATGGTCGAGGCGGGGTTGCTGGTCGCCGGTGAGGATATTCCCGTTCCTTACGACCGCTTCCGCGATCGCGTGATGTTTCCGATCACCGACGTGCGCGGCCGCGTCATCGCCTTCGGCGGCCGCGCGCTGGAGAAGGATGTCGCGGCGAAATATCTGAACTCGCCGGAAACCCCGCTGTTTCACAAGGGCGACAATCTCTACAATCTGCCCACCGCGCGCCAGGCTGCGCATGACGGCGCCCAGCTCATCGTCGTCGAAGGCTATGTCGACGTCATCGCCATGGTGACATCGGGCTTTGCCGGCAGCGTCGCGCCGCTCGGCACCGCGCTCACCGAGAACCAGCTGGCGCTGTTGTGGAAGATGGCCGACGAGCCGATCCTCTGTTTCGACGGCGACCGCGCCGGCCAGAAGGCGGCCTATCGCGCCGCCGACCTCGCCATGCCGCTCTTGAAGCCCGGCAAGAGCCTGCGTTTTGCACTGTTGCCGGAAGGCCAGGATCCCGACGATCTCGCCCGCTCCGGTGGCCGCGGCGCGATCGAGGAAGTGATCGGTGCGGCGCGCGGGCTTGCCGACATGATCTGGTCGCGCGAGATCGAGGGCGGCTCCTACGCCACCCCCGAGCGCCGCGCGGCGCTGGAAGCGCGGATCGGCGAGCTTTCCGGCGGCATCCGCGATGAGGTGGTGCGGCGCTATTATCGCCAGGATCTGACCGAGCGGCTGCATCGCATGTTCGCGCCCGAGGCCGGCCGCGGCGGCAATTATGGCGGCAATTTCCGCCGGGGCGGCAGCGAATCACCCCGCCGTTTTGCCCCCCGCGGGGCGGGTGGCGGCGGCCGGTTTGGTCCGGGGGTAAGCAAAGGGCAGGGGATAACTGGGGCCTCGGTTCTGGGCCGCGGACCCTACCAGGCGGCGAGCCCGCAGCTCGCCTTGAGCCCGATCATGCGCGGCCAGCGCAGCGCGATTTCCCGCCGCGAGGCCCTGATCCTGCAAATCCTGATCAACCATCCCTGGCTGCTGCATGACCATCTCGAGGAGGTCGCGGCCCTCGAGCTGGCGCATCCGGAAAGCCACAGACTGCGCGCCGGGATCATCGCCGCTTTCGCCAGCGATCACCACCATGGAGGGGACGATGCCGAGCCCGGCGAGAAGATGCGCGCCGACCTCGAGGGAGGCGGATTTTCGCAAATTCTTCAAAGGGTTGACAAGGCGATCACGACCTCGGCGGTGTGGGCCGTGCGAGCCGGCGCGGCGCGCGAGGATGTTCTTGCCACCTGGCGCCAGCTCGTCTCCTTGCATCGTCAGTGGCACTCCTTACTTAGGGAATTGAAAGATGCCGAGCTGGCGTTGGGTGACGAAGCCAGCGAGGCGAATTTGGCGTGGCTGCGGGACGTGAAAGCCAGGATCGCCGAGGTGGATGGCACCGAGGCCCTGATTGAAGGGTTTGGTCAATTATCTGGCCGGTTCCGGCGAAACGTCTGAGAAAATTAATGCGGACGGTCTAGGCCGGAACCGTGAAAAGACTCGCCAAACCCATGGTTTGGCTGCAAAAACAAGGTTAATCGACGCTTAAGAGGTCCATAGCATCTTCCGACGAAAGGTGAAGACGGTTCGCCGTTAGAAAATGCGTCATATACACAGGGGGCGCATGTTCTGATCGAAAGAACCGGACAGATCGCTTTCGCTCACGGGATTTGCGCGAGCCGACGAGGTCATGACCGGTTGGAGCTAATTCGGGGTGGCGAGTAATCTGCGCCACCCTTTGCGCGTCATGCGCGGGTGTTTGGCGCGTCATGTGCGATGTTTGGCGCGTCATACGTGACGTTTGGAAGTAAGTTCAGGCAGAGGCGGCGACGCATCTGCGAGAAGCGCGTTTCAGGAGCATTGAATGGCCACCAAGGCAAAGACGCTGCAGGTCAAGGACAAGGAAAAAGACGACAAGGCCGCAGATGCGCCCGAGAAGGATTCGCCCGACGCTCCCTCGCCGTTGCTCGACCTGTCGGATGCGGCCGTCAAGAAGATGATCAAGCAGGCCAAGAAGCGCGGCTTCGTGACCTTCGATCAGCTCAATGAAGTGCTGCCCTCCGACACCACCTCGCCCGAGCAGATCGAGGACATCATGTCGATGCTCTCGGACATGGGCATCAACGTCTCCGAGGCCGACGAGGCCGAGAGCGAGGAAGACAAGGACGACGTCGACGACGAGACCGACAACGAGCTGGTCGAGGTCACGCAGAAGGCCGTCACCGAGGTCAAGAAGTCCGAGCCCGGCGAGCGCACCGACGATCCCGTGCGGATGTATCTGCGCGAGATGGGCACGGTCGAGCTGTTGTCGCGCGAGGGCGAAATCGCCATTGCCAAGCGCATCGAGGCCGGCCGCGAGGCGATGATCGCAGGGCTCTGCGAAAGCCCGCTGACCTTCCAGGCCATCATCATCTGGCGCGACGAGCTCAACGAAGGCAAGATCTTCCTCCGCGACATCATCGATCTCGAAGCGACCTATGCCGGCCCCGACGCCAAGGGCGGCCTCAACGCCGCGATGCCGGCGCCCGCCGCCGATGGCGAAGCCGCCACGGAAGCCAACGGCTCGGCTGACGCTGCGCCGGCGCATGTCGCCCCGCCCGCCGCGCCGCCGTCGCCGACCCCGTTCCGCGCCGCGCCCGCGGGCAGTGAAGCCGAGGACAAGGATTCCGGCGAGGCCGCCGCCGAAGCCGACATGGACGACGACGAGTTCGAGAACCAGATGTCGCTGGCGGCCATCGAGGCCGAGCTGAAGCCGAAGGTGGTCGAGACCTTCGACAAGATCGCCAGCGAGTACAAGAAGCTGCGCCGCCTGCAGGAGCAGGACATCGCCAACCAGCTGCAGAGCGAGTCGCTGTCGCCCTCGCAGGAGCGCAAGTACAAGAAGCTGAAGGACGAGATCATCGTCGAGGTGAAGTCGCTGCGCCTCAACCAGGCCCGCATCGATTCACTGGTCGAGCAACTCTACGACATCAACAAGAAGCTGGTCTCGTTCGAGGGCCGGCTGATGCGGCTGGCCGACAGCCACGGCGTGGCGCGCGACGACTTCCTGCGCAACTATCAGGGCTCGGAGCTCGATCCGCGCTGGCTCAACCGCGTCTCGAAACTGTCGGCCAAGGGCTGGAAGAATTTCGTCCATCACGAAAAGGACCGCATCAAGGATCTGCGCCACGAGGTGCAGTCGCTGGCGGCGCTGACCGGGCTCGAGATCGTCGAATTCCGCAAGATCGTGCACGGCGTGCAGAAGGGCGAGCGCGAGGCGCGCCAGGCCAAGAAGGAGATGGTGGAAGCCAATCTTCGCCTCGTGATCTCGATCGCCAAGAAATACACCAACCGCGGCCTGCAATTCCTCGACCTGATCCAGGAAGGCAATATCGGCCTGATGAAGGCGGTCGACAAATTCGAATACCGCCGCGGCTACAAGTTCTCGACCTATGCGACCTGGTGGATCCGGCAGGCGATCACCCGTTCGATCGCCGACCAGGCGCGCACCATCCGCATCCCCGTGCACATGATCGAGACCATCAACAAGATCGTGCGCACCTCGCGCCAGATGCTCAACGAGATCGGCCGCGAGCCGACGCCGGAGGAGCTGGCCGAGAAGCTCGGCATGCCGCTTGAGAAGGTGCGCAAGGTCCTCAAGATCGCCAAGGAGCCGCTGTCGCTGGAGACGCCGGTCGGCGACGA
>DASZTN010000014.1:0-3727 GCA_035547995.1 Bradyrhizobium sp. | reverse complement strand
TGGGGTATGTGCAAAATCCAATCGTCAACCGACGATGGTGAAGTGCCCCTTCCCGAGCAGGACGTTGGCGATGGCGCCCTGCTCCAGGATCGAGAATACGATGATAGGCATCCGGTTTTCCTGGGCAAGCGCGAACGCCGTCGCATCCATGATCCGGAGCCGGCGGTCCAGCGCCTCCTGGTGATCGAGCTGCTGATAGCGGGTCGCGCTCGGATCGCGCTTCGGGTCGGCCGTATAGACGCCATCCACATCCGTCGCCTTGAGCACGGCTTCGCAGCCCATCTCGGCGGCGCGCAGCACCGCGGTGGTGTCGGTGGTGAAATAGGGATTGCCGGTGCCGCCGGCGAAGACGATGATGACGTCGTCTTCGAGATGACGCAGCGCGCGTTGGCGCTCGTAGGTCTCGCAGACCTGCGGCATCGACAGCGCCGACATGGTGCGGGCACTGACCCCTGCCCGCTCGATGGCGGCTTCCAACACCAGCGCGTTCATGACCGTAGCCAGCATACCCATCACATCCGCGGTCGTCCGTGACAGTCCATCGGCGGAAATCTGCGCCCCGCGCAAGACATTGCCGCCGCCGACCACGACGCCCAAACCAATGCCGAGCGCGTGCGCGGCGATGAGATCGGCCGCGAAGCGATCAATGGTCGGCTGATGGATGCCGAATTTCTCCGGACCGCTCAGCGCCTCGCCCGAGAGCTTGACGATCACGCGACGGTATTTCGGCTTCGCCATGAGAACTGTCCGCTCGCGGTGCCGCGCAAAGGCGGTGCCTGCATCACAGCCGATTCCGGCCGCGACTGGCTAGGGCTATCGCATTTGCCCGTCAAACCCAACAGGCGAGAGCGCCGGCTCAGTGCGTGCTGGCCAGTGCCGCGACTTCTCCACCGAAATCGCCGGCCGGCCGGTCGATGCCCTCGCCGAGCGCAAAGCGCACGAAGCCGGTGACCTTGATCGGGCCGCCCACTGTAGCCTCGCTCTCTTTGAGGGCCTGCGCGACGCTCTTCTTGTCGTCGTGAATGAATGGCTGATCGAGCAGGCAGACGTCCTTGTAGAAGGTCTTCAGCCCCGACTCGACGATCTTTTCCACCACGTTGGCCGGCTTGCCCTGCGCCTTGTCGGATAGGATGGCGCGCTCCCGCTCGATGGCCGACGCCGACAGGCCCGACGGATCGAGGGCTTGCGGATTGGCCGCGGCCACGTGCATCGCGACCTGGTGGCCAAGCGCCTTGAGCTCATCGGTCTTCCCGGCCGATTCGAGCGCCACGATCACGCCGATGCGTCCGAGCCCGTCGCCCGGCGAGTTGTGCATGTAGCTCGCCACCACGCCCTTGCCGACTGAAAGCCCGGCGGCGCGGCGCAATGTCATGTTCTCGCCGACCTTGGCGACGGTCTCGGTGATCGCGTCAGCCGTCGTGCGGTCGCCGATGCGGGTCGCAAGGATCTTGTCGACTTCGGGCCCGGCGGTGAGCGCCACATCGGCGATCATCTTCACCAGACCCTGGAAGAGGTCGTTGCGCGCGACGAAATCGGTCTCGGAATTGACCTCGACCAGCACGCCCTTGTTGGCGTTCAGCGCAGAGCCGATCAGACCTTCTGCCGCTACCCGATCGGCCTTCTTGGCCGCCTTGGACAGGCCCTTTTTGCGCAGCCAGTCGACCGCGGCCTCGGAGTCGCCACCAGACTCCGCGAGCGCGGCCTTGCAGTCCATCATGCCGGCTCCGGTCTTTTCCCGAAGCTCCTTGACCATATTGGCAGTGATGTTCGCGGTCATTGAATGATTCCTATTTCGTCATTCCGGGGCCGAGCGAAGCGAGGAGCCCGGAATCCATTCACAGCCCATATAATTACGGCGCGGACGTTGGGTAACCGCAGACTGGAGTCCGGGCTCGCGCCTTCGGCGCGCCCCGGAATGACAGCTACTCGGCTTCGGCAGTCAGCTGTTTTGCCTTGTTGACCCAGGCGTCGACACGGCCGGGCAGTCCGACCTCTTCGCCGACTTTATGCGTGGCGGCCGGCGATAATTCGGCAAGCTGCTGATAGTGGAAGATGCCGAGGTCGTTGAGCTTCTTCTCGATCGCCGGCGACACGCTGGGCAGCTTCTTCAGATCGTCGGCAACGCCGCGCGGCCCCGACAACGGCTCGAAGCCGAGCTTGTTGGTTTCGGCCGGCAATTCCTCGGCGACGACCGGCTCCGCCTGAGCGCCGATATCGACGCCGTGGGAGCCCTGCGCCCGCGAAATGCCGTCGATGGCCGCCTTGGCGACGAGATCGCAGTAGAGCGTAATGGCGCGGCTCGCGTCGTCATTGCCGGGCATCACGTAGGTGATGCCGTTCGGATCGCAATTGGTGTCCACCACCGCGGCCACCGGAACGTTAAGGCGCCGCGCCTCCTTGATCGCGATATCTTCCTTGTTGGTGTCGATCACGAACAACAGGTCAGGCAGCCCGCCCATGTCCTTGATGCCGCCGAGCGCGCGGTCGAGCTTGTCGCGCTCGCGCTGCAAAGTGAGTCGTTCCTTCTTGGTGTAGCCCTGCGCCTCGTTGGACGACAGCATCTCTTCGAGCTTGCGCAGCCGCTTGATCGAATTCGAGACCGTCTTCCAGTTGGTCAGCGTGCCGCCGAGCCAGCGCGAATTGACGTAATACTGCGCCGACTTTTTGGCGGCCTCGGCAACGGCATCCTGTGCCTGGCGCTTGGTGCCGACGAACAGGATGCGGCCGCCTTGCGCCACCGTATCGCTGACCGCCTGCAGCGCCCGGTGCATCATCGGCACGGACTGGGTCAGATCGATGATGTGGATGTTATTGCGGGTGCCGAAGATGTATTCCGCCATCTTCGGGTTCCAACGGTGGGCCTGATGGCCAAAGTGCACGCCAGCTTCCAAAAGCTGGCGCATGCTGAAGTCGGGCAGCGCCATATATATTCTCCGGTTGATCCGCCGCGGACCGATGAGCCCACCCCTCCGAGGGAGGGGTAGGCACCGGACGGCTCCTGTAAGGGGCCAAGATCCGCGTGTGAAGTTGTGGCCTTATATAGACAAGTACCCGACAGGCGCAACCTGAACGTGGCGCCGGTGCCGGACTGTCGAATCTTGCCCGCGGATCGCAGTCTGGCTGCACCGGCCGTGGGCGCTACCCGCTGCCGCCAGGGATGGCGAGTGCCGTGGTTGCCGGAATGTTCCGGAAGACGCTGGATATGAAAAATTTACGGATGGAAGAGCAATGTTTATACACATAAACTCCCCCAATGAATCAGCCACGGGAAATGAACTTAAGGTTCCGCTGCCCGCCGGAGCTCGAGGGAGTTCTGCCGCAGCCGATTCCAGCGGTGCTCGGCCTGCCCGATTGGTTCAAGTCCATGCCGTCCCAGGCTTTCAATCCCAGCATGGGTACGGCGGATCACACGGTCAAAAAATGTCCGCCGTTCATCGACGCGATGACCTACGGATTCTTGATTCCGCTGGCCGCTGATCTCGTGGTGCGCGACGGCGAGTTCACGTGGAAATCCGAAATGCCGCCGGGCTTTGTCGGCAAATATCCCCATTCGCCCATCGATTTTCATGATCCCAGCCAGATTCCTGGAGCGCCATTCCGCGACGAGGATCGGTTCATCATCAAGTTCAACAACTTTTGGACCATCGAGGCGCCGGAAGGATATTCCGTGTTGTTCACCCATCCGCTCAATCGCACCGACTTGCCGTTCACGACGCTGACCGGTCTG
>DASZTN010000013.1:0-100771 GCA_035547995.1 Bradyrhizobium sp. | reverse complement strand
GCCTCGCGGCTGCACCGTGAAATAATAATAGGAGAACAGCAAATAGGCGAACAGAGCGGCTTCGGTCAGAATGCCCGAGATCATGCCCCACCAGCCAAGCGCATAGAACTTGACGTTACCGATCGGCAGATCGCGCTGGGTAATCGAAACGACACTCATGCCGGCCTCCGTTCGCCGAGTTCGGCCCGTGGCCAGATCCAGACAAGCTGGAAGACGAGGCCGAGCACGAAGGATGCGATCACGAACCACCACAGCTTCACGATCAGCCCGGCAAACAGCGCCGTCAGCGCCAGCGCGAGCAGCAGTGGCATGATCGAATCTTCCGGCAGCCGCAGGATCGCCTCTGGCTGGGCATCGAGCGCGGTCGTGCCGAGTACCTCCTTGCCATGATCGAGCGGCAGGCCCTGGCTCAATTCGGATCGGTAAGGCCCTTCGTCGAGCCGCGTCTCCCAAAGCGGTGTGCGGCTGGCAAGCGCCGGGATCACCACAAAATTATAAGGCGGTGGCGGCGACGGCGTCGTCCACTCGAGCGTTCCCGCGTCCCACGGATTGGGGCCGGCCACGGCACCGCGGCGGAGGCTGACGAAGACGTTGACGACAAATATGAGAAACCCGAGAGCCAGCACGTAAGAGCCAATGGTGGTGAGGAGATTGAGATAGTCCCATCCCAATCCATCGGCGTAGGTGTAGATCCGCCGCGGCATCCCCATCAGGCCGCTGATGTGCATGGGAAAGAATCCCAGGTTGAAGCCGATGAACATCAGCCAGAAATTCCAGCGGCCGAGGCGCTCGTCGAGCAGGCGACCTGACATCTTCGGAAACCAGAAATAGGAGGCGCCCATCACCGCGAACAGATTCCATCCGATCAGCACATAATGGATATGGGCGACCACGAAATAGGTATCCGTGAGTTGCCAATCGACCGGTACCGAACCGGTCATGAAGCCGGATACGCCGCCGATCACGAACACGACGATGAAGCCTGCAAAAAACAGAAAAGCGGTATTGAAGACAGGACGCCCGGTCCAGATCGTCGCCAGCCAGGCGAAGGCGGAAACCGCGCTCGGAATGACGATAATGAGCGAAACGGCGCTGAAAAAAGCCAACGCAACATTTGGCAGGCCGGTCGCGAACATGTGGTGCAGCCACACGCCAAATCCCAGCACCATGGTCAGCACGGTGGCGAGCGCAACTGCCGTATAGCCGACCAGCGGCCGCCTGCAGAGGACGGGCAGCGCCTCCGATACCATGCTGAGCGCGGGCAGGACGATGACGTAAACCCACGGATGACCCCACATCCAGAACAAATGCTGCCACAGCAGAGGCTGGCCGCCGGGCGCGTGAAAGAAATGGGTGCCGAACTGACGATCCAGCCATAGCAGAAAGAACACCAGCGTGACGCTCGGCATCGCAAACAAATTGCCGACCGAGATCGTCAGCGTGCCCCAGCTCAGGATCGGCATGCGGTTGATCGACATGCCGGGGGCGCGCATGTGCAGGATCGTGACGACGAAATTGATCGAACCGAGCGTGGTGGAAATACCGAGCAGGATATTGGCAAGCGCGTAGAAATCGATGTTCAGGCCGGGATTGAAGCGCTGCGACGTATAGGGGACGTAATTGAACCAGCCGCCATCTGGCGCGGTGCCGATTGCGAAGCCGACATAAAGATAGATGCCGGAGAACAGGAACAGCCAGTAGGTAAAGGCATTGAGGCGCGGCATGGCCATGTCGCGCGTGCCCAGCACCAGAGGCTGCAGGAAAACACTGAAGCCGGTAAGGATCGGAAACGCATACCACAGGATCATGGTGGCGCCGTGCATCGTGAAGAGCTGGTTGTATTGCTCCGGCGTCAGGAAATTCTGGTTCGGCCAGGCAAGCTGGATGCGAAAGACCAATGCCTCGATTCCGCCGACGATAAGGAAGATGAAGGCGGTTACGATGTAGCGGAGGCCTATTTCCTTATGATCGACCGAAGACAACCAGCCGATCACGCCTGGCTTGGTCTCCCATAAGCGCTTCAGCTTTGCAGCGAGCGGCGATTCATAATCGCGCGGCGCTATTCGAGGTACGCGATCATATTCCGCTGCGGTCATAACCGGCTCCTACTTCAGGCTCTTGACATATTGCAGCACCAGGGCGAGCTGCGGCCCCGACAGGTCAAGCCGCGGCATGTAATTGCCTGGCTTGATGTGCTGCGGGTCGGCAATCCACGCGCCAAGGCTACCCGGATTGTTCGGGAGCGTTGCAGCCGCGATCGTTCGACGGCTCATGACATGCGTCAGATCCGGCCCGAGGATACCGGCAGCCGCTGTTCCCCTCACGGTGTGACAGATGCCGCAGTGCGTAATGAAGAGATCCTGTCCCGCCCCTGCAGCGATATTCGATCTGGCCGGCTGAAGTTGCTGCGTGCGCCACCGTTCGAAGTCGTCCGGCGTCGATGCCACGACCTCAAATGCCATATGGGCGTGTTGCTGGCCGCAATATTCGCCGCATTGGCCACGATAGATGCCGGGACGTTTCGCATCGATCCAGGTATGGTTTTCCTGCCCGGGAATCTGGTCCGTTTTCCCAGCCAGCGCGGGCACCCAGAAGGAGTGTATCACGTCGGCGGTTCGCAGTGTGATCTCCACGACTTTTCCGACCGGAATATGGATTTCGTTCGCGGTCTGGAATTGCTGTGAGGGCTCATCGTTGAGGTAGCGGACTTCCCACCACCATTGATGTCCAGTGATCTCCAGGCGGACCGCTGCAGGTCCCGGCGGCGGATTGCCCGTGCTGGCAAGCGTCACGAACGTCCAGACCATGGTGACGAGGAGAACGATGGTGGTGATGCCTACGCCGATATAGATCCACGACACCCCGCCATGCGGGCGCTCGACCGGCGCCTCACCCGGTAGCTCCGCAACGAAACGGGATCGCGCGCGCCAAATTCCGACCAGCATCAGTCCGGTGACGATCAGAATCACGAGTATCGAAACCGCAGTCGTGAACCACGCGAGTCCCGCGATCGACTGCGCCCGGGAGCCATGCGTAAACAGGTAATTCAACGGCGCCTCGGCATGCGCCGCTTCAGGCAGAAGAGAATCAAGGACGAAAAACACGAGAGCCGAGGCGCAGCGCCGATCGACCAACCGCAATAACGGGCTATCGGAATTTGGCCTTGCGGGAGTGACTGGAAAATCGCCGGCCACCGGACGCTCCGATCGTTGATATGGCTTAAGGCTTCTGACCTGACTTGAAATTCGTCGTCATGGACCACGGATCAGAGGTCATGGCCTGCTGACTCGGCACCTGTTCTACGTTCGGAGATAGCGGCGTCCGTGCGAAGGTGCGGCCCCACTCGGAGCTGGGTTCGTTGCTGATCTTTCCGATATAGGTTACGAGATCCCAGATGACCGAATCGGGCAACACGGCGCCCCATGTGGGCATGCCATTTGGCCGGCCCTGGTAAATCGACAGGTAGATGTTCTCCGGCTGTGATCCGTAGACAAAGATATTGTTGCTCAGCGACGGTCCCATTCCGCCGCCTCCGTTGGGCGCATGGCATCCCACGCAATTGAAATTCAGGAAGTACTTCATGCCTCGTTCCGCCGCCTGTGGGTCGCCTTGAACGGGATTCTTGATGGTGGGCCTGTTCGGAACGCCGCCCGGAAAAAGATGGCTGACAGGTACTTGCGAAAAGGCCCCAAGCTGGCCGTCTCCGCCGCTCGCGCCCAACTCGGGCCGAATGCTTGCGCTTGGCTGCTGCGCCTCTTCTGACGGTGGAAGGCTCTGCTGGCCCTCGGCCATGCTGCCGGCAAGGCCGAGCAGCAGAAGCGCACCGATGGTGCTGAAAACGTGATTTCGCATCGCTAGTGTTCCTCCGAAGCCGCCTGTTGGCTGCCGATCAGCGGAACGCCATAGCTTTCCAGCAATGTCTTGATCTCACTGCGGTGTTGATCGATGAATTCGTTCAGCCGGTCGCGAAGTGCATCGTCGCCCTTGCGGACGCCCATGGCGATACTGAATTGCAACCGCTGCGGTGCAAATCGGCCATCGTCCTCGATCGCGCTGACCGACAGCGGTATCTTCGAAAGCTTGACGAAGTAGCCGGCGAGGGGCCCCCAGGCGGCGGCGACATCAATGTCACCATCTTCGACGGCTTTGATCAGCCGGGCCGGTGGATCTGGCTGCCGGTAATCGCCGTAGATCATGTAACCGCGGACATTGTCGACGATGCCGAGCGTGCCGAGGACATGGGCGGGGGGAGTGTTATTTCCATCATCTCCGATCAGATGGACACCGATCCGCAGATGGCGGAGTCGGTCATCCGTCAGTGTGCTGATATCGAGATGGCTATCCTGGCGCGTAACGAATACGTAGGTTGAACGATAGTAGGGATGCGTTCTCTCGACGAGCTTGTAATCGGCAGGGACGCCCATCACCAGATCGCAGTCACCCGCCTTCAGCGTATGCCGAATAAAGCCTCGTCGCTGCGCCCACCACGTGTAGGTAAGAGTTTCTCCAAACGCTTGCGCGATCATCTTGGCCAGCTTGTTTTCAAAACCGGCCTGATCGTGGTTTGAGAACGGCAGATTGTTCGGGTCGGCGCAAACCCGAAGCGGTTGCGATGGCAAGGCTTGTTCAGCATTCGCCGGCGTAGCGGCAAGAGCGATGGCTGCAATTAGTGTTGCGACATCAATGAGTCGGCGCATTGCCGGTACCCTGCGGGTTGGGATTGGAAGGTGGCGCACCGGATGGTGCGCCGCTGCCACCGAGCTTGAAGACGAGCAGCTCACTGCCGCCAGTCGTATAGAAGGGCAGGTCCTGCATCGCGCCGACGAACCCGAGCGCAGCGTTTCTCACCCGGGGATCGATTTCGGCATTGGCGATCACGCCAGGCCAGCCGCCAACGCCCGACATGATCGCGATGTATTGCTGGCCGTCCGATCCTCGGTAGGTGACGGGTTGCCCGATGAATCCGGAGCCTGCGCGAAATTGCCAGAGCACGTTGCCGTTCTTTGCATCCACGGCTTTGAAGATCCGATCCATCGTGCCGTAAAAAGCCACGTCGCCGGCCGTCACCAGGGCGCCGCTCCATACCGGCAGATTTTCATGGATCTCCCAGACCTTCTTTCTGGCGACGGGATCCCATGCCATGAACTCGCCGCGATAGCCCCCGGGGCCGGCATACATGTCGACGTCGGCGCCGACGTAAGGCGTGCCGGCGATAAAGCCGACTTCCGACGTCTTCATGCTCATGCACAGATGCTGGTGCGGCACGTAGAGCAGCTTGGTCCGGGGCGACCACGCGGTCGGCTGCCAATCCTTTGCGCCGGGAGCGGCAGGGCAGATGTTGTCGATCGTCTTGCCGAGTACGGGGGTCTTTTCGTCGTTCGGAATGACCCGTCCGGTCTTCAGGTCGACTCCCTTGTATGAGTTGATGAAGTCGTAGGCGTCGGCTGACAGGATCTCTCCTGTTTGGCGGTCGATCACATACATGTAGCCGTTACGGCCAGGATGGATCAGGACTTTCCGATCTGCGCCATTGATTTGCAGGTCGACCAGCACGTTCTCATTGATCTCGTCGTGATCAAACGTGTCGTGCGGATTTAACTGGACCGCCCATTTGGCGTGTCCGGTGTCGGCGTCGCGCGCGAAGATCGTCGTGCTCCAGAGATTGTCGCCGCTTCTCTGGTTGGCATTCCATGGGCTTGGATTGGCGGTCCCGTAATAGATCAGGTTGAGTTCGGGATCATAGGAAACCCAGCCCCAAACCGTACCGCCTCCCACTCGCCAGCGATCCGGCGGCCAGGACTTGATGCCGAGATCCTTTCCCTTGAGGTTGGCGTAGAATGGCTTGAAATCGTCGCCGATCAGCACATCGCTATCAGGCCCGGTCGAATAGGCACGCCAGACGATGGCACCGGTATTCTCGTCGACCGCGGTCAGCCAGCCGCGTACTCCCATTTCACCGCCGCTATTGCCGACCAGCACTTTTCCTTTGGCGACGATCGGCGCCATCGTAATGGTCTCGCCGCGATTGATCTCGCCAAGCTTGGTGTGCCACAGCTCCTTTCCCGTCTTGGCGTCGATCGCCACGGTGTGGTTGTCGAGCGTATTGAGAAAGATCTTCCCGTTGTCGTATGCAAGACCGCGATTGACGACGTCACAGCAGGCGACGCCGGCGGCAGCCGGCTCCGGCTTCGGTGCATAGGACCATTTGAGTTCGCCGGTGGTGGCGTCGAGCGCAAAGACGCGATTTGGATAGGGGCCGGCATAGGGACCAACGATATACATCGTCCCGTCGACGATGATGGGAGCAGCTTCCTGTCCGCGGTCAGCGCCTACCGAGAACGTCCAGGCGAGTTGAAGATGCGAAACGTTGGTGGTGTTGACCTGATCCAATTCGCTATAGCGCGTATTCGCATAATTGCGGGCCGCCATTGGCCATTGCGCCGGATCCTGCATGCGGGCCGCCAGATCCGGTTGCTTTCCCGAATTGTCAGCCGGCTGTGCGCTGCAGACCGTGATACCGGAGACGACGCCGTACAGGACAATGGCCGCACAAAATAGCGTGCTCGGCGCACTTCTTAACATAAGTCAATCTCCGGGGTGATGTCAGCATCGTCGCGGGACGATGTACAATCCTTCACGCGTGCCAGGGTTCCTAGTTGCACTGGCTGACTCATTACGCCATTCGTCGACTACCGCACTGCGCTGCCTTCGACCCCGGCACCCAGATCGACCGCGATTCGGTCTTCCGTCCCTCCGCATTTCGGATGGCCGAATCCGGACGAGCTCCTTCCATCAGGGCCGATGTCGTAAATGATCGCGTCCTTCATGTTGGGACTGACACCGGCCGGGACGTGATCAAGACCGAGATAGTGTCGTACACGCCATGCCACGTTATGATCGGCGCAAGAGCTGTCGCCGCTTACGCCCAGTCCACCAACGATGCCGCTGTCATTATAGAGAGCCAGGCCGCCGCCAAAAACGATGACCCCGCCGACAGCCTTTCCAACCATGGGATCATGGTCCGTCCCGAAATCCCGCGGCTGGCCAGCATAAATCGCCTCGGTTGACGGCAAATTGCTCAAAGCGGCTCCAAACAGGAAGCCTCCCGGCTGCGCCGCCGCGTAAAGATTGGCGGTCGCCATCGCTTTCTGTTTCAGACTGAACGCGTTGGCGGTATTGGCTTTTGCGGCTGCGATGGCGCGGCTGCCGAGCCACTGATCATCGACGTTCTGGCCGCTGAATGCGACTGTGCAAACGATGCCTTGCCTGTTGACGACGGCGACCCATTCGTTGTTGTCGAGGCCGCCATTGCTTGGACCGCCGCCTGGCTTGACGCTCTTCCTGAGGATGTCAGCGAGCTTGTCATGATCGACAGGACATGAGCTCGTCGCGTTCGATGCAGCCGGTTGTTGAGCGTTGGTTTTGACAGGCGGGATTCCGGTGAAGAGTCCAAGCAGAATCAGCAAAGAAGAGACCTTATTCATGAGAACCTCTGGGCATGGATAGATCAAGCCCAACGCCTGTTTGTTCCTTTCGATCCTAACCCGGTTAGTTTCGCGCGTTACGCGCCCGTTGCAGAGCTCCTGAACAAGAGCACACAGGCTGTCGATGCCATCGCCCCAAAGGGCACTGCGCCCGGGAATATCGATCCGCTTTTTCAATCAACTGGCGCGCTTGCTCATATCGATGCGCCGAGCACGCCACACTGGTCTGGCGGGAAAATTCTTTTGCAGGACGGACGCTGAATGAAGTTCCTTGAAGCTTCCGTAAAGCCGGGCATTTAATTGATTTTCAAAGCTCACAGGGGCTGGATCGGTTATGACCATCAATGAACTCCGACGTTGGTCGTGCGTTGTAAGTACGATGATGCGTGCAGCAGCCAGATTTAGACATGGACGCGCTCGGCGGCTGGTCGAGCCTATTCCGATCACCGTCAGGCCGACGAGGACGGATGTCGCGATTGCTCGCGCCATCGCTCGCGATACCAAGCCTGCACCGGAGCGGATCGCCCGCGCCGTGACCTGGGGCGCGGACGAGAACGTCCTTTTGCTTGTGGCCGCAGCCGGCTGGATCGCTTCGCGCGGACGCGGCGAGGCGCTGCAGCGTGCCGGCAATCACGCTTTGCTGGTCACGGTCGCTGCGTCGCTGTTGCCGCACGGCCTGAAGCTCTTGTTCAACCAGACCCGTCCGGACCGTAAAACGGTGCTGGGCCACATCCACGGCATCTCATTTTCGGGCAGGCGCCGGGACGCCTTTCCCTCCGGTCACGCGCTGCATATGGGCGCGCTGGCATCTGCAGCCGGCACGCTGCCGGCCGGTCGCCGCCGGACGGTCCGGGCAATCGCGATCGGCCTCTCCCTGACGCGCGTGCTGCTGCTGGCGCATTGGCTGAGTGACGTGATGGCAGGATTCGTGGCCGGTGCGGCCCTTGAGCGGCTTTTGCGGTTGTGGACCGGCTATCCCTTCGAAGCTTCGCAGGAGCCCAACAATGCCCGTTCTTGAAGAGCTGAAGGAATATGCGGATCGATTAGCCGGGAAGTCACGGCCCGGCAGCCGTAAGGCTGCTGATCGCGCGCAGGCGCGAAAATCCGGCGCGGTCCGCTTCAGGGACGATGGTCTCGTCCTTGATTGCCCGTGGCCGCTGATTGCCCGTGGAGGCGCCGTTGATCTGGGAGGGCGGCGGAATGGAGCGAGATGACAGAATACGTTGTCCGCTTTCTCGTCGGGGGCGTCGTCGTGTCGGCTTTCGCCATCCTCGGTGACATGCTGCGGCCGAAAAGTTTCGCCGGCCTGTTCGGAGCCGCACCATCGGTGGCGCTCGTTACGCTCGGCATCGCGGTGTACCGGCACGGGGCCGGCTACGCGGCAGTGCAAAGCCATGCCATGATAGCGGGAGCGATCGCGCTCGCCGTCTATAGTGTTGCCGTCTGCCAGCTCCTTATCCGAGCTCGGCTGAGAACCGCGCCCGCTACGTTGCTATCGCTCATCGTCTGGCTGATCGTCGGCTTCGGCTTATTGACGCTCGCCGGGGCGCAGACATGACGCCGATCCGCTTTTCGCCGTCCTCGCTCCGGGAAGGCCGCTGGTATGAATTCCTGCTCCGTTTCGTGCTCGGCGGTAGCGCCACGGTCTTCACCGGTCTCGTCAGCAGCCTCTATGGAGCTTCGAGCGGAGGCCTGTTTCTTGCCCTTCCGTCGATCTTCTGCGCCAGCGCGACGCTGATCGAGAAACATGAAATCCGCCGCAAGCGAGAAGCGGGCCTCGATGGCCGGCAGCGCGGAAAGGAGGCGGCTGCGCTCGATGCTGCCGGCACTGCGCTCGGCGCGTTTGGCATGCTGGCCTTCGCGCTGGTTTTTTCCTTGCTGGTGGGGAGCAGCGTCCCCGCTGCCTTCCTCGGCGCATCGGTTGCGTGGCTGATCGTCTCGGTCCTGGCATGGTGGATACGCCGAAAAATAAGATCAGTGCACCAGGCGCGGGCCACAGAAAAAATCAGAGGTTCGGCAAGATCGCCGGGGCGCTACAGTTGATTGATACTGGGGAAGGGGCGCTTCCTTCTTTCGCAACGATGGCGAGGGAACGAGGCAAGCCGACCGTCGTTCCGGTTCGTTATGAGCGCAGTGGAGGATCGAAATGGCCAATGAACAGGAACGCTTCGCCAACCTGCTGGGGCGCGCAGCGATGGACGTGTGGGGAGACATGCCGCGCGACATCCAGGAAGCGCTGTTCGAGACGGCGATGAAGGGACATGGCGCGGAACGCGAGGAGCTTGCGCGCCTGCTGCACGACCGCCATCCCCGGACCCTGCACCCTGCAAAGCCGGCCTGATGCCCAAAAAGGGAAAGACCGCACATCACGGCGAGAGGATCGACGGGCTTGAGCCATTGAGGCCGCACAAGAGACCGCAACGACAAGTTTCTCGCCGGCCCTTTGCCATATCCTGCGTCTATGTCAGCAAGTTAACGAAATTGCTAATGTCTCCGCCTTCGAGCGCGCTATAACCCCACACGTTTAAACCCATATTCGGCAATTCCGGATCGCTGCTGTAGTGTCACGCCGCGAACGAACCCGGCGCAGACCGCGAGCGCATGCAGCATCGATATGGAACAGCAAGCCGAGGCGGAAAAGACCGGTTGTTAAGCCTTGCAGGCCTAAGGTCATGCACCTGCACGAAGATGGTAAAGGATAGGTTGCGGCATGGTGGAGAATGAAGGAGTTTTGTCGAAGGGCTTCGATCTCAAGGCCCTCGATGATGCCATCAGTGCCAAGAACTGGCTGCTGCGATTTCCCCCAAAGCTGGAAGCAGCATTCGAGCGCGACACCGGTTGGCAAAGGTGTCACGAACTGATCGTTCGCGCCTATATCGGGATCGCGATCTACGATCTTTTTGCCTTCGCCGATTGGTGGGCGACGCCGGAGTTGTTTTGGACGACGCTCTGGGTGCGTCTGGCTTTTTTCACGCCGGTGTCGCTGCTCCTGGTTGCGACACTCTACACACATCCAAAACCTTTCTTCCGCGAAAGCATCATATGCATCGGTGGTGGCGCAATCGCGACCTGGACCATTATCTATCTGATGGCCATCAGCGGGAAAACGCCGCAGGCTACGCTCCATGAGTCAATGACATTGGTCGTCCTGTTTCTGACGGTCGTGCAGAGAACAAGATTCTCCTATCTGGCGCCGACCTGTTTCGCATTTCTGGTGGTGCATGTCTTTGCGGTGGCCCACTTCTACGAATATTCCCTGGGCCAACAGGTTGCCATCAACATGGTCTTCGGCGGGACTGTGATCTTTGCCCTCGTCGCCTCCTACACGATGGAGCGCGACGTGCGGCTGCATTACTTGCTGTCGCTCAGAGACCGCGCGCAGAATCTTGAGCTCGACAGGATGAGCCGGCGCGACCCGCTGACCGGGCTTGGCAATCGCCGCTTTCTCGAGGAAACCCTGGCGACCTGCGAAGAGGTCAGCGGATCACGCGAACCGCTTTCCATTGTGTTGCTCGACATCGACCACTTCAAATTGTTCAACGATACAGCGGGCCATCAAGCTGGCGATCTCTGCCTCAAACGCGTTGCTGGTATCCTCCAGGCGGAGCTGCGCGGCCAGGCGGATCATGCTTTCCGCTTCGGTGGCGAGGAACTGATCGTGGTGCTGCCAAGGGCCGTGCTTCCCAAGGCGATCGGAATCGCCGAGCGTATAAGGCAGGCCATTGAAGGCGCAGCCATTCCTCACCCGGCGCTGGCAGCAGGGTCTGTGGTAACGGCGAGCTTCGGCGTCGCTTGCTCTCGGGCTGGTCATAAAGTGCGTGCCGTAGAAGTTGTCGCCGATGCGGACGCGGCGCTTTATACCGCCAAGCGTAACGGCCGTAATCAGGTTTGGCCGCGCCCATTTCCGGCGTCGGAACTTACGGAACATAAGGTCGTTACGGCGGCGGGATGAGCCGGCTGTCCCAGGCTCGTATGTTGCTGGAAACCCTGCCGGTGCGCGTCGAGCAGGATTATATCGTCGTGATATATATATTGTGTTGTCGTCACATATGGCAGCGGGCTTGCCAGCTTCCGCGCCGCCGCGCGCAATTGCAGCCCGCCTTTGATCCAGCGGCTTGGCTGTAGCACAGGCAGAAGGCCCCGGCTGGTCGCCGATAGCCTCTGCTGCGCTTACAGGGAACTTAACGTGATCCGCTTGCTTCTCTGACGTGTTCCATAAACATGAAATAGGATGGCACGGCGACCATCAGCAGGCCCGCAACAAACGTGACTCCTTCAAAAACCAGCACGATCTTTTCCTTTCACTCATCAGGTGGGACACCCTCTGAGCGTTCCTCTCAATCTTATATGTAGGGCACTGGCGCCTTGGGCGCGGTCTTCGATAGCTTAAATTCGCGTAAGGTGCGCTCGTTCGACCAGGTTCGGCGTGGAATTGCAATGCGGCGAGAGAATGACGTCGCCGGGCAGCGGCGGCCGATCCATCCAAGCGCGAGGTCTCTTCCAACTCGCTCTCCAGGATCGGTCCTCCTGCTTGCGCAGCATTGGAGCGATCTGTGCCTTCAGGAAAATGGTGCGGTTATCGGCCGGGATGTCCCGGCGCCCAGGTCCCCCAGATCGCCTGATCGGTCTTCTCAGGCGTGAATGGCAGGGACGGTCGCTTCAAAACGCTTGAAAAAGTGCTTGGAAATGCTACCAGAACACCGCCCTCCAAACGTGCCCAAATCGTGCAGCGGCTGTTCCGGAGACCGAGCTCCGGGCCGATATGAAGTGGAAGCGATTGTACCGCGGCCGACCACGCTGGCTGCTCAAGCGCGGATGGGATGGCAAAGCGGAATTCGTTGCGTTGCTGTAACAACGTTGGCGTAGATCGGCGAGCGCGAAAAATCGCAGGCCCGCGATGTTGCTTCTTGCCCTCATTGGCAGGACAGATACGGACTGGCTGACTATCTATCGATCGGAGCACTGTATGCGGTTGCTGGGCTTTGCCTACCGGTTCGTATCCAACTTCTTCTTTTTGGCGGTGGTGTATTACAGCCTCAATTTCATGGAAAAATATCCGCAGCGCGCGACGCTTGCGATCCTGGTTCTGGTCTATTCGGCAATGCGCGCGATGTCGTCATTCCATTCCTTCTTCTTCTTTCAACGGGTCGAACGCCTCGAGGTCGAGGCGCGGCGCCTTGCGGGAATGACCGGAGATGGCCCGTCCGCGACCGCTGCTCGCAAGCAGGTTGTCGGTGACGTGGCTTCGCTGCGCCGCGACGGCGAGATGAAGTCCTATATGGATTTGTTGTTTCTGGCGCTGGTCGTGCTGTTGTGCATTTCAAAGATCGTGACGGACTAAAGACCGGTCGGTTCCGAGGCGTTCTTCTTCATGCGAATCGGCTCCCCACTTAGTTCGACAAGCTATAGGACCATGATCCGATCGGGGGGCGCGATCTTCCGCGTCACGCGCTTCTTCGTTTGACCTGAACCAGATGTTTGAGCGGAGCGCCACGGCGCGAGAGGGGCTGGCCGGGCTTGCGCGGCCCGGCAGCTTGCTTGCCATGACCCCGCTCGAGCCTGCCGTGATGCAGGATCGCTTCGCTCGCGGGCATTCCGGCGGGACGTGGTTCAGGCGGGGCGAGCAGGGCAACGGTCTCGGCGGTCGGATGCGGCAACTCCGGAATCTGGAAGACGGCTTCCGCCGGAATGGGCAGGGTGTTGGCTGTGCTTGCGGCTGACGGCGGCGGCACTGTAGCCCATGCCTCTCGCGCCAATGCGCGGCGGCCCGGCCGATCGAAAGGCTCGGCTTGCGGCACCAGGTCTCCACTGGCGCCGGCAAAATCCGACCAGGCCGGGACGGCGAGCGCCTCAGTGCCGCTGAAGACGAAATTGGGCACTTCGGGCCAATGCCGGATCGCCACGTTTTCCGAGGTCGGATGGAGTTGCCATTCCTGCGGCTCAGTTGGCGTGGCCGGCCGGTCCGGGGTCGCCGGTACCACGTGGACGATGTGATAGCCGCGCTCCTTCAGCGTCGCCAGGATCCTTGGCAGAGCGGCAACGGTGCGCGGCTGAATATCATGCAGCAGCAGGATGCCTTTTCCCTTGGCTTCGATCCGCTGGATCGCGAGATCATAGACCCGCTGCGACGAGATATGCCGCCAGTCGTCGGCCGGAAAATCCGCGCTCCAGACCTGGATGCCTTTCGAGGCCAGATAATCCTCGACCGCGGTGGCACGCTCCAGGCCGGGGATGCGGAAGAACGGCGCCAGCGATTTGTCGGCGTCGGGGCCAAGCGCGGCCTTCACCGACGCGATGCCGTCGTCGATCTCCGCCTTGGCGCGCTCGATCGGCATCCTGTTCATGGTGAGCGGATGCGTCTGGCTATGGGTGCCGATGGTATGGCCGGCCTCGACCAGCTTGCGGACGCCTTCCGGATAGGTTCGCGCCATTTCGCCGATCAGGAAGAAGTTGGCCTTCACGCATTGCGAGGCCAGGATCGCCAGGATTTTATCGCTATTGCGCGGCAGCGGCCCGTCGTCGAACGACAGCACCACCTCGTGATCCCTGAGCGGCAGGGTTTCCGGATATTGCATGGTGCCGATCCGGGGATGCTGCCGGGGATCGACCACCAGCGTGCGCGAGGTGCCGATTGCATCGGGATTGCCGGGACAATCGGCGGCCGATGCTGGCTGCGCGGCGGCCAGATACATCAATAGTCCAAATGACAGCACCGAGCGCAAGACTGCCCGTTGCCGCTTTCGTGCCCCCGTTCGCGCCTTGCCGGTCATACTGCACCCGTCATTTCCATTACGTAACTGTCATATAGGCCGGGTTGTGAACGGCGCCTTAAGCCATTGGGTTTCAGGCTTTAAACCTCCGGGAGCGGAAGAGGTTCAAGGCGCGCGGGCAATGCCGGTTCGGGGTGGTGCCGGCACTACATGCACGACATGGTAATTGTGTTCCTTGAGATAGCGCAGGAACGCCGGCAGCATCGCTGCGGTATGCGCTTTGGGATCATGCAGCAAGATAATACCTCTGCCGGCGGCCTCCAGCCGCCCGGTCAGCAGCTTCAATTCTTCTTCCGGGGTCATCGGATTCCAGTCGCTGGCCCAAAGGTCGGCGCCGAACACCACGATGCCGCGTGACTGCAGGAGGTCGAGCGTCGCCGGCGTGCTCGAAAAGCCGGGAAAGCGAAAGAACGGCGTGCTGGGCTTGGTGGTGGGCGCGCCGTGCAGCACCGTTTCGACCGCCGATATGCCGTGATTGATCTGGTCGACGGCATCCGCCGGCTTGAGCTGTGCGAGGTCCGGATGGGTCCAGCTATGGGTGCCGATGGAATGGCCGGCGGCCGCGATCTGCCGCACCAGGCCGGGGTGCTCGCTTGCGGGCTTGCCGATCAGGAAAAAGGTGGCCAGCACGCATTCGTTGGCCAGTGCCTTCAGGACCTTCGGCGTGGTGGCGGGCCAGGGTCCGTCGTCGAAGGTCAGAACAACCTCATGATCCCTGAGCGGCAGGGTCTGCGGAAAGCTCTTCAGGCCGACTCGCGGCGTGGTGGCGGCATCGACCTCGAGCACGCGTGAGGTGCCGAGCGCGTCCTTGTTGGTACACTCCGCCGCTTGCGCTGCCGCAGTCCAGGTCGTCGCGATCACGAGGCTCGCACAGAGCATCGGTGGGATTCTGAAAGTCCAATTTTGCCAAAACATATTTTTCATTGCGCTCGGTGCAGCCCATTAGGTAATGCGTGAATCCATAGCTCAGACGAGTTCCGTAATTCTGTCAAACCGGTGAGGCGCGGCATGGCCGACAACATGGACATGGCCGGACCCGATGCCCCGGTCATCGACCGTCTTCCGATGCGGGACGAAAATGGCGAAATTCGCCCGGAATTCGTCGCCGGAATCACCCATGCCATCCATGAAGCCGACGCCGCGACGCTGCGCGAGATCGTGCCGGAACTGCATGAAGCCGATCTCGGCGATTTGATCGCGGCACTTCAGCCCGACGATCGCGTCAGCCTGGTGGAGCTGACCGGCACTGACTTCGATTTCTCGGCGCTCAATGAGGTCGATGAAGCCGTCCGCGAGGAAATCCTCGAAGAGCTGGAGCCGGAGACGGTCGCGGAGGGCGTGCGGGAACTGGAATCCGACGATGCCGTCGAATTGCTCCAGGTCCTCGACGAGGCAGACCAGGAGGAGATCCTCGACAAGCTGCCGCCGAAAGAGCGCGACACGCTTGAGCGCAGTCTGCTGTATCCGGAGAACTCCGCCGGGCGCCGGATGCAGTCGGAGTTCATCGCCGTGCCGCCGGACTGGACTGTCGGGCAGGCGATCGACTACATGCGCGACACGCCTGATCTGCCGGATCGGTTCTACGAGATCTATGCGGTCGACAAGGCGCAGCACTGGCAGGGCGCGATCTCGCTCGACGTGCTCTTGCGCTCGCGCCGGCCGGTGCCGCTCGCTGAGCTGATCGACGAAAACCGCCGCCGCGTCTCCGTCCTCGACGACCAGGAGGAAGTGGCGCGGATGTTCGGCAAATATAATTTGGTCGCAGCGCCCGTCGTCGACACTACCAACCGGCTGGTCGGCGTGATCACCATCGACGATGTGGTCGACGTGATCGAGGAGGAGGCCGACGAGGATCTGAAGGCGCTCGGCGGTGTGACCAGCGACGAAGAGCTGTCGGACAGCGTTCTCACAACTGCCAGGGGCCGTTTCAATTGGCTGCTGGTCAATCTCGGCACCGCCTTCCTTGCCTCCTCGGTGCTCGGACTGTTCGAGGGCGAACTGGAAAAGATGGTCGCGCTGGCGGTCCTGGCGCCGATCGTGGCGAGCCAGGGCGGCAATGCCGCGACTCAGACCATGACGGTGGCAGTGCGGGCCCTCGCCACCCGGGACTTGGGCTCCAATAATGCATTTCGGGTGGTGATGCGCGAGGCGCTGGTCGGGCTCGTCAACGGCATCGCTTTCGCCCTCATCACCGGCATTGCCGCCGTCGCGTGGTTCAAGATTCCCGGCCTCGGCATCGTCATCGGCCTTGCCATCATCTGCAACCTGGTGGCCGGTGCGCTCGGCGGCATTTTGATCCCGATCGTGCTGGAACGGGTGCGGGCCGATCCGGCAGTAGCCTCCGGCACCTTCGTCACCACGGTCACCGATGTCGTCGGCTTCTTCTCGTTCCTCGGCATCGCGACGCTATGGTTCGGGCTGAAATAGCTCGGGGCTGCCGGTACGTATCGTTAATCCGAACTTAATGTGCATGATGGATACTTGCGCCGAAGCGTTAAGGTGAATCATGCAGCGCTTGCGGTTGAAAGCTGACGGACGGATCGTCGAACTGCGCGACGGTAAGGAGTTTCCGCTTGCTCCGGTGGCGCTTCCTGCGCCGGCCGCTGTCTCGCAAGCTGTGACGCCGCCGGCCGGCGTTCGCGACCTTCGTCGGCGGGCAAACCTGACCCAGCTCGAATTTGCCGCACGGCTCGGCGTTCCCGTCGAGACCATCCGCAATTGGGAGCAGGGCAAGCGCATGCCGCGCGGGCCGGCGCGGGCGCTGCTTGCCGTCATCGCGCATGCACCTGATACCGTATTTGCCGCTCTGGCCGCGGAGCCGTCGTCGGCCTGAGTTGGCAGTCTATCCCCGGCGGCGCATAATGCGGCTCGACCCATCGAGAAGCGATGATGCTGTTCGTGGAAGCCAATGGTGCGAAGATCCCGGCGATCGGGCTCGGGACATGGGAGCTGCGCGGCCGCAGCTGCACGCGTCTGGTCGAACAGGCCCTGAGACTCGGTTACCGCCATATCGATACCGCGCAAGTCTATGAGAACGAACGTGAGGTCGGCGAGGGGCTGCGCGCCTCCGGCATCAAGCGCGACGAAGTGTTCGTGACCACCAAGGTGTGGACCAGCCATTTCGCGCCTCTGGACCTTGAGCGCTCGGTCAAGGAAAGCCTCAGCAAGCTGCATCTCTCGAAGATCGATCTGCTGCTGCTGCACTGGCCCAATCCGCGGGTGCCGCTGCCGGAGACGCTG
Organism: Bradyrhizobium sp.; assembly: GCA_035547995.1. Taxonomy (GTDB): domain Bacteria; phylum Pseudomonadota; class Alphaproteobacteria; order Rhizobiales; family Xanthobacteraceae; genus Bradyrhizobium. Next base: position 83,277 of record DASZTN010000013.1, on the reverse strand, counting down.
GGAGCACTGGCGCGGGTCAAGCAGCTCGGACTGACGCGACATATCGGCGTTTCGAATTTCACGGTGGCGTTGATCGAGCAGGCGGTCGCCGCCTGTCCGGAGCCGCTGGTCTGCGACCAGGTCGAATTCCATCCTTATCTCGATCAGACCAAGGTGCGCGAGGCCTGCGCCCGGCATGGCCTTGCGGTGGTTGCCTACAGCCCGATCGCCAAGGGCCGGGTCAAGAATGACCGCATCCTGGCCCGGATCGGCCAGGATCACGGCAAGACCGCCGCCCAGGTCTGCCTGCGCTGGCTGGTGCAACAGAATGTTTCCGCGATACCACGGACCTCGCGGGTCGAACGGCTCTCGGAAAACATCGATATTTTCGACTTCGAACTGTCGGATGAGGAAATGAGCCGGATCTCGGCAATGGGGACAGCCAAGGGCCGGCTCACCGATTTCGGTTTCGCGCCGAAATGGGATTGAGCTATGCTGCCACACGTAAGGATGAAGCGTGTGATCGGGTACGGTGGATCTTCGGCGCATCATAGGCTCGGGCATCACGGCATCGGCGATCGTGCATCTATCGTTCCTGGTGCTGATGATCTCCTTTTCCGAAGTTCGGCCCTTCGGCTCGGTCACGGCTGAGCCGATCGCGGTCGATATCGTGACGCCCGATGAGGTGAAATCCGACCCGTTGCCGGCGCCGAAATCCGAAGATTCCAATTCTTCCGACGCTTCCGACAAGGCTGCCGATTCAAGCCCGGCTGCCGCGGCATCGCCAGCTCCGGCTGCCGCATCGCCACCGCCCCAAGCCGCACTGCCCCAAGCCGCATCGCCACCGCCGCAACAGGCGCAGGCCGCTCCCCCGCCGGCGCAAAGCCCGCAGCCTGTGCCGCAGGCGGAATCCAGTCCGCCACAGCCGCAGCCCGAGACGCAGCAGCCGATGCCGCCCGCATCACAACAGGCCTATGTGCCGGCGCAACCCGATCTGTCGATCAAATATCACGTGATGCTGGGGCTGCCGCAGGACAAGCCGGGTGACGGCTTCGATGCCGTGGCCATCCAGAAAGCTGATATCGCATCCGGTCCGATCGAGGAATTTCGCCGCCATCTCAAGACCTGCTCGATGCTGCCCAAATCGGTCTCGCCCTCGGACAAGGTTGCAGTCAAGCTGCGTGTGTTCATGACGCCCGACGGCAGGCTCGCGGCACCGCCGGTGCTGATCGAGGCCAGCGCGTCCACCAAGGGGCCGGCCCTGATGCAGAGCGCCATGAGCGCGTTGCAGGCGTGCCAGCCCTACGCGATGCTGCCGGCCGACAAATACCGCGAGTGGAGGGTGCTCGATCTCAACTTCACGCCGGAAGATTTCATCAGCGCGTCCTGATACACATGCCGCACGCCGGCGATCCGCGGCGGGTTGAACGGCTTCCGAGCCCTGTGGCATGATCGCCAGCGACAACGCGGGAGATTTGTTGGTATGCAACTCGTCATCGGCAACAAGAACTACTCGTCATGGTCGATGCGGCCCTGGCTGGCCTTGCGGGCCGCCAGCATCGCCTTCGAAGAGGTGTTCATCCCGCTCTATACCGGCGCAGCCGACAAGCAGAAGATCCTGTCCTTCAGCCGTTCCGGCAAGGTGCCGGTGCTGGTCGACGGCGATGTCACGGTGTGGGATTCGCTGGCCATCATCGAATATGCCGCCGAGCGGTTTCCCGAGGCGCGATTGTGGCCGCAGGATCGTGCCAGCCGCGCACATGCGCGGTCGATTTCGGCCGAGATGCATTCAGGATTTGCGGCATTGCGCAACGAATGCGGGATGAATCTGCACCGTCCGGTAAAGCCGATCGCGTTGTCGGATGAGGCGAGGGCCAACATCGAACGAATCCAGGAGATCTGGAGCGAATGCCGGGAACGGTATGGCAAGCTCGGGCCGTTCCTGTTCGGCGCCTTCAGCGGAGCTGACGCCATGTACGCACCAGTGGTGCATCGTTTCCGCACCTACGCGATCGAAGTCGTACCGGAAGTTGCGGCCTATATGGAGACGATGATGGCGTTACCCGCCTTCCAGGAATGGACCCGTGCCGGGCTTGCCGAGACGCTGGTGATCGAGCGGTTCGAAGACGTTTGACCCGCTGCGTTTGCCGCCGTCATGATGCCTTGACGCCTTGCCGGTAAAGCGTCTCAATTCTGCAACCGACCCCATCCGAAAGGCGTTTGACCATGGGAATTCTCGATTCATTGGAAAATTCACCGGAGTTCAGAGGGGCGCTCGGCCAGCTCGGAAGCGCGGTGCTGCCGGTCGTGTTGAGCGAAGTCTTCGGCAATGGCGGCCAGGGAGGCCTGTCTGCCGTTGTCGCCAAGCTCGAGCAGGCGGGGTTCGGCAATCAGATCAAGTCGTGGCTCGGCAATGGCCAGAACCTGCCGATCAGTGCGGAAGAACTGCAGCAGGTACTGGGCAACGACACCGTCCGGCAGCTGGCGGCCAAGTACAATATTCCGGTCGATCAGATCTCGCAGGTCCTGGCCCAGGAGTTGCCGAAAGCGGTCGATAATGCCAGTCCCAGCGGCCATCTCCCGCCTTCGGCCTGAATTGTTTGGGGCCGGTGCCTGAGGCCATCTGCGGATTCTCGCTGAAATCCGCAGAATTGGGCCTATCACGCTGAAAAACCTGCAAAATTTGCGGATTTGCCATGCCCGATGATGCTGGCCAAACCGGTGCGCGCTGTGCTAGGTTTATGGTTTCCTAATGGCCATCGCGGGGACCGTAAGCGAGGCCTTCGTGTTCAGTGTGTAAGGAGAAGGGCGTTGAAGCATAAGTTCAGCGTTGGAGAGACTGTGTATTTTACGGCCAGCAACGTTGCCCGTCCGGCCGCCAGCGGCACCTATGAAGTGGTCCGCCTGCTGCCGACCGAAGGTGACGACTGTCAGTACCGGATCAAGAGCTCGACCGAGGCGTTCGAGCGCGTGGCCAAGGAAAGCCAGCTCGCTCTCTCTTGAACGAACTTGCCTAAACGACCTTGTGATTGACTGGGTGAAGCGGTTCCCGCGTCACCCGCCGTCAAAAGGCCCTGTTCGCGGCACCATTTTGCACAAGCTTTAGCAAGAACGGCGTTCACTTTCTGCGCTGAATGCGTTCTATGCTGTGTTCAAGGGATATCGCGTATGAATTGGGCCTGGGCAACATCGCTCGATCAGGTCTGGCGCTCGCCAGCCTTTCCTATGTGGCTTACCCTGGCCGCGGCGGCGTTTTTCGGGCTTATTCTGTTCGTCACGCTGCTGCGCGCCGAGAAATCGGTCGCCAACGGCGCACTGACCGTCATCACATTGCTTGCGATCGGCGTGGCCGTTGCTTCGACGATTCGGACGTTCGGCCCGGCTGCGGCCGGTGTGGCCGAGGCGGCGTCAGCGCCACCGTCACCTCAGGCCGTGAACCCCGCATTGCCGGCCTTGTCATGCGTTGACGACCTTGCCGGCGAAACCGTGTTGGCGGCCTGTGAGAAGGTATTGTTCGGCTCGGCTGAATCGGCTGCGGCCGCGGTGTCCTATGCGGCGGCGCGGCTGACACGGCTGACATCGTTCGGAGATGTCGCCACCGCCAACAAGAACATGACGCCGGACTTGGCGGCGCTGCGCCGCTCGATCGAAAGCGACCGCTACGGGCTTGTCGCCCATGTGCTGCTGGTCCGCGACCATTGCACCCCGGCAGAGTGCGCCGCCTTCAATTCGCTGACCGATCACAGCCGGATCGTGGCGAACATGGATCAGCAAGTCTATGACGGGCTGGTTGCGCGTTATGCACCAACCTGGAACGCGCCGGTGACGACCGGCGCGACCATGGGAGCACTTGCTGCACTGCCACCGTCGGTGCCGACGGGCAGGCCGGTCAACATCGATTTCCCCAGTGCATCTTCGACGCCGGCAGTCAGCATCATGAGCCCGGAGCCGGGCTCGGGGGCACCCGCGCCATCGGCTTCGCGCACGCCCGCCGCGGCAGCTAGTCCGCCATCGCGTCCGGCAGCGGCGAAGAGGCCGGCGCCGAAATCGCGCGCGGCTGCCCCCGTCCAGATCGTTCCACCAGCAGCCGCCAATTCGGCTCCGGCTGCTTCAAACCAGTGATTTTACCAAAGCGATGCCGCTTCATCTCATCAAACTTGCCGTCGGCTGTGATTCCGTCAAGGAACTGAAGAGCTGGGTTGCCGAACGGATGCGTGCTGCGAAAGCAAAAGGCTTACCTCGCCACCACACCCACATCACCCGGATGGTGCCGAAGCGCGACGGGGAATTGCTGGCGGGCGGCTCGCTCTATTGGGTGATCCGTGGAGAAGTCGCGGCCCGCGAAAAGATCATCGCGATCGAGCCGTTCCGCGACCGTGACGGCATCGGACGCTGCCGTCTGGTGATGCAGCCCAAAGTAATCGCCGTGCTGCCGCGGCCGATGCGGCCCTTCCAGGGCTGGCGCTATCTTGAGGACCGTGATGTCCCGCCGGATCTCAATTCCGCCGGTGCCGGCTTGGCCGCCATGCCCGAACCGATGCGCCGCGAACTGCGCGAGCTTGGATTGCTGTAGCGGTAGAGGGTTTCGAGCGAAACTGCGCCTCGGACTTTATCATGCAGGCTGGATTTCAGTTCGGGTGAAACGTCTTTACACCGCGACGTTGTCGATCAGCCGGGTCTTGCCGAGCCTCGCCGCCACCAGGATCCGCATCGGTCCATCCTTGATCGAGCCGATCGGGGCCAGCGTTTCCGCATGGCGCACCTCGAAATAATCCAGCGTGAAGCCTGCCGCCGTGATCATTTCCGCACCGCCTGCCATCGCGGCTGCGACGTCGTCACCCGCCCGCAGACGCCGCACGCTTTCCTTCAGGGCGCGATATAGCACCGGCGCCGTCTGTCGTTCCTCCGGCGACAAATAGACGTTGCGCGAGGACATCGCGAGGCCGTCGCGCTCGCGCACCGTGCGGGATCCCACCACCTTGACGCCGAGATCGAGATCCCGGGCCATCTGGGTGACGACGCGGAGCTGCTGAAAATCCTTTTCGCCGAACATCGCGAAGTCCGGGCGAACCTGTGCGAACAGCTTGCCCACGACGGTTGCAACTCCGCCGAAGAAATGCGGCCGGAAACGATCCTCCAGATTAACCGTCGCCGGTCCTTCCGGAACGATGCGGGTGGCGAAGCCTTCCGGGTACATGACCTTGACGTCCGGATGCCAGACGAGGTCGACACCTTCCGCGGCGAGCTTGGCGATGTCGGTTTTCCAGGTGCGCGGGTAGGAGCCGAAATCTTCTGTTGGCGCGAACTGGGTAGGATTGACGAAGATCGAGACCACCACCTTTTTGGCGCGTCGCCTGGCCAACCGCACCAGCGACACATGGCCGTCATGGAGCGCTCCCATGGTCGGCACCAATGCGACCGTGGCTTTTCGTGCGCGAAGGCCATCGAGAGCGCGATGAAGCGCGGGGATCGTGCGGGCGATCATGGGGCTGGATGGCATGGGGACTCGGGGTCTGTGAAGGCCGGTGACGGCTTGGCGGGCGGGAGTGCCAACCCTATCAAGGCCGACGCGCATTCGCCAAGTGGATGAGGCCGCAAATCAGTCGTGGATTGGCGCGCACCATCGCTTGTCAGACGTCGCGAGGCGGCGGCTTCGATGTGCAAGATTCAACATGCGCACAGACAATCAACGATTGAATGCGATCATCGCGCATTTCACTTGACCGTGGTCGCGCGTGATTTGAAGATGGCTGCAGGGGACGGACAATGCTGGTGCAAACTACCCAAGGGCAATCGGGCTCGGCGCATGTCGTTGTGCTCGGTACTGAGAAGGGCGGCTCGGGAAAATCAACCGCTGCCCTGCATATCGCGGTCGCGCTGCTGAAAGCGGGGCAGCGTGTCGCCACCATCGATCTTGATTGCCGGCAGCGAAGCTTCACGCATTATATCGACAACCGCCGCGCCTGGGCGCGTCGCACCGGCCTCGACCTGGAAGTTCCCGTGCATGCCTGCATCAAGCTCGGCGAGACCATGCAGATCGCCGAGAACGAAACTGCCGAGTTGCAGCAATTCGTCGAAGCGGTGAGCGCAGTGGAACGCAGTTTCGATTTCATCGTGATCGATACGCCGGGTTCCGACAGCTATCTGATGCGGCTGGCGCATTCGATGGCCGATACGCTGGTCACGCCGATCAACGACAGCTTCCTCGATTTCGACGTGCTTGGCACCATCGATCCCGCGACTTATGCGGTGACCGGCGAGAGCCATTATGCGGAGATGGTGCGCGATACCAGGCGCAGGCGCCGCCAGCTTGACGGCGTCACTTGCGACTGGATCGTGGTTCGTAACCGGTTGTCGATGCTGGGCTCGCGCAACAAGCAACTGGTCGCCGACAGCCTCAAGGAATTGTCGTTCCGGCTTGGCTTCCGTTCGGTCGACGGCTTTGCCGAGCGCGTGGTTTACCGCGAGTTCTTTCCGCGCGGGCTGACGGCGCTCGATGATCTCGACGAGGCGACGCTCGGCACCCGTCCGAACCTCAGCCATGTCACGGCGCGGGAAGAGGTCACCGGTCTGCTGCGCGAACTAAGATTGCCGCTCGATGAGCGGGGGCGGCGCCGGGCGGCCAATCGGGCCGAATGGTTCAGCCAGGTCGACAAGCCCCTCGAAATGCATGACATCATCGGCGCTTGATCGGCCGAGCTGGTCATCCCGATGAGACCCGGTTTCAACGTTCCTGCAGAACCGACTGATTTTAAACTATTTTTATGGGACTTTTATGTAAGGACCGAGCCCCGCCTCCCTGGCGCCGTCCACGCTAGCGCTGTGGTGGAGCCAAGCAAAGTTCACACGCTTTATTGTGCATTTGCACAAAAGTCGGGTGCATCGCACAATGATCGGGCGGCCAATTCACAACATTTAGCCTTCCTGTCACGTGGCCGTGACGTATATTCCCCATAGGAACCTAAAGTTCTGCAACTGGGGCGGCCTTGAGCGGGCCGTGCGTCGGGGACGATCATGAAACGTGGAATTGCGGTCCTGCTCTCGCTCTGCGTGCTGGTGACGGCTGCCTATTTCACCGCCAGCAAATGGGCCATCCGGCACGAAACCATTACCTTCTACGACGCCTCCCGCGGCAACCGCCCTGTCGCTGTGGATATTGCGGTCCGGCGCGACAAGGAAATGCAGGCGAACGCCGACATGGCCAAATTGCCGGTCGCGATCCTCAACCACGGCAACACCGTCAAATTTACCGAATACTCGTTCCTGGCGAATGTTTTTGCCGCCCGCGGCTATCTTGCCATCAGCATCCAGCATGACCTACCGACCGACCCGCCGATGGTAACGAAGGTCGGCGAGCTCTATGTCGGGCGCTTGCCGCAATATGAGCGCGACGTGGCCAATATCCGCTTTGCCATCGATGAAATGAAGAAGGTGCAGCCGAACGCGGATTATGACCATTTGACCATGGTGGGACACTCGATGGGCGCCGATGTGTCGCTCTATTTCGCCAAGCTGTATCCTGAGAAGATCGCGAGGGTTATTACCCTCGACAATCTGCGTGTGCCATTCATGACCGACGGCAAGTTCAAGATATTGTCGTTCCGCTCGAAGGATCCGGTTTTCAAGACCGATCCGGGCGTCGTGCCTAACAGCCAGATTTGCGCGAAGGCGGGGATCACGATCGTGCAGACCAGCTTCCAGCATACGGAAATGAGCGACCGCGGCCCCGAGGACGTGAAAGAGAGCATCGAGAGCGCTGTCGACAAGTTCCTGGCCGATGCCGACAACAGCCCCGAGCCGGTGCCTGCCAGTCTACGGAAGGCGACGGAGACAGTGCCGGTCGCGCTCAATGCGCCGGTCAAGAACTGACGATCCATCTGGTCGCCGCGAGTTCCACAGCTCCGGATTGACCCTGGTAGCGGGGCACGCCACATAATCTCGCAGAAAATCTGCGAGTCCTCATGTCCCGCGAGCCCGTCAAACCGCAGTCCGAAAGCGAAATGCCCTCGGATGGCAGGTCCTCATCCGGCAGGTCCTCATCCGGTAATTCATCGTCGCTGACATCGACGTCCGAAGACATTGCCGCCTTCGTCGCCAGGGCTCGTGCGATGTCGCCGCACGCCGCGGGGGCGAGGGGCCGCCTGGTATTCGCGCTCGATGCCACCATGAGCCGACAGCCGACCTGGGATATGGCCTGCGCGCTGCAAGCCGATATGTTTCGCGAGGCCGCAGCCGTTGGCAGCCTTGATATCCGTCTCGTTTATTATCGCGGCTTCAATGAATGTCGTGCGACGGGATGGATCTCCGACAGCTTGCAGCTGGCAAAGCTGATGGGCAAGATCGATTGCCGTGGCGGAAATACGCAGATCGGCAGAGTTTTGTCGGATGCACGGCGTGAGGCGGTCAGCTCCGGCATTCGCGCGGTCGTGTTCGTTGGCGATGCGATGGAGGAGGCGGTAGACGACCTCTGTGCCAAGGCGGGCGAATTAGGCCTGCTCAAGGTTCCCGTCTTCATGTTCCAGGAAGGAGATAATGAAACCGCCGGACAGGCGTTCCGCGAGATCGCGCGGCTGAGCGGTGGTGCGTGGTGCCGGTTCGACCCCGGCGCGGCGGCACAGTTGCGGGAGTTGCTGCGAGCCGCGGCTGCCTTCGCCGCCGGCGGTCGAGAAGCGTTGTTGCGGCTGTCGAAAACCGCAGGGGGTGCGGCCCTGTTGCTCGGCCAGATGAAGTAAGAAGCGACGGCGATGGCGTTTAAGATGAAGGCCTGCCCCGGACTGGTCCGGGCTGGATGCCGCCCGCGTAAACAGAATGCGTCAAACAGCAATCTAGGGCCGGTTCTGATAATCAGAACCGAAACGGCTTTGAAGCGCATTGGCCGATATGCTTTTCATGGCCGGCCGCGCTATATTGAGCCATGCCTACGCTGATCGCCGGCGCCATCGCCGTTTTCGTTCTCTACACATTGCTGCAGATGTTTCGCGCGGCCAACCCGGCCGTGCTGGCACGGGCGCTCAAGATCGTCGGCGGCGTGGTGACGCTCGCGGCGGCGGCGTTCATCGGCCTGAGGGGTGACCTGGCGGTTGCGATTCCGATCGGCGTCTTTGGGGCCGGCCTGCTCGGCTGGTCGCCTTTCAGCGGATCGCCGCTTGGCCATTTTGGAGGGGTGTTCGGCGGTGCTGGCACGCGACGTTCGGCGGGGCAGGCATCGCGCGTGCGTTCGCAATTCCTCGAGATGAGTCTCGATCACGACAGCGGCAAGATGACCGGGCGGATCGTCGCCGGGCCTTATACCGGTCGCTCGCTTGACGAATTCGACCTGCCGCAATTGCTGGGGCTGGTTCCGAATTTCGACGCCGAGAGCGTGTCGCTACTTGAAAGCTATCTGGACCGCCGGTTTCCCGCTTGGCGTCAGAACGCGCAGGGAAATACGGCAGGGGGGCAAGGTCGCGCGCCGTCGGGCGGTAAAATGACGGAAGAGGAGGCCTATCAGATCCTTGGCCTGCAGCCGGGCGCGGGACGCGACGAGATTAGCCGGGCGCACCGCGGGCTCATGAAGAAACTGCATCCCGACCAAGGGGGGTCGACGTACCTCGCCGCCCGTGTAAACGAGGCCAAGGATACCCTGCTTCGCACGCATCACAGCTAACTCCGGTAACGCTACTGAACGCAACAAACCGCGAGCTGCTTCTGCTTTCCGACTCTGCTGATGCCCCATCGTCGCCCGCCATTGTCTGGCGTGGTCGATCTTTCCTGGAGCCTATTCGATTCTGATTGAATCAGAACCGGGCTCCAGCTCTTTCTTTGATGCGTTTTCTTAGTACGAACCGGTACCCAGTTCGCGAGAAGACGCGATGGCTTCAAGTTCTAGCCGCCAAATCTTGACGAGAGGTTTCCCGGGGCCGGCGCCAAATTGAGCAATCGAAGCGGGCAAGAAAAAAGCCGCCTGCGGATCGCAGGCGGCTTTTTTGGTGGCCGTAACAGGCCCGGCTCAGTTCTTGATGGTGATGCAGGACATGTCGGAGCGCTTCAGCGTCCGGCACACCGCTTCGGCCTGATCGCGATCGAGCCCGGCGAAACGTGCGCGATAAAGCTTCTTGTCGCCCTTGGAGACGACCGGCTCGGTAAATGGATCGGCCTTGCTGAGCAGGCCGCGGGCGTGGCTGCGCGCTGCTTCGAGACGCTCATGCGCTTCGCTTTCGCTGTCCAGTGCGCCGACCTGAATGATCCAGCCGGTACGGATTGCAGCCGGCGTGACTGCGCTGTTCTGCGGCTGGGCCGGTGCAGGTGGTTCGGCAGAAGCCACCTGCGACGAAGCGGGCAGGCTCGATGCCGGCAAGACGCCAAGGATGCCATGGCCGGTGCCGAAATTGGCCGGCTGCGGCGGCATGCGGTCTGCTCGATTGGCGCCTTCCGGCACGGCGTTGGTGACCGCGGGGCCGGTCGCGGGGGCTGCATAAGCGACCTTCATCGATCCGGCCTTGATCTGAACGGTCTTCACTCTGACTGGCTTCATCGGTTCGGACGAACCGGGGATCGCGGCGATCGGCGCGGTCTGGATCACCCCGCTGGTGAGCGGCGCGGGTTCAGGCTTGGCCTGCGGCGGCACCGCAGCGGCGGCGGCAGCCAGGATGGATGATCTTGGCATCGGGGCGCCCGAACGCACCGGCGTGTCGCTTGCTGCGGAGGCCACCTGAACGGCGTCAGCCTGGGCCGCCACCGTCGGTCGGGAGCGGGCCTGGTCTTCTGCCACCTCGGCATCGGCTGATGCAGGACTGCGCTCGGTGATCGCAGCAACGGTCCGGGTGGCCGAGGCCTTGTCCAGATTGTCGGCCAACAGATTGCGCATGATGGCGTCGCGCGAGCTATAGCTGCGGCCGCCCATCACCACCCCAACCAGATGGCGGTTGCCGCGACGCAGATTGGTCAGGAGATTGAAGCCCGACGCGCGGGTATAGCCGGTCTTGATGCCGTCGACCCCGTCAACGCTGCCAAGCAGGTGGTTGTGGTTGCGAATGATCTCGCCATGGTAATTGAACGCCATTGTCGAGAAGTAATGATAGTAGCGCGGAAACCGATCCTGGATCGCCCGGCCGAGCGTGGCCTGGTCGCGCGCCGTGGTAATCTGGTCATCGTCGGGCAGGCCGGAGGCGTTGACATAGGTGGTCCGGCTCATGCCGAGCGCCCGCGCCTTGCGGGTCATCATCTTGCAGAATTCTTCTTCGCTGCCGCCAATGGCTTCCGCGATCACGACCGCGGCGTCGTTGGCCGAGCGGGTCACGATGCCCTTGATGGCGTCTTCAACACGAAGGGTCTGGCCGGGGCGCAGGCCAAGCTTGGTCGGCGCCTGTTCGGCCGCGTGCTCGGAGACCGGCATCTCGGTGTCGAGCGTCATCTTGCCGGATTGCAACTGCTCGAACAGCAAATAGAGCGTCATCACCTTGGTCAGCGAGGCCGGATGACGCAGGCTGTCGGCGCTGTTGGCTTCAAGCGTCGCGCCGGAATTCGCGTCGACGATGATGGACGCAAAAGCGGGGCTGTAGCTCTCGCTTTGCTCATGATGATGATGTGAGTGCCGATGGCGATAGTGCCGCGCATCGACACTTCCGGTGGTGAAAACGACCGCAGCAGCGGTGGTGGCGAGCCCACAGGCAAAGACGCGCAGAACGCGCGAGGAAGCCAAAGTTGTGCGAAGCATAAACTTCCCCGTCCCATTTTCTGTCTTGTTCACCGCTCCGTGGGGCCAAATTATGCCCAATGGCGGGGAACTTTTCCGGTCTGGAGTGCCGGCTTGCGGGCAGGCATGTCCCCTGGAAAGGTCAATCGGATCGCTTTTCTAGCTAACCAACTGTACGCAAACATGTTTTTGACGAGTTCGTCGGAGCGCGAATAACGATGAGAATCAAGGTAGGTCGACCGGGTTTCCAAAGGGTTAAACAAGCCTTGCCCGGAATCCCGGTGTTTGACGACAGACTTAACGATTATTTTGCAACGCACAGACATGATTGATTCTATTGTGCGCCGCACTATGTTTGACGGACGCAGGAAGCCGGGACCTCTCCCGCCGATCTGTCAAACGCCAGTCTGGGAAAGGACTCCATGATGGTCAAAATTGAAGAGCTTCAGCAGTACGGAACCTCGTTGCAAAGCGGCTTTCAGGCGATCGCGACCGCTTATGGCGACTACACCAAGAAGTCGTTCGAGGACTCCAAGGCATTCGTCGAGAAGCTGACCGGCGCCAAGTCGCTGGACAAGGCGCTCGAGATGCAGACCGAATACGCCAGGTCGGCCTACGAGACCTTCGTCGCCGATTCACAGAAGATCGCAGGGCTCTATACCGATCTCGCCAAGCAGACCTTCAAGCCGCTGGAAAACCTGGCTGCGAAATTCGCGCCGGCTGCCGCCTGATCGCGGCGCGGGACAAAATCAAAAGCCCGGCCGTTGCGGCCGGGCTTTTTCATTTGTTGCGGGTGCGGCGACTATCGCGCCACGCGCAGCTCGCTCAAGGCATTGCCGATCGTGTTGAACGTCGTGACGATCTGGCTGGAACTCGTCAGCAGGAAGAATTTGCTCGGATCGCTGGCGCAATTGTAGAGCACCTGCGAGGTCGGATCGGCCGGCGTACTGGTGTCCACCTGGATCGTATAGATCGTGTACATCGGCAGGCCGGTCTTGGGATCGATCTGGCTCTTGAGATTCTGGCACAGCAGCGCCTGCCGGGCATCGATGTAGCCAACACCACTGCTGTTGGTATTTTGCGTGCTGCCGTCGCCATAGGCGGGCCAGCGGTCCTCGGTGTTGAGGCCGTCCGACAGAATGATGATCACCCGGTTATAGGTGTAATTTGAATCTTCCTCCGGTGCAGGGATCGGTCCGGTCGTCTGGAGCGATTGCCATGCCCACGCCAGCCCGATCGCCTGGTTGGTGCCGCCCGTGGGCTGCATCGCGTTCACCATCGACTTGAGCGAACTCCAGTTGTCGCTCAGCGGCACGAGCTGTTCGAGAGGCGGCGAGTTGCTCGGATTACAATAGGACTCGCTGTTCGAGTAGTACTCGTTGGCGGGAAAGAGCGAGGACGTAATGTTTAAGGTCGGAGCATCGCCCTGGGCGTCATAGGGTTGATCGCGGTCCGTCACGCAACCCGTCCAGGCACTCGTGGAATTAGCGTACCAAGTATGCGTGTAGGTATTACTGTTCGCGGTGCAGACGGTTGAGCTGCCGCTGCCTGTGCAGGTGCAACTGGGGTAGTTCTTCTGACAGGCACTGGTCGCTTTCGCAGTAGTAGAATTGTTGGAACAGTTTGATCCGTTGCACACCGTTATTGTGCCCATTACGCTGTCCCAGCATCCATTGTACTTGGTCTGCGAAGCCGTGTCGTAGCCCGGACAAATCGGATTCTGGACGATGTGGCCGTTTACTGTGATCGATGTCGATGAGATCTTCGAGGCGGTTGAAGTGCCCCCTGGAGCCGTGACGCAACCGTGTATATAGGGAAAGCCGTTGCTTGACGTGAAGGGACAGCTTGAATTTGGCCCGATGGCGGCCCATTGCGCGCTCGAGAACTTCGAATTCGGTATCGCTGCTTCGTAGTTTCCGCCATAGGCGTTGTTATTCGGCTGCTGCGTTGGCGGGTTCTGCCAGTCGGTCCAGTCGATCCAATCTGCGCCGGCGAAGTCGGTGCCGACATTGACGACCTTGGCGAACGGAATCACCGAAATCAGCACGTCGCCGTCATTTTTGGCAAGCGCCGAGAGCTGATCGATCAGGCCGCCGCTGCCGGCGACGGCGTTGCGGAGCGCCGTGATCTTGCCGTTATCTTTCATGGACCCGGTATTATCCAGCGCCAGCGCCACCCGCATCTTTACGTTGCCCCAGGCGGTGGTCGAAGATGTGCCAAAGGAGAGGGTCGGGAAGCCGATCACGTTCAGGAAGTCGGTGTTGATGGATCCGGAGCCATTGATCGTGATGGTCGAGCCGAGATTGCCGTTATCGGGGTTGTAGGTGGCGCTGATGGTGATGCCGTTCGTGCCGGACTGACTATAGAGGCCGGAGAAATAGGCCTGCGCCGTGCTGTTGACCTCGGAGGCCGTGATTTTGCCCGAGGACAGGTCCTTGGAGAGCATCAGGGCTGTCGAGTCGAGCGCGGATTGCATCGATGAGCGTGCGTCGTTCATGCGGCTGTAGTCGATTGCGGCACCGACGAAGCTGATGACGGGGACGGCGGCAATGGTAAAGATCACCGCGACATTGCCCTTGTTGGCTCCGATGAAACGGGCGGCCGCTTCCCGGACAGGACGGATGAAGGCACCGAGCATGGATAATCCACCGAGGTTGGGTTTTCTGCCCTCCATCTCGGTTTGCGGGGCTAAACAGGCGGTAAATCGATCCGGAGAAAACTCGATCAATAGCCGCAGAAGTTCCGAATCGGCCCGCGGAACCGGCCGACATCCTCAATAGCCGCTAAACGGCCCGGGGGCATTCCTTTGTCAAACCCGATAAAATTGATTAACCTTGTCTGGTTCGCCGAATGGCTCGTAAACCGGCCGCGGGGCATGGCGTCATGATTGGTGCGCTTGCGGCAGTCGGAAGGTTGACCCATATTTGCGTTACCGGTCCATGGATCGGCCGCGGAACGGCGATATGGGCGTGTCTGGGAACTGCTCGGCCGCTCCTGGGGTTCTCTTGGGGTTTCTGCCGGGGTCTCGCGCGGGTTTCTGTGGGACTCGGGCTTTCCGTGAAATTTTCGAACGTCTAGGCCATGCTGCAATCTGCTTCCATATCCGATCCATCCGCGTCGTGCGCCGCTGCGGTCTTCGCTCCGCGAATGGGCAATGACGACCGTGCTGCCGGCGGCACCGGCGGTCCGGCCACTTCCGTCATCACCCGGGTCAAGCCCAAGACCAAGCGCCCAAACCTCTATCGGGTGCTGATCCTGAATGACGATTACACGCCGATGGAATTCGTCGTTCTGGTGCTGGAGAAGTTTTTCCAGAAGGACGTTGAAGCCGCGACCAAGATCATGCTGCACGTCCATCATCATGGAATCGGGGAGTGCGGCGTCTTTACCTACGAGATTGCCGAGACCAAGGTCACGCAGGTGATGGATTTTGCCCGCAAGCATCAGCATCCCCTGCAATGCGTGATGGAAAAGAAATAGTCTAATCTCGCATCCCTCAAACGGGAACGGGTCTTGCATCCGTCCATCCCGATCGACCTTATCTCGATCGTATCGGGCAGACCGGCATTTTCCGGCGCTGGCGGGAGGCTCGCGCCGGCTATGGCGTTTTCGAGAGAAATCCTGCCCCGGGACTTGGATAGCGGAGACCGGTTGCGTGAAGAAAACGCGTCAAAACAAGAATCTAAAGCTCGGTTCTGATTTCACTCAGAACCGAGAAGGCTTCGGCAAATGCGGTTGAGGAACCGCTCTTTCGCCGGGCCCGAGCGTAACTATATGACAAATGTTGTTGTTGCCTGAGCCGGCGATGACGATCATGATGGCCTTGGGGGTCACAGAGGACGCGAATGCCAACTTTTTCTCAAAGCCTTGAACAATCCCTGCATCGGGCGCTGGCAATTGCCAACGAGCGTCATCATCAATATGCGACGCTCGAGCACCTCTTGCTGTCGCTGATCGATGACTCCGATGCTGCGGCTGTGATGCGGGCCTGCAGCGTCGATCTCGACAAGCTGCGCACCAGTCTCGTCAACTATCTCGAAACCGAATTCGAAAATCTGGTGACGGACGGCGCCGACGACGCCAAGCCGACCGCCGGCTTCCAGCGCGTGATCCAGCGCGCAGTGATCCATGTTCAGTCGTCGGGTCGCGAGGAAGTGACCGGAGCCAATGTCCTGATCGCGATCTTCGCCGAGCGCGAGAGTCATGCGGCTTATTTCCTGCAGGAGCAGGACATGACCCGCTACGACGCGGTGAATTACATCAGTCACGGCATCGCCAAGCGTCCCGGTGTCTCGGAAGCGCGCCCCGTTCGCGGCGTTGACGAGGAGACCGAGACCAAGGGCAACGAGGACTCCAAGAAAAAGGGCGAGGCCCTCGAGACCTATTGCGTCAACCTCAACAAGAAGGCGCGTGACGGCAAGATCGATCCGGTGATTGGGCGCAATGCCGAGATCAACCGTGCGATCCAGGTGCTGTGCCGCCGCCAGAAGAACAATCCGCTGTTCGTCGGTGAAGCCGGCGTCGGCAAGACCGCGATCGCCGAAGGCCTTGCCAAGCGCATCGTGGACAGCGAAGTGCCGGAGGTGCTTTCTGCCGCCACCGTGTTCTCGCTCGATATGGGGACGCTGCTGGCCGGCACCCGTTACCGCGGCGACTTTGAGGAGCGGTTGAAGCAGGTCCTGAAGGAGCTGGAGGCGCATCCGAACGCCATCCTGTTCATCGATGAGATCCACACCGTGATCGGCGCCGGCGCGACATCCGGCGGCGCGATGGATGCCTCTAACCTGCTCAAGCCTGCGCTCGCCTCGGGCACCATCCGCTGCATGGGCTCGACAACGTACAAGGAATACCGTCAGCACTTCGAAAAGGACCGTGCGCTGGTGCGCCGGTTCCAGAAGATCGACGTCAACGAACCGACGGTGGACGATGCGATCCTGATCCTCAAGGGTCTCAAGCCCTATTTCGAGGATTATCACCGGCTGAAATACACCAACGAGGCCATCGAGGCCGCGGTGCAGCTATCGTCGCGCTACATCCACGACCGCAAGCTGCCGGACAAGGCGATCGACGTGATCGACGAATCCGGTGCGGCGCAGATGCTGCTCGCGGAGAACAAGCGCAAGAAGACCATCGGCGTTCGTGAAATCGAAACCACGATCGCGACCATGGCGCGTATCCCGCCCAAGAGCGTATCCAAGGACGATGCCGAGGTGCTGAAGCATCTGGAGCAGACGCTGAAGCGCGTGGTGTTCGGTCAGGACAAGGCGATCGAGTCGCTTTCGGCATCGATCAAGCTGGCGCGCGCCGGCCTGCGCGAACCGGAAAAGCCGATCGGCTGCTACCTGTTCTCGGGTCCGACCGGCGTCGGCAAGACCGAGGTGGCCAAGCAGCTCGCTGCCACGCTGGGCGTTGAGCTGATCCGCTTCGACATGTCGGAATATATGGAACGGCATACGGTGTCGCGTCTGATCGGCGCACCTCCGGGCTATGTCGGTTTCGACCAGGGCGGTCTGCTCACCGATGGCGTGGACCAGCATCCGCATTGTGTGGTGCTGCTCGACGAGATCGAGAAGGCGCATCCGGATCTGTACAACGTGCTGCTGCAGATTATGGATCATGGCCGTCTGACCGACCACAATGGCAAGCAGGTCAACTTCCGCAACGTAATCCTGATCATGACGACCAATGCCGGCGCGGCCGATCTGGCTCGCCAGGCGTTCGGCTTCACGCGCAACAAGCGGGAAGGCGACGATCACGAGGCCATCAACCGGCAGTTTGCGCCCGAATTCCGCAACCGCCTCGATGCCATCGTATCGTTCGCGCATCTGAATGCTGACGTGATCGGCATGGTGGTTGAGAAGTTCGTGTTGCAGCTCGAGGCGCAGCTCGCCGACCGCGACGTCACCATCGAGCTGTCGGACCCGGCCAAGGCTTGGCTGATCAAGAACGGTTATGACGAGCAGATGGGCGCGCGGCCGATGGCCCGTGTGATCCAGGAGCACATCAAGAAGCCGTTGGCCGATGAAGTGCTGTTCGGCAAGCTCAAGGGCGGCGGCCATGTTCGCGTCATTCTCGTCAAGGACGAGGCCGACGCGCAGGATGAGGGCAAGATCGGCTTCGAGTTCGTCGATGGGCCGGTTACGCCGAAGCCGGAGAAGCTGCCGGTGACGCGCAAGCGCAAGCCGAAGTCCGGTGGCCCCAATGGCGGTGGCGCCAACAAGGGTCCAGCCTCGAAAGGGCCGCTGGTCAAGGCCTGATTGGACCTACAGACGAGAAAACAAGGGCCGGCAAGCAGTTGCCGGCCTTTTTCGTTTGCCTGGCGCGACGACGCTGCGGAAATGGCGGCGGTCATTCGCCCTTCAGGCGCTGACCCTCCTGGACCCGCACCCGTTCGGCGCCCTGGCTGCCGGCCTCCGACAGCCTGAGCATGCTGAGCGTGGCGCCGAGCGCGGCAGCCCCGACGCCGACCAGGAGTGAGATCCGGGTGCCTTCCTCGGGATAGCGAGCCAGGAACATCGCCACCAGCGCGGCGCCGATGGTCTGGCCCAGCAGCCGTGCGGTCCCAAGCATGCCGCTGGCGCCGCCGGAGCGCTCGCGCGGAGCGGCTGCGATCATGGTGCGGTTGTTGGGCGTCTGGAACAGTCCGAAGCCGGCCCCGGCCAGCGCCATTCGCCAGCTGACGTCGAACGGCGAAGCGGCCAGTGGCATGAAGGCCAGGCTGGCGAGCCCGGCGGCGAACAGGAATAACCCGATGCCGCCGAGCAGGCCTGCCGGATAGCGCTCGACCAGCCGGCCGGCGAGCGGCGCGGCGAAGGCGACGGCGATCGGCCAAGGCGTCACCAACAGGCCGATCTGAACCGCCGAATAGCCGAAATGGTTTTCGAGGTAGAAGGGCATCGAGACAAAGGCCAGCATCTGGCCGCTGAATGAAGCGATCGAGGTGCCGATCGACAGCGCAAAAATCGGGATCCGCAACAGGTCGACCGGCAACAGCGGCGCCGGAAGATGGGTCTGCCGATACACCAGGAGCACGCCGGCGACCGCGGCAATGGCGAACTCGATCAGCCAGAGGTACAGCGCTTCGCCGTGGCCGGCGCTGTCGATCGCAGCGATGCCGAGCCCGAAGGCGACGGCGCTGAAGGCCGCGCTCTGCCAGTCGAACGCATGCGGGGCCCGCCTCGTGTGCGGCAGATAGCGCATGCCCAGCGCCAGCGTCACGACGCCGAGCGGGACGTTGATCGCGAACAGATAGGGCCAGGTGCTGACCGCCAGGATGACCGATGCCACGGTGGGGCCGACCGCGGCGGAGACGGCGACGACCAGCGCATTGAAGGCGATGCCGCGGCCGAGCAGCGCACGCGGATAGATGAAGCGAACCAGCGCGGTGTTGACGCTGAGGATACCGGCCGCGCCAAAGCCCTGCAGGATCCGCGCGATCGTCAGCAGCGGCAGCGTGTGCGCCAGCGCGCAAAACAGCGAGGCCAGCGTGAACAGCAGCATTCCCGCAAGATAGATCCGGCGATAGCCGATGATTTCACCGAGCGAGGCCAGCGGCAGCAGCGAGATGGTGATGGCGAGCTGGTAGCCGTTGACGATCCAGATCGAGAAGGCAGGGCTGGCGTCAAGGTCCCTGGCGATGGTCGGCAGGGCGACGTTGGCGATCGAGCCGTCGATCACCGCCATGACGAGGCCAAGCGCGATTGTAAGAATTGCCAGATTGCGCTGCGGCTGCGGCAGACCGTCGGCGTGCTCGATAATGGTAGACGACATCAGGGTAGAAGGCCTCGGCTATCGACATCAGCATCGTTATCGCATGCTGGATTAGCCGCGACTTTGCAACCCACGAAAATACAGAGCCGGGTCCTTGCGGCAGCCGCTCTTACCCTTCGCCCAGAAGCTGCTTGATGCGTTGTTGCAGGGCGCGCTTCTTGGCTTCGCTTCGGCGCAAGCGTTGTTCCAGGTCGGAGGCGGGTTCGGGCGTTTCCCCGTTGAACGCCAGCCCGACGAAGTTGTCGCGCCACCAGATTATCTTGGCCAGAAAGGAACGGCCCTTGCGGGCGACCGTTAGCGATATTTGCCCCTTCGGAAAGGTGCTGATATTGCCGAGCTCGACGCTCGCCCCCGTCTCAGAGAGGTTGCGGACGACGCAATCCTTGGCGGTGCCGTTTGCCTCGGTTTGAATCACGCCGCCATAGAGAACCTTCTCGCGCGGCTGCTGGCGCCGGTCCTGCATCGGATCATCTCTCCCAATTAAACCGGCAGGACCTTATCCGGCTTCGTCACCGGCAAAAGGCCGTCGCGACCGAATTGCCGCGTTAACGTAAACCGATTGCTGCCAGGCTAGAGCAAACCGGTTTTCCCTCGCGGCAAACACGGAACGCGTTTGCGCGGAGATCATGCTCAAACGGAGATCATGCTCAAACAAAGAGATGAGATCATGATTCGATTTCGTCCTAATCGGATCATGATCTTACGCTTTCCCGGCAGCTCTCAAGGGGAGGGATGTTCAAGCCGCATTTTCGCGGATGTTTTTGGCAATTTGCTTTTGTGCGTCGAATTCGCGGCGCCGCCGCGCCAATTCTTCCGCGCTCAGCATCGCGACGTTGTTGTAGTCGCGCTTCCAGGATGGATCGGCGCTCCAGCGCAACGGCGACTGCATCGTGGTTTGTGGCCCGGGGGCAGTTTCGAGCACACGCAGCGTCAGTTCGAGCGTCAATGCCTGCGAGGAGGGATCGTGCGGCTTGCCGGCGGAGTTACCGAGCGGGAAATCGCTGAACAGGAACCGCGGCACGGCGGCATATTCGACGATGTCCTTGGCGCAGCCCATCACCACGGTGGAGATGCCGTTCTGCTCGAGATGACGCGCCACCAGGCTGACGGTCTGATGGCATACCGGGCAGTTCGGCACCAGCACCGCAGCGTCGACCTGATCGGCACGACAGCGGGCGAGAATTTCCGGCGCGTCGGTCTCGATGGTGACCCGCTGGCTGCGGTTGGTCGGCGCCCCGAAGAAGCGCGGCGCAACCTCGCCGATCTTTCCCTCCCGTGCAAGCCGCTGCAACTGCGGCAGCGGAAACCAGGTGCCGCTGTCTTCGGCCGAGGTGTGCACGCGATCGTAGGCGATATGCGATATCCGCAGGTCATGCGCCTGGGAGGTATCGCGGTCATAGACCGAATAGAACTTGGCGCCGCCATTGTATTTTGCGCCCGGGCCCTGGTCTCCCTTGGTGGGATCGAACGGTGCAGCGGTGGTAATGATCGTCACGCGGGATTGATCAAGCGGCTTGCGCAGGGGCTGGAACGGGGCTTCAACGTAATGAGCCCAGCGATAGGGTGTGTCGTAGCCGATCGCCTGATAATATTCGCGGGTCCGCGCCATATAGGGGATCGGCACATCCTCATCGGCGGCAAAGCCGAGCGGGTTGTCAGGCGAAACGGTCATTGTTGCGCTCCCATGTGTGCGCCATCATCTTCAAATTAGCTAGCCGGTCCGCTTTGTGTGTCAAGCAGGTCTTCTGGAACATGGCATTGCGTGCGAAGCGTGAGATCATCGGCAGGGTGCTACGCGCGGCGGCCGCCATGATGCTCTCGCTGCAGGCGTCAGGCGTCTCCGCGCAAGACACGCCGCCTGCGACGACCAATGTGGCGCGTCCGAGCGTCGAGGAACTGGCGACCAAGGGCGAGCCGGCGAAGTCGGCCGCGGCCGCTGATGATCCCGGCACGCGCGAGGCGATGTGCCTGATGATCGAATCGGCGGCGAAATCGCAAAACCTGCCGGTGGAATTCTTCGCACGTGTGATCTGGCAGGAAAGCCGTTTTCAGTCGGACGCCGTAGGGCCGGTGACGCGCAGCGGTCAGCGTGCCGAGGGGATCGCGCAGTTCATGCCGGGGACGGCGAACGAGCGCCGCCTGCTCGATCCCTTTGATCCGGTGCAGGCGCTGCCGAAATCGGCGGAGTTCCTCAACGAGTTGCGCCAACAGTTCGGCAATCTCGGCCTTGCCGCGGCCGCCTATAACGCCGGACCGCGCCGGGTGCAGGACTGGCTTGCGGGGACCGGCGGCATGCCCCTGGAGACCCGTCACTATGTCTTTGCCATCACCGGCTCGAGCGTCGATGACTGGGCCGCAGCCAGCAAGAGCGGCAAGATGCCTGATGACAGCGGACCGTCGGCACGGAATCTCGGCTGCCGCGAACTGATGGCTTTGCTCAAGCGCGCGCCCAATCCCTTTGTCGCCGGCCTCGAGCAGCATGTGAAGTTGAGTGCGGCCAAGCTGTGGGGCGTGCAGCTTGCAGCGGGATTTAACCGCGACCAGGCGCTGGCGATGTATGCCCGAGCCATGAAACGACTGAGCGCCGTCATCGGCGACCAGGACCCGAGCCTGTTGAGCACGATGCTGCGCAGCCGCGGCACCCATACCTTCTATCAGGTGAGGATCGGCGCCGACACGCGCGCCGTCGCCGATGATCTCTGCAATCGCATCCGCCGCGCCGGCGAAGGCTGCTTCGTGCTCAGAAATCCGAACGTCAGGGGCTAACCCGAACGGCTCGAATGGCCGCCGGCGATGTTGCCGAGATCTTCCCCTGCCGCACGACTTTCCGTCTCTTGAATGGAGGTCGGCCACAGGTCCATTTCGCCCGGCGCGACGCGGGACATCGTCGATCAGCGTTTCAGCTCAATATCATCGGCTTGCACCACCCGGCTCAACATCGGGAAGATGACGTTCACCGCGAAAGCCTGCATTTCTTTGGAGAAAGTGGTCGTCGTATCTTCCGCGATGACCACCTCATAGGCGTGTTCGTGCGCTTGCCTCGCCGTCGATTCCACGCCGATATTGGTTGCGATCCCGCCGAGCACGATCGTCCGGATGCCGCGGCGGCGGAGCTGCACGTCGAGGTCGGTGCCGTAAAACGCTCCCCATTGATGCTTGGTCACGAGAATATCGCCGGGCTGGTAAAGGCCTTCGACGAGATGGCTGAAGTTGGCGGGGAAACCTCCCGGCGCATGCATCGGCTTGTCGACTGGCTGTTTCAGTATATCGCCGGAGTCCTGTGCGAATGCGACATTCACCAGCACAACGGGGGCGCCGCCGGCGCGAAAACGCCTCGCGAGCCTGATGCCCGACGAAGCGGCCTCGTCGCCGGACCGTGGAGCAAGCGACGGGATCGGGACGATTCCCTGCTGGAGATCAATCAGGATGAGGGCCGTAGTGGCAGGGGAGAGTTCGAGCATTTGGAAGCTTTCTTCGGTGATTTGGGGACAAGCCGCATCCGCCGTTTCCGCGGGCGCTCAGCCGGTTCTTATGAATTTGAGGATATACTCAAACATAGAAATTGCTTGAGCGCAACCTCAAATAAGCTTGGCTGCTATCCCAGACCACTGCTACTGTCTCGAATCCCGAAGTTCTCCATACTCTGCAATCCTCTATTGAAATGAACGTCGGATCGACAAGGCCACTCATGTCTTCCCGTTCTGAAAAGCGTCCGGCGGCAGCCGCTTCGAAGTCGAATCATGATCGTCCCGCGCTTTCGCCCCAGCGCAGCGTCGGACGGGAGCGTGTCGCCAGACTGATGACCGCGGCGGCGGAGGTCATTCACGAGCGCGGATATGATGCTGCCACGATGGCGGAGATCGCTGAACGGGCGGGGGCGAAGATCGGTTCGCTGTACCGGTTTTTTCCAAGCAAGGAAGTGTTGGCCGATGCGTTGATGCAGCGCTATGCCGACATGGTCGATGTCGCGTGCGACGACATCGACGCTCGCCTGCCCACCATCACGGTGGAGGAGTTGGCCGATCTCTTTGTGGACTTCATGGTGAGGATCCATCACCGTCACGAAACTGGAGCGTTGATCGCGCTGATGGATGCGCGCTCGCATTGGTCGGCAAAGCGCCTTGAGTTTCGCGAGCAGGCCGTGAAACGCTTCGCCAATACGCTGTTGCTCAAAGCGCCGAAACTGCAGCGAAGAACGGCAAGGGACATCGCGGTCGTCGTTCTCAACAACATGAAAACGATGGTGGCGATGACGATCGATAAATCGGCGCCCGCCAGTCCCGGAAGTGCAGAAGAACTGCGTCTCATGAACCGGCTCTATCTGGTCAGCAAGCTTGCCGGCTCCGAGCGTTAGATATTCCCCGGTCCGCCAAGACGTACTCCTTCCCGATCCCTCTCGATCAGCTCTGCACGATGGCGAGGGCGGCCCGGCAGAATGACATGCCCCAGTCGCCATTCCCTTGACGCCGGCGGCTTTCATCAGCGTTATGCGGCGCCAGATTCAACCAAGCCGGAATTTAAGTGTCCCTGCCTCCGCTCGATTCCCCGCAATGGCACAGCTCCTTGCATGCGTTCGCCTTCGGATTGCGCTCGATCGCGGCAACCGTGCTGACGCTGGTGCTGTTCGCGACCTATCTCGGCATCGGCGCGCTCGCCCATGACACGCATTTCAGCCTGGCCTGGGCGCTGGCGAGCACTGCCTTCGTCTGGGCCGGCCCGGCGCAGATCATCCTGATCTCGACACTCGGTTCTGGCGCCACCGTGGTGCAGGCGGCGATTGCCGTCACCGTCAGCGCCATCAGGCTGTTTCCGATGGTGGTCTCGGTGCTGCCGATGATGCGCACGCCGAAGACCAGGCGGCGCCATCTGATCCTCGTCGCGCATCTGATCGCGGTCACGCTCTGGGTCGAATGTTTCCGCTTCCTGCCGCACGTGCCGCACGAACGGCGGATTGCCTTCGTCCACGGGCTCGGTCTTGGCCTGGTCAGTGTGTGCCTTACCGCGACGACGATCGGTTATCTTCTCGCGGCGAACCTCTCGCAGACCTTCGCAGCGACAATCCTGATGATGACGCCGCTGGCGTTCCTGTTGTCGACCGCACGCAACTGCCGCGAGCTTGCCGATGGCGTGGCTCTGGTATTGGGGCTGTTGCTGTTTCCGATTGTGGCGATGCTGAATACCGGCGTCGATATCCTGATCAGCGGGGTACTGGCCGGCAGCATCGCCTACGGCGTTCACTGGTGGCGGGCGCAGACATGAGCGCTTTCATCGGCGACTGGCACGCGCTGCTGATCCTGCTGGTCGCAGGCGTCATTCCCAACGACATCTGGCGCATGCTGGGGCTCTGGTTCGGCGGCGGGGTTGACGAGGGTTCCGAGCTGCTGGTCTGGGTGAGGGCGGTGGCAACCGCGATTCTCGCCGGCGTGATCGCCGAAATCCTGGTGCAGCCGCCCGGCGCCCTGGCCGGCGTGCCCGGCTGGCTGCGTTATGCCTCGGTTGCGATCGGCTTCGCTGTGTTCTGGGTATCGCGGCGTTCGACTTTCGCCGGGGTCATCTGCGGCGAGATTGCAATGCTGGTGGGCCAATGGTGGTTCGGTTGAGGTCCGGTTCGCATTGCAGCAGCCCAATAATCCGCTAGACTCCGGCCATTGATTGATTGGATCGAAGCATGGTTCGAGAGAGTGAGCTCCGCGAAGGTGAAATCGCCGTTGAGATGCCGCCGGCGCGGGATGCCGGACTGGTCTTTATCGGCCGTATCCGCACGCCCTGGACGTCGCGGCTGATGACGCCGCGGCAGGGACGCCATGACGGCCCGGTCTGCCGACTGGAAATTTTCGAACCCTGGGTGGCGGCGATCAAGGGCGTCGACGTCTATTCCAACCTCGAAGTGCTCTACTGGCTGCATCAGTCGCGCCGCGACATCGTGCAGCAAAGCCCGAAGAACAACGGATCGATACGCGGCACTTTCTCGCTGCGTTCGCCGGTGCGGCCCAATCCGATCGGCACCTCGATCGTCAAGCTGGTCGGCGTCGAAGGCAGTACCATCCTGGTTCGAGGCCTGGATTGCCTGGACGAGACGCCGTTGCTCGACGTCAAGCCCGACCGCTGCGAGTTCACGCCGCTGGCGCCGCCGCAGCCCGGCGATTTCGAAACGAACTGAGAGGTCAATTTCCGTCATTGCGGAGAGGGAAGCGACAAAGCAACCCAGACCGATTCTGCGGTTCACTCTCGGGATTGCTTCGCCTTGCCCGCAATGACCGATGACAGGCAGTTCGTCCTCAATCGCTGCTGCGGCCGGTTACTTCAACGCCGCGATCAGCTTGGCTGCGTTGTCTTCCAGCACCTTCGGGTCTTCCTTGCGGCTGGCCGGTCGCAGCAGCGCGACACCCATCTGCCGCGGCATGATGTGGACGTGCAGATGGAATACATCCTGTCCGCTGGCTGGCTCATTGTGCTGCTGCACGGTGACGCCGTCTGCATTGAATGCGCGCATCGCCACCGGCGAGATCCTGTGCACGGCGCGTGCGACGTGAAGATAATCCTCCACCGGGACGTCGAGGATGTTGCGGGCAGGGGCCTTGGGGATAACCAGCGTATGGCCCGGCGAACGCGGCATGATGTCGAGGAAGGCGAGGACGTGGTTGTTCTCATAGACCTTGTAGCAGGGCAGCTCGCCGCGCAGGATTTTCGCAAAGATGTTGTTGGGATCGTAAGCGGGCATGTCGGCTCCTGGAAATCATGGCGTTTTCAAGCGAAGTGGATGCCGGTTCGCGAAGACGCGTCAGAACAAAAAGCTAGAGCCCGGTTCTGATTTTCATCAGAGCCAAAAGGCCCTTGCCAGTTGAATTTCCCGCAGCCGACTTATGCGGTCAAGCTTCTTGCGCGGTCAAGCTTCATCGGTTTTGCGGAAGGGGCCGTATTCGGTCAGCTCACGCCCGGCTTCGGCCACATAGGCGCGTTCGCACTTGAGATAATCGGCGATGGCATGGCGCAAGCCCGGATCGGCGATGTAATGCGATGAGTAAGTGGTCTGCGGCAGGTAGCCGCGGGCGATCTTGTGCTCGCCCTGGGCGCCGGCCTCGACCGTTTTCAGCCGGTGCTGGATCGCGAAGTCGATCGCCTGATAATAACAGACCTCGAAGTGCAGGAACGGATGATGCTCGATCGCGCCCCAGTTGCGGCCGAACAGCGTATCCGAGCCGATGAAGTTGATGGCTCCCGCAATCCAGCGGCCGTTGCGCTTGGCCATCACCAGCAGCACGTCCTTGGCCATGCTCTCGCCGATCAGCGAGAAGAAGGAACGGGTGAGATAGGGCCGGCCCCATTTGCGTGAGCCGGTCTCCATGTAGAATTCGAAGAACGCGTCCCACGCGTCTTCGGTAATGTCGCTGCCGGTCAGCCAATGGATGGTAATTCCGGCGGCGACCGCCTCGCGCCGCTCGCGCTTGATCGACTTGCGATGCCGCGAGTTCAGCGTGGCGAGGAAATCCTCAAAACTGCCAAAACCTTGGTTCTGCCAGTGAAACTGCTGATCGGTGCGTTCGAGGAATTCGTGCTCGGAGAGAAATTTTTGTTCAGCCTCGCGCGCGAAGGTCACATGAACCGAGGACGCATTGCTGGCCTCGCATAGCGCCACCAATCCGCTGGCAAGCGCTGAGCCGATGAGATCGGTATCGACGTCATCGCGGATCAAGAGGCGCGGTCCGGTTGCGGGCGTGAAGGGGACGGACGCCTGCAGCTTGGGATAATAGCGGCCGCCGGCGCGCTCATAGGCGTCGGCCCAGCCACGGTCGAACACGTATTCGCCCTGCGAGTGCGATTTCAGGTAGCAGGGCACGATGCCGACAATTCGGCCATCGACTTTGGCCAGCAGGTGCCGTGGCCCCCAGCCGGTCTTTGCCGTGGCCGAACCCGATTTCTCAAGGGCTGAGAAAAATGCGTGTGAGACGAAGGGATTGTAGCTCGCTCCTGATCCGGCACAGGAACCGTTCAGAGCGGAGGGTAAAGCCAGCGTGTCGAGGCGATCGATGCTGTCAGGATCAGGCCTGGGATTGGCACAGGCATTCCAGTCCTCAGCCGCAATGTCGCTGACGGAGGGAACAGCTTCGAGGATAATTTCGGATGACGCCATCGACGATTAAGACCGGTCTTTCGGCATGATCGGCCATCGTTGCTGGTGACCAACGCCCCAAAGATCGTGCATCGCACCGGCGACTTCAAGGGCCGAAATGACGTATCAGGTTCCCGGGATAAAGCCTTCGAAAATCATCTGATCGGCGTAACGCGCGGCGCGCTGGCGCTGCTCGGGCGTTCGCACCGTCCAGGCCAACAGCGGCAGGCCGAAAATGTTGCGGGCGATCCAGGGAGCCGGTGCTGGGAGCTGATTGACCCAGTAGGCCACGAAATGCGGCTCGGTTTGAAAGGCGTGGCGCAGATACAGCATGCTGTCGCGCTGTTCCGGCGTCAGCTTGCTCCAATAGCCATCGTCATAGGTACGCTGGGCGGTGATGCCACGCGGCAGTTTCGGCATGATCTCCTTGAGCGCCAGCACCTGGTCCGGGTCGAACGACATGCCGACGACCGGTCCCTGATAGGAGGCGAGCACCTCGGCCATCCGCCGGACCAGCTTGCGGTCGCCGTCGAAATGGCTTTTCACCTCGATGACGAGCGGGGCTTTCCCTGCAACCAGCGCACAGAGATCGCCGAGCGACATCATGTGCTCGGACGTCCCCTTGAACGTGACCGCCTTGAGCTCGGCGGCTGTTTTGTCGAGCAACGCACCCGAACCCTCGGTGAGACGTCCCAGACCATCGTCGTGATGGACCATGGCCTCGCCATCGGCGGTGAGCTGGATATCGACCTCGATGGCGAAGTTCCCTGCGATCGCGGCTTCAACTGCGCTCGGCATGTTCTCGATGATGCCGCGCGCAGCGTCATGCAGGCCGCGATGGGCCACCGGTCGCGCCGTCAGCCATTTGGGCGCGCGCACCCGAAGACCTCCTTCAGGAGACTTCGAAAATGCCTTCGACCTCGACCGCCGCATCCCCCGGCAGCGAGGAAACGCCGACCGTGGTGCGGGCGTGCCGGCCCTTGTCGCCGAACACCGCAACCATCAGGTCGGATGCGCCGTTCAGGACCTTCGGCCCATCGAGAAAATCCGGCGCCGAATT
The DNA here is from genome assembly GCA_035547995.1 of Bradyrhizobium sp. Taxonomy (GTDB): domain Bacteria; phylum Pseudomonadota; class Alphaproteobacteria; order Rhizobiales; family Xanthobacteraceae; genus Bradyrhizobium. Next base: position 54,684 of record DASZTN010000013.1, on the reverse strand, counting down.
GATGAAGCCGCCAAGACGGACTACACGGACCACCTTGTCGAGATCGCCGACCGCGGCCTTGACCTGCGCCAGCAGGTTGATCGCGCAGCCCCGTGCCGCCGCGGCGCCTTGCTCGATCGAGACGCCGGCGCCGAGCTTGCCCTTGGCGATCAGCTTGCCGTCGGCACCGAAACAGACCTGGCCGGAGATGATCAGCAGATTGCCGGTACGCACAAAGCCGACATAATTGGCGAGCGGACTCGCCGGTGTGGGTAGGACCACATCCAGTGCCGCCAGTTTCTGCTCAATCGTACCTGCCATATTCGTCCCCGTCCGGTGTGAACTTGCGCCCGATCACATTTGATCGAGCCCGCCCTGTTTGGCCCATTGTGCCATTACATGCAAGCGAACTGACCGAACGAGAGCCCATCTCCACCGCCTCGGCAGCTCCGGGACGCAGGCCACAAGCGACCCCGTTCGCCACTATTTGTCGATTCTGCCCTAGTTGCGGCGCAATGAGACGATCCCTAATGTGACGAAATCCTGACCGAGAACCCCATATGACCCGTCCGTTTCCTCGCCTTCGCAAAGCCCGTCTGCTGACATTGAGCGCTGTCGTCCTCGGGCTTTGGGCTGGTTGTGCCGTCAGCGGCAGCGAAGCGGCCCCGGCAACGCCGTTTCTCTCGCATCAGGCACTCTATGATCTCAGCCTCGTGAAATCGCGTGGCGCCAGCTCGATCAGCTCCGCGCGCGGGCGCATCCTCTACAGTTTCTCCGGCAGCACCTGCGAAGGCTACACCTCGGAGTTCCGTCAGGTTTCCGAGATGGAGAGCGGCGAGGACAAGGTGACGCTCAGCGATCTGCGCTCGACCTCCTGGGAGGACGCATCGGGCAAGACCTACCGCTTCAAGATCGATGCGCGGATGAACGAGACCGATTCGAGTCCGGTCGATGGCGTGGCGGAGCGGACCGGCGATCACATCACGGTCAAGCTGAAGCAGCCGGAGGAGAAGACGTTCACGCTTCCCGGCGAGACCGTGTTTCCGACCCAGCAGATCGAGCGCATCATCGAGGCGGCGAAGGCCGGCAAGTCGGTGCTCCAGCTTACGGTCTATGACGGCTCCGATAACGGCGAGAAGGTCTACAATACGATGTCCGTGATCGGCCAGCCGATCCCGGGCGACCGTGCGCCCTCCAATCCCGATCCTACGACCACCAGCGATGCGATGAAGTCGATGACGCGTTGGCCGGTGACGGTCAGCTATTTCGATCACGATGCCAAGCCGACCGACGGCGAGCAGATGCCCGTCTATTCGATGTCATTCGAACTGTATGAGAACGGCGTCTCCCGCGCGCTGGTGCTCGACTACAATGATTTCGTGATTGCCGGCGCACTCGGAAAATTCGACATCAAGAACACCAAGCCCTGCAAGTAGGGCGCGGAACGGACTCCCTTCCTCATTGCGAGCGTCAGCGAAGCAATCCATCGCCACACGAAGGGCTGGATTGGGGCTGCCGCTCCTCGCTGCAATGACGTCGACGGATACTTGTCATTCCTGTGCCTTCTGCGGTCCCTCATAGGTGATGCCCCTGATGACCGCGGCATTGCCGAACTTCCTGCGCAGATCGTCGATCGCCCGCTCGGCATGGGCCGAACGGCGATCCAGCATGTCGGTGTCATCGGCTTCTGATCCCGGACGCAGTGCGCTGACGCCGGCGCCCATCAGGCGGAACGCGGTGCCGTCGATTTCCTTCGCCAGCATCTCCCGGGAGACCGCGAATATCTTCGCTGCAAGCTGGGTCGGCGCGACGATCGACTGCGAGCGGGTGCGCTGGCGGAAGTCCGCGGTCTTCAGCTTCAGCGTGATGGTGCAGCCGGCGAGGCTGCTGTTTTTCAGCCGCGATGAGACTTTTTCCGACAGCCGCCAGAGGGTCTTTTCGAGGCTGGCAAAATCGCGGATGTCGGTTTCGAACGTGGTCTCGCTGGAAATGGTCTTGGCGCCACGGTCGGCGACGACGCGCCGGTCATCGATGCCGCGCGCAAGCCGCCACAACCGGCGACCCTCGCTCGGAAACTGCTTCATCAACTCGATTTCGTCGGCGCGTTGCAGATCGGCGATGGTGCGGAAGCCGCGCTGCGACAGCCGCTGCTGGGTGGCGGGTCCGACGCCGAAGATGAATCCGACCGGTTTGTCCGCGAGCATCGCGCGCGCTTCCTCCTGGTCGAGCGCGGCAAAGCCCCTCGGCTTGTCGAGATCGGAGGCGATCTTGGCGAGGAACTTGTTGCAGGACAGGCCGACCGACACGGTAATGCCGATGTCGCGCTCGACCTCGCGGGCGAAGCGCGCCAGCACCTTGGCCGGGATCATGCCGTGGACGCGCTGGGTGCCCGCAAGATCCAGAAACGCCTCGTCGATCGAGAGCGGCTCGACCAGCGGCGTCAGCGCCTGCATCGCCTGCCGCACCTCGCGGCCGACCCTGACATATTTCGCCATGTCGGGCCGGATCACGATGGCCGACGGACACAGCTCCAGCGCCTTGAACATCGGCATCGCCGAACGCACGCCGTAGGTCCGAGAGATGTAGCAGGCGGCTGCGACCACGCCGCGTTTGCCGCCGCCGATGATGACCGGCTTGTCGGCGATATCAGGATTGTCGCGCTTCTCCACGGTGGCATAAAACGCATCGCAATCGATATGCGCCAGCGTCAGCGCGGATAGGGAGCGATGACGGACCAGGCGGGGCGAACCGCATTCGCCGCACCGGCGGGCTCTCGCATCAGAATCGCGCAGGCAATCCCGGCAAAAGCAGGTGGGGCCGGCAGACGCTGATGCGGCATCGGTCACGGCACATCGCGCTCCCATTGCGGATCGCCCAACGCCTGATGGGCGGCGGCAATATGGGTCGGATGGAGCTTGGAGACGGCCGCGAACGCCTTCACGGTTGCGTCATCGCGCATCACGAAATCGAGTACGGACTTAAGGAAATGCGGGTCCTTGGCGGCCGAGCGCAGGGTCTCGGGACCGATTCCGCTCTCGGCCAGGAACAGGCCCAGCCGCTCGGGCTCCCCGGCGATGAAAGAAAGCGCCTGAATCGCAACGATTTCAGCAACTTCACGAGGATTTTGAACAGGTTTTCTCAACGGTCCTGTTTGCCTTTCCGTAACTTCTGGTCTCTAGTTTCGGGCGCAATCATGCCCGAGTCTGGGAAAAAGGTTCAAGCAAGTGCAAACGGCGGCGCAGAAAGATGGGTCTCCGGCTTAACGGCTTAGAGCGAATCTGGCGCTAGTTTAATTTCACTTTTCAACACGCTTGGCGCGGCACTCAGGATCGGATGCCGCGGTCCGGCAACAGGGATTGGAGGGACGGGATGGCTAAGACCGTCCTGATCGTGGAAGACAACGAGCTCAATATGAAGCTCTTTCGCGATCTCCTGGAGGCGCATGGCTACCAGACCTCCGGAACCAGCAATGGTTTTGAGGCCCTCGATCTCGTGCGCAAGCTGCGCCCCGATCTTGTCCTCATGGATATCCAATTGCCTCAGGTATCCGGCCTCGAGGTGACCAAATGGATCAAGGACGATCCGGAACTGCGCACGATCCCGGTGGTCGCGGTTACCGCCTTTGCGATGAAGGGCGATGAAGAGCGCATCCGCGAGGGCGGCTGCGAGGCTTATCTGTCCAAGCCGATCTCGGTCGGCAAGTTCATCGAGACCGTCCGAAGGTTTGTGGGGTAGGGAGAGTTCTCCGTGTCTGCGCGTGTTCTGGTTGTCGATGACGTCCCCGCCAATGTCAAACTGTTGGAGGCGCGTCTCTCCGCTGAATATTTCGATGTCCTGACGGCAAGCAATGGCGCCGAGGCGCTCGACGTCTGCACACGCGCCGAATGCGATATCATCCTGCTCGACGTCATGATGCCGGACATCGACGGCTTCGAAGTCTGCCGCCGTCTGAAGTCGAATCCGGCGACGCATTTCATTCCGGTCGTCATGGTCACGGCGCTCGACAGTCCTGCCGACCGGGTGCGGGGCCTCGAGGCCGGCGCCGACGATTTCCTGACCAAGCCGGTATCGGACATCGTGCTGATCGCGCGGGTGCGTTCGCTGACCCGGCTGAAGATGATGACCGACGAGCTGCGCATGCGCGCCATCACCTCGTTCGAGATCGGCGTGCAGGCGCCGGAGCGCAGCGCAGTCGCCGATACCGGCCGGGGCGGCCGTATCCTTCTGGTCGACGACCGCGCCGCATCCTATGAGCGGCTGGCCTCGATCCTGAGCGAGGAGCACTCGGTCGACGTCGAAACCAATCCGGCGGAGGCGCTGTTCCATGCGGCCGAAGGCGACTACGATCTCCTGATCGTCTCGCTCGGACTTGCGAGCTTTGACGGTCTGCGGCTGTGCAGCCAGGCTCGTTCGCTGGAACGGACGCGGCATGTACCGATCCTGGCGATCTCCGACGCCGACAACAACACGCGGCTGCTGCGCGGCCTCGAGATCGGCGTCAATGATTACCTGCTGCGTCCGGTCGACAAGAACGAACTGCTGGCGCGGGCGCGCACCCAGATCCGCCGGCGCCGCTACACTGATCATCTGCGCGACAATGTGCAGAATTCGATCGAGATGGCGATCACCGACGCGCTGACCGGCCTGCATAACCGCCGTTACATGGAGAGTCATCTGGCGACTCTGGCCGAGCAGGCCGCGAGCCGCGGCAAGCCGCTCGCGCTGATGATGCTTGATATCGATTATTTCAAATCGATCAACGACACCTATGGCCACGACGCCGGCGACGACGTGCTGCGCGAATTCGCTGTCCGCATCCGCAAATCGATCCGCGGCATCGATCTCGCCTGCCGTTACGGCGGCGAGGAGTTCGTGATCGTGATGCCGGAGACCGACCTGCATATCGCGGGCATGGTGGCCGAGCGGTTGCGGCGCGCGATCGCCGGCGAGCCGTTCGCGGTCAACAAGGGCGACAAGCGCATTGCAGTCACGATCTCGATCGGACTGTCGACCCTGGAAACCAAGGGCGAGCCGGTCGCCGACGTGCTCAAGCGCGCCGACAAGGCGCTCTATCGCGCCAAGAACGACGGCCGCAACCGCGTCGTGGCGCAGGCGGCCTGATCGGAAGTCTCTGATTTCGATTTTCAAGGAGCCCTCGATCCCGGCTGTCTCGGATGACAATGGGGCACAAACCCGCGTTCCCGCGGCACGACCGTGTCCGGATCTTGCGTAGCTTACCCCCGGAAATTAGAGGGCGCAGGGAAAGCCGGGCGCCGTCTCGCACCCGCAGCCTCGCGTGCGAAAGTAATAAGCACACGAGTTAGTCACCACAGGTGGAGTCGGATCAATCCGGCTTTCCCCGCGCAATGGTTTTAACGGCTTACTCCGGGCTCTCCCTGGTGACCGGGCTTTGTTGTCACCATCACCGGCGCAATGCGCAAGCATCGTTGCCGACTTGAACGCAAGCGTCGGGGCGTCAGGACCACACGGCTTCGCCGTCCGCGAGAAGTGCGCTTCGTCTTGCGCGACCCGCGTCCACCGCATCCCGCGCCAACGTTCGTGACGATCGCGAAGCGCCCCTCTTGCAGGCACAGGATAGTCGCTCATAGAACTGATTTTAGCGCGCGGGGAAGCGAAATCTTTTTGTGGGAAGGACTGGACATAAATCGGCGGTTGCAGCCTGACGGGCAAATCACCCCGTCGAGACGATAAGGATAGGAACCAGTGCCCAGCGCTACGGCTATCGAAAGCCGTGCACGAAAACCTATCGTCGTCCTCTGTGGCGTCGGGCCGGCGTCGACTTGCTCGCATGAGCATAATACGGGTTGATCAGGCACATCGCCGGAAGGCCACTTGCGCTGGCGGCACATTGCTCGAGTGAGGTGAAGATGCAATCCATCCGATCGCCAAGCTTGTCACCATAAACGTGCATGCAGACGGGATAGCTGGGATCATAGGTCTGAGCCGATGCGGGGGATAGGACCAGCAGCGTAGCCGCTGCGAGAATTGCGGACGAAACCAACTTCACTACAGCCTCCAGGTATTTCGCGGAGTTGATCGCTGGCGATCCTCTCCGGCTCTTGCGCAGCAACGTCACGATGCAGCCCCACGACCCGACGGGGTGGTTGCAATCCGTGGCATCCACTGGAAGTTAGCCTAGCGCGCTTCCTGATGTCAGAATTGACATTCTTCAATTCTGCGCCTGCTTGTTGGGATGTGCGGAGAATCGGCGCCGCAGACAACTGCTCTAGCGTCGGTTGCCGAGCCGCATTGCCGGCGGAGATCCGTCAGGCCGCCGTTGCTGGCGCCAGGCTGACACCAGCCTGCAGGCATTGATCGGGATCAGCGCGCCGTGAAGAATCACGATCGGAGCCAGGTGCAACGCGCCGGCGTAGACCAGAAAAGCGAAATTGCTGCAGATCGCGACCAGCCGGAGCGGCACCATTCCCCTCATGTAGAAGGTGAGAAATACCAGGGACGAGGCGACATATCCGGCTAAATCGACCCACCGCACGGCAGAGCTCCGCGACTTTGAACAGGTTCGGCCATCGTTATGTGTCCGCAGGGCCGGGCGCCGTCATCATCCGGACGGGTGATCTGTCCGGTGAAGTTTAAGCTCCCGCGTGATTGGCCTCACGGTTCGAGACGCGCGGTGCGCATTCCCATCACACTTTGGCTCACAGCTCTGGAATGTGCACGCTTCCGGCGGCTGCGATCAGCCCGGCCAGCTCCGCCTGGCGGCTGGTCGCGGTCTTGGCGAAAACGCGCCGCAGGTGGGTCTTGATCGTATTGGGTGAGAGCTCCAGCAACTGCGCCGTCTCGAGGATCGTACTGCCGGAAGACGCCGCGAGCGCCACCCTCGCTTCGGCCCGGGTCAAGCCATAAGCGTCCATGATCTGCGGGAGCGGAATCGAGGTCCGGCTTGCCGGGTCGACGATGAACAAAAGGACGGCAACGTCCTTGATGCCTGAATCGGCGAGCCGCCCGACTTCCTTGCTGCGAACAGACGAGACCAGGACCGTCAGTAATCGGCCATTGCCCCGGCGCGGAATGCTCATCGCTCCGCCGGGAGCGCCACGCAAGGCCGCCCTGACCAATGCGGCAAGGTACTGCGAATGCGATTGCGAGTAGGTCGAGATCACCGGCCGGAAAGTCACCAAACCTTCCGCCTCAAAGGATTGCGCGGCGGCGTTGGCGAACAGCGTGCGTCCGCGACGGTCGAGCACGATCACGCCGTCCGACAGCCGGTCCAGAACGTTGAAGGCCGCATTTTGCAGCGCCCGATAGCCATCAAGCCGGAATCCAAGGACAACCGAGCGACACAGATGAGGTGACACCCATTCGAGCAGCCGTCGTTCCTCGCCTTCGAACGGCCCCTGGTGTTCAGTCCGGCACATGTTGAACGCAGCCCGGAAATCCTCCTTGGCAGCAAGCGCCATCATGCCGTTATGGGCGATCTGCTGCGGCCGCAAAACCTCGTTGTAAAAAGCGCTCATGCGCAGGGTGTCGAGGTCGACGGCTTCGTCGGAAAGCACCAGCCGTCCAACCGGCTGATGTTCCATATGAACCGACCAGGGATTGGTCATATGCCGCTCCTGGTAGACGCGGTTGCATTCATCGTCCAGGCGGCCGTTGAAATCGAAATAAACCCGGCGGGCGGTCAGGGACTGGCCGAAAAGGATTCCGCCTACGCTGTGCGTCAGGTCGGCAAGGGCGGTAAGGACGTCTCGCCAAAGGTCGTTTTCGGTCGCGGCGTCGTAAACGAGGTCGAGAAGCTTTTCGGTCTGTTCGTTTGAAAAATGCATCGCCGCTTCTGTCCCGGCGGTCGCCGCCTCTGGTTCCGACGCGGCGCCAGATCACTGATCAAGTCACAAATGAAGCCTTGAATAATGTAATCCGCTTCCCTGGAGTGAGTGATGACGATAAGCGATCCGATGTCCGGCGCCTCACCCATACGGGTGACGGGAAGCTCGCAAATGTGAAGATAGAGAGCTGCTTTCGATCCGGACCCAGCGACCGGCGCGGCCATCGATGCGCAGCGTCTCGCTAATATGCGCCGCCAATTCCTTGAGCGTGACCAGGAGAGTTCCGATGAAACCGCACGTGATCTGCCACATGTCCGCCAGCCTTGATGGACGCACGCTGCTCAGCCGCTGGCGTCCCAAGGGGGCCGCTGCGGCCGGCCTGTTCGAGAAACTGCACGATGAGCTCGGCGGCGACGCCTGGCTGATCGGGCGCGTCACCGGTCAGGAATTCGCCAAGGGCAGCGCTTACCCCGCCGCCACGGACGCTTCCTTTCCGCGAAAGGCCTGGTTCGCCGGGCGCGACGCCAAGGCCTATGGCGTGGTGCTCGATGCCCACGGCAAGATCGTGTGGGGACGTTCCGATATCGGCGGTGATCCGATCGTCGTCGTGCTTTCCGAGCAGGTTTCGGATGCGCATCTGGCCGGCCTTCGCGCCGAGGGCATATCCTATATCTTCGCCGGCAAGACCGAGCTCGATCTCGGCCTGGCGCTGGATATCCTCAACCGCGAACTCGGGATCAAGCGGTTGCTGCTCGAGGGCGGCGGCGGCGCCAACGGAGCCTTCCTGCGCGCCGGGCTGGTCGACGAGATAAGCCTGATCCTTTTCCCGGCCGTGGACGGAGCAAAGGGGGCCCCCAGCGTGTTCGATTCAACCGAGGCCGAGGCGGGGCAGCCCGCACCAATCCGAACGATGGTGCTGGAGAGCAGCCAACAGCTCGACGGCGGCGTGATGTGGCTGCGCTATAAGTTGGAGAATGAATAGGGTTCGTGACCGTCTTCTCTCGTGGGAGAAGGTGGCGCGAACAAAGTTCGCGCCGGATCAGGGGTTCTATCCGCACAGGCAATGAACATAGGGTGAGGGATATCCGCCCGTGGGAGACAAACCCCTCACCCGCATGCATCTTTCGATACGATCCGGCCTCTCCCACAAAGGCAGGGCCATCGCATGTGGGAAAAGAACCTGTTCGGCGGCTTTCTTGCCGTCCATCCTTCGAGACGCCCGCCTGCGGCGGGCTCCTCAAGAATGAGGGTCTTTTTCGCGGCAAAATCTTAGAACCTCATGGTGAGGGTGCGGCGAAGCCGCACGTCTTGAACCATGAGGCCCGCCACTATCACGGCCCAAAAGAACCATATGCGATGGCTCTGCCCACAAAGGGCAGAGGCGTACTGTCATTGTGGCGCCTGATCGAACCTGATCACATTGCGCTTTAACGAGCTATCTGTCGTAGCGCCGCGCGCCAGCTCACGCCGCGCGAACGGTCTTGAGGAATTTGTCGACTTCGAGCTTGAGGCGGCGGCTTTCATGCGACAGCGATTGGGCCGAGGCGAAGACCTGCGATGAGGCCGTGCCGGTTTCCCGGGCGCCGGTGCTGACCTTGCCGATATTGGCGCTGACCTTGCCGGTTCCGCCCGCAACTTCCTGGACGTTGCGCGAAATCTCCCGGGTGGCCGCGCCCTGTTCTTCGACCGCGGCGGCAATGCTGGCGGCGATCTCGGAGATCTGCCGGATGGTGCCGCCGATCCGCTTGATGGCCGCGACCGAGGCCTGCGTCGCCGTTTGAATGCCCAGGATCTGCTGGCTGATATCGTCGGTGGCTTTGGCGGTCTGCGAGGCGAGTTCCTTGACCTCGGCGGCGACCACGGCAAAGCCACGCCCGGCTTCGCCGGCGCGCGCGGCCTCGATGGTGGCGTTCAAGGCCAGCAGATTGGTCTGTTCGGCGATCGAGGTGATCAGTTTGAGGACGTCGCCGATGCGCTCCGCGGTACGGGAAAGCTCGCTGATGTCGGCATCGGTCTGCTCGGCCTGGCGCACCGCTTCCTCGGCAATCGTGGTCGAGCGGCTGACCTGATGGCCGATCTCGTTGATCGATGAGGTCATTTGTTCGGTCGCCGATGCCACCGACTGGACATTGGCCGAGACCTGATCGGACGCCGATGCCACTCCCGTCGAGAGCTGCTCGGTCATTTCAGCGGTTTTCGTCAGCGTGCCCGCAGATGCTTCCAGCTGGCTCGAGGCGGAGGAAACCGTATTGACGATTTCGCCGACCGCGGACTCGAAAGTGTCGGCGATCTTCCGCATCGCCGTTTGCTGCTCCAGCTTGGCGGCATCGAGATAGACCGAAATCGCCAGATCCATGTCCAGCATGGCGGCACGGGTGAGGGCGGCTTGCAGCTCCGCCCTCCGTTCGCGTGCCGCATTGCCTTTGAACCAGCCTTGCTCGGTTTCCATTTCGACGGCCCGCTGCAAGCCGGTCAGGATCATGGCGTAGCCGGCGATATACCAGCGCGGCTCCAGCCCCATGCGGTTATGCGCCTGGCCGATCCGCGTCACCGACTGGACATAGCCATCGTCGAACGTACCGGTCACGATCGCCGTCCAGTGCGCGATCTGGGCCTGCTTGGCGTGGCGGATGATGGCCTCGCTCGGAAACAGTTTGGCGATCCGTGGATATTTGACGATCGATGCGTAGAACTGGTCGAGAATTCCCGGCAGGACACGCGCGACCAGCGGCTTCAACTCGTGCAGTGCCTTTCGGGTGGCACTGTCAATGCCAATGAAGTCGAGGCGTGACCGGATAGACTGTTCGTCGTTCATCGATTTTTCCACTTTTCGATTCGGGTAGCTCACTCGGCATAGCGCGCTAATTCCAAACTTTCTGTTGCGCTCTCCGCCGGCCGATCACCGTGAACCCGAAAACCCCTGGCAGAGCGGATCGGCCTCCGCGTACCGCTCTCGTGCGAGGGGAATGGTCGGCTGCGCTGGCGCCTCACCTTGCCCTCGGTCTACCCGCTTCCGATCCTGCGCATTTGCGCCGGGGCCGCAGCCGTCTTCGCCGTGCAGCATCAGGAGGAATCGTCCCGGCAATCTCGTGGGGGCGAGCCTGCGGCCATCATGCCAGGCGATCGACAGCCGTTTTTTTAGGCGAAAGCCTGCTGAGGAGAATAGCAGGAGCAGGATATTCCCCTGCGACTCGAAGCAGAAATGATAGCGGTTCAACGGGTTAGTTGATCGTGATCGATGGCACGAATCTTGATTAAACATTCGGCTAACAATCGGAGGTGGGGACCAGCGTCAATGTTCCCGCCCTTGGCGACCCAGGGAAAGGCCGGCAGCCATGAGGCTACTCGCCGCCAATCTTCAGCAATCGATGCTCGGCGCCTTAACCGCCGTTCCGAGCCGGGCGGGTTTTGCGCCAGAGATCAGGGCCGGTCTGGCTGCCGGCTCCGAGGCTGCGGGCCGCGATGCATTGGCGCTGCGTTTCCAAAAGCAAACTTCGCGAGAAAAACAGCGCACGAACGGGACGGACGACGGCTGCACCGGCGCGCCGTTCGCCGCGATCCCCCGGCATTCAGCATTCGCCAGCGCCACAAGCTTTCATCGGCATCTCATTTCACCGGCATCTCTTGGGACAAGGAGGAAGACGATGGGATTAACGACAACCGCGCGCCAGAGGCTCGTGTCCGTGGCCACGCTCTTGGGGCTTGTGCTCTTCTACCTTGCGTTCACCGATATTGCTTCTGCGCAGGATGCCGCGCCACCGGCGTGCGGCGGCAAGGTGCTGGAAAACTGCACGCCGAATTCCGGCGATACCGCGTGGATGCTGACCTCGGTCGCGCTGGTCCTGATGATGACGGTCCCGGGCCTTGGCCTGTTCTATGGCGGCATGGTGCGCAAGAAGAATGTCGGCGACACCGTGATGACCAGCTTCGCCGTCACCTGCCTGGTGACGATCCTGTTCGCGGTCCTGACCTACAGCATGGCATTCCGCGCCGGCACGCCGTTCGTCGGCGGCCTCGACCGGATGTTCCTCAAGGATATCCTGAGCGATATCGGCAAGGGCGGCATCGGCAATCCCAACCCGCTCGCGCCGACCATTCCCGAGAGCGTCTATATCTGTTTCCAGATGACGTTTGCGATCATTACGCCGGCACTGATCGCCGGCGCTTTTGCCGAGCGGATGAAATTCTCGGCGATGCTCTGGTTCATCGGCCTGTGGGCGATTTTCGTCTACGCGCCGATCGCGCATTGGGTCTGGGGGCCTGACGGAATTTTTGCCGCCGGCAACAGCGATGCGTGGGTGAAGGTGCTCGATTTCGCCGGCGGCACCGTCGTGCATATCAACGCCGGAGTAGCCGGGCTGATGTGCGCCATCATGCTCGGCCCGCGCCGGGAAACCGGGCCTGCGCACAACATGGTGCTGACCTTTATCGGCGCGGCGCTCCTGTGGGTCGGCTGGTTCGGCTTCAACGCAGGCTCGGCCGTGACAGCGGGAATGCAGGCCGGCATGGCGATGCTGGTGACCCAGATCGCGACCGCGGTCGCCGGTTTCACCTGGATGCTGGTGGAGTGGTCGCTGAAGGGCAAGCCGACCGTAGTCGGCATCTGCTCGGGCGCGGTTGCCGGTCTCGTGGCCATCACTCCGGCTTCCGGCTTTGTCGGGCCGGTCGGGGCGTTCGTGATCGGCATTGCCGCCGGCGGTTTCTGCTATTGGGGATGCACCGGGCTGAAGCACATGTTCAGCTATGACGATGCGCTCGACTGTTTCGGCGTTCATGCGGTCGGCGGCATCGTCGGGGCGCTTTTGACCGGCGTGTTCGCGGTCGAGCAATATGGCGGGACCCCCGGCGTTATCGAGGGCAATGTCGGCCAGTTCTTCAATCAATGTATCGGCGTGGCCACCGTGTTCATTTACGACGCGATCGTCAGCCTGATCATTCTGTTCGTGGTCAAGATCTTCGTCGGGCTTCGGGTCTCCGAAGATACCGAGCGCGAGGGTCTCGATCTCGCGTTGCACGGAGAGGTGGTGCAATAGGCTCTGTCAAAGCAGGCTCTGTCAAAGCGTTTTCGAGCGAAAGCCTGCCCGGACTTGATCCGGGGCGGCTACCGGTTCGCGGCAAGAAACGCGTCAAAACAAAAGCTAAGCCCGGTTCTGATTCCATCAGAACCGGACGTTAGGAACGTATCCCGGAGCGGCGGCGTTCCCGTCGATTGAAGCTTTCGGGAAAACGGGAGGAAAGGATTCACGCATCAAGGCCCTGGCGGGTGCTTGAGCGCAAGGAGGTGTCATGATGATAGAGATCTTCGCGCAAGGTGATCTGTTGATCGAACGGGTTCCTGATGTCCTGCCCTCAGGAGCGGTCGAAGAAAATGCCGAGGGCGCACCACTGGTGCTGGCGGAAGGTGAGGAAAGCGGCCACCGTCATGCGATCCGCGAGCGTGTGACCATGTTTCGCGACGACAAGCTGGCGCGGGACATCCCGGAAGGGCTCTATATCGGGCATGTCAAGGTAGGCTCGGCCTATGCGCGGATAACGCATGAAGAACACGCGCCGCTCACTTTGCCGCGGGGCACCTATCGCGTCCGCCGGCAGCGTGAGCTCGGGCCGCGGGACGTGCGCGTCCTTGCCGACTGAGCATGGCGCGCTCGGGCCGGAGCAGACCGCTGCGCTGCGCGATTACCGCGCCCGGTGGATGGCGATCCGGCGCTCGGTCGCGCCAGCGGATCGCGGGGCGGCCGAGGAGGGCGTGCGGCGCGCCTATCAGGCTGCGGGGCTAAAGCCTCCAGCCCGCTTCGTCTGGTGCGACAGTCCGGTGGCGCTGTTCGAGTTGACGCGGCGGGCCTCGCGCGCCGATGGCGCCAATGTCAAATTTGCCCTTCTGCATCGGCTGCGCCGGCGCGTTGCCGTGCAGGTGCGAAAGCGGTTGCGCCGACGCGTATGGGCGACGATCGAGCGTGCGGTCAATCCGGCGGATGCGCTGGTCGCTGCTGCCACCGAGGCGGTGATGCTGCGCACGCCCGATGAAAACCTCTCTTTGCTGGCGCGGGCCCGCAGGGGATATCCGTTATCGTTCACCCTGCCGGCACTGCTCGGCCGGCAGGGCTTTCGCGACAGCGCGATTGGTCAGCACGAGCTGTCGTGGCTCGGGAGCTATGATTACATCCGTGACGTGCTGGGTATGGAGGCGGAAACGGCGCCCCTCGACGGGCTGTGCCAGGTGGCGAGGAGCCTGGGCTGGCTGCAGCCGCATGAGCGCACCTGCTGGCTCGCCGAACGGCCCAATCTTCTGCGCGGCGACGCGGCCGGCCGGCTCCACAGTGCAGACGGACCGGCGCTGGGTTTTCCCGACGGCTGGTCGGTATGGGCCTGGAAGGGAGTCGAAGTGCCGCGTTGGCCGGTCGAGCAGCCGGCAAGGATCACGCTGGCCTCGATCGATCGGGAATCCGACGTGCAGGTCCGTTGCTGCATGATCGATATCATGACGCCGCAGCGTTACGTGGCGCTCGGCGGTGCGGTCCGGGTCGCCGAAGATGAAACGGGGATTCTCTGGCGCAAGACCTGGCAGGCTTCCGATGCCTGGGCCGTGGTCGAGGTCATCAACGCGACGCCCGAGCCCGACGGCACCCGCAGGCATTTCTTTCTCCAGGTGCCTGCGAACATGCGGACCGCCCGCGATGCCGTTGCCTGGACCTACGGCCTGCGGCCCGACGTTTATGCCCATCTCGTCGTCAGGACGTGACTGCAGCGCCCGGCATTCGGATCAGCTGCGGTAGTAGCGCCACATCCGCAAGAACGTCCGATGGATTTCGTCGGGCGGCCGGTCGAACGGCTCCAGATTCACCCGCACCACGCCCTTGTGGTCCATGCGCCAGGGCAGCCGCATCAGCAGGCGATAGGTCGGCTGCCTGCGCCAGTCCGCGACCAGCGCGCCGGCGAGGGTGCCGCTCAGCGTGATCTGCAGTTCATGGACGGTCATGGCGCGCTCGGCGATCTCGATGAGATCGATGCGCTCGATCGCGCGCCAGCGGATCAGCCCGAAGGCCTGGATGAAGATGCCATATTGATTGGCGCCGATGGTCGGCCGCCCGGTCTCCAGCAGCGGAATATTGTAGTAGGTGAAACCGGCGGCCGCGGCGGCGGGCACCAGCCAGTACAAGGCTCCGGTGATCCATGTCGCGGTACAGAAGATCGCAGCCAGCGCGGCGGTGATGTAGACCGGAAAATAGGTATCGTCGCGGCTATAGGCGACCGAGTAGCCGCCGACATTTCCCTCGTCCAGGGTTGCGATCATGTCAGCCTTGGAGCGTTTTCGAGCGAAAGCCTGCCCCGGGGCTTGATCCGGGGCGGAAACCGGTTCGCGTAGAGAAAACGCGTCAGCACAAAAAAGCCAGAGCGTTTTCGCGCGAAAGCCTGCCCCGGCTTGATCCGGGGTGGAAACCGGTTCGCGTGAAGAAAACGCGTCAGGACAAAAAGCTTAAGGCCTGCTCGGGGCGGCCATCGGCAACAGCACCTCCCGCCGCCTGTTGGCGTGTACCGCTACGGAAGGTTGTCCCATGCCCAGCTCAATGAGTTTCGGCAAGCTGGCGGCTGAGCAGATCGATCTGGCGTCTGCAGTCGGCCGCAAAAGAGAGCAGGCGCTCGATTGTCAGCGTATCGTTGATCGTCCTTGCGATGCGCTCGGCCTTGGCGGCCTGGTCCGTGAGATATTGAAGCCTCGTCATGTCCCATCTCCCTGCACTGGCGATGGGACAATTTGAAACAAATTATGTCGTTCCGCGCCCGCTACCGGCGTGGTTAGCCGTTCGTTAAGAACAGGTACAGGCGGGGACCGACGCCAACATTCGGCACAAATGAAAACGGGGCCCGAGGCCCCGTTGAAGTCAGTGGTAGTTCCGCGATCTTACTTGATCTTGGCTTCGCGGAATTCGACGTGCTTGCGCGCGACCGGATCGTACTTCTTCTTGACCAGCTTGTCGGTCATGGTGCGCGAATTCTTCTTGGCGACGTAATAGTAGCCGGTGTCAGCCGAGGAAACGAGCTTGACCTTGATGGTGACCGCTTTGGCCATGTTCAGGACCTCTGATGTCTGGGAATCGTCAGGCGCCGGCCAAACGGCCCGCTGTTGGCGCGCAAACTAGCCGCTGACGGCCCAAAGTCAAGGTTTTAAGGGGTAAAAACCCGCGGATGGCAGATCCATTCGTCATTCCGGGGGCGATGCGAAGCATCGAACCCGGAATCTCGAAGTTGTGGCGCGAGATTCCGGGCTCGCCCTGCCGGGCGCCCCGGAATGACAGGCGAGGCGCCTAGGCCTCAAAGAAGCGGTTTTTCGGCCTCGGCAACCCCAGATTTTCCCGCAGCGTGCTGCCTTCATACTCCTTCCGGAAGATTTCCCGCCGCTGCAGTTCCGGGATCACCTTGTCGACGAAATCGTTCAGGCCCTGCGGCAGGTACGGGAACATGATGTTGAAGCCGTCGGAGCCTTCGCCGGTCAGCCATTCCTCCATCTGATCGGCGATCGAACTGGCGGTGCCGACAAAGGACAGCCCGCCATAGCCGCCGACGCGCTGGGCAAGCTGGCGCACGGTGAGCTTTTCGTGCGCGGCCAGATCGACCAGGCGCTGCCGGCCGCTCTTGCTGGCGTTGGTCTCCGGGATCGGCGGCAGCTGCCCGTCGGGATCGAAGGTGGAGGCGTCGGTGCCGAGGATCACCGAGAGCGAGGCGATGGCGCTGTCGTAATGCACGCGGCTGTCGAGCAGAGCCCGCTTTTCCGTGGCCTCATCGATGCTGTCGCCGACCACGACAAACGCGCCGGGCAGGATCTTCAGATGATCCGGGTTACGCCCGGCCCTGGCCGCGCGCCCCTTGATGTCGGCATAGAGCTTCTGCCCGTCGGCGAGGCTGCCGCCGCCGGTGAACACGGCTTCGGCGGTTTCGGCCGCGAGCTGGCGCCCGTCATCCGATGCGCCGGCCTGGACGATCACCGGCCAGCCCTGCACCGGGCGGGCGATGTTCAGCGGCCCGCGTACCTTCAGATATTTGCCCTCGTGATCGAGCACATGCATTTTGGCGGGATCGAAATAGAGCCCGGCTTCGACGTCGCGGACGAAGGCGTCGTCGGCGAAGGAATCCCAGAGGCCGGTGACCACGTCGTAGAATTCGCGCGCCCGCTTGTAGCGTTCGGCGTGCTCCATGTGCTCCTCGAGCCCGAAATTCAGCGCCGCGTCCGGGTTCGACGTGGTGACGATATTCCAGCCCGCGCGTCCGCCGCTGATATGGTCGAGCGAGGCAAAGCGGCGGGCGACATGATAGGGCGCATCAAAGGTGGTCGAGCCGGTGGCGATCAGGCCGATCCGGTCGGTCGTGGCAGCCAGCGCCGACAATAGCGTGAACGGCTCGAACGAGGTGACGGTGTGGCTGCGCTTGAGCGCATTGATCGGCATGTTCAGCACGGCAAGGTGGTCGGCCATGAAGAAGGCATCGAACTTGCCGGCCTCCAATTTCTGAATCAGTTGCTTCAAATGCTGGAAGTTGAAATTGGCATCCGGCCAGGCGCCGGGATAACGCCAGGCGCCGGTGTGAATGCTGACCGGCCGCATGAACGCGCCGAGCTTGAGCTGCCGTTTTGCCATTGCCCAATCCGTATTGGTTGCTGTTCGGAAAGAAGTAGGCATGAAAGGGCGCGGCGCCATCGCCGGATCGGCAGAAGATTATTTTGTTTTTGCCGGCAATGTTGATGCAGTCATTCCGGGGTGCGGCGAAGAGGCGATCCGCGAGCTTCCGGGTTCATCGCTGCGCGATGAACCCGGAATGACGGTGTTACGCTCCCAGCACGTCACGGTGCATCTGGCCGCCATAGAAATGGAAGAACGGCACCGGCGCATCATGGCTCAAGGGGCCCATCGCGAGGCGCTGTTCGAGTTCGTTCAGGACGTTCTTGGTCATGCGATGCAGGTCGGCGAGCGGCTTCGAGCCGAGTTCGACCCAGACCAGTTCGACCAGCTCGGCATCCGGATGCACCACGCCTTCGACCCGATGCGCGATCGCTGAGGCGTCCGCGGTAAAGAAGCGGGTGTCGTAGCGCCTGATACGGCCGGGCGGGGTGATCGCGCGCGCGATCAGGAACAGACCGGACGGATCGGGCAGCAGGCCGGCCTCGGCAAACGGCTTCCACGGCCCGTCGAGATTGGCGTTGGCGTCGGCCTTGCGCCCCAGGCAAAGGCCGGTTTCCTCGCAGGCTTCGCGGATCGCGGCGACGGCAAGCGAACGCGCGCGCGACGCCGTGATCTGCGGGCTGCCCTTCAACAGGTTGGCTTCGAGCGCCTGGGGCAGGGGAGAAGCGACCGGGACGCGGTTGTCGGATTTGTCGACGCGGCCGCCGGGAAAGACGAACTTGCCCGGCATGAACACCACCTTGTCGTGACGCCGGCCGACCAGAACTTTCGGAACGGATGCGCTGCGATCGACCAGGATCAGCGTCGCAGCATCTTTGGGGCGCATATAGGGGTGATGGTCGGCCTCTTTTTCCTCTTTCTTTTCTTCTTGTGCGACCTGCGCGGCGTCCGTCATCTCCACCCCATCACTTTCTTCCGATCTTGCTTGCGATCCTGGCCAAAGCGCCTTCGCGCGCCAAACGCGTCAAAATAACGATCCAAGGTTCGGCTTTATACCGGCGGAATGTCGTCGGGCGGGTTCTCGTCGAACCCGTGCATGCGCAGCGCCCATTGCAGGCCGACCACCGCGCCCTTCACCGGCTGCAGCAGCGCGAGCGACGCGAACAAGGTGACCGGCAGATAGATCGAAAGCTGCAGCCACACCGGAGGGGCGAAATTGGTTTCGATCAATAGCACCATCGGCACCACGATATGGCCGACGATGACGATCACGAGATAAGCCGGCAGGTCGTCGGCGCGATGCGGCGTGAAATCGAGGCCGCATACCGGGCAATTGTCGGCGGTCTTGAGGAAGGCGCGAAACAGTTTGCCTTGGCCGCAGCGCGGGCAGCGGCCGCGAAAGCCGCGCTTCAGCGCCGCCCAGACGTCGCGCTTTTCCACCAAACCCGTTTCCCTGGTCCAGACCTTGGGTGCCATGCTCACGGTGTCCATGACCTGCCTTTTCCCGACTTGCCGGATTTGCCTTTCCTGGTCTTGGCCGGCTTGCGATCTTTCTTGCGAGGGTTGCGGCCGGGGCGTTTTGAGGCTTTCGCATTCATCGTCGCCCGCGGTCCGTCGCCACGCGCGCGGTCGCGTCGTCGTCGACGCGGCTCGGCGTGACCTTCCGACAAGAGTTCAAAGCGCAACGCGCCTGCGATTGGCGCCGCTTCTACCAGACGGACGTCGACCACGTCACCCAGCCGGTGCATGGCTCCGCTGCGCGAGCCGACCAGCGCGTGGCGCGCCTCGTCGTAATTGAAGTATTCGGTGCCGAGCGAGCGGATAGGGATCAGGCCATCGGCACCGGTGTCCTCGAGCTTGACGAACAGGCCGGCGCGGGTGACGCCGGAAATCCGGCCCTGAAAACTGGCGCCGATGCGATCGGCGAGATAATGCGCGATCAGGCGATCGGCGGTTTCACGCTCGGCCTTCATGGCGCGGCGCTCGGTGACGGAAATCTGCGCGGCGATCTCGCTCAAGGTTTCCATCGTTTCGCTCTCCGGCAGCGCGCCTTCGCCGAGCCCGAGCGCCCGGATCAGGGCGCGGTGCACGACGAGGTCGGCGTAGCGGCGGATCGGCGAGGTGAAATGCGCGTAGCGGCGCAGGTTGAGGCCGAAATGCCCGTAATTCTCCGCTGAATATTCGGCCTGCGCCTGCGAGCGCAGCACCACTTCATTCACCAGCGGCTCGGAATCATGGCCCGAGACCTGCGCGAGCACGCGGTTGAACATGGAGGGACGCAGCGCCCCACTCTTGGCAAAGGGAATGTCCAGCGTCTTCAGGAATTCCTGCAGGCTCAGCACCTTCTCCACCGTCGGCTCGTCATGCACGCGGTAGATCAGCGGCAGGCCCTTCTTCTCGAGAGTTTCGGCCGCAGCCACATTGGCCAGGATCATGAACTCTTCGATCAGTCTGTGCGCATCCAGCCGCTGCGGCACGATCACCCGGTCCACGGTGCCGTCGGGCTTGAGCAAAATCTTGCGCTCTGGAATGTCGAGATCGAGCGGATCGCGCTCGTTGCGTGCACGCTTGACGAGATCGTAGGCGGCGTAAAGCGGCTTCAAGATCGGATCGAGCAGGGGGCCGGTGGTGTCGTCGGGATGTCCGTCGATCGCGGCCTGGGCCTGGGCGTAATGCAGCTTGGCGGCCGAGCGCATCAGGATGCGATGAAAACTGTGCGAGCGCTTGCGGCCGTCATTGCCGATCACCATCCGCACGGCAAGCGCGCCGCGCGGCTCGCCCGGCACCAGCGAGCACAGGTCGTTGGAGATGCGCTCGGGCAGCATCGGCACCACCCGATCGGGGAAATAGACCGAATTGCCGCGGCTCAAAGCATCGCGGTCGAGCGCCGATCCAGGCCGCACATAGAAGGCGACATCGGCGATCGCGACATGGATGATATAGCCGCCCTTGTTGTTCGGATCGGTGTCCGGCTCGGCATGAACCGCATCGTCGTGATCCTTGGCGTCGGGCGGATCGATGGTGACGAGCGGCAGCTCGCGCCAGTCCTCGCGACCGGCAAGCGTGGCGGGCCGGGCAGCCTCGGCCTCGCGCAAGGCGGCCGATGAGAAGGTCTGCGGAATCTCATGGGTGTGGATCGCGATCAGGCTGATTGCCTTTTCCGAGGCGATCGATCCGAGCCGTTCCTTTACCCGGCCGGATGCAAGACCGAAGGCCCGGGTGCGGATCAGGTCGACGCTGACCAAATCGCCGTCTTCGGCGCCATGACTGTCGGCTTTTGCGATATTGAGCTCGCGGCCGGCCTGCTTCTTGTCCACCGGGATCAGCCGGCCGCCGCCATCGGGCAATTTGCGGAAGATGCCGAGCAGGCGCGTTCTGGTGTGCTCGATCAGCTTGATGATGCGGCCGCGATAGGGCGTGCCGTCGCCTTCCTCGATCTTCTCGATGCGCAACAGCGCGCGGTCGCCGACACCGGCCGTCGTGCCCGGCTGCGGGCGGCGCGGGACATGGATGCGGATCTTCGGCGCGGTGCCGTTCTCTTCCTCGTCCCATTCGGTCGGCGTGGCGATCAGCTCGCCATCGGCATCGCGGCCGGTGATGTCGGCCATGACGGTCGGCGGCAGCGCCGCCGGCTCCTGCATCTTGCGCCGGCGCTTGGCAATCGTGCCGTTATCGGCAAGCTCGCGCAGGATGCGTTTCAGCTCGACCCGGTCGGCATTCTTCAGGCCGAACTCGCGGGCGATCTCGCGCGTCCCGACCTGGCCCGGATGCGCACGGATGAAGGCGACGATGGCGTCCTGGCTTGGAAAGACCTTGTCGCGCTGCTTTGCCACTTATCCGTTTGCCTTATCCGCTGGCTTTGCCGGCGCTCTTCTTCGCAACAGGTTTAGGGCTTTTCGCCGCCGAAGTCTTGGCCGGCGTCGCCGGTCCGCGCGCCTTGTTGGCGGCATCGGATTTCGGTTTGGCCGCGGACTTTTTCGCCGCGGCCTTCTTGATCGGCTTTGCGACCTTGGTCTCCGCGGTTTCGGCTTCCGCTTTGTCGGCCTTGGCGGATTTCGCCTTGGCCGATTTGCCGCCCTCTTTGGTACTGCTCTTGGCCGCACGTTTCGGCTTGGCGCCGCCCTTCGCCACACGCTCGTCGATCAGCGCGATGGCCTCGGGCAGCGTGATGGTATCCGGCGTCTTGTCGCTCGGGATCGTGGCGTTGACGCCGCCAGCGGTGACGTAGGCGCCATAGCGGCCATTCTTGACCGCGACTGCGCCGAGCGAGGGATGATCGCCCAGCGGCTTGCCGGGATCGGCGCCGAAGCGGCGTCCGCTCGGGCCCTTGGCGATCTTTTCGGCGATCAGCGTCACCGCGCGGTTCAGCCCGATATCGAACACTTCGTCACCGGCCTCGAGGCTGGCATAGGTTTTCTCATGGCGCACGAACGGGCCGAAGCGGCCGATGCCGGCGGTGATCGGCTGACCGGTCTCCGGATGCCTGCCGATCTCGCGCGGCAGCGACAATAGCTTCAGCGCCAGATCAAGCTCGATATCGTTCGGCGAGGTGTTCTTGGGGATGCCGGCGCGCTTGGGCTTTTCGCCTTCCTCATAATCCTTGGGTTCGCCAAGCTGGATGTAGGGCCCGAACCGTCCGGCCTTCACCATCACATCGAGCCCGGTGTCGGGGTCCTTGCCGAGGATGCGATCGGCGCTTGCCTCGCTGTCGGCGGCGAGCGGACGGGTGTAGCGGCATTCCGGATAGTTGGAGCAGCCGACGAAGGCGCCGAACTTGCCGGCCTTCAAATGCAGCTTGCCGGTGCCGCAGGTCGGACACTGCCTGGGATCGCCGCCATCCGCGCGGGGCGGGTAGATGTGCGGACCCAGCATGTCATCGAGCACGTCGAGCACTTCGGCGACCCGCAAATCCTTGATGTCGTCGACCGCGCCGATGAAGTCGCGCCAGAAGTCCTTCAGCACCTGCTGCCAGGAGATCTCGTTGTTGGAGATGCGGTCGAGCTGCTCCTCCATGTCGGCGGTGAAGTCGTATTCGACATAGCGACGGAAGAAGTTTTCCAGGAACGCGACCACGACGCGGCCCTTGTCCTCGCCGTGCAGGCGCTTCTTCTCCAGCCGGACATAGCCGCGATCCTTCAGCACCTGGAGGATCGAAGCGTAGGTCGAGGGACGGCCGATGCCGAGCTCTTCCATGCGCTTGACCAGCGAAGCTTCCGAGAAGCGCGGTGGTGGTTCGGTGAAATGCTGGGTGACGGAAAGGCTCTGGCGCTTCAGCGCTTCGCCCTCGCTCATGGCGGGCAGGCGGCGGTTGTCCTCGTCTTCCTCGTCGTCGCGGCCTTCCTGATAGACCGCGAGAAAACCGTCGAACTTGATCACCTGGCCGGTGGCGCGCAGCTCCAGGAGCCGCGAGCCTGCCTTGGCGGTGATGTCGACGGTGGTGCGCTCCAGTTCGGCCGATTCCATCTGGCTCGCGATGGTGCGCATCCAGATCAGCTCGTACAATCTGGCCTGGTCGGAATCGAGGTGGCGGCTGACCGAGGAGGGACGGCGCGACAGGTCGGTCGGGCGGATCGCTTCGTGCGCCTCCTGGGCGTTCTTGGCCTTGGTCTGGTACTGACGCTGCGCCTCCGGCACATAGGCCTTGCCGTAATCCTCGCCGATCACCGTGCGCGCCTGCGTGATCGCCTCAGGAGCGATCTGCACGCCGTCGGTGCGCATATAAGTAATGAGTCCGACAGTGTCGCCGCCGATATCGACGCCCTCATAGAGCCGCTGGGCGATCCGCATGGTGTGGGCGGGCGCAAAGCCGAGCTTGCGGCTGGCTTCCTGCTGCAGCGTCGAGGTGGTGAAGGGGGCCTGCGGATTGCGGCGCGCCGGCTTGGCCTCGACTGATGCGACCGTGAAGCTGGCAGCCTCCAGCGCCTTCTTGAAATCCTCGGCTTCCTGGCCGCTGCCGATATCGAGCCGTTGGATCTTCTTGCCGTCGGCGCCGACCAGTCGCGCCTCGAAAGCCTCGCCGCGCGGCGTCAGAAGGGTTGCGACCAGCGACCAGTATTCGCGCGCGACGAATTTCTCGATCTCGAGTTCGCGGTCGCAGACCAGCCGCAGCGCCACCGATTGCACCCGCCCGGCCGAGCGCGCGCCCGGCAGCTTGCGCCACAACACCGGCGACAGCGTGAAGCCGACCAGATAGTCCAGCGCCCGGCGCGCCATATAGGCGTCGACCAGCGCGCCATCGATCTGGCGCGGATGTTTCATCGCATCGGTCACCGATTGCTTGGTGATGGCATTGAACACCACGCGCTCGATCTTCTGGTCCTTCAGCGCGCGCTTCTCCTTCATCACCTCCAGCACGTGCCAGGAGATCGCTTCGCCCTCACGATCAGGGTCGGTGGCGAGAATCAGCTTGTCGGCGCCCTTCAGGGCCTTGGCGATATCGTTGAGCCGGCTGGCCGCCTTGGGGTCGACCTCCCAGATCATCTGGAAATTGGCCTCCGGATCGACCGATCCGTTCTTCGCCGGGAGGTCGCGGACGTGGCCGAACGAGGCCAGGACTTCGTAGGAAGCGCCCAAATACTTATTGATCGTCTTGGCTTTAGCCGGCGACTCGACAATGACGATATTCATGTCTTTCCAAAGACTTACGGGGAGAATAAAGGCCGGTTCCGCGGGACTCGCGCCGGCCGTTCCGATCCGAACATGGGTGTAGCCGGGGCCGGTGTCAAATCGACAGATGTTGAGGGCCCCCATCTGCGGCTTCCGAGCCTATCCGAAAAGTTGCAAAATACCGCCCTTCAGTTGCGCTCTCAAAAAGGGTAGGGTTGGTGGACACTCGGATTCGGATACAGCTTGGCCAAGAAAAAGAGTGGCGGCAAACGCGCCACGGGAAAGGACCGTCGTTCTCGGGACCATGAACCGCATGGCGAGGGTGGCCCCGAAGAGGCTGCCGCCTTCATCGCGGAAGCCACCGCCGATCTGGTGCAGGTTGCGCGGCGTCATGGCCTGGAGATGCTGAGCCATCTCTTGCGCATGGCCGAACTCGAGGCGGAGGAATATGTCCGCGGCAAACGGAATTTGTCTTAGTTTTCGGCAGCGGTGAAGGTGAATCCGTCATGGCCGGGCTTCGTCCCGTCCATCCACGTCTTTCCCGGCGCCTGGCAACAAAGGCCGGGCATGACGAGTCTCTCAGCCGCGCTGCGGTTTCAGCTCCGGATTGGGTGTCAGCATCGTATCCTCGCCATCGAGCAGGCGGCCATCCTGGGCGCGCAGTTCGAGCTTGCGCACCGGCCGGCGTTTCTCGCGATCGACCAGGAGCGTTGCAAAACAGGAGGCTGGCTCGAATTCCTCGCTCCACTGCCGCAGCGCCACCAGGATCGGGAAGAGGCCGCGGCCCTTCGGCGTCAGCACATATTCCTGATAGGCGCTGCCATCCGAAGCCGGTGCGGTCGCCAAAATCCCATCCTCGACCAGCGCGCGCAGCCGCACCGCGAGGATGTTTTTCGCCATCCCCAGGCTCTTCTGGAATTCGCCGAAGCGCCGCTTGCCGAGAAAGGCGTCGCGGATGATCAAAAGCGACCACCAGTCGCCGATCGCATCCAGCGATCGTGCGACCGGGCAGTCCGCCTTCGCGAAGCTTTTCCGTCTCATCCTTTGTCCTCGCCGAACGCCGCGCCGATCACGCTGTTGTGTGGTTGCATTATGAAACCGTCGCCCTTAGATGGCAACTAGGTTTAATAATGCAACCATCATGGAGGCGATCGTGAGACTGGCAGACAAGACGGCGTTCATCACCGGCGGCAATAGCGGCATCGGGCTTGCGACCGCCCGGCTGTTCGTGAAGGAGGGCGCGAAGGTCGCGATAACCGGCCGCAACCGGACGACGCTGGAGGCCGCGGCAGAAGAGCTCGGCCCGAATGCGCTTGCGGTGGTGGCCGACGCCAACGACGTCGCGGCGACCGAAGCCGCCGTCAAGCAGGCGGTGGAGAAATTCGGCAAGCTCGATGTTGTGTTTGCCAATGCCGGCATTCCCGGCAACACACCGCTCGGCGCGACGACGCTCGCCGCCTTCGAATCCGTGATCCGGACCAATCTCACGTCGGTCTTCTTCACCGTGCAGGCCGCCGTGCCTTATCTCAATGACGGCGCCTCGATCATCCTCAACGGTTCGGTGATCTCGGTGCTCGGCAATCCCGGCTATTCGGCCTATGCGGCCACCAAGGCGGGCGTGCGGTCGATGGCGCGCGTTATGGCGTCGGAGCTTTCGCCGCGCGCCATCAGGGTCAATGTGATCTCGCCGGGCGCGGCGCGTACGCCGATCTGGAACGGAGCGGCGCCGACGCCGGAGGCTTTCGCTGCGCTGGACAAGCGGATATCGCGCAGCATCCCGCTGGGCCGGCTCGGTGAGGCCGAGGAAGTCGCGAGGACCGCGCTGTTCCTCGCTTCCGACGACGCTTCGAACATCCAGGCCGCCGAGATCTTCGTCGATGGCGGCGCCACCGGCTCGCCGGCCGGCGCACCGATCTATCGCGGGTAAAGATCAAGGGCGGGTCAGCGAAAGCGTAACCCGCCATTCCTTATCGCCAGACCGGGCGGATGACGCTGATCCGCCCGTCGGGTGCACGGTTTTGATAAAATTGTGCGCACCGGCTTTTCCATGGACATTCTTGAAAACACGCCTCCGTGTTCCATTGAACCTTGGCGGTCGCTGCGCAGACAGTTTCGTGAATTGAATTTTTTGCTTTTCTCACCGACGCATTTGGAGAGTTGATATGCCGAAAGCTGCCCGTGTTGCTGCAACGATTTCCGCCTCGTCGACTTCATCGCAGAAACCCGAAGGCCATCCGCTGGTTTCGATCGCGTTGTTTTGCGGGATCGGCCTTCTGGCAGCGCTGCTCGCGATCCATATCGGGCTGGAGCTGTCCTACTGACGGATCGCCTGCCGATGCTCGTTGGCAGCGGCAGGCGATATCCCATTATTATTACGCCGCGTGGAGAGCGGTCGCGGCCTGCAGGGCGCCGGCCAGCGCCTTCTCGCGGTGCTCGGGCCCGATCTGAACGCCGTCGGCGAAGATGAATTCGGGGTTCTTGATTCCGATGAAACCGAACACCCAGCGCAAATAGGTTTCGAGATGTTCGCCGAGCGCCGTGGGCGTGTCGGCGCCATAGAAGCCGCCGCGCGAAATCGCGACGATGATCCGCTTGTTGCCGGCCAGTCCCTCCGGGCCCTGCGCGCCATATTTGAAGGTTCTGCCGGCGACCACGATGCGATCGATCCAGGCCTTGAGCTGGCTCGGGATGGTGAAATTGTACATCGGCGCGCCCAGCACCACGATGTCGGCGGCAAGGAACTCGTCGAGCGCAGCCTGGCCGGCGGCAAGATCCTGCAGCAGTTCCGCCTGCGGCGTCGCGCCCTGCGCGGCGGCGAGATGCGAGCCGGAGAGATGTTCCAGCGGCGTCGATGACAGGTCGCGATAGGTGATTTCAAGGTCGGGATTGGCCTTTCGCAGCCGGTCCACGATCGCGGCGGAGACCTGCCGGCTGACGGAGTGCGGGCCGAGGACGCTGGAATCGATATGCAGCAGTTTCATGGGTGTCACCCTTGGTATTGGTTTGTAACTGGCGCTATATGAGTGACCATGTCGGAAGCCCGCAAGAACGCACATTTTTTGAACCCGAGCACACCAGTGAAACCCGAGCACATCAATGTGCCCGTCCTGCCGCCCAATGCGCATCAGGGCAGTGACTGCCGCGCGGTCGCCTCGGTGCTGGCGCGGGTCGGTGACAAATGGAGCGTGTTCGTGATCATGATGCTGGGCGAGCAGCCGCGGCGCTTCAACGAGCTGAAGCGCATGATCGGCGGCATCTCGCAGCGGATGCTGACGCTGACCTTGCGCGGGCTGGAACGTGACGGCCTGATCACCCGCACCGTGTTTCCCACCATTCCGCCGCGCGTCGATTATGAGCTGACCGATCTCGGCCGCGGCCTGTGGAAGCCGGTGGAAGCGCTCGGCGCCTGGGCGCAGGCGCATCAGGCCGAAATCGAAACGGCGCGCGCGAAATTTGATGCCGGCAACGACTGAGATCGTTCTCTGTTTGAATCAGAGCCGGGCTCTGGGCTCCTGGCGTCATTGCAATGACGGCTCCGCATAAATGCTGCAGAGCCGATCATATCAATGAGACCATCCCGCCGCCGTGACGCTCCAGCCGTCCGGCCAGCTCGAGCTCGAGCAGCACGACGCGCACGGTGGCCGGCGAGGCGCCGGAGATCCGGATCAGATCGTCGAGGCTGACCGGGCTCGGGCCGAGTAGATTGACGATGCGGGTGCGATCATAGGCTTCCGGCTCGAAGTCGAACGGCTCGTCATCGTCGGCTTCGCGCAAGCCGATCGGCCGCTCCATGATCGGCGCGACCGCGGTGATCACATCAGATGCTTCCGTTATCAGGGTCGCGCCCTGCTTGATCAGTTCATTGGTGCCGGCGGCGCGCGGATCGAGCGGGGAGCCGGGGACCGCGAACACCTCGCGGCCCTGTTCGGCGGCGATGCGCGCGGTGATCAGCGATCCCGAACGCTGTGCGGCCTCGACCACGACGACGCCGAGCGATGCGCCGGAGATCAGCCGGTTGCGCCGTGGGAAATCGCGGGCGCGCGGGGCATGGCCGAGCGGCATTTCGGAAATCGCCGCGCCGCTGCCGAGCAGATCGAGCAGCAGATCCTCATGCTCGGGCGGATAGATCCGGTCATGGCCGCCGGCCAGCATCGCGACGGTGCCGCTGGCGACGCTGGCGCGGTGCGCCGCCTGATCGATGCCGCGCGCAAGTCCCGAGGCAATGACAAAGCCCGCTTCGCCGAGATCGCGCGCCAGCAGGCTGGCGAATTTCAGGCCGGCGCCCGAGGCATTGCGCGAGCCGACGATCGCGATCATCGGCCGCATCAGCGATTCCAGATTGCCGCGCACGCCAAGCAGCGGCGGCGCATCGTCGGTTGCCGCCAGCCGCGGCGGATAAAAAGCCTCGCCGGGTGCAAGCAGGCTGATGCCGAGCCGCTGGCAGGCGGCAAGCTCCGTGCGTGCCTCTTCCTCGCTGCAGATGCGGCCCGCACGCGCGGCGCCGCCACGTCGCGCCAGTTCAGGCAATTGCCTGATCGCGGTGCGCGCATCACCGAAATGATGGAGCAGGGAGCGGAAAGTGCGGGGACCGATGTTCTCCGAGCGGATCAGCCGCAGCCGGTCGAGCCGCTCGGTGTCGGTGAGATGTAAAGGGCTATTGACGGCGTCCACGGGATGTCCTCGTGGGCACCATGGCGCAACCGCAAGGCGAGGGCAAGCCGCAGCGGCTGAAGGTCAGAGGGCTTGATCGTCAGCTCTGATTTAGCGGCGGCCAGGTTGCTTCCGCGGCTCGCTGATAGGCCGGCCTTTCGCCGAGGCGCTGATTATAGGAGGTGAGGGATGCGGCAGGCTCTGCGATCTTCCGATTGAACAAGGCGACCGAGAGCAGCGACCCGAGCATGACGTCGGCCGCCGAAAAGTTCTCGCCGAGGAGCCACGGTCCGTTCGAGAGCGTTTCGTCAAGCGATCGCAGGACGCGCCTGCGGTCGCCCCAGCCGCGTCCGCTGGCGGCAACGGGATCATTGTCGTCGTCGAAATAAATCACGGGCTCGAACACCGCGGTCGAGAACACCATCCAGCGCAGATAGAGGCCGCGCTGGGGATGATCGAGCGCGGGCGCCATTGTCCCCAAGCTGTAGCGATCGGCGAGATAGATGCAGATGGCCGGGTTTTCCGAGACGGTGACAGCGCCGTCGGTCAACGCCGGCACCTTGCCCATCGGATTGACGCGCAGATAATCCGCCGATTGCTGGCCGCCCCGGCGTATATCGATGGTCTGCACCTTGTAGGGCAGGTCGAGTTCTTCCAGCAGCCAGCGTGGGGTGAAAGCGCGGCTTGCGGGCGCGAAGTAGAGCGTGATGTCGGGCTGGCTCATTTCATGGTTCGTGGAAGTTTTGATCCGCGCGTGAACGCGATGGAGAGGCGCGGTGCGAAAAACGCGCTTCGCGCTTTAGCTGCAACAAGTGCCTTTGCCGTTTTCCTGGACTGGAGGACACGGCACCGAGCCGTAAGAGCAGAACACGCAGCAATTGCCCGCGAGCGGCTTCAGCTTCTCACCGCAGCTTTTGCAGACGTAGAAGAACTGACAGGCGTCGGTCGGCATTTGCTCGACGGCTCTATGGTTGCATTGCGGGCAGGTGAGTATGGACTGGAGTTGCACCGGCGGCTCGCGCGAACGATTTTCAGGAAGGCGGAGGTTTATTATATCCTATCATCGCGCCATTCGCTTTCCCCGATCGCGATCCGATCGGTAAAGGCTCGGTGACCACCGCGGGGAATACATCCGCGGCATCGATCGCGCGGGAGCGCAGACAAGTTTACGCTGGCTGCGCAAGCGGACGGCCAGCTGGACCGGCCATGACGAAAATAATTACTTCTTCCCGATCCTGCTCTCGGTGCCCGACAAGAGGCGCATGATATTTTCCTGATGCTTGTAGAATAGCAGCAGCGTCAGGATGACGGACAAGGCGGCGAGCGCTGGCTGGCCCAGCCACCACAAGAAGATCGGCGTCACGACGCTCGCGGTCAGCGCCGACAATGACGAGTAGCGGCTGATAACGGCGGTGACGAGCCACACCAGGCAGAACGCGATCGCCGCCGGCCAGAACAGGCCGATCAGCACGCCGATATAGGTGGCGACGCCTTTGCCGCCCCTGAATTTGAGCCAGACCGGGAAAAGATGGCCGAGGAACGCACCGAACGCAGCCAGCATCGCGGCGTTGGGACCGTCATAGAAGCCGGCGATCAGCACCGCGGCGGTGCCCTTGAGCATGTCGAGGATCAGCGTCGCCGCGGCAAGTTCCTTGCGGCCGGTGCGCAGCACGTTGGTGGCGCCGATATTGCCGGAGCCGATCGAGCGCAGATCCTGCGTCCCGGCAAGGCGGGTCAGGATCAAGCCGAACGGGATCGAGCCAAGCAGATAGCCGATGATGAAGGCCGCGGTCAGGAAGGTATCAACCGACGACATTGCCGTTACTCCCTCCCTTATCCCTAGACATGCTCGTAGACGGTGCGACCGCCGACGATGGTGCGGATCACGCGGCCGGAGAACCGCGCTTCGTCGAACGGCGTGTTCTTGCAGAGCGATTTGAGGTCGGCGGGGTCGAGCACCCACGGTATGTCCGGATCGATCACGATCACATCGGCGGGCGTGCCGGCGCGCAGCGTGCCGCCGGGCAGGCCGAGCAGTTCGGCGGGGCGCGTCGACATCGCGCGGATCAGCGTCTTGAAATCCATCTCACCATTATGGATCAGGCGCAGTGCTGCCGGCAGCATGGTTTCGAGCCCGACCGCGCCGCTCGCGGCTTCCGCGAACGGCAGGCGCTTGACCTCGACGTCCTGCGGATTGTGATCGGACATGATGACGTCGATCAGGCCGGAGGCAAGCGCCTCGACCAGAGCGCGGCGGTCGTCCTCGCTGCGCAGCGGCGGCGACAGCTTCAGGAAGGTGCGGTAGGGGCCGATGTCGTTCTCGTTCAGCGTCACATGATTGACCGAGACCGAGGCGCTGACGGCAAGACCGGCGTCGCGGGCGCGCCTCAGGATCTCCAGCGAGTCGATCGAGGACAGCGAGGCGGCGTGATAGCGGCCGCCGGTCAGCGCGACCAGGCGGATGTCGCGCTCCAGCATGACAGCTTCGGCGGCACTGGGGATGCCTGATAGCCCGAGGCGGGAGGCGAACTCGCCTTCATTCATCACGCCTTCGCCGACCAGATCCGGGTCTTCGGTGTGATGCGCGATCAGGGCGTCGAAGTCGCGCGCATAAGTGAGGGCGCGGCGCATCACCTGCGCATTGGTGACGCTGTGCTCGCCGTCGGTGAAGGCAACCGCGCCGGCCGCCTTGAGCAGGCCGATCTCGGTCATTTCCTCGCCGGCGAGACCCTTGGTCAGTGCCGCCATCGGATGGATGTTGACGATCGCGGTGTCGCGGGCGCGGCGCAGCACGAAATCGACGGTGGCCGAATTGTCGATCACCGGCGAGGTATTGGGCTGGCAGATGATGGTGGTGATGCCGCCGGTCGCCGCCGCCTGGCTTGCCGAGGCAAACGTCTCGCGGTGGCTCGCGCCGGGCTCGCCGACGAAGGCGCGCATGTCGATCAGGCCGGGCGCAACGATCTTGCCGGCGCAGTTGACGATGTCGGTGCCCTCAGGGACGCCGGCGGCGCCGATGCCGCGCTTTGAGTCACGGATCACGCCATCGGCGATCAGCACGTCGCCGACGCCATCGAAATCGCGCGAGGGATCGATGACACGTGCATTGGCGAGCAGGATCGGGCGTCGGTCGGTCAGCATCGCAAGGAGGATTCCGGTTGAACTGAATTACGATTGAGCGCATTGGCCTCATGGTTCGAGACGCGCGGCATGCCGCGCTCCTCACCATGAGGGGTTAGGCCTATCACCTCATCCAGAGGAGCCGCCAACGGGTCCGCGCGCCGCGCGGCCAGATGAAAAATTCCGTAGCGTCTCGAAGGATGGGGCGACCTTACCACGCCGCTCACGCGTTTGGCAGGTTGCGGGCGAGCGCTTCCAGCACCGCCATCCGCACCGCCACTCCCATTTCCACCTGTTCGCGGATCAGCGATTGGGCGCCGTCGGCCACCATGGAGTCGATCTCGACGCCGCGGTTCATCGGCCCCGGATGCATCACCAGCGCGTCCGGCTTGGCATAGCCGAGCTTCTTCTGGTCGAGGCCGAAATACTGGAAATATTCGCCCGACGACGGCACGAACGAGCCGTTCATGCGCTCGCGCTGCAGCCGCAGCATCATCACGATGTCGGCGCCGTTGAGGCCCTCGCGCATGTCGCGGGCGACCTCGACGCCCATCCGCTCGATCCCGCTTGGCAAGAGG
Source organism: Bradyrhizobium sp. (assembly GCA_035547995.1). Classification (GTDB taxonomy): domain Bacteria; phylum Pseudomonadota; class Alphaproteobacteria; order Rhizobiales; family Xanthobacteraceae; genus Bradyrhizobium. The sequence continues at coordinate 22,335 of DASZTN010000013.1, read as the reverse complement.
GTCGAGGGCGCGACCACGCGGACGCGGGCGCCCATGGTGTTGAGCAGGATGATGTTGGAGCGCGCCACCCGCGAATGCAGCACGTCGCCGCAGATCGCGACCACCAGCCCCTCGATGCGGCCCTTGTTGCGGCGGATGGTCAGCGCATCGAGCAGCGCCTGGGTCGGATGCTCATGGGCGCCGTCGCCGGCATTGATCACGGAACCGTCGACCTTGCGCGCCAAGAGCTCGACCGCGCCGGAGGCGTGATGCCGCACCACCAGGATGTCCGGATGCATCGCGTTCAGGGTCACCGCGGTATCCATCAGCGTCTCGCCCTTGCGCATCGAGGACGAGGACACCGACATGTTCATGACGTCGGCACCGAGCCGCTTGCCGGCAATCTCGAACGAGGATTGGGTGCGGGTCGAGGCCTCGAAGAACAGGTTGACCTGGGTGCGGCCGCGCAGCGAGGTGCGCTTCTTGTCGATCTGGCGGTTGAGCTCGACATATTCCTCGGAAAGGTCGAGCAGGCCGGTAATATCGGCAGCGGAAAGGCCCTCGATGCCCAGCAAATGCCGGTGCCCAAGGACGAAGGACGATTTGGATGCGGATGTCATTAAAGCCAGAGCTATAGGCGCGGATGGATGGCGGGGCAAGCGCGAAAGGGCCGCCGGTGAGTTATCCCCGGCTCGGTCGGCGGGCCGGGTAAAGACAGGGATGCGATATCTGGTCGACTTCCACCTTTGGAACAGGTCCGCCTCGATCGGCGACCTGCCGCCGCGGCCCGGCAAGGGTCTGTGAACTATTCGCGCCGATGGCGGCACTTTTCGCTGCCGGGCGCGGGGCGGGCGGCCTATGATTTCGGCTAGCCGCGTGCCGCCTGATTCCGCCGCAAGGTTTCACCCGTGAGGGAGGCCCAATGACCCAGTTGTCCCAGCCTTCGTTTGCGACCCATGAAGTGTTCAACCAGTCACCGCCATTTGAAGACGTCGATCTGTTTGCCCTGGACCGGCCGCTGCAGCAGGCCGTCGCCGCCAATGGCGGGGCGGCGGCGGAAAAGGAACTGTCGGAGTTCGGCCGGCACTGGGGCTCGGCTGCCATGGCCGAGCGCGGCCGCGTCGCCAACGAGAATACGCCGAAGCTGCGGACCTTCGATGCAAGGGGCAACCGCCGCGACGTCGTCGAGTTTCACCCCGCCTATCACGAATTGATGGCGCACAGCGCCCATGCCGGCGTGCATAATTCGACCTGGGACGCGCAGGGCCGCCCCGCAGGTGGCGCAACCGAAGTCGTCCGCGCCGCACGCTTCTACATGGCGGCGCAGGTCGAGACCGGTCATCTCTGCCCGATCACCATGACGCGCGCCTCGGTGGGCGCGTTGGCATCGCAGCCGGATTTGCTCGCGCAGGTAATGCCGGTGATCGCCACGCGTTCCTACGATCCGGCGTTTGCGCCGTGGTGGACCAAGCGCGGCATGACGCTCGGCATGGGGATGACCGAGAAGCAGGGCGGCACCGATGTGCGCGCCAACATGACCCGCGCCGTCCGTGACGGCGACGCCTATCGCATCATCGGCCATAAATGGTTCATGTCGGCGCCGATGTGCGATGCGTTTCTGGTGCTGGCGCAGGCCGAGGGCGGCTTGAGCTGCTTCTTCATGCCACGTTTCAAACCGGATGGATCGGTCAATGCGCTGCATTTTCAGCGGTTGAAGGATAAGCTCGGCAACCGCTCCAACGCCTCCTCCGAAGTGGAGTTCGAGAACGCCCATGCCGTGCGTGTCGGCGAGGAGGGCAAGGGCATCCGCACCATCATCCAGATGGTGCAGCTGACGCGGCAGGACTGCGCGATCGCATCAGTCGGCCTGATGCGCTCGGGCCTTTCGCATGCGCTGCATCACGCCCGTCACCGCAGCGTGTTCCAGAAACATCTCGCCGACCAGCCGCTGATGCAGGCGGTGCTCTCGGACATGGCGCTGCATGTCGAAGCTTCGGTGGCGCTGGTGATGCGGCTGTGCCGTTCGTTCGATCGCGCGTCGCAGGATGCAGGCGAGGCCGCCTATATGCGGCTGCTGACGCCGGCGATCAAATACTGGACCTGCAAGAGCGCGCCGGGATTCCTCTTCGAGGCGATGGAGTGCCTCGGCGGCAACGGCTATGTCGAGGAGGGCATATTGGCGCGTCACTATCGGGAGGCACCGGTCAATGCGATCTGGGAGGGCTCTGGCAATGTGATGTGCCTCGATGTGCTCAGGGCGCTGTCGCGCGAGGCGGAAGCGGCGACTGTGGTGCTGCAGGAGCTCGCCGACAACACCAAGGGATTGCCCGGCGCGGCCGAGACCGTGGCCATGATCGGCCAGGCGTTCCGCCGTCCCGACAGCGAGCGCTTGGCGCGGCTTGCGGTTGAGAAGCTGGCGCTGCTGGCCGCGACCGCCGCGCTTAACCAGGTTGCCCCGCACAGCGCCGCAGCGTTTGCGACGACCAGGCTTGCCGCGACTCACGCCGGCATGTACGGCGCCGTCGATCTCGACAATAGCGACATCAAGCGCCTGCTGGAGCGGGCATTGCCGTGAAAGTGAGCTGATGGATTCCCTCAATCCCGACATTCCGCCCGCGATCCTAACTCCGGCCGAGCGCAATCCGCGGGTCTGGAAGTTCTGGGGCACTACGCTGTGGGGCCTGTTCATCTTCGCCGCGATGTTCGTCGGTCAGCTCGCGGTGGTCGGCTGGTTCGTGCTGCGTCAGCATGGGCCGATCAATCTCGACGCCGCGGTCCATGTGCTGGGAGGCGGGCTTACCATTGCATTGTCCGTCATCACGGGCCTGCCGGCGGTGGTCGCTGCGATCTGGCTTCCCGTTCATCTCTCGCGCACGCCGTTTTCGGATTATCTCGCGCTGCGCCTGACCTCGTGGCGCAACGTTCTGATCGGTGTCGCCCTGATGATCGTGGTGGTGATGGGTTGGGATATGATCTCGCGGCTGACCGGCCGTGAGGTGCAGCCGGGTTTCATGGGCGAAGTGGTGAAGTCGGCCGAGAACGACGGCGCCTTGTGGCTGCTGGTGGTGGCGCTATGCGTCGCTGCCCCGATCACGGAAGAATTTTTTGCACGCGGTTTCCTGTACCGGGGCTGGTCGGAAACGCCCTTAAGGCCGCTTGGCGCGATCCTGCTGTCGTCGGCGGTCTGGACCGTGCTGCATATCCAGTATGACTGGTTCTTCCTCGGCGAAGTGTTCTCGATCGGCCTCGTGCTCGGCTATATGCGCTATCGCAGCCAGTCGATCTGGCTGACCATCCTGCTGCACGGCCTCAACAATCTGGCGGCGCTGGTACAGACGCTATTGCTGGCGCAATAAGCCACTCCCGTGCTAGGTAGAGGACATGCCAACCTTCGCGGCATAGTTGTCGCAGAAAGCCGACATGTCCAACCTTGAAAATGCCAATACGCGCATCCCGGTCCCGTCGGCATCGCCTCGAACCTGGGATTTTTTCGAGACGACGCTCGTCGTGCTGATCGCTGATGGCGTATTCACTTTAACGGCGGAATTTTCATTGGCCTTCATGCTGGGCCTGTACGAGGGGACCAGGGCGTTGTCTCCGGAGGAATTCCAGGCGTTGTGGGTGGAGGGGCGTTGGCAGGGTGCCAGCATCACTGTGGCAGCCCTGCCCACGATTGCGGTGCTATGGGTTGCCGTGCGAATGGCCGGCAGAGGGTTCGCGGAATATCTGGCGCTGAACTGGCCGACGGGTCGCGAAGTGTCGCGCGCTTTCGGCATTATGGCCCTCGTTGTCCTGGCCGAAAGTTTCATCGCATATCTGGTTGGCGCACAAGCGTCGGCGACCCAGTTTGACCTGGTTGTCGGAGGACCTGGCGGCTTGCTCATCCTGTTGATCGGTGGCTGCATCGCCGGGCCGGTCGTGGAAGAGTTCGTCGTTCGCGGCTTCATGTTTCGCGGCTGGTCGGAGTCGTTTCTGGGCCCGACAGGTGCCATCGTACTCACGTCAGCGATCTGGGCAATGAATCACACCCAGTATGATTGGTTCGGACGGTTGGAAATCTTCGGCATGGGCCTTGCGCTAGGCCATTTTCGCTGGCGCAGCGGTTCAACCTGGTTGACTGTTATGGTGCATTCGGCGCTCAATACCTTTCTCTTTTTTATGATGGGGCCTTATGTTTAGAGCTCAGCCGTCGCGAGAGCGATAGCGACTCTCACGCGATCGCCGCAGGCGCAGCAACGAATCGAGATGCTCAGCGCTCTCCGCGCAGCTTCGCCAAGCGGTCGAGCGCGCCTTGCAGGATGAAGATCGCGGCATGCTCGTCGATCACCTCGGCGCGCCGGGCGCGGCTTACATCCATGCCGATCAGTTCGCGTTCCACCGCAGCGGTTGACAGCCGCTCATCCCACAGCGCGATCGCAAGCCCAGTAACACCAGAAAAATTGCGAGCGAAGGCGCGGGTCGATTGCGCGCGCGGCCCCTCGCTGCCGTCCATGTTGATGGGCAGGCCGAGCACGAAACCGGTTGCGTTGCGCTCGGTGGCAATCGCCAGCAGTCGCGCTGCGTCGGCCTTGAAGGCCTTGCGCCGGATGGTCTCGACGCCGGTCGCCAGCCGGCGGTCGGGATCGGAGACGGCAACGCCGATGGTCTTGGTGCCAAGGTCGAGACCGATCAGTGCGCCGCGTTCGGGCCAGTGTGCCGCGGCGTCGATCAGGGGAAGGATAAGGGCAGACATAGCTTTGCGCATAACACGCGCGCAGGCGGTCGCGCAAAGCTGGAGATCAGCGCCTCTCTTTGGGCGGGATGTGCATCCGTAGACGGGGTGTGCATCCGCCCGGCCGGTGGTAGCATTTCCGGCCTTTATCGCGCGGCAACGACGGGCGGGCCAACCGCGGGTCCTGATTTTGGAGGGGATATGCCGATCACCACGCCATTGACCGGGCGCCTGGGCATTGCAAAACCGATCCTGCTGGCGCCGATGGCGACGATATCCGGCGCACGGCTGGTGACGGCAGTGGGCGATGCCGGCGGGTTCGGCATTCTTGGCGGCGGCTATGGCGAAAGGGCATGGCTGGAGCAGGAGACGGCCAAGCTCAAACAGGCGCGTTCGCCCTTCGGTATCGGCTTCATTACCTGGAGCCTCGCGCGGCAGCCGGAGCTTCTGGATGTCGCGCTGGATGCAAAGCCGCGCGCGATCATGCTGTCTTTTGGCGATCCGAAGCCCTTCGCGGCGCGGATCAAGGCGGCCGGCGCGCTGCTGATCTGCCAGGTGCAGGACGAGGAGATGGCGCATCAAGCACTCGATGCCGGCACCGATATCCTGATCGCGCAGGGCAGCGAGGCCGGCGGCCACGGCGCCTCCCGCACTACCATCGATATCGTGCCCGCGGTCGTGGACATAGCCGCAGGCCGGGTGCCGGTGGTGGCCGCCGGCGGCATCGCCGACGGACGCGGGCTGGCGGCGATGATGATGCTGGGCGCGAGCGGGGTATTACTCGGCACGCGGTTTTACGCCAGCATCGAGGCCGACGCCGCCGATGAAGCCAAGCAGCGGATTTGCCGGGCGACCGGCGGCAGCACGTTTCGCAGCGTGATCTTCGATCTGTCGCGCAAGCTGTTCTGGCCGGCACCGTTCAACATCCGTTGCCTGGTCAACGATCATGCGCGGCGCTGGATGGGGCGCGAAGTCGAGCTTTTGCAGAATATCGATGCGGTTGCGGCCGAATATGCGGCGGCGCGCGAGGCCGGCAATTTCGACGTCGCCGCCGTCATTGTCGGAGAGGCGGTCGCGCAGATCCATGATATTCCTCCGGCGGCCGAGATCGTCGAGCGGATCGTGACCGAGGCGGAGCAGATCCTGCAAGGGAGACGCAATTCCGTGACGGCCTAACCAGCAAGATGGGTCATGCCGCAAATTGCGCAGTAGGGAATGAATGGATCGATTGACGTTGTTCGGCTTGTTCGCCGTTACGGCCATGCTCGTGTGTTACGCCCTGGAGGACCGCAGCCGCTGGTTCGTGCTCGGCTTTGCCGGCGCCTGTGCGCTGGGCTCGGCTTATGGGTTCCTGCAAGGTGCCTGGCCATTCGGGGTGGTGGAGGCGATCTGGGCGGTCGTCGCGCTGCGGCGCTGGGGGCTGAAGCCGGCGGCATAGTGAGGTTGCGGCGCAAAAGGCCGGTCTGCTATACCGCTAGTGGTCAATTCTACGTTCGCATCCCGTCTCGACAGGTATTTTGCGAATGTCGGAATTGGAGGACCACGGGCAAATTCAAATTGCTAGTGGGGAGCGAACGTCAAATCCGCTCCACTAATTCAACGAGAGGCCTTATATAATGTCGGTCGATGCCGCCACCGTTCGCCGCATCGCGCATCTGGCGCGGATCGCGGTCGCTGAACAGGAGGTTCCCCATCTGCAGGGCGAACTGAATGCGATGCTGGCCTTTGTCGAGCAGCTCACCGAGGTCAAGGTCGAGGGCGTCGAGCCCATGACGTCGGTGATCCCGATGGAGATGAAGAAGCGGCAGGACGTGGTCAATGACGGCGACATCGCCGATGAGATCGTCGCCAATGCGCCCGAGACCCAGGATCACTTCTTCCTGGTGCCGAAAGTCGTTGAATAGTTTTAGCGGGTAATCCGATGTGTCTGCTCTGCGACGATGAAAAGGCCTATCAGGCCTACATGAACTATCTCGACGCCATGGAGCGGCAGGGCAAGGCCGCCGATCCCGACAAGGCGATCGATGCGGTGCTCGACCAGTTGGAGGCCGCGGACAAGGCCCGCGCCAGGCAGGACGACCCGGCGAGCGACAAGACCCTGTCTCCGTTCTTTTGCAGCCCGATCAATAAATGACCGACCTGACCCGACTGACGATCGCGGAAGCCAGGACTGGCCTCGCGAACAAATCCTTTACCGCGCTTGAGCTCACCGATGCGCATCTGGCGGCAATCGCGGATGCGCGCGTGCTCAATGCCTATGTGCTGGAGACGCCCGACCAGGCGCGCGCCATGGCCCGCGAGGCCGATGCCAGAACGGCCAGGGGCGAGGGCGGCCCGCTCAACGGCATTCCGCTCGGGATCAAGGACCTGTTCGCGACCAGGAACGTCCGCACCACGGCGTGCTCGAAGATCCTCGGCAATTTCGTGCCGCCCTATGAATCGACCGTGACCTCGCAGCTCTGGCGCGACGGCGCGGTGATGCTCGGCAAGCTCAACAATGACGAGTTCGCGATGGGCTCGTCGAACGAGACCTCGCATTTCGGTGCCGTGGTCAATCCGTGGCGGCGCGAGGGCTCCGATACCAGGCTGGTGCCGGGCGGCTCGTCCGGCGGCTCGGCCGCGGCGGTGGCCGCGTCGCTGTGCATGGGCGCGACCGCAACCGATACCGGCGGCTCGATCCGCCAGCCCGCGGCCTTCACGGCGACCGTCGGCATCAAGCCGACCTATGGCCGCTGCTCGCGCTGGGGCATCGTCGCCTTTGCCTCCTCGCTCGACCAGGCCGGACCGATCGGGCGCACCGTGCGCGACACCGCGATCCTGATGCGCTCGATGGCCGGGCACGATCCCAAGGACACCACCTCGGTCGATCGCGAAGTGCCGGACTACGAGGCCGCGATCGGCAAATCGGTCAAGGGCATGAAGATCGGCATTCCCAAGGAATATCGTCTCGACGGCATGCCGGCGGAGATCGAGAGACTGTGGACCGAGGGCTGCAACTGGCTGAAGGCGGCCGGCGCGGAATTGGTTGAAGTCTCCCTGCCGCACACCAAATACGCGCTGCCGGCCTATTACATCGTGGCGCCGGCGGAAGCCTCCTCGAACCTCGCGCGCTATGACGGCGTGCGCTATGGGCTGCGCGTTGGCGGCCGCTCGATCAACGAGATGTACGAGAACACCCGCGCCGAAGGGTTTGGCGCCGAGGTCCGCCGCCGCATCATGATCGGCACCTATGTGCTCTCGGCCGGATATTACGACGCCTATTATCTGCGGGCGCAGAAGGTGCGCACGCTGATCAAGAAGGATTTCGAGGATTGTTTCGCCAGGGGTGTGCACGCGATGCTGACGCCGGCGACGCCGTCGGCGGCGTTCGGCATCGGCGAGAAGGGCGGCGCCGATCCGGTCGAGATGTATCTGAACGACATCTTCACCGTCACCGTGAACATGGCGGGGCTGCCGGGCATTGCGGTGCCCGCGGGCAGGGACGCGCAAGGCTTGCCGCTCGGGCTGCAATTGATCGGCCGTCCGTTCGACGAGGAGACGCTGTTCTCGCTCGGCGAGGTCATCGAGCAGGCGGCCGGACGGTTCACGCCGTCGAGGTGGTGGTGAGCCCGGCGGAATTCAAAGCCAGCCTCTCGGGCGCGGCGCCCGCGTCCGGTCTTGCTGCGCCGCTCGCGGCGCTGTGGTGGGCGGCGAAAGGCGATTGGGACCAGGCGCACCGGATCGTCCAGGACGAAGCAGGCGGCGAGGCCGCGTGGGTCCACGCTTATCTGCACCGCGTCGAGGGCGATCCCGGCAATGCCGGCTACTGGTACCGGCAGGCAGGCAGGCCCGCGGCGACGGATTCTCTTGAGGGCGAATGGCTGCGGATCGTTTCCGCGCTGATCGAGGGTTAAAAGGATGACTGCGAGCAACGCCAATCTGATCAAGGGCGCGACCGGCGACTGGGAGGTCGTGATCGGCATGGAAGTCCATGCCCAGGTCACTTCCAATTCAAAGCTGTTCTCCGGCGCCTCCACCGCCTTCGGCGGCGAGCCGAACTCGCATGTCTCGCTGGTCGACGCCGCGATGCCCGGCATGCTGCCGGTCATCAACGAGGAATGCGTCCGGCAGGCGGTGCGCACCGGCCTTGGGCTGAAGGCACAGATCAACCTGCGCTCGGTGTTCGATCGCAAGAACTATTTCTATCCCGACCTGCCGCAGGGCTACCAGATCAGCCAGTACAAATCGCCGATCGTCGGCGAAGGCGAGGTGACGATCGAGCTTGCCGGCGGCGAGACCGCGACCGTCGGCATCGAGCGGCTGCATCTGGAGCAGGATGCCGGCAAGTCGCTGCACGACCAGAGCCCGACGATGTCGTTCGTCGACCTCAACCGCTCCGGCGTGGCGCTGATGGAGATCGTCTCCAAGCCGGATATCCGCTCCGCCGAGCAGGCCAAGGCCTATGTGTCGAAGCTGCGCTCGATCCTGCGCTATCTCGGCACCTGCGACGGCGACATGGAGAAGGGCAATCTGCGCGCCGACGTCAACGTCTCGGTGCGCAGGCCGGGCGGGCCGCTCGGCACCCGCTGCGAGATCAAGAACATGAACTCGATCAACTTCATCGGCCAGGCGATCGAACATGAGGCGCGGCGCCAGATCGAGATCATCGAAGATGGCGGCGCGATCGACCAGGAAACGCGGCTGTTCGATCCCGGCAAGGGCGAGACCCGCTCGATGCGGACCAAGGAAGAAGCGCATGACTATCGCTACTTCCCGGATCCCGACCTGCTGCCGCTGCAATTCACCCAAGCCTTTGTCGACGACCTCAAGACGCATCTGCCTGAGCTGCCGGACCAGAAGAAGGCCCGTTTCGTCGCCGAGTTCGGCCTGTCGGCCTATGACGCCGGGGTGCTGGTGGCCGAGCGCGAGAGCGCGGAGTTCTATGAAACGGTGCTGTCCGCGCTCGCCAACAAGGGCCGCGACGGCAAGCTCGCTGCCAACTGGGTGATCAACGAGCTGTTTGGCCGGCTCAACAAGGAAGGCCATGGCATCTCGGATTCTCCGGTGACAGCGGCACAGCTTGCCGCGATCGTCGATCTGATCGGCGAGGGCACGATCTCCGGCAAGATCGCCAAGGATTTGTTCGAGATCGTCTGGCAGGAAGGCGGCGATCCCCGCACGCTGGTGGAAGAGCGCGGCATGAAGCAGGTCACCGACTTAGGGGCGATCGAGAAGGTGGTCGATGAGATCATCGCCGCCAATCCGGACAAGGTCACGCAGGCTCGCGCCAAGCCGCAAATGATCGGCTGGTTCGTCGGTCAGGTGATGAAATCGTCCGGGGGGAAGGTTAATCCGCAGGCCGTGAACGACCTGCTGAAGTCAAAGCTCGGCATCTGAGCCGGGCGCGAGGTTACGCGAGAGCCTTCGTTGCCTCGCGTCAGAAGCGCTTCGCCAGTGCGAGCGGGCGCCGCTAGGGATGCGCTTGCCATCTCACAACGGGTCACACTGACCGAATCGTCCCGGCTGCGATTCGTCCGGAAAGCCGGTTTTGGCTGCTCGCACCGAGCGATAAGCTGTTGGCGGCTGAAAATTTTTTCGTTGCCAAAAATCACGACTCAGAGTCCACGCAAGGCATCTCTGACCGAACCCAGTGAGTCGTTCTGCTATCGACGATGCAACTAAAACATTGCGTGCGAATTGCAGAAACGCCTGCGGCACAGGCATTTCCTGCGATATTGACAAATACAAGTGCAGGATTTCCGCGCACTACTTGCATCATCATGCAGAAGATTTGTTGTCTTGCCGAGCGAGGCGCACTGCGCGCGCTGCCATTGCTGCGTCAACACTTCTTTAAGCTGGAAGCTGTTTTTTTCAATGTGTTGGTGTATTCGGGAGGTAGTGCATTTCGATTCCCGAATGCACGCAGCGGTTAGAGCCATCTCACTGATTAGGAGGGCAACATGGCTAAGAAGGCAAAGAAGGCGAAGAAAGCGAAGAGCGCAGTGAAGAAGACTGCGAAGAAGACCCGCAAGGTCGCCAAGAAGAAGAAGTAATCTCGCTTATGAGATTGCCGGCAGCTTGAAGCCGGCGACGTCACAAGGGCCTCAAGGACGGTTTGCTCCCTCGGAGCAGATTTAATCCGGCGGCCCTGGTCGACGAAAGAGGGTGTCGGCGAGACATCAGGTCAAACGGCTGGATCGCCACTTCGAGGAGTTCGCTCCGACAAGACGGTCCGGTAGAAGAAACAAATTTTCTTCGACGGTGCGGATCTGTGGTCCGCAATTTCATCGGGCTAACGCAAGGTGAAATCTGGTCCTGACGTGTTCGCCGACGCCCTTGTTCTTTTGAGCGCCCTTGAGGATCGACCCTCGCGCGCCGTTTCCCCTAAATTCTGAAATTCGGTCGGGCGTCTGGCGCCGCGCATGCGTTTTCGAGCGAAAGCCTGCCCCGGACCTGATCCGGGTGGCGCTCCGGGCGCCAGCCGTTGCCTGACCTCTTGCCAGCCGAACCGCCGCGTTCTGATCCGAAGCGCGCCGTGGCGATGGCTCGCCGATTGGGGCGGATGGTTATCGCCAGGCAAAGCCGGAAGGTAAACGGAATTTGCGGGGCGGTCCGCTAACCCTTGGCGAACCAGCGTTTTTTGCAATCCGCGGCGGCCGGGGGCGAGGGCGGCATTCACACTCGATTCATCCCGATACTTAAACAGCCATTCAAATTTGATCCGCATCATCATCCCACAGGCCGGTCAACGGTACGGGGAATGACAGGACGTTGAGCTGGCCAGGGCCGCGCCCACACGGGACGGCACCAATCAAAGAGGAGAGCAGGGATGTTTCAGGGACAGATTGATCAGGAGAATGCAACGCCGGTCGACGCCAGCACGATCCAGGACGTGCTGTTCGAGCGCGGACTCTATTGGGCCAGCGGACGTTCCGGCGTGGTCAACCTGGTGGCGGCGCACAAATGGTTCAACCTCGCCGCACTGAAAGGCCGCACCGATGCGATCGCCCAGCGTCGCGAGGTCGCCGAGATGATGTCGGATGCCGAAATCGCCGAAGCCCAGCGCGAAGCCCGGGCCTGGATGACGACGCACTAGATCAGTCCCGGCCGGCTTTTGATCGAAAGCGGGCGCAAAAAGCTTCGGAAACAAATTTCGAGGGCCAATGGCGCGACCATGGCCCTGAATTTGGCGGTACCGCTGCCGATCAGTGTGCCGGATGATGACGGCGCCGGTGATGCGGCCGAGGCGGCGGTGGCGACGGCGAATAGGGCGCCGGCTGCGCGAAGGCAAACCGCGGATTGATGCCGCAATAGGATGCGGTGCCCGATGCCGCGGCCTCGCAGGCCTCATAGCTGGGGAATTCGCACAGGCCTGGCGTGCCATAGTCCCGTCCCTGCAGGCAGTAGGGAAGGTCGGGACGGTCGAAAAAGTCGTGCAACACTCCCGCCGAAGCGGCCGACGGAGCCAGGCTGAGAATACCAAGCGTTGCGACGAGTACCAGGCTGCGCATAGACTCTCCTTAGTGGGGTTCGTTGTTATTGTTCGCGACCATGCAATTAGAGCTTTTCCGGTTCTGACGGAATCAGAAACGGGCTCTTCGCGCGAACCCGGATCCATCCCGGATCAAGTCCGGGGCAGGCTTTCGCTCGAAAACGCTCCAGACAATCGCCTGGCCGCAGCATTTCATTGTAGCGGCTTACACTGCCGCGAGCTTTAAACTTTCGGTGTTCGTTCGATCGCATTTCGTCCGATCGCATCTCGTGTCCCGAATTCGAAGTTCGCGCCATTTCGCAGCACCTTCTTCAGCGAACCTCGGATTCGAAAGGACGCTGGAAGATTTCTGCCTGTATGTGACGGTCGCGCTCCGTCTTGCCACCTGTCAAGCTTCGAGTCGATGTCTTCCGACACGAATTTCATTGCAGGAAATTTCATTGCAACACCATGTGTGCGGCGAAGACATGCCTTTCGAGATCGGTGATGTCGATCTCGACACCACAGAAACAATGTGAGCGACCATTCTCATTCTGAATCGGCAGCCGGCATCCGGCACTCCACATTCGCTCCTTCCAGGCTGTCCACACGCGCTTGCGGCGATGCTCGGCAAACACCCTCTCATTGCAGAGGGGCAGATATTCTTCCCACGCGTCTTCGAAAGCCGCCCACGCCCGAAACAAGTTGGCCGATGTTCCGGTAATCCTCAATCCTCGATGGGTGAGTGGATAGAAGCCGCACGACCAGATCCAGCGGTCGACGGCATTCGGCAGGCCGGTGCGTTCGGTAATGGTGCCGACATGGATGTCTCCATAATATATCTGCCAGCACTCTTGTTGGCTGGCGTGATCGCGGCGGCGGGTCAGTTCCGGCATGGTGAGTTCTGAGTTCTATAGTTGGCTTCGGGGCGCCTGGATTGGTCGCAGCCTGGGGCTGTGACGGGCACTCCGTAAAACTATTGAGCGGCATCGGCAACAGTTGTTGGGCTTCGGCGCACGCTGTGCGGCTATGCACGGGGGGTGAAGCTTCGGTTGGCAGCCGATAGGCTGCCGAACCGCCCCGGAAAGCGAAAAGGTTGCCTGTGAACGCGAGATTGCGCGGGCATCCCTTGATTGGCAGGCCGGCCCTGCCGTGTTGATCGATGCGGCGCTTTCTATCCCGCTTTGGCAAAACGGTCGCCTATCAATCGAACTGCGTTCTGAGACGGCCTGCGAGTTTCAGGCGACGTTCGGCGGGACGTGCAAGCAGCCAATAGGACATCAATGCGCTTAACGAAAATACCGCCATCACCGCCGCCATCGAAAATGCCGATCGCCCGTCGAACAGGGCTGCGACCAGCCCGCCGGAGGTGGCGCCGGCGATCATCTGGATACTCCCGGCCATGGCGCCGACGGTTCCGGCGATTTCCGGCAATGGTTGCATCGTGGCGTTCAGGACGTTGGGGATTGTCATGCCGAAGGTGAGCGCCACTATCATCAAGAGTGCGGCAACCAGGGCCGGCGTCGTCCATCGGCAGAGCGTGATCGCGAGCAATGTCGAGGCGGCAGCTGCCGACAGTGACAGACCGGCCGTCACGACCTGTGCAGGCTGTACACCGCGGCGGCCGAGATAGCCGTCGAGGAGGGCGCCGCTCATCACTGCTGCCGAACAGGCGCTGAAGATAAGCCCGTACTGACCAACCGTCAGTCCAGCGACACTAACGAAAAATAACGAAGAACCCGTGACATAGGCGAAAACCGTGGCGCCGCCGGCGGCCCCAACCACAATGTAGGCGAACGAAATTCGATGGGTCAGAACGCGAAGATAACAGCGGATGACCTCGGCCGGCGTGAGGCGGTTGAGTGGATCGATCCGTGCGCTTTCATTGAATCCGAACGACACGGCCAACAGCAATGCGACGCCGATCGCGGCCTGGATCGCATAGATCAGCCGCCAGCTCCCGAGCGTCAGCAGCGCAGCGCCCGCCGTCGGCGCGATGATGGTCACCACATTGATGGAGGCCATGACGTTGGCGATCTTCGCACGCGCGGCTGCCTCGCTGAAGAGATCGCGGATAATGGCAAAAGTCATCGCTGTGCTGGCGGCGCCGATGCCCTGCACGAAACGGCAGATCAACAGCACCGGGAGTGACCGTGCTGCCGCGCAGGCGAGGCTCGCCACGACAAACAGCGAGACGCCGAACACGACGACGGGCTTGCGGCCAAACCGGTCGGAGATCGGTCCGTAGAGGAGCGGTGCGGCGGCGAGACTGAACATGAAAGCGCTCATTGTCAGGCCGACATTCGAGGCACTCGTACCGAGCGAGACGCCGGTCGCCGCAAGCGCCGGCAGATTGATGTCGATTCCGGAATACGGCACGGCCGCGAGAAAGCCGAGCAGCAGCGTAAATGAAAAAGAGGTTGGTTGTATTTGCATGGCACCGACGTTCGATGTTTCCGTCTCCAGCGTTTTCCGGCGAAGCCTGCTCCGGACTTGATCCGGAGGTGGAGACCGGTTGCGTGAAGAAAATGCGCCAGGACGGGGAATCCAAAGCCCGGTTCGGATTCCATCAGAACCGATCAGGCTTTGGAGAGGGGGACCGCGAAGAAGAATGACGTTGCTCCTTCGGCCGACGATGGTTCGAACCGGATCGCTACCGGCGGGCGATGCGCCGACTATGGCCGGCCGCCATCGCCGCGACCTGCAACGCAGGCTTTTTCCGGGCAACGACCTGGTCGATGATCCGGAGGATCTCTGATCGGGTGTCGATGCTGGCGAACATATTCGCCATTTGCACGGCGCGGAGACGGTAGGCGGGTTGATCGAGCACCGTGCGCACCGCCTTGCGCAACGCCTCCTGCGTTGGCTCGTTGGTCGCGAGATTGATCCCGACGCCGGACCAGGCGACGCGCGCATTGACGTCGGCCTTGTCTTCGGTCAATCCGGCGGTGACCAGCGGAATGCCGAAGCTCATGGCCTGGTTGACGCTGCCATAGCCGCCATTGGTCACCAGCACACTGACGCGGGGCAGCAGCCATTCGAATGGCAGAAAGCTGGCAAGCCGGGCGTTGGGCGGAATTTGACCGGGGATCGCCTCGATCGGCCGGCCGCCGGCGGTCGCGACGACGAGTACGTCGGGTTCATTGGCCAGCGCCGCCAGTGTCGGGGCGACCAGCAGATTGAAATTATGGTTCGCGACCGTGCCCTGTGTCACCAGCACGACCTTGCGAGGGCCGTCGAGTTCATCCGCCCATGGAGGCAGCGGAACCTGGCCGGGGATGATCGGGGGCGTGCCGACGAATTGCACGGACGGAGGCATCGCGCGTGGAAACTCGAAGCTCGGCACCGACAGCTGCAAACAGGCATCGGCGAGTTCGACCACGGAATTGAACAATGGCAGCGATATCCGGCCCGTACCGAGGGTCTTCAGTACCCGGTTCACGCCGTGTATCACCGGCCGATCAAAGGCCTCGTCATACTCTCGGGCTTTGGCGGCGTATTCGGCGCGTTGCTCCGCCGTCGTTGCTGGCGGCAGCCCCAGAAAATTCGGCGCGCCGTCTTCTCGAGCCCAATGCAGAAATGATGTGCCGCAGAGAACAACCGGAGGCCGTTCCGCTCGCAGTTCCAGCAGCATCGGCAACAGGCCGAAGAACATGTCGTCGCCCAGAATGACGTCGGCGGGAAATTTCCGCAGTGACTGCTGCAGTCCATGGTGCTGCGCCGGGATGGCGTCGACGAAGATGCGTTCACTGGCGATGCGCATCCACTCGAGCCCCGGCGGGATTGCCTCGAGTTCGGGAACTACCGACAGAATGTCCCGCAGATCGAAATCTGCGCCTGCGGGAAGCGCAAAGAATTTGGCTCCGCTGCTTTCGATTCGGTCTCGAAACACGGTGCCCGTCAGGAAAGCGACCTCGTGGCCTTCAGCAAGCAGGATGCGCGTGATCGCCAGCAGCGGGTTGAGATGTCCAGTCGCCGGCATCGAAGGGATGAGAATTTTCATGTGATAGATCCTCTGAGTGTCGAAGAGAGCGGCCGCCTCGCATGGGTGATCGCTCGACAGGGCAGAGGGGAGTTACTGATATCGCCGTTACGCGTTGATTTCCGCCCGGCAGGAAATGGTTACGGTCGCAACGCATTTGACTTGCTCAAGGCGAAGGCGAGGGCGTCGATTGATTCCGTGCGCGCGCTCCTTGTCGTCGGCTGTTCAGAGACGATTTGCGGGAAATGCCGATCGCTGGGCGATCAGGACGCCCTGTTGCAGCGCGAGGGCTTCAGTGCATCGGCAAAGCGACTGCCGGCTGGCGTTGCGGTCGATCTTCGAGATGCGTCAGTGCCGAGTTGCGGGCGAGCGCCATCGCGATCTCTTCGGCAACGATTGGCCAGCGCACCACGTCGGAAATGCCGGCGCTTACCAGGGTATCGGCGCCGATTTCGATCGCGGCTTTGGAGGCAAGCACAATCGGAACGCGCGGGACGCTGGCATGCAGGGCCGCGGCCAATTCAAGCGAGCGCGCGGTCAGCCCGAAGTGGCCGACCACCACCGCATCGAATCGAGTTGGGTTGTCCCGACAGGCCGCCAACGCCGCGTCCGCATTTGTGAATCCTACCGGTTCATAGCCGAGCGCGGCGAGCATTTCTTCGTCGCGCAGCATGTGTTCGCCGTCACGGGCCACGAGCATGACGGTCTCGCCCTTTCCGCTCGGGAACGCGGAATCGCGGAGCTCCGATATCGACACGACGGTCGCTCTTGGCAGCCAGACCTCGAAACGGCTTCCTTCATTGAGCCTGCTCTGTACGTTCACGGTTCCGCCGTGCTCGTGGACAATCTCGCGCACGGTCGCCAGTCCGAGGCCGTTGCCGGACGATCGCGTGGTAAAGAAGGGCTCGAAGATGCGTCCCAGCGTCGCCTCGTCCATGCCCCGGCCGGTATCGGTCACTGTGATGCAGACATAATGGCCGGGCCTGATCTCGTCGTGGCTGAGCGCGAGGGGTTCCGAAACATCATGCAGTTCGGTCGCGATCTCGATGCGGCCGCCGCCCCGCATGGCATGGGCGGCATTGTTACAGAGGTTGAGAAGCACCTGCTGCAGCGGGGCATTCTCACCGGACACGATGGCCGCGATCGGCGGTTGGCGGATGACGAGTTCGATATCCTTGGGCAGCGAGACGCCAAGGAGCGATGCAGTCTCGCCGATCAGGGTGCCGACGCTCAATGGCTTGCGGCGGGCATCGCGCCGGCGTCCAAAGGCCAGCATCTGGTCGACAAGATCCCGTGCCCGCTCCGCGCCGCGGCGGATTGCAGCCAGGTTATGCGCAAATTGCGTCTCCGAGCCCGTATGCTCTTCCATCACCTCCGAATGGCCGAGAATGCCGCCCAATATGTTGTTGAAATTATGCGCAATGCCGCTGGTGAAGGTGCCGATCTTCTCCATGCGCCGCGCTTGCCGCAACCGTGTTTCCAGCCGGGCGCGTTCCTTCTCGATTGCCCGTCGATCCATCGCCTGGAGGATGGTGTCGAGCGCCATGCGAACGAGCGCGAGCTCTCCCCGCGTCTTGATGCGACAAGATCGTCCGATCGCGTCGAAGCCAAGCGCCGCCCGCGTGCCGTCCTTGCCGACATTGGTCGCACAGGCCCATCCTTCGAGACCGAGTTCGAGGCATCGCGCCTTGCCGTCGCCGATGGGCATCCGGCTGACGCGGGGAATGTGAACGATACCATCGGAGCTGGTCCCCATCTGCCTCGCAAGCTCGATGGCGCCTGCCGGCCAGCCGGGAGGAGGAGGCAATGCGGTCCTGTGCCAGAGGTGAAGACGCGGCGTGGGACCGGACGTCACAAAATAGGCGCGGTCCGAGCCGATGCAGGCGGCAAGCTCCGTGACGGCGCGGTCGATTTCGCCGTCGATGTTGTGCGGCCGCGCATTGATGAAGCGCATAGACATTCCGGCGATCACGTGTTCGAACGCCGCGCGACGTTGTAGCGCGCTGGCTCGCGACTTCAGGCGAATGCCAAGGTTAACCAGGAACGCCACCAGGATCAGCGAGGCCGCATAAAGCAGGCGGCGATACCATCGCGCCTCCCTTCGCGAGGCAATCTGGCGCGTCGCGATCATGCGGCGAAGCTGCTCCTGCTGCTGCTTTTGCGGCAAGGCGCGCATCGCCTTCAATGTGCCGTCGACCGAAGGCAGCAGCTTTTGAAGTAGTCGTCCATGCGCCAGCAATGTCTCGACGATGCTTCCCTGTCCCGCCTGGTTCGCCTGCTGGTCGAGTTCATTGAGGCGGTTCTGAACCTCCTGCATGGAGCCCGACGAGGTATCGAGCGTCAGATGCAGGATTGAGGTCGCGGCCATGCTGATCGCCGGATTGAGGTCCGGCGAATCCGACTGGACACGAAAGCGTCCAAAGAAGGCCAGCGAATTCTGCAGCAGGGCATTCTCGCTCTTGAAGAGCTCAACCAGCTCTTCCTGGCGATCGACCAAAGCAGCCAGTCGATCGATGGCGGCATCTGTCGTGGCGTCGATGGAGGTGGCGCGCAGGCGGTCGAGCGATTGGCGCAGCGCGCTGATCTCCTGCACCAGCGGATCGTAATTGCGCAGCGTGCCGGTGCGTGCGGTGAAGACATCACGATATAGCGCGTTCTCGATCGTGGCGAAGCGATCGAGTTCGATGAGTGCGCGATCGAAGAGCTCGGCCTGGGGATTGACCGCTCGCAGCGACAGCCAGGTCAGAAGCAGGACCAACGCGACGAAGGTCAGGGTCGTTTGAGCCGCTCTCATGGCGTGGCTCCTGCGACGGGAGAGCCGCGGTAGTTCCCGGTCAGCGTCTGCAGAAAGGCGACGAGCGAAGTCACCTGCTGATCGGTCAGGGTGCGGTCGAGTTGCGCGGCCGCCATCCGCTTCACGGCTTCCTGGAGGGTTGCCGCGCTGCCGTCATGAAAATAGGGCGCGGTCGTTGCGACATTGCGCAGGCTCGGTACGCGCACCGTTTCCGGCTGCCCGGCAACAAGCTGACGAAAAACTCCCTGCCGTTCGAACAGGTTACCGCCGACATTGACGCCTTGATGACAGGAACTGCATCCGAACGATTTGAACAATCGATAGCCTTTGAGTTGATCGGCCGACAGCGCCGATGCATCGCCCTCAAGCCAGCGGTCGAAGCGGCTTCCCGGGGTAAGGAGGGAGCGCTCAAAGGTTACGAGCGCGTCGAGGAAATTGTCGCGTTCGGGCGGACGCCCATAGGCGGCACGAAAATCCCTGACGAGATCAGCATCGGCATTCAGCTTCCGGACAACCTCGTCGACGGTCGTGTGCAGATTGGCGGGATTTTCGATCGATGCCTCGGCTTGTGCGGCCAGCGAGCGGAAATTGCCTTCCCAGTCCAACCTGAAATTGAGGGCGGCGTTGAAGACCGTCAGGGTGTCGAACGGGCCCGAAGCTCTGCCCGCCGTTTTGCCGTCGGCGCCATTGGTGCGGATGTCGTGGCAGGACGAGCATGAGAATTTTCCGTCCGCAGACAAACGCGGATCGTTGAACAGGCGTTCGCCGAGCGCAAGCTTGAGCGGGTCGGCCGCGGGCGGCGGCGGAATAGGGGTGATCGGCTCTTCATCGGCCACTGGTCTGGCTGGCGACGACTCGGAGGGGCGCGTCGGCGCTTGCGCGACCGCCACGCCCGCGAGTGCGGCGCACAGGCAAATCCAGCCGAGCCAGTGGGATGCTCGGAAAACAGACACGAATTCCGGCGGCCCATGATTCATCGTTCGGGCCTAGCTCCATACCTTGCGATATAGCCGATGTCGGCTCGCGAAATGCCGATGTCGCTTAGCGACCGCTCGTCCAGATTCGTCAGTTCGGCGATGGCCCGTTGCCGGGCGTACCCTTCGCGGATTTTCGACAGCAGCCCGGCCGCGGGCGCAGTAATCGCCGTGCGCCAGCCTGAACGCGGGCCGGACATCTGTTCGGATCGAGCTGCGTATCTGGAGATGGCACAAGGCTGCGCCGCATCCGCCGGCGAAAGGATTTCCGCCACCCCGATGTCCCGTTCCCGGGCCGCCGGAATGGGGAGCAGGGCGGCACGCGGCGGATGGCCTTGAGGTTCGGACGGTGTGTTGGATGGCTTTGGATCGCCGGCTTCGTCATCATCCGCTGCAACGGGTATTCCGTGCATCGCCAAGGCATAGGCGGCACACCCGTTGAGCATTTCCGTGAGCATCCACGACGCGATGGCCGGAAGGATGTCACCGGCAGTTCCTGCGAATTGTGCGACGGTCCGGAACAGGGAACGGCAGGCAACCGCGGCTACGGCGATTGCGGGCCATTGCGCCGATGCCCGCTGCGCCCGCACGCGGGATGCTTCATCGTGGCGGATATGGAAGTGGGCGAATGAAGGTGCATCGCTCCGGCGCGGTCGCCCGGTTCGGGACCGCAATGTGGCGTAGGACAAGTGCTTTGCGACTGGCATCGATTTCTCCCTGACTGGCGTGGTCGGGGAAAATCTGACGCGTCCATGTTTCGGGAGCATTCCGGCGCCGGGAATTACGGCTACGGTTGTAATGTGCGGCGCGACCTTCGCGGCGGCACGAGACATCGGTTCACGCTGCCAGCGTGGATCCAGCCTAGCTGCCAGTTGCGCCGTCAGCGCAATCGTCACAGCCGCTCGACAGGAAGCGAGAAGATGTAGCCGACGCCGCGCTCGGTCCGGATGATGCCTGGCGTACTGGGATCGGACTCGAGCTTGCGGCGCAGCCGCAGCACCTGCACATCGATGCTGCGGTCGAATACGTCTTCGTGAATCCGGGTAGCCTGCAACAGATGCTCGCGGGACAGCGGCCGTTGCGGCGCATCGAGAAATGCGATCAGGAGCGCGTATTCCCCTTTGGTCAAGGCGACCAGTTCGCCCGCGGAATTGGTCAGGCGGCGGTTGCGGCGATCGAGCTGCCAGCCGCCGAATTGGCAGCGGCCTTTCTCCAGGTCCCGTTGTGCGTTGGCCTGACCGGTTTCGCGGCGCCTCAGCACGGCGCGGATACGGGCCAACAATTCCCTCAGGCCAAACGGCTTGGTGATGTAGTCGTCGGCGCCCAGTTCGAGCCCGACCACCCGATCGATCTCGTCGCGACGCTGACCCGTGGTGATGATGATGGGGACGTCGGACTGTGCGCGTATCTCGCGAAGCAGATCGAGCCCGTCTTCCTGGCCGAGCCGCAGGTCCAGAATCACCAAATCCGGCTGGCTTCGCGCCAGCAATCCGCTGACCTCGTCGCGCCGGCTGGTCGACACCGCTCGGATGTCGTGATCCTCGAGATAATTCGTCACCAGATGCCGCATGGTGTTGTCGTCCTCCACCACGAGGCATGTCGGCGATTTGCGGTCTACGCTGGCGCTCGTCGCCGATGGATCGAATGATATGACAGCCTGGTTATCGAAGCCGGTCTTGTCATCGAGCATCGATCTGCTTGGGCGGAGTGGCCCACATTCGGTACGTTCCGTCATCGAATCTCTCCGCCACCCCAGAGCCGTATATGGCAGTCAATCTTGCGCTGCAGCACACTTTTTGGAGAGCAATGCCGCGACCGCTGCGCTTTTCGCGCGAAACCTCCTCGTTCGGGTTACGCCGGTTGCATGAGCAGGCATAAGCGGCAGGTTACAACTGTAACGCGACACGGCCCGCAGCGAAATCATCCGCGCCGATGCCCGTCCAACAGATCGAACACGCGCGCATCTCCATCCGGAAAGAAGCGGGCTTTGCGAGAATCGCAGAGGACTGCCTCCAGCAGCTTTCTTTGCCGGCGGTAGCGGCCTCTCGGGCGCACCGCAAAACGTTCTTGACTCCGGCCTGTAACTGGACCGCCCTTCGTTGGGTCGGTCGCGATGTTCGTGCGCAACGAGCACGGAACGCCGTTTCGACGTTGGAGATACGTGAGGGAAGCGAGTCCCTGCCGCCAGCGCCATGTGGCGGTTGGTCGCGACAAGCGCCTACGGCAAACGCCATTCTTTGCGCAGACGGTTGCTGGACGATTTTGAGGATGAGCTTGGCGGAGACGGAGGGATTCGAACCCTCGATAGGGCTTTACAACCCTATAACGGTTTAGCAAACCGCCGCCTTCAGCCACTCGGCCACGTCTCCAGCAAGGCCGATATGCCCGACACCGGCGCGCGCCGCAAGCGGCAGATTTGCGGCCTTGCAGTTCCTGGGGCGATCC
>DASZTN010000012.1:0-215977 GCA_035547995.1 Bradyrhizobium sp. | reverse complement strand
AATGCCGTGCCCACATCGGCAGAGGCTTCGACCCGGCTATGCATCACTGGTGACGGAGGCGACAGAGCGGCTGCTACATATCGACGACGATATAATCTTCCTCGACATGCACCGGCACCGTTTCGGCGACATACGGCCCTTCCACCAGCGTTGCGCCATGGGCCGTTTCAACCGGATAGGCTCGAGCCTTGATCTTGTCAGGCGCGCAGTAGGACTTTCCGGTCTTGATATCGAATTCCCAGCCGTGCCACGGGCAGCGGATGAATTCGCCCCTGCGGCTGTAATCATATCGACCGGGAAACGAGGATTCGACCAGCCCCGTCACGGCCCCTTCGCACAGGCTGCCGCCCTGATGCGGACAACGATTGAACATGCCGAAATAATCGCCGTTCAGATTGAAGATCGCAATCGGACGGCCCTTGACAGTGAAAAGCTTGCGCGCGCCCGGCGGAATCTCGCTGGTCGGTGCGACGACATAGCGGCTCATGCTTTTACTCCGTAAAGCGCGCAAGCATTGTCATGGAAGAAGGCGCGCCGTTCGGCCTCGGCGATCGGCAGCGGCAACGCCAGCGAGGGATCGTCAAAGTCCCAATGCGGATAGTCGGTCGCGAACAATAGCCGGTCCCATCCCATCCAGCTGATGGTGTCGAGCAGATGGCTGCGAGTCTCCGGCTCTTCCATCGGCTGCGTCGTCCACCAGACATGCTGCTTCAGATATTCGCTCGGCAATCGCTTGAGGTGCGGCGTCTCGGCCTTCAGCGATTTCCAGACCTTGTCGAGCCTCCAGGCAAATGACGGCGCCCACGCAAAGCCGGCTTCGACCATGATGACCTTCAGGCCGGGGAAGCGTTCAAAGATTCCCTCGCACACCATGCTCGCAAGCGCGGCCTGGCAGCTCTGCGCATGGCCAGTCATCTCCTCGATATAATGGCTCGGCCAGCCGCTGCTGGTGATGGGACCGCCACCATAGCCGAAGGCATGGACCGCGACCGGAAGTCCCGCTTCAGCCGCCGCCTGGTAGATCGGCCAGTAGCGCCGATTGCCGAGCGGCTCGCCGGTGCGTGAAAGAACCAGAACCTGCACGAAGTCCTTGTGTCCGGCCCACTTCCGGATTTCGGCAACGCAGGCTTCGGCAAATTCGTAAGGTATGACGATCGACGCCTTGAGCCGGCGGTCCTTTGAGGTCCACGCGGCGACCTGCCACTCGTTGGTTGCGTGGCAGAGCGCCGCACACAATTCGGGATTGGCGACGCCCTGTCCGCTCTGCAGCGGATTGAGGACCCCGAACACGACATGGTTCGGATCAAGGTGCTGGGCTTGCATGAAGGCCAGGCTGCTCCCCGGCTTTCCTCCTTCCGGCGGCATTGCATCGCGCCGGGCCGCGTCCGGCTGTCCCTTCGGATAGGCTGGCCCCGCCTGCATGCCGAGGCGCCGCAGGCTGCCGAACATCTTGAGGTGCTCGCGCCAGCGCGCCGGCAGCCACGGATCGAAATCATTCGGTGTGCGGCGCACCGGATGGATATCGCAGTCGGCGATGGCGAGACGGCTTGCCGTTCGCCCGGTCGCCTTGGGCTCGACATTGACGTTCATGCCACTGTCTCCAGGAGGCGGGCATAAGTGGCCCGCGGATTGTCGACCATGATCTTACGAATGAGCGATTTCGGCAGGCCATCCGGCAACACCTGCATGCCTTCGAATTGCCCGTGCGGATAGTCGGTCGAGAACAGCAGCAACTCGTCCGACTGCATATGCTCGATGATCCGCTCCAGGCTCGCAGCATCCGGCGGCGCGTCGGTCGGCTGCAGCGACAGCCTCACATTGCTCTTGACGATTTCCATCGGCGAACGGTCCACCCAGGGGATCTCCATCCGCAAACCATGCCAGTACTTGGACAGGCGCCACAAATGCGCCGGCAGCCAAGTCCATCCGGATTCCAGCAACACCACTTTCAACGCCGGATAGCGCGAAAATACACCTTCGCAGATCAGGCTGGTGACTTGCGTCTGGAAGGCCTGCGCCTGGGCAACGTAATCCTCGGTGTAGTAGCTTGGCCAGCCGGCCGCGGTCGGAGGATTGTGATAGTTGCTGCCGGCATGAATGCCGATCGTCAGGCGGTGGCGCTCTGCCGCCGCGTAAATCGGCCAATACATCCGCTTGCCGAGCGGGTGATCGCCGCTGGCCAATAGCAGCACCTGCACAAAGCCGGGATTGTTCGCGCAACGCTCGATCTCCTCGACGGCCATCTCGACGTTCTGGGTCTGCACGACGATGCTGGCGCGCAATCGCGGTTCCCGGGCCAACCATTCGTTGGCTATCCAGTCGTTCACAGCGGCGGCGAAAGCGGTCGCCATGTCCTCGCTGAACAGAAGCTGCGCGCCATAGAGGCAATTGCAGATGGCAATCGAAGTTCCGAACGGGTCGAGGCATTCGGACCGCATCTGTTCCAGCGTCGATGCGGGCCGGCCCTTGGCGGGTCTCCAATCGGCGCGTGCGGTGATCGGCGAATTGGCGGGATAGGCGATGGAGACCAGTTCGTCGATGCCACGCGTGCGGACCATGTCCTGCCAGTGATCGCTCATATAGGGCAGCAGGGCATTTATACCCGGCACAGTCGGGTGAACGTCGCAATCGATTGCGCCAGCCTCAATCATGTGAGCTTGTTCCCTGTCGTCTCAACGGTTGTTGTATCGCACCTTGCGAAAGCTTTGAATGGTTGATGCAGTCATTCGCCGGCAACGGCGTGAGCCCCACCTGCCGGAATTTCCTCCACCTTCCCCGGCAGCCGCACCGCGAGGATCAACAGACCGCCGATCAGGCCGAACGCGGCGAGCACCGAGAAAGCGAGCGAGAAGTCACCGGTCATCGATTTCAGCCACCCGACCATCATCGGACCGAAAAAGCCGCCAAACAGATTGGCGATGCCGCCGCTGAACGCGATCGCTGCAATCGCCTGGGTGCGTGGCAGGATCGCGGTGTACATCACGGTGATGAGCGGAAGCGTCATGAACAGGAAGAAGCCGCTCAAGGTGAAGAACAGCATCAGCACCACGAAGGACTGCGAGCCGAGATGCGCGCTCGTAAACAGCAGCGCAGCGAGCACCATCAGCGGAATGGCGCCGTGGAGACGGCGTTCCCTTAAACGATCGGAGCTCAAGCCGACCGCTGCGATACCAATGGCGCTCGCCAGATAAGGCAACGCGCTCAGCACGCCGACGAGGCCGATCGGGAGCGAGCTTGCATCCTTGATGGCAGTCGGCAGCCACAGCGCGAAACCGTACTCGACCATGTTGTTGAAGGTCTTGGCGACGAGCAGCAGCCACACGCCGGGATGGGAAATCATTCCCTTCCAGTCGATATGGCCGACCGTTGCGTCGAACTCAGCCTGTTCCAAGGCAAGCCCATTCAGTAATGCGCGGCGCTCCGCAGTGCTCAGCCATGATGCGGATTGCGGAGAATCGGGAATCGCACGCCACCACACGATCGCCCAGAGCCATGCCGGAATTCCCTGGATCACAAGCATGGCATGCCAGGTGGCGTAGCTGAGAACGAAGCCCGACAGGGGGCCGGCGATCAAGGCACCGATCGGAATGCTTATATTCCAGATCCCGAAGGCCCTGCCCCGCTCGGTTTTCACAAACCACTGCGAGAGAATGGCTGCAACGGAAGACCAGATCGGCCCTTCGGCAAGGCCGAGCAGCACACGTGTCGCCACAAGCTGGTAGAAATTCGTAGTGAAGCCACCGGCGATGGCAAAGAAGCCCCAGGCAACGAGGCAAACCAGAGTCACCCGCTTGGCGCCGAAGCGGTTGGCAAGCCAGCCGCCGGCCAGGAAGCTGACGAGATAGCCCCAGAAGAATACACCACCGATGAAGCCGGCCTCGGTCGGCGTAAGATGAAGATCTTTCGAGATGGAAGGAAGTGCGGTGCCTATGTTGACGCGGTCCAGATATGAGATCGTATAGACAATGAACACGTTGGGCAGGATGCGTGTCCACCGTTTGCGATAGCCGATGATTTCTCCGCCCAGGCTGGATCGAACGCTGCCGTCCACGAGACCAACTCCCTTGTTTTTTCTTGTCTTGCGGCTGCTGCTTGCCGAAACTACCCAGGCGTATTGGACCTTAAGATCCCTCTATTCAGTCGTATTTCGGCGCATAGAGGCGGTTCGCATTGCCGAACAGGAAGGCCTCCTGTTCCTCTTTCGACAGTCGCAACGGCATCGCCGTCAGGGGATCATCGTAATCCCAGTGCGGGTAGTCGGTTGCAAATAGCAGGCGATCGAGACCGATCCAGTCGATGGTATCGCGCAGATGCGCCGACGGATTCGGTTCTTCCATTGGCTGGGTGGTCATCCAGACATGGTCGCGCAAATATTCGCTGGGCAATCGTTCGAGATGTGGAGTTTCGCTGCGCAAGGCCGAGCGGACCTTGTCCAACCGCCAGGCAAGTGACGGCATCCAGGCGAAGCCGGCCTCGATCAGAACGATCCGCAGTTTCGGGATGCGTGCAAATACGCCTTCGATCACCATGCTGGAGATCAGCGCCTGGCAGGACTGCGAATGACCGACCATGTCCTCGATGTAATAACTCGCCCAGCCGGTGCTGCTGGTCGGGTTGCCGCCGTTGCCAAAGGCGTGGATGCCGACCGGCAGCTCCGCAGCCGCGGCTGCCTCGTAAATCGGCCAATAGCGGCGATTTCCCAGCGGCTCGACGGTGCGTGACAGAAGCAGCACCTGCACCATGTGCCGCGAGCCGGCCCAGCGCTCGATCTCGGCCACAGAGGCGGCTGCGTCCTCGTACGGAACGACAATGGAGGCCTTTAACCGCGGCTCCGGCGTGGTCCACTCGGCTATCTGCCAATCGTTGATGGCGCGACACAGCGCGGCACTGAGATCGAGGTTCGGCATTCCGCCCGGATGCGGGCGTATCATGGTCAGGATGCCAAGCGCGATGCCATTGGCGTCGAGATGATGCCTGCGCATGAACTCGAGGTTGCTGCCCGGCCGGCCCCCGCCCGGTGGCCAGGCGTCGCGACGGGATGCGTCAGGCTGGCTCTTCGGGTATTGCGGACCCTTTGCCTGACCCTGTCGGCTATGGCTTCCGAACAGGTCGATATGCTCGTGCCAGCGCTTCTCCAGATAGGGATAGAGCAGCTTGAAGTCGCGCGGGCTGTGGTGAATGTCACAATCGGCCACCGCCAGACGGCTCGCGGTCATGGATTTGGCGGCCGGGTTCGGCACCTGCAGGTTCATCGGCTCCTCCCTCGTTCCGCCTTTTGGCTGGAGCTAAGGTCTGAAGTGACTGTTCTGCAAGAAACAGTCAC
Source organism: Bradyrhizobium sp. (assembly GCA_035547995.1). Classification (GTDB taxonomy): domain Bacteria; phylum Pseudomonadota; class Alphaproteobacteria; order Rhizobiales; family Xanthobacteraceae; genus Bradyrhizobium. The sequence goes on along the minus strand of DASZTN010000012.1, from coordinate 210,654 downwards.
TATCAAAGTGGATCAGTACAGCGTCTTCTGTCCTGCTGTCAGGTTCTGGCATCACCGAATACCCGGCCATCGGTGACGGGAGACGCCGTCCCGGAGGCCAAATCCTGTGAACTGATCGGAGCCTTGAGCATCGCGTAAAGAGCCGTGGCTCCGATCACGGACATGACAGCCCCGATCGCAAAAGCGCCGACAAACGAACCAGTGGTGTCGACCACATAGCCAGTCACGACCGGCGACACCGTGCCGCCGAGATATCCGCCGAAATTCATCAGGCCGGCGATCGACGTACAGTAGGATTGCGGCGCCGTCGCTGTCGTCAGCGACCATTTACCGGCGACGCTTACGCTGAGAAAGAACTGCGCGAGCGACATCAGGATGACGGCTTCGGTCGCGTTGGTCGCCTTGATCGTGAGCCCGGTGAACAGGCCACAGGCGAGCAGACCGCCGACACATGGCAGCTTGCGGCTGTCGACGAGATTGACGCCCCAACTGCACAATTTGTCCGAGAACCAGCCACCGACGAGGCAGCCGATGATGGCGCAGATCAACGGAATCGAGGCCAGGATGCCGGTTCGCGCGATGCTGACATGCTGCTGCATCTCAAGATAGGCAGGAATCCAGGTCTGGTACATCCAGATCGAATAGCCGGCGCAGAACGCGAGCACGATCATCGCCCAACTGGTCCGGAAAGCGAACAGCTTGGCCCATTGCGCGGTTCTGACCGGCGTCACCGCCGCCCGATTCTCGGCCAGATAGGCGTCGTCTTCCGCGGCAAGAACCGTGCTGTGCGGATTGCGATAAAGCGCAAACCAGAGGAGCGAGCCCAGAATGCCGACCACGCCCATGGTCACGAACATCGTTCGCCAGCCGAATGTGAGCATCAGGGCGGTGAGCAGCGGTGGGGCGATAGCCGGGCCGATGCTGCCGCCGGCGTTGTAGAGCCCCGTCGGAGTGCCGCGGTCGCGAATATGGAACCAGTCGCTGGTGATGCGGACGCCGGCGGGATAGGCCGGCGATTCCGTCACGCCGAGCGCGATGCGCGACCATAACAGATGGGTGTAGCCGAGAGCGAGCCCACCTGCCGCCTGCGCGAGCGACCAGAGGATCAGTGCACCTCCGACGAGATATCGCGGACCAAGCCGGTCGAGCATAAAGCCAATGGGTATCTGCGCAAACGCGTAGGCAAGGGACCAGCCGGACTGCAACGCGCCGATCGCGGTCGCGCTGATTCCAAACTCCTTGCGGATAAGCACGTTTCCGACGGAAAGCGTCGAACGGTCGATGTAGTTCAGCGCGATGACGGCGGTGATCAATCCCACCGCCACCCACTGGATCGATCGCAAGCGCCGCGATGGCCTAGGATCTGGCATGTTCACTCCCCGACAATTGTCTTGCTGGATGGAGCGAACAAGCGCTGGCCTGAAGCCGCCTCCGCGCCTGCCACTTCCAACCTGTTTTGATCCATTAGCGTCAGTGGCGAATTGTTCTGCCAGTGACAGGCAACCTCAAAAGGGATCAGTACAGGTGCATCGCAGGAGATACAGTTCGTCGCAGTCCGACGGCGAAACTGCGCCGCACCAATAAGGTGCTACACCGCCAACGAAGCGACCGGCGAGCGAATGAAATTGGCGATTCTCTCAAGCTTTCTGACGCGATCCGGCGTCCACTCGAATGAAAAATTGAGCGACAGGAAATTTTTGAACGACGCGGCCGGAGAAAACATCGGTCCCGGCGCAAGACTGATATTGGCAAGAAGGGCACGGCGCGACGCGTTCACCGCATCAAAGCCTTGCGGTCCCCTGATCCAGCACACGAAGCCTCCGGATGGACTTGAGATCGCGCAGTCCTTCGGCAGCATCTCCGAAATCAGGCGCAGGCCGCGCTGCATCCGCTGTTCCAATGTCTCACGGATGTTGCGCAGCGGCCGCTCGTAATATCCCTTGGATATGAATTCGGCTGCCGCCCGCTGCAAAAGCCCGTCGCCGCCGAACAGATTGGTGAAGAACTTCTGCTCGAGCAGCGCGCTATGGAAACGCTCGCCAACGATCCAGCTGATGCCATAGCCTGACGGTGTGAGCCCCGGCAGGCTGGAGAACTGAATGACATAGCCTTCGCTGTCGAAAGTCTTGAGGCTCGGCGTGAATTCGCTCGCATAGGACAGATTGCCGAACATGTCGTTTTCGATCACGGGAACCTTGCGGCGGCTCGCAATCCGGACAATCCGGCGCATGGTATCCTCGCTGTAGGTCACGCCGGTCGGATAGTGATTCACCGGCATCAACAGGCAGGCAGCCACCTGATTTCTTTCGAGCAGATAGGCGAACTGATCGGGATCAATGCCATTGCGCGGATGGGAATAGATTTCCAGCGCCAGCAGGTGGCGGCGCCGCAGCGCATCGAGCAGCGGAAAAAACGTCGGGGTTTCGACCAGCACAGTATCGCCGGGACGAGTTAGTGCTCCGACGCAGATATCGAGCCCCTGAAGACCGCCGCCAGTGACAAGCACGTCGCTTGGCCGCACGATGACCCCTCGCTGTGCGAGGCGCTTCGCAATGATCTCCTGCAGGACGGGATCGCCCTCCGGCGCATCGGTCTCGGGCGTACGTTCGGGATCGCGCAGCAGGACCTGGCGCAGGGTATGATTGATCCGCCGGCGAGGAAAGATGTCACCGCTCGGATAGACGGCGCCGAACGCTTCAACATCCTTGTTGTGCCAGGCCGCCATGACTTTGAAATTGAGGCTGTCGATCGAGATCGGTGCTTCGGCGAGATCGGATTTGGATGCGGGCGCGTCCGGAAAGCTGGGCAAGGTTCGCGACCGGGAGGCCACGAAAAAGCCCGCTCGCGGGCGGGCCTCGATAATGCCTTCGCTCTCCAGCAGGGCATAGCCGTGGTGCACGGTGACCATGCTGAAACCGGTCGCTTCGCTCAACGCGCGCACCGAGGGCAGCCGCTCGCGCGGCTTCAACGTCCCTGCCTCGATCCGCTTGCGGATATAGGACACGACTTGTTCGTAACGGCGCATGCCGGGTGGCCGCTTGTACTGACTACCTTCCCATTAGACTGTCTCTATCAGGACAGAGGTCGGGATGGCAAGCAATCGGCCAGCGAGCCCGCTGGCAAGGGGATGCCACCACGCGGGCCATAAGCGCTTTCGAAAAAACGGGAGGAACAATGCAGCGCTTCATCGTGATCGGTGGAGGAGTTGCCGGTCATCGCGCGGCCATCGAACTCTCGCGCCGTGCACCCGACGCTGCGATCGACCTTATGTCCGACGAGTCCGCCCTTCCCTATGAGCGCCCTCCGCTATCGAAGGAGCTGCTCCACGGCAGCAAGGCCGCCGAGGAGATCGTGCTTTCGGGCGCCGCGTCCTATGCGCAGGATAATATCCGTTATCATCCAGGCACACGCGTCACGGCGATCGACCGCGACGCAAGGCGGATCGTGACGCAGACCGGCGGCGCATTACCTTACGACCGCCTTCTGATCGCCACCGGCTCGCGCGCGCGCCGGCTGGCAGCCGCGTGTGACGGCGGCGCCACCGTGCACTATTTGCGGACGCTGGAGGACGCGGTACAGCTCCGGCAGCAACTATCCGCAGGGCGACGGATGGTGGTGATCGGCGGGGGTTTCATCGGCCTCGAAGTGGCGGCATCGGCGGTCCGAAGCGGGTGTCGAGTGACGATTCTCGAGTCGCAACAGCGCGTTCTCTCGCGCGGAATGCCGGCTCTTGTTAGCGAGTGGGTCGAACGTTTGCACCGTGCGCAAGGCGTCGAGATCCGACTGATGACGGATGTCTCCTGCGTGCGCAAGCAGCGGTCTGCTGTCGCCATCGCGGGCGCAGGATGGGAAATCGAGGCGGATATCGTCGTCGCCGGCATCGGCGCTGAACCGAACGTGGAACTTGCTGCGACGGCGGGATTGGACATCTGCGACGGGCTTGTCGTTGACGCCCAGTGCCGTACGTCGGACCCTTCGATTTTCGGCGCCGGCGAGGTAACGAGCCATCCCGTGATGCACGGCAGGCCCCGGCGTATCGAATCTTGGAAATCCTCCGCCGAACAGGGTACCATTGCCGCACAGGCGATGACCGGCGCAACAGTTCAATTCGATGAAATACCCTCGCTCTGGTCGGACCAGTTCGATACAAACATTCAGGCAATCGGCTTTCCGGATCTTGGCGTCGCCCAGGAAATTCTCGGTGACCCCGGTTCAAATTCATGGAGTCTGGTGTCACTTGGCGCCGACGGATCGGTATTGGGCGGCATTGCGATCAATCGGGGACGGGACGCTTCCATGCTGAGACGAGCGGTGCGACAGCGGGCGGGTCTTGCATTCATGCGCCCGAAAGTGGCGTAAACGAACAATACGGCAACAGGGCAAGAGGCGTGGTGGAGCTGAAAAAGATGCAGCGCGAAGAAACCGGTTCAGAGTGGCGGGCTCTCGCAACGCTTGATGAAATCAATCCCGGACAAATGATCGCGCGGGAACTCGGTGATCTTCACATCGCGCTCTATAATGTCGGCGGCAATATTTTCGCAACCGACAATGTCTGCACCCACGCCTATGCCCTGCTGACTGATGGCTGGCTCGACGATGCGGTCGTCGAGTGTCCGCTGCATGGCGGTCAGTTCAACGTCTGCACCGGCGAGGCGATCTGCACGCCGGCCGAAGTGAATCTCCGGACATATTCGGTTCGCATCGTCGATGGGCGGGTCGAGGTGCTGCTGTCCGCCTGATCGTCTGCGGACATAGGCCGGACCGCTAGCGAAGTCTCGTTGCTCTAACCTTCGCGCGTTGCGGCCGCTTCACCAGCGCCGTTACGTACTTCCAGTGCGGCGGTGCCGCAGTCAAAGATCCACTGAATGCGCCTGAACGGTGATCAGGGTGTGCGCTGTTCAGCGGTGCGCCGCCCGCGGATAAGCTCAGCGATGGCGAACATCAAAATCACCACCGACAGCACCACCACCGATGCCGCAGCGATAATCGGATTGACCTGCAGTACAATTCCGTCCCACATCTGCTTCGGCAGTGTCGTCTTCATTCCTCCACCAACGAAGAGAGCTATCGTCAACTCCTCGAAAGACTGCAGGAAACCAGTCAAGAAGCCGACCGCAATCCCGTTCTTGACCAGTGGAAGCGTCACCAATCGGAAAATCTGCAATCGGCTTGCCCCGAGCGTTCGCGCCGCGGCGTCGAGACTCCAGTCGTGTCCCTTGAACGTCGCCAGCAGGATCACGAACACGATCGGCATCGCGATGACGGTGTGACCGATAATGATACCAAGGTCGGTCGCCACCAGCGACATTTTTACGAAGACGTAAAAGAGCCCGATCGCAATTACAATCGATGGGATCATCATCGGGGCGAGAAACAACAGAAACGCCGCGCCGCCGAGCCGGCTGCGCGTGCGTGCAACGCCCAAAGCCGCCAGCGATCCAATAACGACCGTGATTGCGGCCGTCGCAAAGCCGATGCCGAAAGAGCGGATCATTGCGCCGACCCAAAGCGGAGATGCTATGAACTGCTCAAACCACCGCGTGCTCAAGCCCTGAGGCGGAAACGAAAGAAATGTGGACGCCGTAAACGCCATCGGAACGAAGGCGATGATCGGGACAAGCAGCCCGGCGATCATGGTCCAGGCGTAGATCGAGAGCAAGGCACCGCCGCGAAGGCCGCGAATGTTGTGCCTCCAGTATTCTTCGACGGCGCCGAATACGAGCCCGGCGAAGCGCGCACCTGCAAGGCCCGCACGCCGCACGAGGCCGTCGGGGCGCGGGTGCCCTTGGCTGCCGCCGGACACCGACGACAGGCCGAAGAGCCGGTCGTAGGCGATACAGGTCGCGATCGCCGAGATGAGTAGAATCGAAGCCAGAGCGCTGCCCACCTGCCAGTTCTGCAGTTCGTTGATCTGCAGGATGATCAGCTGCCCAACCATGGTATCGCGTGGGCCGCCCACCAGCGCCGGCGTGATGAAGAAGCCTAGCGAAGCCACCAGGACGAGAAGACCGGCCGCAGCGACCCCGCGCATCGAGAGCTGACAGAACACCTGCCAGAACGCCTGCGCGCTGTTGGCTCCCAGCGTCGATGCAGCCATCGGCAGGCGCCGATCGATCTGGTTCATCACCGGAAGCATAGTCACCACGGCAAGCGGCAACAGCGTGTGCGTCATTGCGAACACCACGGTCGCACGGCTGAAAAGCAGCCGGTCGCCGCCCGACATGCCGATCGAGGTCATGACCTTGGCGACGATCCCGTTGCGCCCGAGCAGCACCAGCCATGAGAAATTCTTGATCAACGCGCTCGTCCAGAACGGCAGCAGGACGAACAAGGCGGCTATTCGCTGCTGGCGCGGTGGCTTGCGGCACAGCCAATAGGCCAGAGGATAGCCCAGCACGAGACACAGAACCGTGGTCCAGATCGCAACGGAAAATGTCGTCGCCAGCACGGCAAGGTAGGGGCCGCCCCCCAAGATCTTGGCAAATGCTCCAAGGGTCAGCGCCCCCGTGACCTTGTCGATCAGACCGAGCGAAAGAAGCTGTGCCGTCGGGACAATCAGGAACAGGGCAAGGAACACGGTGCCGGGAAGCGCCAGCCAGAGCGGATCGAACCCGAGCTTCCGCTTTCGGGGTGGCACGGCAGTCACCGATGCGCCGAAACCGCTCCTTTGTCTGTCGCTCCCGGCGGGCGCTTCCGCAGCATCAAGCTGCATCGCTCACGCCCGTTTTGCGAGTGGCGCCGGGGTGATCGACGCGTAGCGGTTCTCGGGACGGCGCAACCCCAAATGATCGCGCAATGTGCGCCCGGTATAGTCGGCGCGGAAGACCCCGCGGCGCTGCAACTCCGGAACCACCTTGTCGACGAAATCTCTCAAGGTGCTGGGCAACGCCAGGAACGAGATCATGAAGCCATCACAGGCGCCAGCCTCGATCCAGGATTCCATGTGATCGGCTACCTGCATTGCCGTGCCGCAGAAGGTGGCCTTGCTGCGATTGTAGCGCTTTGCGATTTCGCGCAACGTCAATCTCTCACGGATCATGCCGGCTATTTCGTCGAAATAGGCCTGGTGAAAGTTCGAAGATTTGGGGATCCGGTGCTCGGGGACCGGCTGGTCCAGCGGAAGATCCGACAGATCGGTCTCGAGATCCTGCCCCAGCCGTAGCACGCCGACGTCAGGATGAATGAGATCCTGCCAGCTCTCGAGCTTCTCGCGAGCTTCCTGCTCGCTGTCGCCAATGACGACAGAGATTCCCGACGCGATCTTCAGGTCGTCGGGATGGCGGCCGAACTTGCCCATGCGCTGCTTGAGGTCCTGATAAAACTCCTTCGCCTTTCCGAGCGTGCCGCTCGATCCAAAGACCACCTCGGCGACCTCGGCGGCGAAATCCCGCCCCGTGTCCGAGGCGCCGGCCTGAATGATCACCGGTCTGCCTTGCGGCGTCCTCTCGATATTGAGAGCGCCGTACAAATTGAAATATTTGCCCTTGTGATCGAGCGTATGAAGCTTTTCCGGCAGGAAACTCAGGCAGGCGTTCCGATCGTAGACGAAGGCGCCGTCTTCCCAGGTGTCCCACAGCGCCTCGACCACTTGCACGAATTCGCGGGCCTTCGCATAGCGCTCACCGTGTGGCGGCAGACGATCCAGTCCGAAATTACGGGCTGCATAGTCATTGGCCGACGTCACGACGTTCCATGCCGCCCGCCCATGCGAGATGTGATCCAGCGAGGCAAACTGCCGCGCGAGGTTGTAGGGCTCGAAGAAGCTTGTTGAAGCCGTGGCGCCGAGGCCGATATGGGTGGTTGCGCCGGCGACCGCGGACAACAGCGTAATCGGCTCCAGCACATTCATGAACAGCGGCGACCGGCTCCAGGCCTGCAGGTTCTCGGTACGCGCGGCCGGTGTGTCGGCGATGAAGAAAAAATCGAACTTGCCGCGCTCGGCCAGCTGAGCCATGGCGCGATAATAATCGATACTGGTTGACGCATGCGGCTGAGCCTCCTCAGTCAGCCAGGACGCCGCGTGAGATCCATTGGCATGGATCAGCGCTCCGATAACCATTTGCTTCTTGCTCATCATCGTCCCTCTGCCATTTTCTGCAAGCCAGTTAGGCGCGGGCCGTCAGTGGCGGCCGCCCATCAGCAGCCATTCCTGAAATCGATCGGAGATCGCGGCGTAATTCTTGCCCCAATAGGCGAAATCGCGCTGGGTGAGGTTCTTCAGATTTTCCGGAAAGGTGGGCAGCAGTTTCGCTCGCTCCGGACGAATGAAGTTGTACGCTTTCAGATTGCTCGGACCGTTGGCGACGATACTCGAATAAGCCGCCTGCCGTTCGGGATTCATGCAGAATCGTACGAACTCCCGCGCCTGCTTCAACTTCGGCGTCCCAAGCGGAATCGACCAGCCATCGATCGAATAAAGACCATTCCATACGATGCCCACCGGAGCCCCGGAATCGATTGCAGCAAAGGCACGAGCAGACCAGGTGTCCGCCATATCGACTTCGCCGCTTTGCAGTAGCTGAGTATTCTGCGCGCCGCTCGTCCACCACACCGTCACCTGGGAACGGATCTTGTCCAGCATGCCGAATGCCCGATCGACATCGAGCGGATAAAGATCCTTCGGCGCCACGCCATCCGCGAGAAGAGCCGCTTCCAGCACGCCTTTCGGATTGCGGTAGAGGCCGCGGCGCCCGGGAAACTTGGCAATGTCCCAGAAATCGACCCAGCTCTTGGGCGCTTGGCTCTTATAGACATCGGTACGATATGCCATGACGATTCCATAGGCCGAGAAGCCAAACCAGTTCGGCATGAGCGAGCCCGGCACCAGATCAGCACTACTGTCGGCCGCGATATCCAAAGGCTCCAGATAGTTCTTGTCCGCGGTCAGGCGCGCCACATCGTCTGGTGTCACCATGCAGACGTCCCAGATCTTGCTATTGGCGTCGACGACCAGCTTGAATTGGGTGACAGGATCGGACTCATGCGCGACATTGACGACACGGACGCCGGTCTCCTTCTCGAACGGATCGTAGAACGCCGTTCGCAGCGCCTGGGCGGGAGCTCCGCCCACGTCGGCGATCGTGATCTCCTCGGCAGCGCCGGCGCGCCTGACCCAGGCCGCCGGCACGACCGCGCCGGCGGCGACCGCTCCGGAGGCCTTCAGAAGCTTGCGTCGCGTCATCGTATTGAAGGTCGACATCCTGTTTCTCCCCGCACCTGAAATTTGAAATCCGAATGTCCGGCCAAATGATCACCCAAGGCGTGCCGCGGACATGAATCGACGAATGAGATTTTGCTCACGCGCTGACCGTTGAGGCGGGCCGACCGTCCAAAAGGCGCGCCTGCTCCTTGTCCCATCGTACCGAGACGTTCTCCCCGATTGCCGCCGGCGGCAGACCAGCCTGCCGACGCACCGTTATCAGCGCACCGCTCTTGAGCCGCACCAACAGCTTGGTCTCGGAGCCGGCATAGATGCTTTCCTCGACAAGGCCGGACACGAACGCTTCTTCCGCGGCACAAAGCGCGATTTTTTCCGGCCTGATGACGAGGGCGCCGCTCTCACCGGCTCGTGCTGCGTATCCGGCAGGCAGCGGCAGAGCGCCGTCCTCGGTTCGGATATATCCATCCGCCTCTATCCGCCCATGCATGACGTTCGAGATACCGATGAATTCGGCAACAAAGGCGTTGTGTGGCCGCTCATAGATTTCTTCCGGTGTACCCAATTGCTCGATCCGCCCCTCGTTCATCAGGCAAATCCGGTCCGCCAACGCCAGCGCTTCTTCCTGATCGTGGGTCACGAAGATGATCGTCGCACCGGTGTCGCGATGCAGCCGCTTGATTTCGATCCGCATGCTGTCACGCAGCTTCCGATCGAGCGCGGACAGCGATTCATCCATCAGGATGAGCGACGGCTGGTAGACAAAACAGCGGGCAAGCGCCACCCGCTGTTGCTGGCCGCCGGACAGCTCCTGTGGAAACCGATCGCCGAAGCTCGACAGCCCGACCATCGCAAGGGTCGCATCCACCCTGCTCCGCAACGCGCCGGCCGGCATTCGTCGCATCTGCAGGGGAAACGAAACATTCTCCCTTACGGTGAGATGCGGAAACAGCGCGTAGTTCTGAAACACAACGCCGACATCGCGCTTGTTGGCAGGATTGTCAGTCTCGTCCCGCCCGTCGATGATCAGACGCCCGCCGGACGGCTCCGTCAAACCGCAAATGATCTGCAGCAGCGTTGTCTTACCGGATCCTGAAGGACCAAGGAGCGCCAACAACTCTCCGGAACGGACCTTCAATTCCATCGGCTGAAGCACCGTCGAGGCGCCATAGGCCTTCGACACACCTCGAACATGGAGCTTCACGCGTGGTGAGGCAGGTGCCAGTGCTGATGCCTCGCCGAGCGGTCTCACTTCCGTCACTCCGTGATCCATCTCGTCCCGCGCAAATTGCCTCGCGACACTGCCGCCGCGGAGGCGGTTTCGAAGAGATGGAAAGGCGTGGACTGCATCCATCACGGATCCTGTCAACTTAACTCGCACCGAGTAAGCCCTCCGCGTCAGACGGTGTAAATTACGAAAATCCAGGTCCCTTGATTAGACGAAGCCTAATCGGGAGCGTGGTCATTTATTGTGCGGAAGGAGGTTATTGATTGAGCGATCTGCTCGAAAACCGAAGTCGATCTCCTCAGCCGCAACTCGGTTCGGGATCGGGAAGCGGTCGACCTCGTCGATACGGAGCGCGGCTATTGACGTCGGGCAAAGCCCGGGCCGGCCCTGGATCACGACGCAATGCTGGCGATCAGATGGTCAAGAAACGCATCGCAACCCTCGACCTGCGATCTCTCAATATACTCATCTGCCTTGTGGCCCTGCTCCATCGACCCAGGGCCACAGACGATGGCGGGGACGCCAAGCCGCTGGTGAAACAAGCCCGCCTCCGTGCCGAAAGCCACCTTGATCGTGTCCGTGCGGCCGAGCATTTCCTGCAGGCCAATGACCTCGGCGCATCCCGACGCTATTGCCAGGCCCGGATAGCGGTTGCGGAGATCGATATCGACGGCGGCTTCGGCAAATCGAGGCTTGTAGGATGCAACGATCGCGGCCACGTCCTTGGCGAGCGCCGCGAGGATCATGTCGGGATCGTCGTTCGCAAGATATCGAATCTCGAAATCGAGCATGGCCCGATCGGGAACGATATTAAGCGAAGTGCCGCCCCTCAGTACACCCGCGTGGAGCGTGGTGTACGGCACGTCATAATCGAGGTCGCGCGCGCCCGTTGTCGCGATTTCCGACTGTATTCTCCGGATACTGGCCAAGAGGTCGGCGGCGAGGTGAAGAGCGTTAAGGGCGAGCGGTGCCGCGGCGGAATGCGCTGCCGTTCCCCGGCAGGTGGCGCGCAGACTGACCTTGCCCTTATGGCCTGTGGCGACACGCATTCCTGTCGGCTCGCCGATCAGGCAGAGACGAGGCTTCACACCTTGCCTGGCCAGTTCGTCCAGCATGGGGCGGACCCCGACACAGCCAATCTCTTCGTCGTAAGATATCGCAAGATGGAGGGGCGCGGAGAGCGCTCGGCGTGAACTGCGTCCGGCTGCGGCCAGCATCGAGGCGAGGAAACCCTTCATATCCGCTGCACCCCGCCCATGCAGCCTTCCATTCCGCTCTATGAGGTGGAACGGATCCGATGCCCAGACTTGGCCGTCGACCGGCACGACGTCGGAATGGGCTGACAGCAGCACGCCGGCCATATCGAGCGGCCCACGCGATGCGAACAATGCGGCCTTGCGGCCCTCCGCGTCGGGAAAGCGGCGGCAGACGAAGCCTGCGTTGTGGAGAAAATCCTCAACGAATGCGATCAGTGCAAGGTTGCTGTCCGCGCTGATGGTCGGAAAGCCGACGAGACGTTCGAGAATCTCAAGCGTTTGCAACACAAATGTCCTTGCTTGCTCAGAATTTGAGCTCCCCTCGTCTGCGTCTCTGGCAGCACAATAGAAGTGGCGCTTGGCGACAACAGGCGGCGCCTTTAACCATGGAGCAAAATGACCAAGACCGAAATTCAGTTTTTCCACATCCCTTCTTTCGAAAAACCGAAGGGCCCGCGACGACGTCTTTCCGCCTGCGGCGTCTTAGCTTTCGACTAACTACCGGCCATGATTTTCGTATTTTACGGACCGCCCGCGAGTTCATACACCGAACGCATGACCATCGTCCTACAAGCCGATGGCGTACCGGAAGCGGACTGTGCTGCTGCCACCGCCATTCAGAATCGGCCGGATAGTTGGCCTTGCCAAAGCTGAGGGCTCGGGAGACTTCGGATGGAAAATTCAGCTATGACGTATGATGAGCGTCAGCTCCGTATTGATCTCGCTGCCGCATTCCGCATTGTCGCGAAGCTCGGAATGCATGAAGCTGTGGCAAATCATTTCAGCGCGGCGGTATCCGCTGACGGCCGCAAGTTTCTGATGAATCCGAAGTGGCGCCATTTCTCGCGCATCAAGGCAAGCGATCTCGTTCTGTTCGACCTCGATGCCGCACCGGACATCGCGGACCGCACCGACGTCGATCCCACGGCCTGGTCGATCCACGGCCAGATGCATCGGCTGCTGCCCCAGGCCCGGGTTGTGATGCATCTTCACCCGCCATTCACCACCACCATCGCAACCCTCGCCGATCCAGATATCAAGCCGATCGACCAGAACACGGCTCGCTACTTCAACCGGGTTGCCGTCGATCGCAGCTACGGAGGAATGGCTGACAGCGAGCAGGAAGGCGAACGTCTTGCCCGCCTCCTCGGCAACAAGTCCCGGCTGCTGATGGGAAACCATGGAATCCTGATCACGGCAAACACGGTCGGCGAAGCCTTCGACGACATCTACACCATCGAGCGTGCCTGCCAGATCCTCGTACAGGCCTACTCCACCGGCCAGCCGCTAAAAGTGCTGCCGGATCACATCGCGGAGAGGACTGCGCAGGATTGGGAGCAGATCACGGACTTCTCCAAGGCTCATTTCGAGGAAATGAAGCTCATTTTGGACGCCGAAGATCCCTCCTATGCCCATTGACCTGGCCGTGCGATGCCGTTGCCGCACGCGCCTGCCAGACTGAGTTGCTTGACCGGGATCCGCGCAACGCTCCGCCGTATATGCCGGGCTTCGACGCGAATGCTTCGGACACGCCTAACCAGAAAACCGGAAAGTCTTATTTTCTCTGACAAACGTGATGCGAGATAGTGATTGCAAAGCCTGCTGCGGCGGCAATCGATGATATTGAACAGGAGCGCAAATGATACGGACCGGCGAAGAATATAAAGCCTCCATTCGGGACGGCCGCGCCATTTACATGAACGGCGAGCGCATCAAGGATGTGACCGTGCATCCGGCATTCAAGCCGCTCGTCGATATCCGCGCCCGCATCTATGACCTGCAGCACGAATCGACAACCCGTCATCTGCTCACCTATCAGGAGGACGGCAAGGTTCACGCCATCAACAACAAGCTTCCGCTGAGCCAGCATGACTGGTGGGACAAGCGCCGGGCCACCGATACGGTGCTCGAGGATATCGGCGGCGTGGTCACCCGCGTCGGTGATGAAACCGTCGGCGAAATGTGGTCGCTGTTTGACGGACAGGATGTTCTTAATGAAGTCGATCCGCAATTCTCGAAGAATATCCGCGATCATATCCTGAAAGTCGTGCACACCGATCCGTTTCACGTCTCTGCAAATACCGATCCCAAGGGGGATCGTTCGAAAGCGCCGCAGGACAAGGATCCGGACATGCTGCTTCACGTCGTCAGGGAGACGGACGCAGGCATTGTCGTGCGCGGCGCCAAATATGAAACCGCTGCTGCATACGCCAATCAGGCCTTCACCAAGCCGACGATCGCAGACTGGGGAGATTCCGCCTATTCCGACTATGCCGTCGGTTTCATTTGCGACCTCGGTTCGCCCGGGCTGAAATTCATCTGCCGTACCGGATTTGCAGGCCGCGTTCCCGCCGACGATTATCCGCTGACCAACAGATTCGACGAAGTCGACACGCTCGTCATCTTTGATGACGTCCTGATCCCCTGGGAGAACGTATTATTCTATCGGCATACCAAGGCTGCCGTGTTCATTCGCGCCACCTTGCATCGTTACTCGGCATTCGCTTTCGTGCAGCGCAATCTCAAACTGGCAGATATGCTGATCGGCGCGGCACTGTTCAACGTCCGCCAAACCGGGCTGGAAAAGCAGCAGGCAGTGCAGGAGAAGCTCGCCCAGCTCGCAATCTATCGCGAGGGAATCAACGCCCATCTCACCGCGTCTATCGCCCTGCCCGAACGTAGTCCGGGCGGCTTGATGATGCCCAATCAGTCCCTGCTCTATGCCGGCCGCGTGCTGGCCTGCTCACAGCTGCACCAGGTGATGCACATCGCACGCGAATTGTGCGGCGGACAGATCTGCGTCACTCCCGACAAGGCAGCGTTCGAGGACGCCGAGACCAAGCGATGGCTCGAAAAATATTATACCATCAACGAACGATGGGGAGCCGAAGACAGGCGCCGCCTGCTGGCATTTGCGCGCGATCTCCTGAACTCGGATTATGCCGGCCATCGCCTCACCTTTCAGTTGTTTGCGCAGTCGGCCCCGTTCGCCCACCTTGCCGCGGTCTACCGCAACTTCGACTGGGAAGGACCGCTGGATTTCGTCCGCAAGTCTGCCGGGCTGTCCGACAAGGTCATCGAGAAAACGGCGCGACGCCCTGGCGATCGTGCGGTCAGCCAATGGTATGCGCTGGGCAGCGTCCAGGACGCAGCGGAATAGCAAGGCGCTTGATTTCCTTGCAAGGACAGGAGCGTTTCGTGCCAGCCTTGAGCCTCCGACAAGATGAATCCGATATCCGCGCGCAATTCATCGAGGGAATGAGCCGCGCCGCGTTCTGCGTCAATGTCGTCACCACCGACGGCCCCGCGGGCCGAGCCGGGGTGACCGTTTCCGCCATGTCATCCATCTCCGCCGATGGCAGCAACCCGACGGTCCTTGTATGCATCCATCACCAGAGCCGGACGGCCGCCGCCATCCTTGAGAACCGCTCGTTCTGCATCAATGTTCTCCGCCACGATCAATCCGAGATCGCCGACTGCTTCGGCGGTCGCATCAGCCGCAAGGATGGCGACAAGTTCGGCTGCGCAAGCTGGGTGGAAGGAAAGACGCATTCGCCGCGTCTGGCTAACCCGGTAGTGGCATTCGACTGCCGGCTGCTGTCGGCCGAGCAAATCGGCACTCACCACGTCTTCGTCGGCGCCGTGGAATCGGTGACCAAGGGATCGGGAATGGCGCTCGTTTATTCCGATCGGGCCTACGGCAAGACGCAGCGGATAATGCTCCAGGCAAACAACGCCAGAGCGCGCTCGCATCTGACGATCGGCTGCCACCAGGAGTTCGCGTCCTCCGTGATGCCGGACCTGTTGACCCGAATCTCGGCGGCCTACCCGTCACGGGTGGCAAGCCTGGTCGACGGAGACCAGCGACGCATCGTCGACAGCTTGAGGTCTGGCGAAACCGACGCCGCACTGCTGTTCGATTTCGAGTTGGGCGACGATATTGCGACCACCCTGCTCGCCGAGTGGCAGCCCTATATACTTTTGCCGACGGCGCATCAGCTCGCAGCTCGTCCTGTTGTCACGCTTGCGGAGCTTGCCGGCGAACCGCTGATAGAACTCGATCTCTATCCGAACAACGAACGCCGCCGTGCCTTGTTCGCCGCCGCCGGATTGTCGCCCCGCCTGGGCTCGATGACCAGGTCTCCCGACATTGCCCGCACCTTGGTGGCTCGCGGCTTCGGATACAGCCTCCTCGAGGCAAGGTCGGCCGAAGCGCTGGTCCGGAACGATCCGGCCCTGATTGCACATCCGCTTTCGACCGCCGCGGCACCGATCGGCCTGGTGCTCGCCACGGCAAGGCAGGCCGACGTCAGCCCTCTTGCAGAAACGTTCCGCACCATCTGCTATTCCTATTTCTCTGACGACCATCGCGAGGACAGATGACCCACCAGCGAATTCGCAAGTTCAACACCAAGGACACCTATCCCGAACAGCGCCTCGACAACGATCTGTGCCAGGCTGTGGTTGCCAAGGGCAGCATGGTGTTCGTCCGAGGTCAGGTCGGACAGGATCTGGATACGTCAACAAGCGTCTGCATCGGCGATCCGGTCGGTCAGACCGAGAAGGCGATGGCAAATATCAAGCTCTTGCTGGAAGAAGCCGGCGCGAAACTCGAACATATCTGCAAGATCACCATTTATATTACCGATCCGCGCTATCGCGAGCCGGTCTATCGCAAGGTCGGTGAATATCTGAAGGGCGTGTTTCCGGTTTCCACCGGGCTTGTGGTATCAGCGCTGGCCCGGCCGGAATGGCTGGTCGAGGTTGATGTGATTGCTGTCATTCCGGAGTCGCCATGACATTTTCGCTGGCTGCGCGCTGTCCCGAATCCGGCATGTTCGGGATGGTCATCTCATCGTCATCACCGGCCGTCGCAGCGCGGTGCGTACATCTGCGTGCCAATGTCGGCGCGATTGCGAGCCAGAACATCACTGATCCACGCCTCGGCCAGATCGGGCTCGATCTGCTCGCCCGGGGCCTTGGTGCGACGGAAGTTCGCGATGCGCTGGTCGCATCGAGCGATTTCATCGCCTATCGGCAACTCTCGATCGTCGATATGGTGGGCCGAACCGCATCCTACTCCGGCAGCGGCACCCTCGGCATTCATGCCACCGCGAAGAGCGATGGTGCTGTAGCTTCCGGAAACCTGCTGGCGAATGACCAGGTTCCTGCCGCCATGATCGCCGCCTATCAGACGGCATCCGGAGCTCCCTTTGTCGAAAGACTGCTGGCTGCTCTCAAGGCCGGCCTGGATCAGGGCGGAGAGGCAGGTCCGGTACGCTCCGCCGGCCTGTCCGTCGTGCGGGACGTATCCTGGCCGATCGTGGACCTTCGGGTGGATTGGAGCGATCATCCGATTGCTGCGCTTGAAGAACTCTGGGCAGTTTACAAGCCCCAGGTCGAAGACTACGTTCAGCGCGCACGACAACCCGCCGCAGCTCCTGGCTTTGGAGTCGCTGGCGAAACCCGGATCTGATCGACAGGGATCGGTCCCGTTGGCCTCTTCTGCTATGATAAGGACTCCAAAAGTCGGCTTGCGCGGAGTTTATGCCAACTGGAAAATCCGCCTCGATCGTCGCACGAGAAGCTGCATTTGAGATACACGCTACGCCAGATCGAATACTTCATCGCGACAGCGGAAACGGGCAGCATTACTCTGGCATCTGAGCGCGTTAATGTTTCGCAGCCGTCCATTTCAACGGCCATCGCTCATCTGGAAGAGGAACTTGGGGCCCAGCTCTTCGTGCGACGCCATGCGCAAGGGCTCTCGCTGACACCCGCCGGCCGGGTGCTACTCGTCGAAGCCAAGCAACTCATCGAACAGGCAGAGCACGTCTACTCCGTCGCGTCCGAGGTCGGACAACATGTACGGGGGCAGCTGTCTCTCGGCTGTTTCGTACCCCTCGCCCCCATGGTGATGCCGGAATTATCGCACTCATTTACGTCGACTTACGCGGAAACCCGGATCACCCAAGTGGTGGCCGACCATGAACAGCTGCTGGAGCGGCTTCAGCACGCCGAGCTCGACGTCGCCATTACCTACGATCTTCTGATTCCGGAAGAGTTCGAATTCCTTCCTCTGGCCAGCCTTCCTGCCCATGTGGTGGTCAGCGAAGGAAGCCCGCTGGCACGCCACTCCGCCGTCAGCCTGCAGGAGCTCGCAAGGGAGCCGCTTATCCTTCTCGATCTTCCGATCAGTCGCGAATATTTTCTGGGCCTGTTCATGAAGGAAGGGCTCGAGCCGCATATCATCTCGCGCTCGACGCATCCTGATGTAATTCGGACGATGGTGGCCAACGGCTATGGCTACACGCTCGCCAATGTTCGTCCGAGATGCGAGATGGCTCTGGATGGACGCCGAGTTGCCCGGGTACGCCTTTCGGGCGACCACAAACCGATGGTGATGGGACTCCTCACGCTGGCGCAGACGCGAAAGTCTCGGCTGGTGGATTCGTTTGAACAGCATTGCCGCAGACACGTGTCCGACGCCTACATCCCGGGTATGGTCGCCCCAGCCATGGAACGCCGGACCTTCCTGGGTCAGGCGCCCCGCGAAATGGAGCAGCCGACCTGCCCCAAGGGCGGAAGCCTGCCGTCCAACACGCCCTGACGAGTGTTCCCCGACAAGTCAATCGAATCCGCGCCGGAAGAGGAATGCAGTTCCTGAAAGCGTGATCGTGGCGATTACCATCAGGGGCAGGATATCCGGCAACAGGCGATCGAATCCGGTTCCTTCGAGATAGACGCGGTGGGAAAGATCGATTGCGTAACGTAAAGGATTTGCCAAAGTCAGATATTGGAAAATCAGAGGCATGTCGCTGACCGGCGTCGCAAGGCCCGAAAGAAGCGCCAAAGGCATCATCACGACAAAGGAATAAAGCACCGCCTGCTGCATGGTGGCGACGATTGACGAGAGCATAAGACCGATCCCGACTGCCGCAAGAAGAAACAGGCTGAGACCGCCATAGAGCACGAGGTAAGATCCAGCGAAGGGGATGCCGAACCAGAATTGCGCCACGAACAGGATCAGGCTCGCCTGAATCAATCCGATGAGCACCGAAGGCAGTGCCTTGCCGGCGATGATTTCGGCCGGTCGGAAGGGCGTGACAAGAAGCTGGTCGAATGTGCCTTGCTCACGTTCGCGCGCGACCGACATCGCGGTCAGCACCAGCGTCTGTAACAAGGTGAGAGTGCCGACCAAGGCCGGGATCATAAACCAGCGTGTCTCGAGATTGGGATTGTACCAGGCACGGACTGTCACATTGAGAGGCAGCGTGCTCTCACCATGCGCCGATGCCCATTTCGCATTGAAGGCAGCAACAATAGCACTGACATAAGAAAGTGCGGTACCGGCCGTGTTGGAGTTACGACCATCGGCTATCACCTGGATATTCGCAGGAAGACCGGCCGCAAGCGTGCGCTCGAAATTCTGGCCAATCTGAATGATGAGCAGGGCGCGCCGCTCGTCGATCAGGTCCTTGATGCTGTCCGCGTTATAAAGCGTCGCGACGCGGCGAAAGATCCCAGCCCCATCGAGGCCTGCCAGCAGATCATGCGAGGCGGCGCTGTGGTCCTGGTCCAGCACCGCATAAGGCACATTGTTGAGATCATAGGTGGCAGCATAGCCAAAGATCAGACATTGAAGGATCGGCGGAAGAAATAGGCTGAACCGGCTGCGTGGATCCTTGAGTATGGCCAGGAGTTCCTTGCGGATGAGGGCCAGAATGCGAAGAAGAACATCGAGCACTGGAAACCTCATGCCAAGCTTTTGACGGTGATTGCCCGTGTCAGCACAAGCAGCATCACGGCCATCGCCGCCAAAACGGCGGCATTGGGCAAGATCACGGCCCATATATCGCCAGCCAGAAAAAGGGTCTGCAACAAGACCACATAATAACGCGCTGGCAATATATAGCTGATGATGCGGACCGCAGCAGGTACGCTATGCAAATCGAACAGAAAGCCGGAAAGAAACAGTGCGGGCAGGAAGGTAACGATCAACGTTACCATTGCAGACACGAATTGGCTTTTGCTCAACGAGGAGATCAACAGGCCGATTGCAAGCGCCACGAGTAGATAGAGCATGGAAACCCCGACCAGAATCGCGACAGACCCGCGAAATGGCACCTCGAACAGGAATTTAGCGGCGAAGATACAGAGGCCGAGGCCCAGCATACCCAGTACGAAATATGGAATCATTTTTGCGAGGATAATCTCGTCGGAACGCACGGGGCTGACAAAGAGAGCCTCCAATGTTCCACGCTCCCATTCACGCGCCATCACCAGAGCGGTCATCAAGGAGCCGATGAGCGTCATGATCAGGACAATCAGACCCGGCACCAGAAAATAATGGCTGTCGTTAGCCGAGTTGAACCAAAGGCGGCTTTGCATGACCACCATTCCACTGCGCGGCGAAGGCAGGCCTTCGGCAGCGCGGCGCGCCGACCATTGCGCGATCGCGGCTTGCGCGTAGGTTTCAATGATACGAGCACGGTTGGCATCGGTACCGTAGACGAGGAGTTGGACATCGGCCGTCCCCTGATTGAGGCGGCGGGCGAAATCCGGTCGGATGCAGATGATGCCGTCTACCTTTTGCTCCAGCAGCAGCTCCTTCGCATGTGCCATGGAGGTCGTCAGGCTCGTATGGAAGTATGACGAAAGGTCAAAGCTTGCCGCAAGCTCTGTCGCCGCCGGCGAAGGCTGCTCCAGCACCACCGCCACCGGCACATTCTTGACGTCAAGGGAAAGCGCATAGCCGAAGAGAAGAATCAGCAAAAGCGGCATGGCGACGCCGATCGCAATGCTGCTTGGATCACGGATGAGTTGATAAGCCTCTTTGCGCACAAGTGCTACGAGGCGGCGCAATTTCGCGCGGGCGGCGGCGGATGTCGATGCCGTCGCCATCACGGACGTTGTCCAGTCGCAGGCGCCACTTTATCGCCACGGGCGGCTTCGACGATGGCGATGAAGGCATCTTCCATGGTCGGCGCATGGTCCGGTCCGCTCTGCGCATGGCTGCGAACATCAGCCGGCGTCCCCTCGGCCAACATATGCCCGGCATCGAGAATGGCGAGGCGATCGCAATATTCGGCCTCTTCCATGAAATGGGTGGTCACGACGACCGTGATGCCTTGGTCGGCAAGGGCGGTGATGCGCTGCCAGAATTCGCGTCGCGCCGGCGGGTCAGCGCCGCTTGTCGGCTCATCGAGAAAGAGAATCTCCGGCTCATGCAGCAAAGCCGCCGCCATGGCGAGCCGCTGCTTGTAGCCGCCCGGCAATTGGCCGCTCGCAAGATGCTTCAGCCGCTCCAATTCGAATTGCCGAAGAGCCCAACTGATCCGCGCCTGCTTGCGGCTTCCACGAAGCCCATAAGCGCTGGCGAAGAAATCAAGATTTTCTGTCACCGTGAGTTGGCCATAAAGCGAGAATTTCTGCGCGACATAGCCGATGTGCCGGCGCGCTGAAGCACGCGCCCGGCGCAGATCGACGCCAGCGACACGCAAAGTTCCCGAACTCGCGGAAAGCAGGCCGCAAAGCATGCGGAACGTCGTTGTCTTGCCGGCGCCGTTCGGACCGAGCAGGCCGAAAATCTCACCGCAGCGAACGGTAAAGCTCAGATGATCGACCGCGATGAAGGAGCCGAATTTGCGTGTCAGCTCGCGCACCTCGATCATCGGCTGGTCGGCACGGTCTTGAATTGACCGGGCGAGCGGCATGACCACTCGCGCTCTTGGGACCGCCTCTTGCTGGCGCAGCAGCACCATGAAGCCATCTTCAAATCGCGGTCTGGTCGCAGTAAATGAAAATTCGTCCGACGAGAGCGGACTCATGCCCTGCGCGCGAACGAAATGGACATGGCCTGCCTGGGGAACAGCATCGACGATGTCGGCGCGATCGAGCAGCCGCGACTGCAAAATTCGCGCCGACTCGCCCTGCGGCGGCAGGGCATCAAAGGTGAGCCCGGCGGCTCTTTGCGTGACTTCATCAGGCCGGCCACTCGCCAGCAGCTTTCCCTCGCGCAAGACAAACGCCCGATCACAACGCTCGGCTTCATCGAGATAAGAGGTGCTCAAAAGAACGGTGAGACCATTGCCGCGCACCAGTTGCGTGATGATGTCCCAGAGCTCACGCCGCGACAAAGGGTCGACGCCGACCGTAGGCTCATCGAGCAGCAGGAGATCGGGGGCGCGCACTAAAGTGCAGGCAAGACCTAGTTTCTGCTTCATGCCGCCGGAAAGCTGGCCGGCAAGACGGTGCACGAACGGCGCGAGCGCGGTCATTTCGAGAAGCTGACGATAACGTTCCTGTCTTTCTTGCGGACTGACACCATGCAGATCCGCATAAAGATCGAGATTTTCCTTGACTGTCAGATCTTCATAAAGGCCAAAACGCTGCGGCATATAGGCGATGCGGTCCTGCACGCGCTGTGGTGTCGCGCCAACGTCTATTCCCAAGACCTTCAGTGCGCCGCCGTCAGCCGCTATCAGCCCCGTGATGAGCCGGATGAGCGTCGTTTTCCCGGCGCCATCGGGACCGACAAGGGCCGCAAGCGTGCCGTGACAAACGTCAAGGGAAACGCCAGCAAGCGCATTCACAGTCTCGCCCGTGCTGCGCCGAAACCTTTTCTCGATATCGCGGCCAAAGATGGCTACGCTCTGATCCATGGTTCATGAGCCTCCAGCAGGAGGCGCCTCACGCGCTACGGCTGGCGGATCCGATCTTGCCGGAGCAAGGGCCAGATGCACGGTCGCAGGCATGCCGAGCCGCAACAGGTCGCCGGAGTCCTTTACGAAGACGCGTACCTCATAGACGAGACTCGTCCGTAATTCGGACATCTCGACGGTCTTGGGCGTAAATTCCGCAATCGGCGAGATGAAGCCAATCCACCCTTCGAAACGCCGGTCCGGAAAGCTGTCGACGCTGATCGACGCCGCTTCACCGGGATGGATCTTGCCCAGATCGACCTCCGATATATAGGCCCGGATCCATTTTGGATCGATTACCGCGAGGGAAAACACCGGCTTTTGCGGCGAAGCCATCTCACCAGGCTCCATCAGGCGCGAGCGAACCACGGCGTCGACAGGAGCAATGAGTGTCGCATCTGCGAGCTGCTCGCGCAGGAAAGCAAGATTCGCGAGGTCCGCCTGCAGCTGTGCCTCGCCCTGTGCAATATCTTCCTTGCGCGGGCCCGCAATCGCAAGATCGAGAGCGGCCTGAGCGGCGGCGACTCTCGCCCTGCCTGTCTCAAAAGCGGCCTGCGCATTATCGACTTCCTGCTTCGTTGTCCCACGTCCTTCGGCGATTTTTGCCAGACTTTGCTGACGTTCGTATTGTCGCTCAGCATTCAGAGCATCAGCCTTGGCCGAAGCGAGATTGGCGCGCGCCTGTTCGATCTCTTCCGGGCGGCTGCCGTTATGAAGTCGTTCGACCACTGCTTTTTGCGCGGCGGCTTTAGCGTCAGCCTGCGCGACTTGCGCCAGGAGACGGCTCGTATCGAGCCGGGCGAGGACTTCCCCCTTTCGCACATGATCACCTTCCTGAACCAGGACAGTGGCGATACGCTCGCTGTTATTGAAAGGTAAATCGATCTGGCGCAGATCAACATTGCCATAGATGACGAGCTCGGATGCAGGGCCGGCGCGATGGGTGAACCAATAGAAAAGTCCCGCCCCGCCGACGATGACGACCGCCGCGATGATGAGGGCGATGCGCTTCACGGCGTTCTCCGGGTCGCTTTGCGCAGTTCGCCAAGCGCAGCCGTCGTATGATTTCGCAGCATGACTTTCACAGTCGCCAGGCGATCCGCATCGAAATCTGGCCAGTCGAGGAAACGGAGGACGGCCGTGCGCCCGGTCCGGAAGAAGATGATCTGGCCAATAAGCCCAGCCGCGCAGAGCCGAACTTCGGAATCGATACTTGGGCGATTGACGATCTGCGCTATGAGCGCAGCGCAGCTCATAGCGACCTTACGCATCACATGCTCGTAAATAATGTCAAAAGCCTTGGTCGGCTGTGCCTGCTCGCGAATAATGAAGAGGACCCATTTCTCCAGTTCATGCGTACCGAGGAAAAGATCGGCCAAATTGTCGAGAAGTTCGTCGAGCAGGCCGCGCAAGGCCCGTCGTGAGGTAGTCGGATC
This sequence comes from Bradyrhizobium sp., assembly GCA_035547995.1. Classification (GTDB taxonomy): domain Bacteria; phylum Pseudomonadota; class Alphaproteobacteria; order Rhizobiales; family Xanthobacteraceae; genus Bradyrhizobium. The sequence goes on along the minus strand of DASZTN010000012.1, from coordinate 186,874 downwards.
GGCGACTCGCACTGCAATCTTTTCGATCTGCGGACCCAGACGCGAGGCGAGCGCCTCGGCAATATAGGCAGCGCAGGCTAGATAAAGCCCTTCTTTGTCATCAAAATAATATTGGAGAGCCGGCAGCGTGACGCCCGCCTTGTCAGCGAGCAGGCGTGTTGATGTCCCGCCAAATCCATGCGTGCCGAAGGCCTCGAGCGCAGCCAGGATGATCCTGGCGCGGGTCTCCGCGCCGCGCGGATAGCCGGCCTCGGAATTGTGCCGACGCTTGCTTTCAGCAGAGCGCATCATCCGATCTTGAGCCATGTGGCCTTGAAATCGATTTAAAACATATCGAAGAATTCTATCTATCGATAGATAATTATCCTGGTTTGTCAAGATTGGTCTCTGCAGACCATCGAAATAGATCATGTCGTTCGAGAGCGTCGAAGCCGGCAAGCGCGGCGAGACCGCAGCCCCGATGGAGAGATGGAGCGCTCGCGAGAAAGTAGCAACGCATGCGGCGGCCGGCGCCGCATTACTGTTCCTCTTGTCCGTTCCGGTCGCCTGGCTCGTCGATCAACCGCACGCTTCGGGGCTTCGCAAGCTGTCCCGGGACATAGGCGACCGGAGCGTGGCTGCCCGGGAGCCGCTCCATCCAGAAGACACACCGGAGGAGATCGCGCCTTTGATCGAGGTCATTGACGCACTTGTTGAGTGTCATCAGCAGGCCTTGGAAGCGCAGCGCCGTTTTGTTGCCGACGCAGCGTACGAACTCAGAATCCCTCTGGCTGCCTTGCAGATTCAGACGGAAAACCTTTCGGCAGGGAATTTCAGCGGTCACACCAAGGAGCTGATAGCCGAACTGGGAGCGGGCGTGTGCAGGCCATCCCTCTTACCGAATCAGCTGCTTGAAACGCCACGCAGCGAGGGCACCGCAACACGTGTGCGGCAAGACGTCGATCTCGCGACCCCGACTAACTTTTGTCTTCTGACTTTGTCTTGGTTGCCGAAGCAAGAGGTATCGAACTTATCGTGGATGCCAATGAGAATGTGGTGATTCTGGAAGAGACCGATCTGCCTCCCGGCACCGCCTCCCTCATGATCGGCCATGAGATCGCGGGCAACCGAAGGAACGAGCTCGACCGCGTCGGCCAGACCGGTAAACGCTGGTACTTCCAGACTCAACGGATTCCGGAAAAGACGGCTCTGTGGAGCGAGGCCCTGCTCAAGGCCTTCGGGCTCTTGATCTTTTGAAATTCTTCAAATCTCTAGAACTCGATTGGCGACCATCGGCCGGAAAGCCTCAACCGTTGACGACGCGATCCGCAAAGCCGACCCGGTAGTTCCTTCAATCTTGTGATTGAAGTTGCGATCATGCGGCCTCCTCCCATTTAAGGCGATATGGTGCATCGCTATCGGACAACGTGCCAGGTGTTTCACGCTCTGCTGCTTGAAGATAGCGGCGTAGCCGTCCGAACGACCTGCTGGTCGCGATCAATGGCAGCGCTTTGGTGCGGCAGTCGAACCAGGCTTTGTCGTTCGCCACGCCGGACCGTTTCACACCCGCGGGCCGCGCCGGGCGTTGCGCTGGTTGCTGTTATCGAGATCCCGCGAGATCCGACGCGCGCAGTCCAGCAGCATCGGCACAAGCTCTTTGTTGACGCGCACTGCCGTCCAGCGTGAGGATGGCACCGCGATATTAATCGCCGAACTGACCTCGCCGTCACCATCAAAGATCGGCGCCGCGGCGGAAATATCGCCGAGATACGCCTCCTGATCATTGATCACGAACATGTCGCGGCGAGCGCGCTCAAGGATGGCATTGAGCCCCCTGAGATCAGTGACGGTATGTTTCGTCATCGCCACGCGCTTTTTGGCCAGGATAGCCTGGGCCTGCTCGGGCGGAATATTCGCCAGAATGGCACGGCCGGCGGCGGAACAGAACGCCGGCAATCGCGAGCCGACGTGCAGGTTGACGCTGACCGGATGCGGGCTGGTGAAACGGGACACATAGACGATTTCATCGCCTTCCAGTTTCATCAGGTTGACGGTTTCACGGCTCTCCTGATTAAGAAGTTGCAGATGCGGCTCGGCAATTTCGCGCACTTGGTCGGCAGCGAGCACGCTGTGGCCGAACTCGAGCATTTTGGACGACAGCAGATAAGCGCGGGTGTTCGGGTTTTGGCGCAGATAGCCCAGCGAACACAGCGTGTGCGTCAGCCGCTGCACCGTGCTGGTGGTGAAATGCGAGATCTGCGCCAGTTCGGTCAAGGTCAGCGCGCGCTGCGCGGTATTGAAGCATTCCAAGAGATGGAAACACTTGCCGATCGACATGATGAACAGGCGATCGCCGGTCTGCTCATCGCTGATGTCGCGCGCCATCGCCGTCGCCACGTCATCAGTGCCAGATCATATCGAAGGCGCGCAGAAAGTTGCCGCCGGCGATGCAGTCAATCTCGCTCGATGTAAAGCCGCCGCGATCGAGCGCTTCCATCATTTTCTGGAATTGCCGTGGAGTAGGGGTTTCCTTTGGGTACCGGTTCGCGAGCACGTTGCCGAACGCTTCGATAAAGATGCCCGCGGCTTCACGATAGTCCTTGCTCAGTCTGAGCACGCGATCGACGTCCGCGGGATCTTGCACGCACGCGAAATCGGTTCCGAGTCCGACATGCTCTACGCCAACCAAATTGGCGATGTATTTCGCATGCTTGACGAAATTGTCCAGGGTCGGCGGCTCCGACGGATTACCGCTCCAGTTCATGAAGCCGTGAATGCTAACCCCGATCACGCCGCCGGTCGCGGCCACGGCGCGGATTGCATCGTCGGATTTGTTGCGCATCCGCGGATTAACGCTCTTGGCATTGGCATGCGTCAACAGCACCGGCTGCTTTGACAATGCCGCGGTCTCCAGCACGGTCGCTTCAGAGCAATGGCTGAGATCGATCGCGATCCCGAGTCGGTTGAGTTCGGCGACCGCCTTGCGGCCGAACACCGTCAGCCCACCATTACGCTCTTCAGAGCAGCCATCGGCGACAAAATTGGCGTCATTATAGGTGAGCTGAGCGATCCTAAGACCCACGGCGTGGAAACCGGAGAGACGATCGATGTTGAGCTCGATCGGCCACAAATTCTGCCAGCCCATGATAAGCCCGGTCTTGCCTTCCGCGTGGGCGCTGCGAATGTCGTCGGCGCGCAGCACCAGCTTCCATCCCGAGTCAGCGCGTTCGGCTACCGCGCGCCACCGGCTCATGCCGTCGAACGCCGACTGAAAGCCCTCCAGATACGGTGCCACCGTGATGTTGGCGGCAGTCACTCCACCGGATCGCAGCGGCTCGGGATTGCCATCGCTGTGAAACACCAATCCATCGATCACGATCCTTGACTGCTCGCCCATATCGCCACTCCAAACATAGGATTAGGTTATCGCATTGCGATAACAACTATTGCAATCCAATAATAGACCTCGGATGATCAATTGGCGAGCGGGCTCAGTGGCGAGCCCGAGGCCATGGTCTGGACCTGTATATGATGTTCTGGCGCCCGCTGCTGTTTCTTAGCCTGTTCGGTTTCATTCAAGCACAGACCAGCCCCGCCGGCGCCGAGACTTTTCCGGCAAGACCCGTTCGCGTGATAGTCGCGTATCCGGCTGGCGGCAGCACCGACACCACGGCAAGACTGCTGGCGCAGGCATTGAGCGAAAAGATGCACGACAATTTCATCGTCGAGAATCGCAGCGGCGCCGGCGGCGTGATTGGCGCGGATTACGTCGCCAAAGCGCCCGCCGATGGCTACACGCTGTTATACGCGGCCTCGCCGGAGCTCTCGTTGGCGACATCGACCAAGAAGTCGGTGCCCTACGATCCGGTCAAGGATTTTGCTACGATCTCGTTTGTCGGGCGGGTGCCTTTCGTGCTGGTCGCCAACAAGAACTTTCCACCGAATAATGTGCAGGAACTGATCGCATATACCAGGGAGCATCCGACTTCGGTGAACTTCTCCTCGTTCGGTACCGGAACTTCCAATCATCTGACCGGCGAATTATTGAATCTTCGCGCCGGCATCAAGATGCGGCACATCCCCTATCGCGGCAGCGCGCCGTCGTTGACCGATTTGATGGCCGGCCAGATACAGGTGACATTTGATACGATCACGGCGGTATTGCCGTTGATCCGGTCCGGCCAAATCAAGGCGCTGGCGGTGGCGACGCCGGAGCGACTGAAAATGCTTCCCGGTGTGCCGACGATGGCTGAAAGCGGCATGCCCGGGTTCACCGCGGGAACTTGGTTTGCGCTGATGGCGCCGGCCGGCACACCGCCCACGGTGGTATCGCAACTTTCGAAAACGACCTCCGAGGTGCTCGCCTCCGCCTATTTGCAGAAGGCGTTCGAGACCCAGGGTGTGGTAACAGAGAATCGGAATCAGGAAGCATTCAACCAATTCCTGACGGGGGAAATCGACAAATGGCACAAAGTCATCGAACAAATCGGATTGGTGCCGCAGTAATTCAATGAGCGAACACCGTGACCGCGGCGTGCTGGTGATTGGCGCCGGCATTGTCGGCTTGTGCACGTCCTACGAACTCGCCCGCAATGGATGGCGGGTCCAGCTGTTCGACCCTAATCCGCCCGGCTCGCAATGTTCGTCAGGCAATGCGGGCGCGTTGTCGTCGGGATCGGTGGCGCCGCTCGCTATGCCGGGCGCGATCAAGGACGCATTGATCATGCTGGTCGATCGCAAGGGTCCGCTGCATCTGCCGCTGCATTACTGGTTACAGGCCGCACCCTGGCTGCGTTCGTTTGTCGACGCGTCGGAACGTGAACGCGTCGAAACTATCGCCACCGCGCTACATGCCCTGTTGAAGGATTCAGTGTCCAGCCACATCGAGCTCGCCGCCGAGATCGGATGTCCAGAGCTTATTCGCCAGACCGGGCAGTTGCATCTTTATCCTGATGAAAAGGCAATGCGCAAAGACGACGCGTCCTGGGCCTTGAAGCGCAAGCATGGCCTGCGCATGGAACAGGTCGACGCCGAGGCGATCCAGGCGCTGGAGCCCGCGGTCAACGACAATTATCGCGTCGGTGTGTACCTTCCCGACGAAGCCAGCGTCACCGATCCCCTGCGATATTCCCAATTGATTGCAGCCGCGCTACAAGCGCGGGGCGGAGAGATCATCCAGGCCGAGATCAGCTCGCTGACGCGCTCTGGCGACCAGTGGCAGATCGGCGACGGCGCGCGAAGCTGGCGAGACCGGCATGTCGTGATCAGCGCTGGTGTCTGGTCCGGCAAATTGTTGGCCATGCTCGGCTACAAAATCCCACTGATCAGCCAGCGCGGCTATCACGTCCAGGTAGCGCGAGCCGGCGTCTCCTTATCACGTATCGTGGTGCTGGCCGACCGCAAGGTGTTTATCAATCCGATGCGTGAGGGTCTGCGGATCGCCGGCACCGTCGAGATCGACTCGATCGACCGCCCACCGAACCCCGCGCGCGCGATGCTGCTCAAGGAGCACGCGCGAGCCGGATTGCGCGGACCGGTGCTGGAAAACGAAACGATCTGGATGGGCCACCGGCCTTGTCTACCGGATTCGATCCCGGTGCTCGGCGCCGCGCCCAATCATCCCAATTTGTGGTGCGCGTTTGGGCATGGCCATCTCGGGCTCACCGGCTCGGCCAATACCGCCAAACTGATTGCGCGGGCGCTGATGTGCAATTCGGTCGAGAACGAACTGCCAATGTTTTCCGCCGGGCGTTTTGGCTGAATGCGCTGGAATCACTTTGCCCTCGCAGCGGCTCCCTACCAGCTCGGATTAAGATAAGCCCAAAGATACCTTTTGCTCCTTGCCAGTTGCTTCTTTTCCTATCCGTCATCGGATAAGCGAGGCTGGTCAGGCGATCAGAGAGGGACCGCGCCGACTGTTGATCGAGGCCGGCTTGTTGTGGAAGTGGTTCTGGCAAGAGGAAGCACTCATTTGCTCGGCCCAAGGCGACGCTTCCATATCTCCTCGCCGAGCTCGACGAAATCGAGCTCCATACGAATATGGAACACACCGTGGCGGCGCCTGTGCACAATCTTTCTAGTCCGCATTCCGGTCCATAGCGTTGAGCTTCGATGAAACGTTCACGCTGCGGTGATTCGATTTCCAGACGATCGGCCAGGCGGCGCCACCTCTCGCCGATCGTTGATTGCAGGCCATCAGTTACTGGCTATCAAACGGCACGCGCCACCATGAGAGAGTATCCCTTGATTGCCGGGTTCAAACCTCGCTCAATGTAAAATTTGCGAAAGAAAGAGCCGAGTGCGCTCGTGCTGGGGCCGAGAGAAAAATGTGTTCGGATCGTTTGTTTCAACAATCTGACCTCTATCCATAAAGATGACGCGATCAGCCACCTGCCGGGCAAAGCCCATCTCGTGCGTCACGCACAGCATGGTCATTCCCTCGTTGGCGAGCGAGACCATAGTATCGAGCACTTCCTTTACCATTTCCGGATCAAGGGAGGAGGTGGGCTCATCGAACAGCATGATCCGCGGTTGCATGCAAAGCGCCCGTGCTATGGCGACACGCTGCTGTTGTCCGCCGGATAGCTGACCGGGATACTTATTCGCTTGCTCGGGGATCTTTACTTTCTGGAGGAAATGCATTGCCAATTTCTCCGCATCCTTTTTTGGCATCTTACGTACCCGAATGGGAGCCAAGGTGCAGTTCTCCAGAACCGTAAGATGCGGAAACAGGTTGAAGTGCTGGAACACCATACCAACTTCTCGCCTCACCTCGTCAATGCGCTGATTGTCACTCGTTAGCTCAATATTGTCGACAATAATGCGGCCTTGCTGATGATCCTCAAGGCCATTGATGCACCGGATCAGAGTCGATTTGCCCGAGCCAGATGGACCGCAGATAACGATTCGCTCTCCGCGCTTGACAGCCAAATTGACTGCGCAGAGTACATGGAAATCCCCATACCATTTATTGAGCCCAATCAGCTCCACCGCCAAGTCAGCAGTACCGGTACCGGGGACGTTCGCGGCTTCCTCATTACTGGTCATCTATATCTCTCATAGCTCCGACAGGTCCAAGGTGCAGAGCTGGCGGCATGTGCGACGATGTCTTCGCGGGTAATCAATCACGTGATCACCTCATAATCTCTTGAGTCAGGGCGTGAAGGAACTGATCACACTGTTCAAGCTCGCCAACCGTGATGTACTCGTTAGCCTTGTGAGCGCGTCCCATGTCGCCCGGGCCACATACGACGACACTCCAACCAGCCTGTTGGAAAAGGCCCGCCTCCGTTCCGAAACTTACAGCGGGCCGGCACTTATTTCCCGCGGCCGCCTCCACCAGTTCAACAACCTTGGAATTCCTGGGTAACGAGAAGCCCGGATATCGCGACATGATGGTCTGTTCAACACGGTAGCCGGCCTTCTCCAACTGACGCAGTTCACCAAGCACGGGAACGAACAGGTCTTCCGGGAGCTGCGAGGGCAGCGCTCGGACCTCGATCTCTACAGAACACCGCTCCGGAATGACATTTACGGCTCGACCGCCGCCGATCACCCCGGCCTGCATGGTCGAGTACGGAGGTTCAAATCCCGCATCGAGAACGTCACGGCTCAGCGCTTCAGCTGCCGCCTCGATCGACATCAGGATTCTACCCATTCCATGGATCGCGTTCAAGCCGAGCTCGGGGCGGGCGGAATGACCGCTGCGGCCATGGATCGCAATCTCCCAAGCCATCTTCCCTTTGTGTGCAAGCACCGGACGAAGCTCGGTAGGCTCGCCAACGATGCACACGATCGGCGGCGCGCAAAGCTCGGGCAGGCGGGCGACAAGATGCGGCACACCCCTGCATCCTAACTCTTCGTCATAGGAAAGGGCGAGATGCAAGGGCTCCGTCAGTCTGCCGGCATCGATCCGTGTCATGAAGGACAGTGCCGCGGCGATGAATCCCTTCATGTCGCATGCACCGCGGCCGTGAAGCTTCTCGCCATCCTGCGAAAGCTTGAACGGATCGGTCTTCCAGTCCGGCTCGCCGGCAGGCACCACGTCCAAATGGCCGGACAGCACAATGCCGCGTCCGCCGGTCGGCCCCATTGACGCAAAGAGATTGTGACGATCACCCTCGGGGCCGGGTACGACTGTGACCCGCGCGCCGGCGGCCTCCAGGATATCCCGGACCCAACCCACAATATGGACATTAGGCTGCCCGGCGATAGACGGGAAAGAAATAAGCTTCGATAGAACCTCGGCGGATTTTAACGGAGACATTACGGTCCATCGTCTGCTGTTGATTGTCATAGATCGATGAGGATGGTCTTCTGGCGGCGGTTGGCCAGGAATGCTTCGCGTCCGAGATCCTTGCCGATGCCCGATCGTTTGTAGCCGCCAGTCGGAAGAATATGGTCGCGCGAGCGGCTATAGCGATTGACCCATACCGTTCCACTCTGGATTCGCTTCGTGACGCGGAGGGCGCGCGAGAGATCACGCGTATAGATGCCCGCTGCCAGACCGTAGGTTGGGTGATCGGCAAGCGCGAGCGCCTCTTCCTCGTCGCGGAAGGTTTCGACCGTAAGGACAGGCCCGAATATTTCCTGGCAAACAGCCTCAGATTGCGGAGTCACGTTGGCTAGAATTGTAGGCTGATAGTACCAGCCACGCCGATCAAGGCGGAATCCCCCGATGAGGATCTTAGCCCCGCTCGCCTGCGCCCGTTGCACGATCTGCTCAATTCGCGCGAGCTGATTCTCAGAAATGATCGGCGGAAAGTCGGTCGCTTCGTCCCAAGTTGGACCAAGACGAACTGCCTTCATTTTGCTGGCCACTGCCTCGATTACGGCAGGCGCGACGCTTTCGGCCACGATCAGACGCGAACCGGCCACGCACGCCTGGCCGGCATTCGCCAGAATGCTGCGGGCAACGCAGTCCGCTGCGAGATCGAGATCAGCGTCCGCAAATACGATTTGCGGGCTCTTGCCGCCGAGTTCCAACGTAACCGGTTTCACTCCGGTCCGCGCGATATCCTCCATCACGGCACTGCCTGCACGCGTCGATCCCGTGAAGGAGACTTTACCGATTCCAGGATGGCGCGAGATAGCCGAGCCCGTGGTCGTACCGTCACCCAGCACGATGTTGATCAGGCCAGCGGGCAGCCCGGCCCGCACGGACAACTCTGCAAGATACAGGGTCGAGAACGGCGTCAGCTCCGACGGCTTCAGAACGATGGCGTTGCCGGCCGCGAGGGCCGGGCCGATCTTCCACCCGGCGCTCGATAGCGGCACGTTCCAGGGCACGATGGCACCCACCACGCCGAAAGGCTCGCTGGCAATCATACCAACATGGCAGTCGGCGGTCGGTGCAAGCAGGCCGCCTTCCTTGTCCGACAATTCGGCAAAGAAGCGGATCTGTTCGATCGTGACCGGAACATCCACACTGAGTGTCTGCGCAATGGGCCGCGTAGATGCGAGAGACTCCAGACGCGCCATAGTTTCGGTCTCAGCCTCAATGAGATCGGCCCACCGCTGCATGGCGACGGTCCGTTCGCGAGGGCGTAGCGTGGCCCAGCCACTGCTCCGCAGGGCTTCATTCGCAGCACTAACTGCCCGATCCACTACCTCTTCGCTTGCGATCGGACATCCCGCATAGGGCGTTCCGTCTGAGGGGCGCCGAAGTTCAATCTCGTTTTGAGCGGCCAAATAGCGCCCTTCGATGAAGTGGCCCGAAGGAAGCGTGATCGCATCAGGGTCGAATGAGGCACCCATGGAGATGTTCTTCCGAAAAATCATTTATCAATAGTTCTAAGCATCGTCGCGCTACAGGCCGATCCACCAGGGTTTTCGCGCTGAGGGCCACGGTGTGGTAGCAACATACGCGTCCTCCATGAGGCATCTGGCCACTAAAGCGGTCATCCCCGAAGAGCGTCACCTCTCCGGGACATCGAACAAAGGCGGCTTTCCCGGCGGCTAACCGGTCACGCGCGAACCCGGGGCGGCTCGGCCTCGGCACGTAACCATGAATTCAGCAGCGCTCCGTCCTTGCGATCGACGGCCCACCCGATCCACCGACCGATCGCAGCACCATACTTGTAGCCATGGCCCGAGCAGGCCGATACGACAACGCCCTTCCCCTCCCAATGCCGCCAGAAGTGTTCGTCATTCGTGAAAGTGTATGCGCAAGTATAAACGCGCTTCACTCCATAGGCTCGGATGTCCTTGAGCACGACTCCGAAAACTTCGAGCGTACCGGCTGCTTCACTGTTCTGCGCGACGCGGTCCGCATCGGCATCGTTTGTCGGACGCCGAAAGGCAACAGAAGCAATCTTCAATTCGGTTCCAGCAACGGGAGGGAGGCCGTAACCCGGCCGATCCCCGCCGATCGCCTGAATTCCCGGAGCCTTTGTCCAGGCCTCCGTGAGTTTGGCCGGCGTATCGAGATAGACAGCGATCGCCCGATAGGTCGTGAGAGGCTTCGAAATACCTGGAAGCAACTTCGGCGTCCAGGCACCGACCGTAACCACGACATGATCGGCCGAAAGCGTCTCACCGGACGCCAACGTGATGGCACCAGCCTTCAGATCGACACCGGAGACCAAAGTATTGGGCCGCAGTTCGGCGCCATTCCGGCTCAACCACTCATTCAGGCCTGCGCCGATCTTCTGACAGAGGAGAACGCCTCCTTCCGGCGTAAACACTACCCTCCTGATACCGTTAGGATCGAGAAACGGATAGCGTTCGGCCGCTTCCTTCGGCGCCAGATCCACGAACGGACGCTTGTGGCGCATCAAGCTTTCGCGCGCAACATCGCCTCCATCGCCCTCACGCTGGCTGATGGAGAGTATGCCGCAGTTCACGAGATGGTTTTCACCGAGATCCGCCCAGAGTTCCTCCCATGCATCGAAAGCTTGGTCCATAGCCCGCGCGTAATTGTCCATCGGACCATACGCGCGACGGATATTGCGATGCTGATCGCCCGAGGCGGATAGCGGATTTGGGATCGGCCCCTGGTCGATGAGAGTAACCTGGTGGCCGAGCTTGATCAGAGACCAAGCGGCACACATGCCGGAAATGCCGGCGCCAACGATAACGACTCGCATGTAAACAAACTCCAGGTCTGATACTTACAACATTGCGCTCAGTGCGGCCCTCAATCAGAACGGCGCCTCATTTGCGGTTTCCAGGATGATCCAGATCACCTTGCAGATATCCGGGCCATCATTGTGGACACTGTGCGGAACTGCGCTTGAAAACTGGAAGCTATCTCCCGCGGACAGAACGGCCGTCTTGCCTGCGACCATAAGTCTGAGTTCACCCTCGATAACGACGCCCGCCTTCTGACCGGGCCCGATCGTCACATCGACGTTCTCGGAGCCAGGAGGAAACTCGATCGTCATCACCTTCAGATTGCGATGCCCCGGCGGCGAAAGCATATGCTTGGTGATCGGTGCGGGACCAACCAACATGCGGGCGCGGTTGCCCGAACGGCAGACGAAGGGTGGATCCTCGTCCTCGATCACGGCCGACCGCACGATCGCATCGGTCGTCACTCCAAGGGCAGCGCAGATCTTTTCGATCGTATTCAGCGACGGATTGGCCTTATCCCGCTCGATCTGGCTGATGATACCCGACGAAACGCCCGCTGTGGCGGCAAGCCGATTGACGCTGATGCCGCGAGACGTCCTCAATTGCTTGATGCGAGCGCCAATCAGATCACTCAATCTGGGCGGCTCCAAGCGACGGTTACTCACTGTCCAATCTCCATAAGCGACGACACGAGCAGTTTTTGAAGCTGCGTCTACCCAGTTTCATAATACCCGCGACTCCTCTACCCCAATTTACGCAGATCGCGGTCAGCGGGCTCAGCGGCATCGGCACTTTACGGTGTCGCCCGCTCCGAACCCCAACCCGAGCCGCCATAACGGCTCTTCTCACTATCTTGCTGCCGGCAAAGCCACATATTTCTCGATTCGCCGGACGACAAAGCTGGCGACCAGGCTGACGACGAGAAAGATCACTCCGACAAGCGTGATCGGCTCCATGTAACGGAAATTGTCGGCACCGATGCTGGATGCGACCTGCATCATCTCGCGCACAGTAATTGCAGCCAGGATGGGCGTATCCTTGAACATGTAGATCAGATAGCTTCCAGCAGTCGGGACTACCAATGGCAGCATCTGCGGCAGAATTACTTTCCGAAAGGCGACGTACCGGCTCAGTCCAAGCGCTGCAGCGGCGTCCCACTGGCCCTTTTTTATCACCGCCAGTGCACCGCGATAGACCTCGGCCATGTAACAGCTGTAGTGGATCGCGATCGCCACGATACCGGCTGTGATCGGCGCAAGGCGGATACCGAGGGTGGGTGCGACGAAGAATAGAAATAGAACTTGGGTAAGGAGCGGTGTCGCCCTCACCAAATCCGAGACGGCAACGACACTCCTCACCACCAGCCACCATCTGCAGCTCCGCAGCCACAGCACCACACCGCCGCCAACCAGCGAAAGAAGAAAGGAGACCACCGTAATGAGGATCGTGATGCGTGCGGCCCATAAGAGTTGGGGAAGTATTTCGCGCGCGAACGACCAGTCGAAGATCATCACCTACTCCTCATGGAATCGCGAACAACCGCTCAATTTGGCGCGTCATCGCAATGACGATCTTGGCCATGGCGTAGTAGGCGAAGATGACATACGCAAAGACGCTGATGCTCGCGCCGAAGTTGTTGGTGATCGCGGCAGCCTGGAATGATAGCTCCGGGATCGTGATGAGTGCTGTGACCGAGGTACTTTTCAGGATCAACAGGGCAAGATTCCCTAAACCGGGAAGCATGATCCGGAAGGCCTGTGGCAGGATCACACTTGTAAAAGTGGTTACAGGCCGAAGACCTAGTGCTGCGGCGCCTTCCCACTGCCCCCGCGGCACCGCCTGCAACGCCGATCTGACCGTATCGGCGCCATACGCGCCGAAACATATGCCGAGCGCGACAACCGCCGCACCGACCGCCGGCAGCGTCACGCCGAACAGTGGCAGGACGAAAAAGAACCAGAAGAGTTGAACGGTGAGCGACACGCCTTGGAACAGCTCACACCAGATGCGCGCACCTACTCTAATGGGAGCGCGTGTACTATTCAGCGCCAATCCGAAGACAAGGGCGAGTATCACCGCCACCACTGCGGACATAGCGAAGAGCTGGGCCGTGACAAGCGTGGCGTGAAGCAGGACCGAATGCGCAGACCAAGCAATCATCGCGACAAGACCCAGCTACCCCCATTTTACTTGCAGAGATCGTCGACGCTCACGCCGGCCGGCGGAATAACATCCGCAGTGACCCCATACTTCGCAAGGAGCTTGGGATATTCGGGGCTGGCGATATAGGCCGTCAGTTCCTTATTGAATGCCTCTACGAAAACGGCATCGGCCTGGTTGAAGGCAAAGGCCGCATAAGAAACCTGCGGTTTGCCGTCGATGACCACCGGGCGGAAGGGTGTCAGGAGACTAAGCTCCGGATCATTGTGAACTGTGCTTGCAGCACCGATCGAAGTCAGAAGGGCGACATCAATGCGACCACTCTTCAGGCCCGATGCCAAGCCGGCGCGATCCGCAAAGTCCGAGATCTGATCCTGCTTGCCACCGGCGGCGACGAAGTACCGCCCCTCGCCGCCACCCGTCAGGATCCCGACTTTAAGTGACGGATTCTTGGCGAGCTCCGCCAAATCCCCCGCCTTGATTGCACTGCCTTTCTTCACGAATGCACCTACGCTGATCATGAAGTGCGGCTGGGCAAACTTGACTGCGCGGCAACGCTCCGGGCGGATGTAGATGCCATCCGAAACGACGTCGAAGCGATTAGCCTGAATGCCTGGAATAAGTGCTCCGAAACTGGTGCCGATCGGCTCAATGGACTTCGCTCCCAGCTTCCCCAAGAGAAGCCGGATCATTTCGACCTCGATCCCGACGGTCGCTCCACTCTTGTCCACATATCCGAACGGTGCATCGTTGGCGATGCCCTGGCGTACGGGCTCCCCCCGCTGAATCCGCTCAGGTAGGGGTTCGGCCGTCGCAGCCGCACCACCTATGAGAACACCGAACATCATTATTAAAACGCTCGCCGCCTTCCGGCTCATGATGCTTCTCTCCTGTTTTACGGATCGATTGCCGCTGGCCATCAATGGTGATGAAGCCCCCTCTTCCGACCGCTGAAGTGTTCATTCGTCACCAACGGCTCAGGCCGTCATCAATATATTGAACACCCTTGTGTGTCCAGACCTCATGAGCTGTTCGCCATGGATGCCAAAGGCGGCGGCGCACAAAGAATGGCTAGCCGATCCTTAAAACGGCGCAAAAACGGGCAGAATGGTGCGACAAAACCTCCACGCAGGCCGACTCACCGCGGTCGACTGCCGTCATTTTGCGCGCCCCCGCCGCGCAATAAATTAAATGATAGTGTGCATTATAATCCTTGACGACGGGCGGCCATCGGGCAAAGAAGTGCTGAGAGTGCGCTGTTGGGCACTTCTGCGGAGCAGGCATTCCGTGCATCAACCACCGGGCGTTACCTCCCCGTCGGGGGCGCGGCTTGGGATTGGCCCCCGCACCTCGAACGTCACGGAATGTCACGCCCTAGACTTCAGACTTCCCGCATCGCCCAGAGGATCCAATCCGATGTCGAAGCACTTCTTCGAATTGTCCGAGTTCCGCGAGCGTCAGAGACGCGTTCGCAAAGTCATGCAGGCACGCGGCCTCGACGTCCTGCTGGTCATCAATCCGGTCAACATCATGTACCTGACCGGCGCGGCCGCGAAGGCCTACCAGGTCTTCCAGTGCCTCTTTTTTACCACGGAGGAGAAGCCCACAACGCTCATGCTCCGGCTCGGCGACGTGGCAGAGATGATCGATCACAGTATTTGCGATGAAGTGCGAGGCTGGGGCGGCCGGAAGTTTGAGGATCCCACCGTCGTAATGAAGGATATCCTGGCGAAGAAGGATCTCCTCACGGCGCGGATTGGACTGGAAATGCCTTCCTACTATCTGAGCGCCCACAACTATCTGAAGATCGTTGCCGCACTGTCCGACGCCAAAGTCAGTGACGAGACCTATCTCATCGAGCGTCTCAAGTTTGTCAAATCTCCTGCGGAGCTCGCCTACATCCGCCAGGCTGCGGAAATTGCCGACATCGGCATGAATACGATTGGCGCGGGTCTCAAGCTGGGCGCCACCGAACGCGAGGTCGCCGCCGCCGCACATGGCGCAATGATGGCTGCGGGTGGCGACAGCCCGGCGAGCCCGATGAACTTCGTCTCCGGTGAGCGCACCTGCTACGCGCATGGCCTTCCCTCTGACCGCGCGCTGAAGGAAGGCGATTTTATACACGTCGAGTTTGGCGGACAATATCGCCGTTATTGCTCTACCATCGCGCGCCATTTCAACATGGGCGAACCGTCCAGGCGGGCGCTTGAGGTGCACAAGGCCACTTACGACGCTTCGATTGCTGCGATGAACAAAATGAGGCCCGGCGTCCGGGCGGAAGATGTGCACAAGGAAGCGGTCGCGGTGCTGCGCGACGCAGGCTTCGAGCAGTACAACCTTCACACGACTGGCTATGGCATTGCACCGGGCTTCCCCCCCGCGTGGGGCGAGTCGATAAACATGTTCTACGGCAGCGAAGACATTCTTGAGGAGAACATGGTGCTTTCGGTCGAGCCTCCGGTCTTCATTCATGCCGAGCGCATCGGCGGCCGCCTCATCGACTGCGTCATCGTGAAAAAGGACGGGGCCGAGATTCTTTCCCGCTATTCGGCGGACCTCCGAATCATAGGCTGATCAACGAGGTCGCGCCAGCAGACGTGCATCAAGCAGAGGGCCTTCGCGAGAGCGGTTTCACCCGGCAGCGATCTCGCGGGCTTTACTGATTCGTGATGATAAATGCGCGGAATGAACAAGCGCTGACTTCAATTATCAGGGCCTGCCAGCTTCTTGACTTCCGAAGGAGTGCTCTTGGGTGTTGGCGGACTGTTGATCCAGAGAATACGCGTCAGGTGCTTTCCCGGGTTTTCGAATCGATGGGGGATCAGACTCGGAAACTGGAAGCTGTCACCTTCTTCCAGTGTGAAGAGTTCGTCCCGCAGCCACAGCCGTAACGAACCAGCAACCACGACCCCGGCCTTCTCTCCCTCGTGGTTATAGAAATCGACGCCCGAACTGCCACCGGCTTCGATCGTCAATTCGTACATCTCCATTCGTCGGCCGTCGGTATCGGGGCTCAGTAATTCCTTCATGACGCCGGTCGATGTCAGACGTAGCAGGCGGCGGTCGTCCCTGTGCACGATGTAGGGCGAGCCAGATGGCGTCGGATGATCCGGGGTCGCGAAGAACCAGGAGATCGGGACACCGAGCGCGATGCCTAGGAGGCGCAGGGATCGAAGCGATGGCGTAGAAAGTCCACGCTCGATCTGGCTCACCATGCCGGCGGAAAGTGCTGCCGCTTCCGCCAAGGTCTGAACCGAAAGCTTCCGCTCCCGACGCAGCATCCGCAACCGTTGGCCCAGCCGGCGGTCTTCTTCCCGGCCGTCATCGTCTTTGTAAGGGGCACTCGCCGCACTCCGCGCCGTGGCCGGCGCGCCGGGCCCGGACCTGACGAGGCGCGGGTCCTCCATCGAACGGCGGCTTTTGGAAGCCCGCATTTTGAATTCCCTGCAGAAAGACGGCCGCTGACATAGCAGCCACCTAGGCCCTTGACGAGGGCTTTAGTTGGAGTGAATATCGTATCAGAAAATTTAGTCACAGTGAAAATTGGATGCTCGTCTGAAATGCTCGCCGCTTCCGAAAGCAAGGGCTAGGCCATGACCGAGCCTGGGGGACTTGCCGGCACCGCGGATCACGCGAAGTCCTATTGGGCTGCTACGGCACTTCCGGCGCCACGGCTTGCTCCTTTCCAGGGAGAGCGAAGCGTTGATGTCGCGATCATCGGTTCCGGCTTCACGGGCCTCTCGACCGCCTATCACCTCGCCAAGAACGGCGTCGAAGCGCTCGTGCTCGATGCGAAAGAGCCCGGCTGGGGTGCCAGCGGCCGCAACGGCGGAATGCTGCCGCCGCGCTACAAGAAAGGTTTTGCGACGATTGCCGCCAAATACGGCAACGACCGCACGCGCCGGCTCCATGCCATCATTCTCGATGCGATCGACACGGTGGAAGCGACCGTGGCCGATTGCGGCATTCCCTGCGGCTTTGCACGCACCGGCCAGCTGACCGCAGCGCATTCGCGCCAGCATCTTGCCGCGCTTGAAGCGGATCGTGACTGGGCGGCCGCGGAAGCCAATGATCGCACGGCGCGGATCCTCGATCGCGCCGAGGTCACAGCGGAGATTGGCGGCGGCAGGCATGTCGGAGGCTGGCTCGATACCCGCGGAGCCGGCATCCATCCGCTCAACTATTCCCGTGGCTTGGCGGCGGCCCTGGTCGAACGCGGCGTGCCGATCTTCGCCCGCTCTCCCGTCAAGCGCCTGATCGACGGCCACGAGGGCGTCCGCCTCGAAACGCCGGATGGTGTGGTGAAGGCCCGGCAGGTCGTGATCGCCACCAACGCCTATACCGACGTGGAGCCGTTCGCGCCGAAGCGGCTCGACCGCCGTATCGTCCCGGTCGCCACGTCGGTGATCACTACGGCGCCGCTCAGCGACAATGTCGCCGCCACCGTGCTTCCCGGCCGACGCATGGTGGCCGACACCAAGCACATCATGAACTGGTATCGCATCACCGACGACCGCTGCCTGATCTTCGGCGGGCGGGGGGACATCACCGGTCGCAGCGAAGCGCCATCGGTTTACGGCACGCTCGAACGGCAGATTGTGGAGACATTCCCGCAGGTCGCGGGTGCTGCGATCGCGCAGCGATGGTCCGGCAAGGTCGCGGTGACGCTCGACGACTTCCCGCATATCGGCCGGCTTTCGCCGCGCGTCTCCTACGCGCTTGGCTATGGCGGCCGCGGTGTCGCGCTTTCGAATGTGCTTGGCAAGTTTCTCGCCCAGATCGTGCGTGGCGAAACCGTAGATGCCGGCCCGATGAACTCGAACCCGTTCGATCCGGTGCCGTTCCATTCGTTCCGGGTCATCGGCATGCAGATCGTGGCGGCCTGGTATCGGCATCTCGATGCCAGGGCTCTGCGCGAAGACGAGGCGTTGTCTTGAGCACGACACCTCGCCTAGTGCCATCCGTCGCCGAGGCGCATCGGCAACATGTTCTTTGCGAGTGATCATATGGCTGCAACTGCCCGTTCATCCGGCCAATACGAAATCGGCGTCGATATCGGAGGCACGTTCACCGACATCGTCTGCCGCGAGCCGGGTGGGCAGATGCACCTCATGAAGGTGCCGACTACGCGCAGCGACCCCTCGCAGGCGGTGATCCGCTCGCTGGGGACCATGGCCGAGCAATGGGGACTTTCGGTCGCCGCCATCAGCCGCTTCATCCATGGCACCACGGTCGCCACCAATGCTGTGCTGGAGCGGAAAGGCGCCCGCATCGGTCTGGTCACGACGTCGGGTTTCCGTGACGTCATTGAGATCGGTCGGCAGCTTCGCACCCAAGTCTACAAGATCGTGCTGGACCCAGAAACGCCGGTGTTCCTGGCGCCGGGACGGTTTCGCAAGGAGGTGCCGGAGCGGTTGTCGGCCCAGGGCGAGATCGTTACGCCGCTCGATGAGGACGAATTGCTGGCCGCCGCTGACGATCTGGTGTCACAGGGTGTCCAGGCGATTGCAGTCTGTTTCCTGTTCGCTTTCCTCAATCCAGTCCACGAATTGCGTGCCCGCGAACTGATCGCCAGGCGGCATCCCGGGCTGATGCTGTCGCTCTCTCATGACGTCGATCCGGCCTTCCGGGAATATGAGCGCACGGTGGCAACCGCATTCGACGCCTATGTGAAGCCGGTGGTTGACAATTATCTGAACGAGCTCGAGGGCGGGCTTGCGAAGGCCGGCGTCAAGGCGCCGTTGCAGGTCATGCAGTCGCGCGGCGGCCTTACCGTTGCGCCGATTGCGCGCGAACGGCCGGTGCGACTGTTCCTCTCGGGGCCAGCGGCCGGCGTGATCGGTGGCCGCATCGTCGGGGCGTCCGCCGGCACCGATAACCTCATCACCATCGACATCGGCGGCACCTCGGCCGACATCGCGTTGATCAGCCGCAGCAAGCCGATGATCCGCTCGGAAGGCGTGATCGGCGGCTATCCGGTGCGTGTCGCCATGGTCGATGTCAACACCATCGGCGCCGGTGGCGGTAGCATCGCCCGCATCGACGCCTCGGGAAGCCTGCGCGTGGGCCCGCATTCCGCCGGTTCCGAGCCAGGGCCTGCCTGCTACGACCGTGGCGGCACCGAACCGACCGTGACCGATGCCTCGATCGTGCTCGGCTGGCTCGACCCGTCGTATTTCGCCGGTGGCACCTTGAGGCTGAAGGCCGAGCTGGCCTATACCGCCGTCGCGAAAGTGGCGGAGCCTCTCGGCATTGCCACGGAGAATGCGGCGCTCGGCATTCACCGCGTCCTCAACGCTCAGATGGCTGAAGGCATTCGCCTGGTGTCGGTCCGTCAGGGCGTCGACCCCCGCGGCTATGCGCTGGTGCCGCTCGGCGGCGCCGGTGGCATCCATGCCACCGCGCTGGCCCGCGAACTCGGGATGACGCGCGTGCTGGTGCCGCGCATTCCCGGCGTACTGGCGGCCGCGGGCCTCTTGGCCGCGCCGATCGAGCACGAAGTGTCGGCGGCTTTCGCAATGCCGATCAGTGAGCTCGACCTTGCCGCGCTACGCAGTACTCTCAAGCAGATCGATGCCAAGGCGGCAGCCCTCATTGCTGCGGAGTGCGTGGCACCCGAGGAAGTGACGGTGAGCTACTTCGCCGACATCTGCTACATCGGGCAATCCTATAATCTGGAAATTCCGCTGTGCCTCGACGATGCGGATATCGCCGCGAGCCTCTACCGGGATTTCCTCGTGGCGCACGATCGTATCTACGGCCATGCGGTTGAGGGAGCGGCGAAGATCGTCAATGTCCGCACCATTCACCAGGCGCTTGGCAGCGAAGTGCTGGAAGAGATGCGATTTACACCGCGCGAGGGTGCAGCGGAGATCGGCCGTCGTGACATCCGCGTAGCAGATCATCCGGAGCCGGTGACGGCAATCGTCTACGCACGTGATGTCATGTCTCCTGGCTTTCAGTTTACCGGTCCCGCTATCGTCCAGCAATCCGATACCACGACCCTGGTAGAACCCGGCTGGTCGGGCCTTGTGGACGAAGCAGGCAATCTCGTCCTCACGCATGAGCAAAGCGGAGCCGAACAGAAGTGACCGTCATATCGAACTCGCTCGATCCCATCACCGTCGAAGTAGTCCGCAACAAGCTTGAGGGGATCGCCAACGAGATGCAGCAGACCTTGTTGCGTTCGTCGTTTTCGCCGATCGTCAAGGAAGGGCTGGACGCCTCCGCCAGCCTGTTCACATTGCACGGCGAGACGTTGGCGCAGGCGATCGCGATTCCAATCCATCTGGCGACGCTCATTCCGGCGATCGCGCGGATCCTCAGCGTCTATCCACTCTCGACCATGTCGGACGGCGATGTCTACATCATGAA
Source organism: Bradyrhizobium sp. (assembly GCA_035547995.1). Lineage (GTDB taxonomy): Bacteria > Pseudomonadota > Alphaproteobacteria > Rhizobiales > Xanthobacteraceae > Bradyrhizobium. The sequence continues at coordinate 166,288 of DASZTN010000012.1, read as the reverse complement.
CGATCCGTATCTCGGGGGTACGCATCTGCCCGACATCGCGCTGGTGCAGCCGATCTTCGCGGGCGGGCGGCCGGTGGCGATCTCGGCGACCATGACCCATCATCAGGACATGGGCGGCATGTCGCCGGGCTCGATTCCGACCACCGCCACCGAGATTTTCCAGGAAGGGTTGCGTATCCCACCACTTAAGTTCCGCGACAAGGGCGCCTACAATGAGACGCTGATAGCGATGATCCGCCAGAACGTCCGGATTCCCGATACCGTGGTGGGCGACCTCAACGCACAGCTCGCCGCCTGCAATGTCGGCGCACGGCGAATCGCCGAACTTGCCGAGAGTTTCGGCCACGATCAGACGCTCGCGATCTTCGAGGACCTGCTCGATCGTTCCGAAACATTGACCCGTGCGGCGCTGAAGAATGTGCCCGATGGCACCTATCGCTATGTTGATTTCAGTGACAATGACGGCATCGAACTCGACAAGAACATTCGCTTCGAAGTGGCGGTCACGGTGAAGGATGGCACGTTCCATTGCGACTTCACCGGCTCGTCGCCCCAGGTCAAGGGGCCGTTCAACTGCGTGCCTTCAGGATCGCTGGCCGCCGCCTGCTACGCCGTGCGCGCCATTACCGACCCGAATATCCCCACCAATGCCGGCTGTTTTCGGCCGATCACGCTGGAACTGCCGAAGGGGTCGATCGTCAATCCGGTCGAGCCCGCGCCGGTCAATTCGCGGACGGCCACGATCAAGCGTATCACCGGCTGCATCCTCGGCGCGCTGAAGGACGCGCTGCCCGAACGGGTGCCGGCGGACAATTGCGGCGAGTTGCTGGCGGTGATGTTCGGCGGGCGCTATGGCGACGGCCGTGCCTTCGTCACTGGCGAACTGATCGCCGGCGGCAGCGGCGCCGGCAAATCGACCGACGGCGTCGACGTCATCGAGACCGATGTCACCAATTGCATGAACCTGCCAGCGGAAGCCATGGAAATGGAGACGCCGATCCGCGTGAACCGGCTCGCCTTACGGCAGGATTCCGGCGGTGCCGGACGGCAGCGCGGGGGCCTCGGCCTGGTGAAGGAATACGAGATTCTCGACGGCGACGTTTCATTCACCCATCGCGGCGAGCGGCACTTTTTTGCACCTCAAGGCGCCAATGGCGGCGGGAAGGCGGCGTTCGCGCATTCGGTGATCCTGCGCAGCGACGGCAAGCAGGAAGTCATCCCGTCGAAGCAGATGACCATTTTGCACAAGGGAGACCGCGTCGTCGTGGAAACCTCGGGCGGCGGCGGTAATGGCCCAGTCTCCGAACGGGCGCGGACGGCCATCCTCGACGACATCGCCGATGGCAAGGTCAGCCGAGAAAAGGCCGTCGCCGACTACAGGCTCGGTGCCAGCGAAATTGCCTAGGCGAAAACACAGCTTGGAACGACCAAGGGAGTTCGAGATGCGCAAGTTCTTGACCGCGGCACTCGCCGCATTACTGATCAATCCGGTGTCGGTCTTTGCCCAGTCCGAGAAACCGGACAAGATCGTCGTCGCGGCCTATGGCGGGATCTGGGCGGAATCCATCAAGAAGAATTTCGTGCCATGCTTCGAGAAGAAGACCGGCGTAAAGGTCGACGTGATCACCGGCGAATCCGCCGACTGGCTCGCGCGCATCCGTGCCAATCCGAACAAGCCGCCGATCGACGTCCTGGCGCTTGGAGAAGCTGATAGCCTGCGTGCCGCACGCGAAGGTCTGCTCGATCAAGCGACCGCCGCCAAGGTCCCCAACCTTGCTGATATCCCCGACAAATTTCATAAGCCTTGGGGCGACCATGCCATCGCACAGAATATCGGCGCATTCGGTGTGATGTACAACAAAGAAGCTATCCCCAATCCGCCAAAAACTTGGCGAGAGTTCTTCGATGCTGTCGCCGCCGGAAAATACGGAAAGCGCATTTCGCTTCCGGCCGGCACCTATACTTGGGGACCAGAATTTCTGTGGTTAGTGTCGCAGCAATACGACGGCAACATTGATACGGCGTTCGCCAAAATGAAAGCGGCTTCAGAAAAAAGCGTTGTGAAGTTCTGGACCACGCCCGTGGAAGCGCTAAACATGTTCGGCACCAAAGAGGTCGATGCCATCGTCTATTGGGACGGCCGCGCAAACAACTTCATCGACAAGGGCAATAGCTGGGCGGGATTCTACATTCCTGATCCCGGCACGATTGTTGGCCTCGCCATGCTGTCGAAGGCGAAGAATGCTCCTGACATTGCATGGCAGTACATAAACTGCGCGCTCGATCCCGATAATCAACTCAAGCACGCCGAGACCATCCTTTACGCAGTTCCGAACCGGAAAGTAGTCTATCCCGCAAGCATCAAGGACAAGGTCGTGCCGGCAGACAAGATTTTGATTCCGCCTTACGACAAAATTTTCGATAGTTTCGGCTCTTGGATCGAGCGCTGGAACAAGGAAATCCGGTAACGGCGTGGAAAATCTGGCAGCCCCTCCCCGGCCTTCATATCCCGCCGTACGCGGCCGCGACGGGGTGCGCAGGTTTCCGTTTGGGCTCGTTCCGATCTTGATTTTCCTGGCGGTCTTCTTCGCCTCGCCCCTGCTCATCAACCTGCTCGAGAGCCTTCATAATCCCGATGGGACGCGAGGCATCGTCCAGTTCGTCCGGATTTTCGGCGATGCCTACTACCTGACCGTGATCGGCGAGACCCTGCTGTTCGGTCTAGCGGTCACGTTCGCCTGTGCGCTCTTGGGATATCCCCTCGGCTATGCGGTGGCGCGGGCCCAAGGCACCTTCAAGATCATTATGATCTTCGTGGTGGTGGCTCCGCTTCTTGTCAATGTCGTGGTGCGCTCCTTCGGCTGGCTGGTCATTCTGGGCAGCAGCGGCGCAATCAACGCCTTGATGCAGGCACTTGGCTTGCCGAAACTCAATTTGATCTACAACTGGAGCGGCGTCGGTATCGCCATGATCCATGTGCTGTTGCCATTCATGGCGCTCTCGGTGGCCGGAACCCTGGAAACGCTCGACCGCCGCATCGAGGATGCAGCGCGCGTGCTGGGCGCGCCCCCTCGTCAGGTGTTCTGGCACGTGACCTTGCCGATGAGCGCGCAGGGCCTTATTACCGGTTCGATCCTTTGCTTCACGCTGTCCATTGGCAGTTTCGTGACCGTGCTTCTGCTCGGAAAGAACTCGACCATGATTCTGCCGCTGCTGATCTATCAGCAGTTGACGGTTGCGTCAGACTGGCCCTTTGCCGCCGCAATGGGGGTGACGTTACTGGTCCTGGTTTCCATAATCCTCTGGATGCAGGGCTGCTTCATCGGCAGGGGCAAAGGTCGGCCATGAGCAAACTTGCGCCCGCGCTAAACGTCTTTGTCGTGGTCATGTCGGTGTTCCTGCTCGCACCGATCGTCGTGGTAGTGATCGCAGCTTTTACCTCGGGCGAGTTCATTACCTTTCCGCCGCAGAGCTTCTCGTTGCGTTGGTTTGACAAGGTCATTCGCGATCCGGAATTCATTTCCCCGCTCTGGAACAGCATTCGCCTTGGCTTCAGCGCCACCGTTATCGCCTCCATCCTGGCGGTGCCGGCGGCTGTCGCGCTGGTCCGCGGTGACGTGCCGGGCCGCCGGCTGATCGAAAGCTTTCTGCTGGCTCCTTTAAGCCTGCCGACGATCATCTTCGCCATCGGCCTGTTGTTCTTCACGGCCAACATCGGCCTTGGCGCATCATTTGTCTCACTCCTGATCGGTCATGTCGTGATCGTGCTTCCCTACGTGTTGCGCACGGTGCTCGGCGTCTACTCGAGCGCCAACTACGAGACGGAGGACGCCGCAAGAGTGCTAGGAGCAAACTCATTTCAGACCTTCTGGTACGTGACCCTGCCGACGATCCGACCAGGCATCCTCGCTGGCGGCATCTTCGCTTTCTTGATGTCGTTCGACGAAGTTGCGGTCTCGATCCTATTGTCGAACACGGACACGACGCCGCTGCCGGTCTCGATTCTGAGCTATCTTGTCTACAACTACGATCCGTCGGTAGCGGCAATCTCGACCATCCAGATTGCGATCGTGGTTTTCGTCCTGCTGATCCTCGAAAAGGTATTCGGGATCCGCAATGTCATATTCGCTTCCGGATAGGCCGGCATCGCATGCACGCCATGGTAGATAAGCCAGCAGCAGCATATTTAGAGATCTGTGAGCTCCGCCGGGCTTTCGGCGCGGTCGACGCGTTGGAAACGATCAATCTCACCGTCGCCCAAGGGGAGTTCCTCGCGCTCCTTGGGCCATCGGGTTGCGGAAAGACGACGCTTTTGCGATGCATCGCCGGACTGCTCGATCCGACTGCAGGCGATATACGGGTCGACGGGCGGTCGATCGCTCGCATCCCAGCGCACCGTCGCGGGCTCGGCATGGTGTTCCAGAGCTACGCACTGTTTCCGCACATGAGCGTCATCGACAACGTCCGCTTCGGTTTGAAGATGCACCGGGTGGACAAGCATCAGGCGGAGCAACGGATCGCAGATGCCATGGACCTTGTCCAATTGAAAGAGTTCGGTCAGCGTTTCCCGACGCAATTGTCCGGCGGACAGCAACAGCGAGTGGCCATTGCGCGTGCCCTGGTGACGCATCCCTCCGTGCTGTTGCTGGATGAGCCCTTCGGTGCGCTCGACGCCAAATTACGGCAGTCGATGCAGATCGAACTCCGTCGCTTGCAGCGGCGGCTCAAGATGACGATGATCTTCGTCACTCACGACCAGGCGGAAGCGCTCAGCATGGCCGACCGCATCGCGGTGATGCGGGCCGGACGCATTGAACAGCTCGATACGCCTGCGCGCATCTACGACTCGCCAGCCACTGCTTTCGTGGCCGATTTCATCGGTCAGATGAACCGCTTCGGTGGTCGCCTCATCGAACGTTCGAATGGACATGCGCTTTTGGCCGTCCCTGAATTGCAGGCGCCGTTGAGGGCGCGAGACAACCCGAATCTGGCGCTCGGCGACAAGGTGCTGGCGATGATTCGCCCGGAGCGGATCAGATTCCGTTGGGAAGCCGAACGCGATGCTGTGCTCACTGGTGTGGCCGACGATACCGTCTTCAACGGCGAACGGCTGAGCGTGTTTGTCCAGACCGCTGTCGGATCGATTGCTGTCGCCCTGCCCAATGTGGGTGCCGATATCGCGAAGGCAACCGCCGCGATCGGTCAGCCGACCGCCATCACCTGGGACGCGGACGATCTGCTGTTATTTCCGGCGTGAGAACGGCTCGGGCGAAAGGCCCCGCTCGCCTGCGACATCGACTTGGCGCTCGAACACATGTCTCCGGCGGTCGGGCACCGACTGGGCATTGGCTGACTTTGCCGAATATTTATGACTTTATCGAATATTAAGTGGAAGATATATGGTGAGCTTCGCCGAGTTGTCGATTGGACGTAGAACCAGTCGAGTCGGCTCCAAATACGCCGTAACCGTCGGAAGTCCCGTCGCCGCCATCGAAGGCGACAGGGCATTCGACTTCAGCGGAATAGAAGTCGAGACACATCTGCCGTTACAAGCTGCTGGCCGAAATCATCGTGCTCAACAACGGCGGAATCTCTCGCGGCGACGAGACTCCGCACGGCCGTGATGGCGATCCCGCGCCGACGACGCTGATGCCAGATGCGCGCCACAAGCTGTTGGATCGAGGCGTTCGTCGGAAAACGCTACCGTGTGGCCAACCGTCAGGAGCTTTCGAAAGCTCTGACTGAGCCGCTGAATCCCGGACGGTCATCATTGATCAATTGCGCAATCGCCCCCAAGGCTGGCACCAAGAGCGGCCATATCAGTAACTTGAATCCAAAAAGCTTGTTAGCAAGCAGTAATCTGGTGTTTCGGGCCATGAGCCCGAAAGCTCATTCCATTCAAGCGTTAAGACCAGAGACGTTCAATGGAACGCTACCATCTGACGCGCACTTTCATAGAAATCGTGTTGGCGTGGAAAATCGCATGGTAGCGGGGGAGCGCCATCGCCTTTCCCCACACCAGCGGGATCTACGATATCTCATCCAATCCTTCGCATGAGCCGATCCGCGAGCCCGTAGGCGAACGCCGCCTTGCGCCGCGGCCTGCGTTCCCGCGCTGTGGCATCGTGAAATTTGGTCGGGAGAGTTGTGTGGTGACATTACCGCCGACAGCGGTTGCGCCCTTGCGAACGGCCGCCGATGCAAGCAGGCGAGCCCCGCCCGGATTGATATCGAACGGCGCACTACATTGGTACTTTTGCAGGGAAACGCCGTCCCTAAAATGACGCGTATCTCATAGGGAGAATGCCTGCGTGAGTTCGAGCCTTCCCGGGCAAATACTCGCCACGAAAGAAGTACGGGCGTCATTACGACGACCAGATGTGCGCAAAGCCCCCGGTGCGTACCCGCTCGCTCGCGCATGCGACTGGACGATGCAGGAGACAAGCGAATGCCAAAATACATGACATTTGAAAACCGCGTCGTCCTCATCACCGGCGCCGCCCAGGGCATCGGGCGCGCGCATGCGCTTGCTTTCGCCGGCCGGGGCGCCAGCGTGGTGGTGGCCGATCTCAACGCTCGAGGAGCCGAAAGGGTCGTCGGCGAAATTACCGCTGCTGGTGGAACCGCCACCGCCGTCAAAGTCGATGTCTCCGACAGGGATAGCACTCTGAAGATGGCGGAGGCGGCCGTTTCTGCCTACGGCGCGATCGACGTACTTATTAACAACGCCGCCTTTTTCTCCACTCTGAAGCTGCAGCCGTTCGAGGATATCTCTGTCGAGGAATGGGATCGCATGTTTGCCGTGAACGCGCGCGGCGTATTTCTGTGCGCCCAGGCGGTAGCGCCGACCATGAAGGCCAAGCGCTATGGCAAGATCATCAACATGTCGTCCGTGGTGGTGGATACGGGCCGCGCAAACTATGCGCATTATGTCGCCTCGAAAGCAGCCGTCGTGGGCCTCACCCGCGCGCTCGCAACCGAGCTTGGCCCTTACGATATCAACGTCAACGCCATCAGTCCTCACGGCATCTCCACAGAGATCCCACGCACCACCATTACTGAAGAACAATGGGCGGGCGTGATCGCTTCTCAGGCAATCCAAAAGAAAGGCGGCGTAGAGGACGTAGTGGGCGTCGCTTTATTCCTAGCTTCGGACGAGAGCCACTTCATCAGCGGCCAGACCATCGGTCTCAACGCAGGCGCCCGCTACAATTGAGAACAAGTTGGTCGTCAGACGGCCAGAGGGACCTTCGCTCCGAAAGACGCGCAAAACCCTTGTATGCTCTTGTGCTCGTCGAGGCGCCGCAACCAATCGAAGAACGGTCGCGCATCGAGCTGCGGCGTTCCCGCTTTGGCGCATTGAGCGAATTTGTCCCAAAGGCCATCCCATCCGACAGGACGCTGCATGCTTCCGCGCGCCGCGATTACCTTTTCGCTCTTCAGCACAGCACCGTTGCGCAGACGGACAGTCACCTGATCGAACGGTGAGAACAAGGGCTGCCGTTCGTCCCTTTCAACCAACGCCCGGATTCGAACCCGGCTCATGAGTTGGCGGGCTGCGGCGCTGCGCACAAAGGCATTGTTCATCTCGGGAAGTCCCACGCGGCCCTTGAGAAGGGCGCAAGCAACAGCGAAACCTGTGCTGAACCTCGCTTCCGCTACCGTAGACGGCAACCCTTCCCGGAGCATGGAGAGCTGCCCTGATCCCAGCGCGGCCTCCACTTCCTCGACGTCATCCGGACGAATGGAATAATCGGCCCGAAGCTGAAGGGTGGCGTCGATGATCCGGTGCATTGCGTAGCAAACGGGATAGAGCTTCACGTTGAGGCCGCGTTGTACGATCTCAAGTTCGATCCGCTCCAACCTGGATGGCTTGATATGTCCGGAGGGCGAGAGGGCCGCGATCAACCCGTGACGGCTCTCCAACGCATCGAGGCTCGCCGTAGCGCCGCATGCCGCGAGCTCTGCGGCAAAGATGCCATTGCGCGCCGCAAAGCCCGCCTGGAGCGGCTTCATCATCGTGCCGAAATTAGCGACGATTCCAGCCGCCATGGAAGCAGCGGCGGCCATTGCACGCGCGCTTGTTTCAGCATCGAGGTCGCGCAGCCGCGCCGCAACCGCTGCAGCCGCTATGGTGCCAATGGTTGCCGTGGGGTGCCAACCCTTGGTGTGGATCGGCTCGTCCAGCATGTCCAGCAACGCCGCCCACACAGCATACCCCGTCGCATAGGCGGCGATGGCATCGCTGCCGCTGCGCTCTTCGCGTTGCGCCATGGCGAACGCCACCGGCGCGAGCACGACACTGGGATGCCCGTCGAGTGCCATATCGTCGAAATCGAGAGCGTGTCCGGCTACTGCATCGAGGAAGGCGGCTGTGCTTACCTCCGTGCGGCGGCCGTCTGACAACGCCACTGCCTCCGACCACGCTGGAGCGGTGCGAGACGTGAAGCGTCGAGCGACATCCACCACCATCTCCTCTCTACCGGCAAGCAGGACCCCGACAAGATCCGTAAAACCGCGTTTCACCGTATCCACCGCCGCCGGCGACAGCCGGTCGAACGCAAGGCCGGTCACGATCTCCCCGAGCTGCTGCGCAAGCGTCGTCACGGCACGATCCTTTCTCACGCCTCACATTCCAATCAGATCAGCCTTGCGCAGGGTGGCGCCAAACATCCGGATGGAAGCGGAATCCACCATGGTCCCATCCACCTGGATGGCGCCCAGACCCTTGGCTTCCGCCTCACCATAGGCCTTGGCGAGACGGCGCAGTCGGTCCACCTCCTGTTGCTCAGGCGTGAAGACGGAGAGCGCCCAGGATATCTGGGCCGGATGAATCGCCCACTTGCCTACGCAGCCTAGTGCCAGCGCGCGGCGACATTCTTCCGTATAGAGCACTTCACTGCGGAAGTCCGCGTAAGGGCCGTCAACGGCATCGATGCCGGCGGCGCGGCAGGCCATAACCGTACGAAAGCGCGCATAGTGCCAGATATCGCCGGGATAATCGGCTACCTTGCCGTCTGGCTTGATGTACACGCCCATGGAGGCCGAGAAGTCGCCCATGCCAAAGATGAGAGCTTCCATCCGGGGACTCGCGGCGGCGATCGTTTCCACATTCTGCAAGCCCTCCACTTCCTCAATGAGGACCTCGAGCCCGATGCATCGCCCCTTGTTGTACTTCTTCTCCAGTTGGCTCAGCAGCACATCGGCAAAATAGATATCGGCGGCAGACTTCACCTTGGTCATCATGATCGTGTCGATATTATCTGCCGCTCCTTCGAATATCTCGATGATATCCTCGTAAGCATATTGGGTTCCGAGGTCGTTGATGCGTACGCAGCGCGTCTTTCGTCCCCAGTCTAAGGTGTTGAGCGCCTCGATGATCTTCTTACGTGCATCGGGTTTCTGCGAAGGAGCCACCGCATCTTCAAGGTCAAGGAAAACATGGTCGGCATTGGAGGCGGCGGCCTTGCGAAGCATTTTCTCCGAGGAGCCCGGAACGGCGAGCTGGACGCGGCGCAGCCGCTGGGGACGTTTGTTCATATCGCAACACTCTCTTCTGGTTGTGACTTCTTCTGACTGTGGCTTAGGGAACGGCAGCCTTGGCCTCGGCGAGACGAATGGCGCCAACACGGTGCCAAGCATGAATGTCGTCCACTGAGCATCCGATCTCGGCGAGAACTTCCGCTGTATGCTCCCCGAGAAGCGGCGCGCGGCGGCGGATGGCTCCCGGTGTTTCACTCATTTTTACCGGTACGCCGGCAAGTAGCACCGGCGCATCGAGCCCCGGTTGCTCTACCGGAACGACCATCTCGCGGGCTCTGAAATGGGGATCGCTAACGATCTCCTCGACGTTGTAGACGGGCCCGAACGGAATTTGCCCACCGAAAACGGCTAGTAGTTCGGCTTTGGTACGAACCGACGTGAATGCCGAGATGATAGCGATGAGAGCTTCGCGATGGTCCCAGCGGTCCTGATAGGTGAGGAAACGCGAATCGCGCGCCAGCTCGGGCTGACTCATAATCTCGCACAAGATACGGAACATGGAGTCATCATAGGCAGTAATGGTACAAAAGCCGTCCTTGGTGGGATAAGTGCCGAATGGGCACAGGAAAGGATGATGATTGCCCTGTGGGACCGGGATCAGATTGCCGAACGCGTGCTGGTGCACGACGCGCTCGCACATTGCCAGGATGGAATCGACCATGCTTACATCCACAAACTGACCCTGCCCCGTCCTCGCTGCGCGGTGGACAGCACAGACGATGCCGAAGGCACAGAACATCGCGGGAGCAATATCGCCGATGCCGGGCCCGATCTTGGTCGGCGCACCGCCCTCTTCACCGGTGATGGCCATGATGCCCCCGAACGCCTGCGCCACCACATCGTAAGCTGGCCAATCGGCATAAGGGCTTTCGCGCGTACGCGCATCGCCGAAGCCACGGATGGTGGCATAGACCAGCTTCGGATTGCGTGCCTTGAGCGCCTCGTAGGACAGTCCAAAGCGCTCCATGACGCCGGCGCGATAGTTCTCCACCACCACGTCTGCTCCGTCGACGAGTGTGCGCAGGGCCTCGCGCGCTTCGGGCGATTTGAGATTGAGGCTGACCGAGCGCTTGTTGCGATTGACCGACGCGAAGTAGCCTGCGAACGCTCTGAGCTTGTCTTCGGGATGGAACGGACCGAAGCCACGGGTGGAATCCCCGTCGATAGGCTCGATCTTGATCACGTCGGCCCCCTGATCGGCAAGCATCTGAGTGCAATAAGGGCCGGCCAAAAAGTGAGTGAGGTCGACTACCCGTACGCCATCAAGGGCACCAACTGGCAAGGCGCTCATTTCTGCCCCCAATGGCTCTCGCGCTTCACCAGCACGCTACGTTCGCATTCGAAGACCACGATGTCCTTCTGGTTAACGCCGAAGTGGCGGAACACCACGACGCCTGCGTCGGCGCGCTCCGCTTCCGCGGTCGAGACGACCTCGGTGTAGGCATAGAGTGTGTCGCCATGGAACACGGGCGACTTGAGCCGCATTCCTGTCATGCCGATCTCGGCAAGTGCATTCTCCGCCGTGTCCTGGCTGGCGAGGCCGATGACAACGGCCGCAGTGACCCCGCCGAACACTGCCCTTTGCCCGAAATTTGTTCCCTGCATGGCGTGAGCGTCGAAATGGGTGGCGGCGGAGTTCAGCACCAGATTGGTGATGAGCACGTTCTCGAGCGGCTCCACTGTCTTGCCGCGTGCATGCCGCATCACCTGGCCGACGGTAAAGGCTTCGAAATAGTTGTTGCGTGACGTCAGCTTGGCGATCTGCATGTCAGGCCTTCCCCAGAATGCTGTCGGAGATGACTCGCAGCTGAATCTCAGAAGTGCCCTCGAAGATCTTGGTCAGGCGGGCGTCGCGCCAGTAACGCTCGGCAGCGTGGAGCTTGGTGTAACCGGCTCCGCCGTGGATCTGCAGTCCTTCAGAAGTGACACGCTCGCTCATCTCGCCGGCGAGGTACTTCACCATGGCAGCCTCGCGGTCGCAGCGCTCGCCGTTGTCTATCTGGTCGCAAACGAAATACATAAGCTGGCGGGCAGCTTCGATCTCTGCCGCCATCTCGGCGATTTTGAAGCGTGTCGCCTGGAAATCGCTGATACGGCGGCCGAATTGCACGCGCTCCTGCGAATAGGCGATAGCGTCCTCTAATGCACCGCGCGCAACGCCGATGGAGCGGGCTGCAGTCTGCGCGCGGCCGGTCTCCAGCCCGTGGGTGGCGTAATAAAAAGCCTTCCCCTCCTCGCCGATCATGCTCTCGGCCGGTACTACGAAGTTGTCGAAAGCGAGTTCATAGGTTTTCATGCCGAAGTAGCCGATCTTCGGGATCGAGCTGCCCGAGATGCCTTCGGGGAACTTGCCGGCCTCCTTTTCCACGAAGAACATAGAGATGCCACCGTGGCGCTTGCTGTTGGCCGAGGTCCGCGCCATGACGATGATAAAGTCGGCTTCCAGCGCATAGGTGCACCAGTATTTGTTGCCGGTGATGCGCCAGGAATCGCCATCCTTCTCTGCCCGACACGAAAGATTTGCGACGTCCGAGCCTGCGTTCGGCTCCGACATGGCGAAGGCGCCCACCATCTCGCCGGTCGCCATCTTACTGAAGTAGCGCCGGCGCTGCTCGGGGCTCATCATGTGGCTGCCAATGAGCATGTTGCCGCGTACGATGAGTGAGCCCACCGACATCCAGCCGCGCGAGAGCTCCTCGGACACAAGGCAGTATTCGAAGCAGCCGAGGCCGAGGCCGCCATATTGCTCCGGTACAAGGATCCCGAAATAGCCGAGTTCGCCCATTTTTTCCCTGAGACTGCGAGGAATGTCACCCTGCATGGGGTCCAGCTTGTTGGCGACAGGAAGGACTTCTCGAAGGGTAAATTCGCGCGCCTGCTCCTGAATCAGCCGGCGCTCGTCGGTCATGTAAGTCATTGCTGCGGGGTCCTGCGTTGCACCATGTTGGTGCGGGTGAAGACGATCACGCGCTCGTCGCGCTGATTGAAGCCCTCCGTTTTCCATGTCGCGATACCGAGCATTGGATTAGAGCCAGACTCGCGCAGTGCCACCACGGTACTGCGAGCCGTGAGCGTGTCGCCCGGGTAGACCGGTAGCAAATAGGTCAGATCATCGACGCCCAGGAAGGCTCCGCCCCGCTCAGAAAGATCTTCCACCGACATGCCGAACACGCAGCAGAAGACGAGCTGAGGATTGACCGGTGTGTCGCGGTGACCAAGCGCCTTGGCGTATTCGAGATTGAAATAAAGCGGATTAAAATGGAGCGTTAAGGTCGCAAACAGAGCACACTCCGAATGGCGCAGGGTACGACCCCAATGGTGCTCGAAGACCCGGCCGACCTCGAAATCCTCGAACGTATTACCCTTTTCCATCAGGACGGCGGCTTTCTGGAGCGGATGCATGGGCTAGCCTTTGCGTAAAGACGAAAGCGACGAGCCGCACGGGCAAGACGGCCGCGCGCGTTATGCGGAATGGTCGGCCTACGGATCGACCTCCTTGTTCCAGCGTTCCACCCAGGCGCGTACATGGGGTGCAATTTCCTCATAGGGTGGGGTAATGATCTCGCTCATCTTGGTAATTCTGCCGGCGATCTCCGGCCTATACGTTGCATTCGCATTGCCGACGCCATACTGCACCATGTTGCCGAAGCAACTCTGTGCCTCCGGCGATAGCATGTAGTCGTTTAGGAATTCCCAGGCAGCTTCGTTGCCGTTCTTCACGCTCTGAACCAACGTCGTATGGATCGGAACGGCGGGCCCTGGCTTGATAAAGGCAATTTCTGGATTGCCCTCATCGTGGAAAGCCCAGGTGCGGCCCTCCCAGTACATGCCAATGTCGATTTCCTGCAACTTCAGCAAGGTCAGGAATTCGTTCATGTCATTCCAAACGCGCAGATGTCCGCCTTTCCGCATCTTCGCGATCGCGTCGAAGGCTGGCTCGACATTGTCGACACTGCCACCAAAAGTTTGCGCCAGCATCCACAACACGACCGAAGGGGTGGATGCTTGCCGCATGCCAGGAATGGCAGCGTTCCATTCACCCTTCTCGGTGCGCTCGACGAATTCGGCCCAGGTCTTGGGAGGGTTCTTCACGCTCTTTGTGTTGTAGGCGATCCCCATGGAGCTGAAGCCGATCACCGCCGCATAGCCACGCTCAATAGCCTTGAGTTCAGGCTTCATCTCCTTCATCGCCGGCACCCTTTCCGGATCCAAAGGGTTGACGATCCCGCGCTTTATGTTTTCGATGACTTCGTCGGGAGAGGCGAGCAGTAGGTCGATCGGCGGATGCTGTGGATTGGCTGTAATCTGGTTCACCCATTGAGCCGGCGTGCCCAGCACCACCTGTGCCTTCTTTCCGGTCTTTGCCTCGTAGGGCTTCACAAAACATTCCTGTGTGGCTTTCTCCCATACTCCGCCATTTGAGGTTAGAACCACATCTGCGGCAGCCGCCGTTCCGGACATCTCGGAAAGGGCAAGCGCGACGGATGCCGCGAGGCTCATCAATGTGCGCGTCGAGAAGTAATGCAGTAGCATGGCGTGATCTCTTCAATGCAATGCGTCGAGCACTGGATCAGTTGGTGTTATTTCATCCGCGCGAGGCCATAGAGGCGGTCGACTGCGAACAAGGCGGTAACTGCGAGTAACATCTGGATCGTCGCGACGGCCGCAACCGACGGATCGAACTGATTTTGTAGATAACTCATCATCACGACGGGAAGCGTGTCTGCTTCCGCGGTCCCGAAGAAGAACGATATCGGAAGGTTGTCGAGCGAGATTAGGAAAGAGAACAGCACGCCGGCAAATATCCCATTCCGTAGCTGCGGCAGCGTGATTTCCAGAAGCGCACGAAACCTACTCGCGCCGAGAATGATAGCCGCCTCCTCCACGCTCGCCGGCAACGTAAGATAAACGCTCATCACGGTGCGCGAAATGTACGGAATGGCCACTACCGTGTGGGCGATGAGCAGAGCGGGAAATCCCGGCCCAATCCCGATGGCGGCGAGGAAGTAGAGCAAGGCAAATCCCTCCACTATGCCTGGGATGGAGATGGGGGAAAGCAGCAGCATCACCAGCCCCTTGGCGAAGCCGTGCCGCGCGCGAGCCAGGGCGATAGAGCAGGGAATCGCCAGCGCCGCGCCGACAATCGACGAGAGGCAGGCTAGCTTGATGCTGGTGACAATCGACGAGGTGAATGGCTGATACTCGAATGCGCGGTAATACCAGCGCAACGACAGGTCGCGCACTGGAAAGGTCAAGAAGGGGGACGGCGAAAAAGATACGATCACCACGAGCAAGATCGGCAGGATGATGAAGAAGAGAAACGCCACCACGTAGACGGAAAGGAGCGTCTTGCCGACGTCGATGCGGCGTCGGGCTGCGTGGGTGGTGAGCGCAAGAACGGCCATGGTCAGCTCCCTCTCCTACGGGTCATCATGCTCTGCACGAGCAGGCAGATGAGCGTGAGGACGAGCAAGACGTTACCCATGGCGCCTGCGAATGCCGTGTCCATGGTCACGCTGAACTGCTGAAAGATCAGCACCGGCAGCGTCGTGATCTTGCCGCCGCCGAGCAGGAGCTGCGTCACAAAGCTGCCGTTAGACAGCATGAAGACCAGGATGCAGCCAGTGTAGATGCCCTCTCGGCTCAAGGGCAGAGTGACATGCCAGAAGGTGCGCCAGGAATTGGCGCCAAGGATGCATGCCGATTCTTCGAGAGACGGCTCGATCCGCTCCACGACCGGCGCGATCGACAACACCATAAAGGGATTCAGCACGTGAACCATGCCGAGATAGACCGGAAAGATCCCGCTGGACATCCACGATGGCAAGCTTGGCAATCCGAACCAATCATTGAGCATCGCGCTGATCGCTCCCTGATGCGCCAGCAGTAGGCGAATGCCGAGCGTGCGCATAATAATGGAGGTCAGAAGCGGCGCGATCAGGCAGAAGATGATGACCGGTTGCCATGTGCCTGCGTGACGCACTAGAAAAACGGCTACCGGATAGCTGATCACCAGACACAGCGTGGTGACGGAGAAGCTGAGCCAGAGTGTGTTGATCAATACGCCGCGATAGTAGGGATCGCCAAGAATCTTCACGTAATAGAATAAGGCGTCGGTCGCCGCGCTCTCTTCTCGAAAGCTGCGCAAAGCATTGTCGGCGAGCGGAAGGACAAGGAAAACAAGCAACACCAATATCGCGGGCAGACCCCAGCTGAAACGCGTCGGGCTAAAGTCAGGTCGACCCGGCTTGCGCAGCGTAAACACTCGATGAAGTGCAGTACCGGCCATGTCAATCCACCAAAGCCACGGCATCCTGCGCCGCCCAAGATACTGTCACACTCCTGCCCACCGTGATCTCGGGATCGCAAGCCTGGGTGAACGCCACCAGCGTCGACGCGGAGCTCACAGGCTGCACTTCGTAGACGTAGTAGGCCCCGCGAAAGATGCAGCTTTTCACCGTGCAGGAAATGCCGGTAGCAGCGGGGCCGGGCTTCATACGTAGTTTTTCCGGCCGTACTGCCAGCGCCACCTTGCCGCCACGCGCGTAGGTACCATCCGCCACTGGCGTGCCCGCGGCAAGACTGCCGTCCACATCGAGACGCACAAGCGGGCGTCGCTCGTCGTCGATCCCGACGCAGCGGCCTTCGAACAGGTTGGAGGTACCGAGAAATTCTGAGACGAACCGGGTTTGTGGCCGTTCGTAAACTCCATCGGGCCGTCCGATCTGCACCAGTTCGCCCTGCGACATGACCGCAATACGATCGCTCATGGTCATCGCCTCTTCCTGATCGTGCGTCACGAGCACTGTCGTAATACCGAGACGGCGCTGCAAGTCGCGGATTTCGAACTGCATTCGCTCACGTAGATTCTTGTCAAGCGCTGCGAGCGGCTCGTCGAGCAGCAGCACCGATGGCTTCGTCACAAGCGCACGCGCCAATGCCACGCGCTGCTGCTGACCGCCGGAAAGTTGCGCGGGATAACGTTCCGAGAAGTCGGCGAGATGTACCACCCCCAGCATTTCGCGCACCGGTTCTGACCTGTTGGCAGCGGAGACACCGCGCATCTTCAGGCCGAAGGCGACGTTCTGCGCCACCGTCATATGAGGAAACAGGCTGTAGGATTGAAAGACCATGCCAAGGCCACGCTGATTTGGCGGTGTGTCCGTCACGTCCTTGCCGCCGAGTCGCACGGTTCCAGTGTCGGGAGAGACAAAGCCCGCGAGGATGCGAAGCGTGGTGGTCTTTCCGCAACCCGAAGGGCCAAGAAGCGACAAGAGCTCACCTGCCCGGATTTCCAGGTTCAACGGCTTGAGGACGACATTGTCCCCGTAACTCTTCGTGATTCCGATGAGACTGACGGGCTTCGCAATTTGTCCCGCGAGCCGCTGACCCGCAGCGGCCATATGCTCGGTGACCTCGCGCGTAACTCTGCGTGCGACCCCGATCTCAGCGCAAACTGGCCTTGACGTCGGAGAATTCATGTTTCGGGTCTTCCCGGCTCGACTTTCTCAAGTCGAGAGTGGCCCCGGCTGCGGCACCGCAGAAATAGCCAATTCGAACTTGCCGTCGATACCACCTCACATTCAGTGTTCGTCGCACTCGAGCATTGAGTTCGAACAATGACGACAACCGGCGCGAAATAGCCGTGCCGGGGAGAAACGAATGCCCCCCAACGACATTTCGATGACGAGTTTGTTGGACCTTCACAGGCTGAAGAAGCACTTAGTCCATTTTCGGATTGGGGTGGCGCTAGGCCAGTCGACAACCAGGAAATTCATGGGAAACCGCCCAGCCAACCGGCTTGATGGCTTGGTATCCGCGAGGACGCTTCCGTAATCGTCAGGCATCGCGATCAAATCGAATTTTCGATCACGCAGCTTGGCACGGACTGCCGTTTCGATAACTCACACTTTTGCTGTGACTCCCATTGCAAGAAGCCGCTCTCGAGATCGTGGCAAGAACGCTGGCCATGCTCAGCTCACATAGCCCATTTCGCTGTCGGCCATCTGCTCGACAGCGATGCCTCCGTGCTCAGTCATCAGAAAAATGGTAGCGGCTGGAAGCAGTGATTACCGACTGAGGTGCACCTTATACATTCCTGGCTAAAAGTCGCTCGCATCCAAGCATTCCATTTCGGGTTCACGAAAGCGACGGCAATGCTCAACAACCCCACGAGCAGTATTCCAACAATGATGCCGTATCCCAAAAGTCCAAGCCGAGGCGTGGCTTGAACTCGTGGATGTCCGTGCACCATCTCCATGACTCCTGAAGTAAGCATCGAACAGCTTGAGCATTCGATGGCGGCTCCGAGGTGAAAAGAGCCATTTCCTGCCGTTGCAGGAGACCACTTGCTGGCGCCGGAAGTGCTTTGCTACCAGACGCATGGCCGCGTCGGGGCGCCATAAGACGAACCGGAAGGCGATCGCATCTGCTGCCTGTCCCGCTACTCCCAATGCGAATCGCTTCAACGGCCGGGATTGTCACCGTCATAAATTTCGCAGAGCACCTCATCGATTGTTCGACCAGCGGCGTACGGCAGGACGCCGGGCGGGATTTTCACTTCCGGCAAATTGCGAGGGTCAGATGACACACTTTCCACGACCGTTTTAAAGTTGATTGTACCTGCCCAAATAGGCAGCGCATAGTCCTCGTCATCATCCACCGGCATACCGGTGCGTACTTTGGCTGAGGCTTCATCAATTTCCATCACGAGCACTTTCGTGACTTCGAGTTCGCGGTCGGTGGTCTGCCGGTTCGTGGTCGCGCGATCTGGACAGAACCGATTCATATAGACGTCCATGGCAGATCGTTTCTGCTCCAGATCCTCCACGAGATGCGCCTTTCCGAACGCCATGACAGCACGGTAATTGACTGAGCTGTGAAAGCCAGAGCGCGCCATCACGAGGCCGTCCACGTGAGCAACAGTTAGGCACACCGGAATGCCGCCCGACTGCGCGGTGAGAGCGCGACTTGCTGAGGAGCCATGCCAATAGACGTGATTGCGCTCACGCCAGAACGCTGTCGGCGTCACGTAAGGCTGGCCATTGATGACGTATCCAACGTTGCAGACCAGGGCGCTATCGAGAATCTTGTAGATCGATGCCCGATCGTAAGAGCCGCGCTGGCGCATAAGTCGCACTCGGCTGCGCTCAGTTGGATTAAACTTTTCAGTCAACGTACTCATCCCGCTCCTCCAAATAAAGACCTGTGCGCGCATAATCTCGACGCGGCCGCGCGGAAGAAGCTCCATTTGGTATGCTCGGTAAATACCACTTCAATGATCGAACCATGCGCCCTTGAGAACGACCCCACGGGGAGCGAACCGGCGCGAGCATGGAATGTGTGCACCAAAGCAGTCCTTGAGTTGGAATCGCCCGTCTTCAAGCACGAACAGCGTTGCATCGCCGGCAGCACCGACGGCGAACGTACCAAGTTCGGGGCGCCTGAGACCTGCCGCCGGAGTGGCGGTGACGCGGCGGACCAACTCGATCGGCTCCACACCGAGCGCGAGAAATTTGGTCATAGTGGTCATGAGATCGAATACTGGCCCGTCCACATTGAGCACATGGATATCTGTAGAGATGAAATCGGGGAGGAAATCATTGACCAAAGCCGTTCGCGCCACTTCGAAGCTGAAGGACGAAGCACCGTGGCCGAGATCGAACAGCACGCCCCTCGCCCGGGCCTCACACGCCGCTTCAATGATACCGCCGTCCGGACGGGCCATCGTGTTGGGAAACGGACGCAAGCAATGCGTGAGCATGTCACCGGGCCTGAGGCGGGACAGTATCTCGCGCATGTGCGGCGGTGAATGGTCGATATGGACCATTAATGGCATGCCAAGCTGCTCGGCCACCTCGATGCCGAGATCGAGTGGTATGCAGCCGGTATCTCCTCCAGCCACCTTCCCAATGCGCACCTTGATGCCGACGATGACATCGCGGTTCTCCTCCACCACGCGCACGCACTCGGCCTGGTCGATGAGCCGCAGGTCCGAACATTCGCCAACCATCACCGGCCGGCTGTAAGCGAAGATCCCAGGATACGCCACATTAATGAAGGCAAGAGTCCGGCGCGACGAGCGTTCGATCACGTAGTGCCTTAGACCTGCAAAGTTGCCGGGCCCGGCGCTACCAGCGTCCACCATCGTCGTGACGGCAGCACGCCGAGCAATATCTTCGCCACGGATGCTGATGGAGGTCGCCCCCCAATAGACGTGGGTGTGCATGTCGATGAACCCGGGCGCTACGATCAGCCCGCGAACATCCTTCTCCTGTCGCGCAGATGTGTCGATGTGGGGCGCGAGAGCAGCCACCTTGCCATCCGCAAAGCCGACGTCCATTGGAGCGTCGATTCCTTGCGACGGATCCCATACATGTCCATCGCGTAAAATCAAATCGAGCATGTTTTCCGGCCTTCTCCTATCCTTGGTCGCTTTCCTCAGTCGTTCGTAAGAAACTGCAACGTGGGGACAATCTGCCGGTCTCAAAGATAGGCTTCGCGCACGAGCTCGGATTCGCGCAACCTCTCGGCGTCATTTTCAAGGACAATCATGCCAGCCTGCATGACATAACCGCGCGTCGCGACGTCGAGCGCGGTATAGGCGTTCTGTTCCACCAGAAGCACGGCCACTCCACGCGTGGAAATACGGCTAATGATGTCAAATACCTTCTCAGCCATGACCGGGGACAGCCCCATCGAAGGTTCGTCCATGAGAATGAGCCGCGGACCGGTAACAAGCGCCCGCGCGATGGCGAGCATTTGCTGCTGGCCGCCCGACATGGTGCCGGCGAGTTGTTGCTTGCGGCCTGCGAGATCGGGAAACAGATCGAACACCATCTCGTAGCTCGAGCGGTCAGCACCGGAACGGCCGCATACGGCGGCGGCGATCTTGAGGTTTTCCTCGACCGACATGCTGCCGAACACACGCCGCCCTTCCGGCACGATGGCTATACCCCGCCGCACAATATCGGCCGTTTCCAGGCCGTCGATTTGCTGATCGAGAAACTCCACCGAACCCGAAGTGGGCTTGAGCAGACCGAGAATGGTGAGGAGGGTCGTCGTCTTGCCCGCACCGTTGCTTCCGAGCAGACAGACAATCTCGCCCGCATCCACCCTGAGCGAGACGCCGTGAAGCACACGTGCCGGCCCATAGCCGGCCTCAACATGCCGCAGTACCAGCATTGGTATAACGCCGCCCCAAATAAGCCCCGACCACATCCTCGTCCTTGCGTAGCCCATCGAACGGGCCTTCGAAGATCTTGCGACCATGGTCGAGCACCACGACTTTGTGGGTCACGCCTTCGATGAGGCGCATCTTGTGTTCGATGACGATGACGGCCATGCCATCAGTATTGAGACGCCGCAAATCCTCCGCGAGTCCTTGCATTTCCAGCGGAGCCATGCCGGCTGCCGGCTCGTCCAACAGCAGCAATGCAGGTTTCATGGCAAGTGCCCGAGCGATCTCAACACGCCTCTTGTCGGCATAAGACAACGCCGTCGCAGCCATGTTGCGCCGGGCGTGCAACGCCGGGTCAAGGCGGGCAAGCAACGCGGTGGCTTCGGCACGGGCGGCCTCCTCCTCCCGCCGAACCGACCCCAGCCCGACCGCAGTCGCGAAGTAACCGGAGGAAAGCGAAGTATCCAATCCGATCATCACGTTCTCCAGCACCGACATGTCTTCGAACAGGCGAATATGCTGGAACGTGCGGGCAATACCGAGCCGTGCTATCCGATGGGGCTTCATCCCGATGATCGAGCTCCCCCGCAACAGGATGTCACCCGAGGTAGGCGGAGTGAGACCAGTAATCAGATTGATCATCGTGGTTTTGCCGGCGCCGTTAGGGCCAATCAACCCGACGACCTCGCTGGCATGTACGTCAAAGCTGACATCATTCAGCGCCACGAGCCCGGAAAACGCTCGACTGACATTTTGGATTGAGAGTAGTGGCATTGCTCGCCTCAATGCGCGGTCGCCAACATACGCTTGGAACGTGCCAGCATTACAATCAACAGCAGCACACCGAAAATAAGCAGACGCCATTCGTCGAACGCCCGCAACTTCTCCGGCAGGATCGCAAACAGAACCGCTGAAACGATAATTCCTCCGATACGCCAATTGCCAATCGCAACGACGGCGAGAAGAAACATCGATTCGATCACCCGGAACGAGGATGGATCGATATAGCCGATCATATGGGCGTACAAGGCTCCGGCAATTCCGCCAAAGCTCGAGCCGGTACCAAAAGCCATAAGCTTCAGCTTCATCAAGTTGAGACCGGCAGCGCTCGCGGCGACCTCGTCGGCTCGCATGGCGCGCCAGGCCCTGCCCCAGCGCGAGGCTGATAGCCGGCCGCATACCAAGACAGCCAAGCAGAGCAACGCCACGGTCAAGTAATAGAAATTCGCTTGATATGGCAGCGCAGTACCAAAGAGTTTGAGAGGTTGCTGGAAACTGTGGCCGAACAGGCTCGGGGGCGCGATGCCGAATACACCTTGTGTTCCTCCCGTCAGGACCTCGAGGTTTGTGATCAGCTGGATCACAATAAACGAGAAGCCGAGAGTAACGAGCGCGAGGTAGTGACCACGAACACGGACGGCCGGCAACGCCACCAACATGCTGAGAGCCGAGGTGAAGACCGCAGCGAGCGGCAGGCAAAGCCAAAAATCAAGACCAAGCCGCACATTAAGCAGTGCTGATGCGTAGGCCCCGATGGCGTAGTAGGCGATGTAGCCGAAATCGGCGAGGCCGGCAAAGCCAACGTTCACGTTGAGTCCAATTGCCATAAGAGCAAACAGGCCGCCGATGGCGAGCATGTGCAACTGATAAGGATCGTTCGCGAGAAATGGATAGATCAAAGTACAAACCAGAATGCCGGCGAGCAGAAAAGTGCGTTCGCGCTTCAGCGTATCTCGCAGAACCGGCAGATGCCCGATCATCGCTGTCCCGCACATGATGAGCACAGCCGTGGCGCAAAACAGGCCGACCAGATGCATGGCGTCGGTCTGCTTCAGGCCGTAGACGACGAGCACGAATCCGCTGCAAAGGATCAGCGTAGCGACCATCAGTGACAGCGGCCGTGGCAGCGGCGTGCCGTCTTCATCAAGCGGAGGGGCAGCAACGCTCGTCGCCATAATGCCGTTATTCATGAACGCTGGCTTTCCTGAGGTCCGAGAATTCCTTGCGGTCGAAAAACGAGGCAGACGATTAAGAAAGCAAACGTGAACACGTTCTTATAAGCTCCGCCTCCCGGGATGTATCCCGAGACAAGCACCTCGGCCAACGCGAGCAGATATCCCCCGACAAGCGCCCCGTACACGTTGCCAAGTCCGCCAATCACAGCGGCGGCGAAGCCTTTGATGGATGCGAGGAAACCCATGTTGAACATGGCAGAGCCGAAATTCATACCTTCCATAATCCCGCCGACGGCGGCAAGCCCCGAGCCTATGAAGAAAGTACGGCTGACGACGGCGTCCACATTGATACCGATCATCCGGGCGCCGGTGGCATCCGCGGTGATCGCACGAATGGCCCGACCAAGGTCGGTACGGGTGATAATCCAGTGCAGTGTCACAATGCTTGCCGCAGCTACGGCGATCAGGAAGATCTGCACATAACCGATCACTGCGTCGCCGAAAGTGATGCTGCGCAGCCGGAACGGATCCGGAAACACCTGAGGGTTGGCACCATCCGGATAAAAGTGCACGACCAATTCCTCGATAATGATGTAGACCGCCACAGAGGTAATGAGGAAAACGAGAGGCGGAGCTCGGCGCAGTGGCTTAACGGCGACTTTCTCGATCAGTACACCCGCAGCGCCGGCGATGGACACGGCAGCGAACGTCATGATCAGCACCACCAGCACAGATGGCAGCTGCATCGGGGCCAGAAGACGCCCCACAGTCATCGCCGCGAAGGCTCCCAGCATGTAAAGAGCGCCGTGGGCCATGTTGATAAGATTCAACACGCCAAAATACAAAGTGAAGCCGGCGGCTATGAGGGCATACATACTGCCGAGCACGAGAGCATTTACCAGTTGCTGGCTCAGCATGGCGGAAGCTCCCTACTTGGCCGCCCCTTCGAGAGGGACAGGCTTTTCGAGCGGGACAATCTTTCCACCATCTTCGCTAACATGGGTCATGATCCATTGACCGTCCTCGACCGTGTAATAGCCCATGCTTCGCTCCTTGATGTCGCCCGGTGGTGGGAAACTGGCGTTACCGAGAACAGTCGTGAATGTTTGCGACTTCAACTCGTCTATGATCCCGCGTCGCGTGAGATTGCCGGCGCCAGCGGCGCGCTTGATGGCCTGCGCGAGGACCTCCACCGCGGCATAAGACCAAATCCCATAGGTCTCATGTGGCTTGTCGTAGCCTGCAGCAGCGTAATCGTGGACGAACTTCGTGCCACCGGGGTATGCGGCATAGGGTAGACCGTAGAAATAGGCGTAAGTCCCCTGTGCGCCCGGCCCGGCGATCGACACAAAGGTAGGCGACATGGTCCCCGAGCCCGTGTAATACAGACTGGTTATGCCTAAGCGCATTTGCTGCTGGCGCAGCAGCGCGGATTCCGTCGTTACGCCGCCGAAGAAGATGAAGTCAGGCGACAGGCTCTTTGCGCGCGTCAGAACGGCGGTGAAGTCCTTCTCGCCCACCGTAATGCTGTCGGAACCCACCTTCTTTGCGCCGAGTTCGACAACGTTCTTTTCCATCTCAGCGACGAGCGACTTGCCGTACTGGGTGTTATCGTCAATCAGGAAGAATGTCTTCTTACCCATTTCGATCGGGAAACGTGCTGCCATACGTACCTGCCAGGTATCGGGCGGAGCCATTCGAAAGATTTCGTCGCCGGGCTGCTCGGCAGTGAGCTTCCAGGTGATGGAGGCCGGCGTCAGATTGGCGAGGCCGTTGCGGTGGAACACGTCTCGCGTCGCCAGGGCGACCGGTGAATTCCAGTGCGCCGAACAGGCGAGCACTTCGGGGTCCGCCGCAGCACGCAGCACCGCCGCGACGCCCATGGCGGGCTCCGAACCGTCATCAAGCGGCATGAGCTCAAGCTTGATATCTCCGAGATCGCCGGATGCGTTGATCTGCTTTACTGCGAGATCCATGGAATTCATCATGCCAATGCCCGTAGCAGCGTTCGGGCCGGACGTGGGCAATATTGCGCAGATCTTGACGGTCGTCGGCGCGGCCGCTGCCGTTCCCAAAGCGATCTGAGGGACCAACAGTATTGTCAAACTATAGAGCAACTTCCGAACAAACGAATCCGTCATCATCGGCCCCGTGCGGCTGAGAATTGGAAAGCTTTCCGAGTGATCTCGGCCAACCTTTCCGTGAGGGTGCGCGCGGGTGGAATCAACCAAAAGGACCAATCCGTGCCGACGCTCAATACCGATTGCCATCGGTGCACGGTCGATGCTCGTTTCACTTTCGGGAGAGAACTTTGAGCACGGCGGCAAGCCGCTGGACCGCGGTGCGCATGCGGGTTTCGGGAAAGCCCGCGAAACCGAGCATAAGGCCGGGACGGCCAGGACTGCCAGCGTACAGCCGGCTGATCGGCCGCACAATCACGCCAGCGCGCCTTGCTTGTTCGGCCACCAGCGTATCCGGCAGGCCGTTGCGCAAATAAGTGATGAGGTGAAGCCCCTGATTTGGTGCTTCTACGTCGAGATACTCGCTGGCGTGCGTCTTGAGGAGGCTGACGAGCGCATCACGGGCGCTGGCGTATTCCGTGCGCATCCGGCGGATGTGGCTGACGAAATGACCACTTCGCATGAAATCGGCGAGAACGTGCTCAAGAAAAACAGGCGAGTGGCGGTCTGCAAGGAATCGCGCTGCCGTGAAGGCCTTCGCAAGTTCCGGTGGCACCACCATATAACCGTAGCGTAATCCCGGCAGTAGCACCTTGCTGAACGTCCCGATGTAAACGACGCGCCTAGCTTCATCGAGCCCCTTGAGGGCCGGCAACGCGGGACCATTGTACCGGAACTCGGAATCGTAATCGTCCTCGATCACCCAGGCGTTGCAGCGAGCGGCCCATTCCAGGAGTTCCGCGCGGCGGCGCATGGATAGCAAAACGCCGAGCGGATACTGGTGGGACGGAGTTACAAACACGGCTCGTGCATGCGGGCAGCGGGCGACGCCCTCGGCCACACACAGTCCCTCATCGTCTACCGGGATGGAATGAAGCGTGATGCCCGCAGTCTGCAACGCAATGCGGGTCAGCGGATAGCCGGGCTCTTCCACCCAGACCGCCCCCCCTGGCGGGTCGAGCAGCACCTTGATCGCGAGATCGATTGCCTGCTGAGAGCCGGCGACGAGAACGACTTGCTCGGGCGTGCATCGGATGCCGCGGGCAACCCCGACGTAGTGGGCGATCTCCTGACGGATCTCCGGGCTACCCTGCGGCGTGGAATAGCCTTGGTAGGCGGATTCGACTGCAAGATGCCGCCGCAGCAGGTGCTGCCACTGCATCGTCGTGCGTCCATCCACCCGTGTCATGCCGGTGTTGAAGGGTACATTATCCAACACGAATTGGTCGAGATTAATGGCGTTGTACCGCTCACCCCGGTCGGAGAGCCCGCTGCCGGACGACGGAGGATCGGGAGTGGCCTCATTTTCGGCAGAGTTGCGCGCAGCAAGCCGATCCACCGGCTCCTCCGTGACGTAAGTGCCCGAGCCAACGCGGCAGACTACATAACCGTCAGCGTGAAGTTGTGAATAGGCGGTAATGACCGTGGTGCGGGAAATACCCAGCCGCTCCATGAGCTGACGCGTCGACGGCAATCGGCTGCCCGAAGGTATGATACCGGCGATGATACGATCGCGCAGGAAATCTGCGACCTGCTGGTAAAGGGGCACATCACTTTCGTCACAACGCCAGTCGAGGAGATCCGCCCAGTCCGCTTTGTATGTGCTGTTGTTGCTAAATGCGGAATGTTGTGGAGCGTGCATGGTAATAATTCCTCGAACTTGCTCCGGGCTAGCTCCAGCGCCGGCAAAGCTCGATGACGCAATGAACGTGCCAAACAAACGATAGCGCACTTGAATGCCGCAGCCGGCTGTTTGCAGGGATAGGACGGTGAAATTTGCAGCAAAACCATCCAAAATGGCCGAAAAACGGAGCGTACGCGTCACCGAACGGCGGAATTACGAGCACTTGCGCACTCTTTTTTAGCATCACAATGGTGTCGGCTGTGCGTCCCGATTTTTCGGACCGACCGAAGAAGTCAAAGATCGAGAACAAGCATCTCGCTCTTGGCGCGGGAGCAGCAGATCATCATCAGCTGGCCTTCGCTGCGTTCTTCCTCAGTGAGAATGAGATCACGGTGGTCGGGAGTGCCGCGGAGTACCCGCGTCTCGCACGCGCCGCAGACGCCTTTTTCGCACGACACCATGGTCTCGATGCCGGCTTCGCGCAGGGCTTCGACGATACTGACGCCGGCGGCCACAGCGATGACACGTCCCGACCGGGCCAACTCCACGCTGAAGGATCCCGACGCTTCGGTGGGTCCTGCGCCGGAGAAATACTCGACATGCACACGTTCCGGCAAACGACCACAAGCTTTCGTTGCGCCGACGAAATCGTCAATCATCGCATTGGGGCCGCAGCAGTAGAGTTCGGCCTGGGGGTCGGCATTCTGTACCACCGCAGCGACATCGAGCCGTTCTCCGAACCGCTCGGTGCTGACGTGGAGGTGAACAGTACCCGAGGTTGGAAGATCGCCGAAGAGCGCTGCATCCTCGCGCCTGCGCAGCGCATAGTAGAGTTCCCAACTCCGTCCCAGCGCGGCAAGGCGATGAATCATGGAAAAGATCGGACTGATGCCGATGCCGCCGGCGACGAAGACGGATTTCTCCGCGTTTTCTATGAGTGGAAACAGATTGCGAGGCGTGCCGATCTGCAGGAGCGTGCCCACTCGCAGTTGGTCATGCATGTAGCACGAACCGCCGGTACTCGCTGGACTGCGTTTAACGGCGATCACATAGCGATTTCCTGTCGCATAGTCATTCACCAGCGAGTATTGCCGCACAAGGCCATTGGGGAGATACAGGTCGATGTGGGCACCCGGCGTGTACGGCGGGAGCGTAAGGCCTTCCGGCGAACGGAATTCAAAAAGCATGACGCCTTCGGCCGCATAACCGACGGACCATAGACGAAGTTGCAACACGTTGGGGGTGGTCATGGTGAAATGACTTCCGCTCAAGCGCGAGCCGCAGCCCTCGACTCGCACTCGATCAGGTTACTTCTGCGCGCAATCAAAAATCGCGACTGCGATAGGGATTGTTCGGCTCTCTTCCGCCGGCGAGCCACCGATCGAGATCGGCATGGGCATTGGCCTTTGCCTTGGCGCTGAGTTCCTCAGCGTCGGGCGGATCTTCTGCGAATTCGAGATACAGTCCATCCGGCGTCGTCACGTAGATCGACTTGCAGTAACCATGATTAGTGACCCGGTACTTCACGCCCGCCGCCTCGAGCCGTCGGGCAACCTCCTCGATGGTGGCGCGGGTCGACTTAATAGCGATGTGGTCGAATCGTGGAATCTCCGGACCACCGTTAGGAAGCACTCGCCGCTCATACTCGGGATTGTCAAATTGAAAAAACGCGATGCAACTGCCGTCGGCGAGCGCGAAGAAGGTGTGGCAATAGGCGATGGGTTCCTCCGCCTCCGGCATCTTGGTGGACTCGATCCAGGTGGCGACCAGAGGCAGGCCAAGAATATCCTCCATAAAATGCCGGGTCGACGCCTGATCGCGCACGACGATGGCGTGGTGGTGCAAACGCAGCGGCAACTGCTTCAGCGGCATAGGCCTTGCGCCAATCTGTGAAACATGCTTCGTCATTTTTCTCCTCCAAAAGTTTCTTGCTCGGGGTTCACAAGCGGTGGACATGCAGGCCTCCACCGACGGGCACCATGGTTCCTGTCGAGAAAGGCAATGCGCCGGTGGCAAGCGCAGTTGCAACCTGGGCCACGTCATCCGGCGTGCCCCAGCGGCGGATCAGTGAAGCGCCAGCAGCGATGGCAGTACCGTATGTTTCCCAGACCGCCCGGTTCATCTGGGTCTTGATCAGACCGGGTTGAATCTCGAACACTTCGATGCCGCCTGCACCGAGGCGCGCGGCAAAAAGTTGAGCAAGCATGGACAACGCGGATTTGGAGAGGCAGTAGACGGCCTTCTCCGGCGATACCATGACCGCGTTAGCCGAGCTAATAACGACGATGGTCTGACGCATACCCGCCCGGCAAGTGTCGAGCATATGCCGCGCCGCTGCTTGAGTGAGGAAGAAGGTGCCCCGTAGATTGACACCAATCACATGGTCAAAGCTCTCTGGTGTCGCTTCCAGCATATCCCCGCGATTTGGCACGTTGACGCCAGCATTGTTGATGAGGCAGGTGATCGGGCCAAGGCGCGAGGCGATCGACTCGATCCAACCTTCATGGCTGGCGACATCGGCCACGTCGCCCTTGATGAAAAGTCCGGATGAGCCCGCCGTCTTGACCTCGCTCATTGTCCGAACAGCGTCCTCGTCCTCCGTTATGTCCAGCACCGCAACATCAAAGCCAGCGCGAGCAAGGTGAATCGCAGTTGCACCTCCAATCCCGTGGCGCCCCCCTGTCACGAAGGCCGTGCCGCGTCTTGGCCTCAACGCGTCAGGCATGGCGTTGCTCAATCTCGCCCAAGCGGCGCTTAATGAAGGCAACGCGATCGTCGTAGCTCAGTGTGTCAGCCTCCACTACCGCTTCCACCACCGCGCGGCTTACCGCACGGCTTTGCATGGCTTCCGCTTCCGCATCTGCGAGCCGCTTGATACGCAGGGTATTGTTGCTCGAATAGACATTGTGTGGGCGACGTGTCCCGAGCGCACCAGGTCCATTGGGCGGCAGCGCCGCCGGCACCTGTCCGGTCAGAATCTTGCGAAGCGCCTGACGCAGCTTGACGATACCAGCGTCGGTAGTGCCAAGATTTTCGAGCTTGTGGACGGCGATCGGGCGCTGCCCCGTCTGAGCCTCCCAATCTCCGGGAAAGCGCTGCTTGGTTTCGTAGTCCGCCTGTTCTACCTGGCCGTCGAAGTCGATCGAGTTCCAGCCGTTGCGGCTGACGTCTCCGCCTGAGAACTCCCCCTCATCGGCGGCGAGACGCCAGCTGAAGAAGATGCAGTGCTCGTCATCCACCGGGACAACCCGGCGCGCCCAAAAGGTACGCTGGAAGAACGGATTCTCCGGCTGCAGATCATAGAGCGAAGCGACGAAGACATAGTTGGGGAACATGCAGTGAAAGAGACGGATCCAAAGCCGGTCATCGTCCACCCGCCGGGCGGCGGAATAGAAAATCCCCTTGCCATCCTCCGTCACCTTCCACTCGACGAGGGGCAGGACAAAATAGTGGTCGCCGAAGTGAGGCGAAATGCGCGTATGCAAGAACTGGCCGTGGAACGGATCCATGTTGTTTTCGTAGCTCTGCAACCAGTTGTTAGAATGCAGGACCGAGGATGGGTAGAATTTCAGACCGGGAACGTGAAACACGTCGAATTCCGGAAATTCCGGCTTCAGCTCGAGCGGTCCCATATAGACATGAACAAGGCCGTTATATTCGAGGGCGGGATAGGCGCCCTGAAACACCGCTTTCTTCAGTCGGCTGTTGGCCGGCTCGCCTGGCGTATCGAGCACGCTGCCGTCCACGTCGAACAACCAGCCGTGATAGCAGCAGCGGATACCACATTCTTCAACGCGCCCGTATTCAAGCGAAGTGCCACGGTGACAGCAATGCTTCGCGACCACGCCGACACGGCCACGCTTGTCGCGAAACGCAACCAGATCCTCGCCGAGGATACGCACGAGACGGGGCAATTCGGTGAGCTGAGAGGAAAAGCAGACCGGCTGCCAGAAGCGCCGAAAATATTCGCCCATTTTAGTGCCGGGGCCTGTCCGCACTAAATCCCAATCCGGATCGGGCACGTCGCGTTGCTCATATCCCCGATAGGGGCCGATCGCGAACCGCTGACCATCTTCGATGCGCGCAGGTGCCATGGCCTTTCCTTTCACGTGTCTTCGAGAGCGCCTTTCTCCGGTGATCTTTCCGGATCTGAGCGCGGATAATCTGCGGACCCAGATGATGGCGCGCAAAGACCACTTGCATTCTTTGTGCCATACCATTCATCAATTGGTCTGGACGCAGGTCATAGGGGAGTTTTAGCGTCATTTGCGGCGCTTCTGCCGCAACCTTGGCACGAAAGAGAGTGTTGCTATGTTCACCACGCGGCCGGAAATCGCCGGCACAAATGGTATGGCCTGCAGCACACACTGGATCGGCAGTCAGGTCGCCATGGCCGTGCTCGAGCGAGGCGGAAACGCCTTCGACGCGGCGGCCGCAGCCGGCTTCACCTTGCAGGTCGCCGAGCCGCACCTCAACGGACCCGGCGGCGACGTGCCGATCATCATCCATTATGCCGCGACTGGTCGCCAGCATGTCATCTGCGGTCAGGGACCCGCACCACAAGCGGCGACCATCGATGCGTTTCGTAAGCTCGAATTAGATCTTGTTCCAGCCACGGGTCTTTTGCCCGCAGTCGTACCAGGTTCGTTCGATGCTTGGTGCCTGATGCTGCGCGACTTTGGCACTTGGGAGATCGCCGATGTTCTGGCCTACGCCATCAACTATGCTTTGCGCGGCATTCCGGTCTTGCCTGCCATCAGTGAAGCGATAGCCGGCGTACGCATGCTGTTCGATCAGCACTGGCCGAGCTCGGCGGCCGTGTTCCTGCCCAATGGCAACATTCCGAAGCCCGGTAGCCTGTTGGCGCAACCGGCACTCGCGGCAACGTGGGAACGCATTCTTCGAGAGACTCGGCGCGTACCCAATCGTGACGCGCGGATCGATGCCGCACGGCGCGCTTGGTACAACGGCTTCATCGCTGAGGCGGTCGATCACTTCTATTCGACTCAACACTTGATGGACGTCTCCGAGCGCCGCAATCCGGGTTTGCTGCGCGCCGACGATTTGGCGTCCTGGTCGGCCCGCATCGAAGCGCCGCTGAACTATGAGTACCGCAACTATACTGTGCTGAAATGTGGGTCGTGGAGCCAGGGACCGGTCTTTCTGCAGCAGCTGGCGCTGCTGAAGCATTTTGATCTTGCCGCGATGGATCCGCTGGGCAGTGAGTTTATCCATACGATAGTGGAATGCGCCAAGCTCGCCTTCGCTGACCGGGAGGCCTACTATGGCGATCCTGACTTCACCGAGGTACCGCTTTCGCAGCTGCTGGCGGACGACTACAACAAAGCACGAGTGAAGCAGGTAACGCGAGAGGCTTCGCTGGATCTGAGGCCCGGGAGCGTCCCCGGATTCACGCCCTTCATTGAGCCGCGACGGATTCAGTTGGAGAAGGCGGGTGCAGCCGGAGCTGGCGAGCCGACATTGCTCAAGCCCGGGGTAAAATCCGGGGATACATGCCACCTTGATGTCATCGATCGTTGGGGCAACATGGTTAGCGCCACGCCATCTGGCGGATGGCTGCAATCCTCACCCGTCATCCCCGAACTCGGCTTCTGCATCTCGACGCGTGGGCAGATGTTCTCGCTCACACCCGGCGTTCCGAACAGTCTCGCCCCCAAAAAACGACCTCGCACCACACTTACTCCCTCTTTCGCCCTCAGGGATGGTGTTCCGTGGATGGCCTTCGGCACGCCAGGCGGCGAACAGCAAGACCAGTGGTCGCTGACGTTCTTTATACGCATGGTGGAGCACGGTTTCGGCATACAGCAGGCCATCGACATGCCCAGCTTCCACAGCGAGCATTGGCCGAGCAGCTTCTGGCCTCGTCTTTCGGCCCCGGGGAAGTTGGTCATTGAAGGCCGCTACCGAGATGCGGTGCTCTCCGACCTGCTGCGGCGGGGCCACAAAGCGGAGAAGGGAGCGGATTGGTCCGAGGGCCGGCTTAGCGCTGCAAGGCGCGAAGCCGATGGCCAGCTCTATGGCGGAGCCAATCCTCGGGGCATGCAAGGCTACGCCGTGGGAAGATAATTGTACGTGCAAATCCGCAGTACCTTTTCGCCTGCCAAAGTTCTTGGGATAGCGCATGAAAGGAAGGTTCCTTAACGAAATACTCCCGATCGCTATTCGCAGTTGTGTTGCTGGCTTCCGGCCAAGGCAAGCATTTCTCACGTCAATGATCGTCAAACGCTTAGGGCGCTGCCGATGAACGAAACGCTCGTCCATGACACAGCGTGCAATAGTCTAGACGAGCCACTCAAATATTTGGTTCAGCACAACGCGCCGCTGGCCTCCCGATCAATCTAGTGCGCCAATTTGCGCGCCGATTGACACCCCGCCGCGGTCCTCGCGGATCACGGCAAGCTCGAAGCTCGACTCGGAACGATCAAGCGGGAGACAGAGCGCCTTGTCGACGCCATCGCCGAAGGCACCGCTCCCGCCGAAGTGATCGGGCCGAAGCTGAAAGCCTTAGAGGCTGAACGGCTGTCAGTCGAAGAGAAGCTCGCCGCAGCGAACGACAAGGGCAAGGCCGTGGCGCTGCATCCGGCAGCGGTTCAGAACTACTTGGCGGACGTTCAGATTATGCGCGCAGCACTTGATGACCCAGAGGCGTCTGAACGCCCTGAGCTGATCGCGCCCTTACGGCGGCTGATACACAGCGTCATCGTGCATGCCGAATCGGACGTAAAAGGTGCGTTCGATGTCGAGATTAAAGGCCGCCTCCAAGAGCTGCTAGGCGCTCCGTTCTTGAGGCGTTCTGTGGGTGGGGGCTAGTGGTAGCGGGGGAGGGACTCGAACCCCCGACCCCAGGATTATGATTCCCGTGCTCTAACCAGCTGAGCTACCCCGCCACGGCAGACCTGCGGCACATCGGCCACAGCATGCGAATGCGGTCGCATATAAGGAGCCGGTCAAGGAGCTGTCAAGCAAAGCCCGCCGGTAAAACCTGCCCGCTCAAGCCGCCTCCCGATGACCCTATTGAGCGGCTCACTTCGGGCGGACATTCGGATTGCCGCCAGGGCTGCCAGGCGGCGGGATCACCGGAGTGCTGCCTTCATTGGGCGCCGGCGCTCGCATTGCGGGGTCAACACCGGATGGCGGGCACAGCACGCCGTCGGACTTCGCTAATTTATCGCCCAACGGCTCGTGGCTTTGGCCGGTGGTTACGCCGCCCTCCGGGGTCACGTTCCCCTGCGGGGTGGTTTGGGTCGGCGTGCAGCCATTGGCACGATCGGGCGATGGTGGCGCGGTCTGGGCCGGCGGCGTCGCCGGCGCAGGGGGCGCTTGTGCGCTCACCGCGCCGGCTGCAGCCACCAGCACACTCGACAACAGCAATGAAGATTTGATCTGCATGCGGAGAAAACCGCCGGCATCGCCGGATGTTCCCTAAAGTGCTCATGGTTCTGATCAAATCAGAATCGGCCTCGGATTCGTGTTTTTGAGGCGTTCCTTCACGCAGACCGGCATTTCCATCCGGCTATCCAAATCCGGGGCCGGCTTTCGCCCGAAAACGGTGCGGCCTGCTTCAGGATTTGCGGTAACGAATCAGCGAAAAATGCCCGAGCGGCGGCATCGGCCGCCGTTCGGCGAGGCTGACGCCGCCATGTTTGGCGGCCCAGTCGGTGAGCCGCTTCCAGGGAAATTCCGGCCGCCAGCCGAGCCGCCGCGCCAGCGGCGCGAACGCCAGTTCGAAGGCGCGGCGCGGTCCGCTCTCCGCGCCGATGTGATTGACCAGGATCAGTTCGCCTCCCGGCTTCAGCACACGAATGAAATCGTCGAGCGTGGCTTCCGGATCGGGCACCGCAGTGATGACATATTGCGCCACCACCGCATCGAAGAACGAATCCGGGAAGGCGAGATGCTTTGCATCCATCACCGCGAGCGTCTCGACATTGGCAAGCTTGAGCTCGCGCACGCGCTGCTGCGCCCGGCGCAACATCGGCTCGGAAATGTCGACGCCGCATATCTTCGTGCCCGGCGCATAGTCCGACAGCGACAGGCCGGTGCCGACGCCGACATCGAGAATCCGGCCGCCGATCCGGTTCGCTTCCGCGATGGTCGACTGGCGGCCGTGGTCGAACACCTTGCCGAATACGAGATCATAGACCGGCGCCCAGCGCCCATACGCCTTTTCGACCCCTGCACGGTCGATATCTGCAGCCATGCCCCCGCCTGTCGATCTATCCGCGCATCGCCTCGACCAGCGGCTTCTCGGCTGGCTTCGCCATCGTGCGGCTGGCTGTGGCGCTCTGGATGAAGCCGCCGCCGAGCACACGGGCTTGCCCCGAAGGCCCGTCGTAGAATACGCAGGCCTGGCCGGGCGACACGCCCTCCTCGCCGGCGACCAGTTCGACCTCATAGCCGCCATTGACCGCACGCAGCCAGGCCGGCTGCGGCGCCCGGGTCGAGCGCACGCGCACGAAAATCTCCAGGCCGTTGCCGACCGCGCGATCGATCGTGCCGTCGCCGATCCAGTTGATGTCGCGCAGCACGATGCGGTCCATCCGCAACGCCTCGCGCGGACCGGCCACGACACGCCGGGTCGCCGCATCGAGCTTCACGACGTAAAGCGGCGCGCCGGAAGCGATCCCCAGACCCTTGCGCTGGCCCACGGTGAAATGAACGATGCCCTGATGCCGGCCGATCACATTGCCGTCGAGATCGACGATGTCACCCGGCTCCAGCGCATTCGGCCGCAGCCGGCCGATGATGTCGGTATAGCGGCCGGTCGGCACGAAGCAGATGTCCTGGCTGTCATGCTTGTCGGCAACCGCAAGCCCAAAGCGCCGCGCCAGTTCGCGGGTCTCGGCCTTGGTCATGTCGCCCAGCGGAAAGCGCAGATAATCGAGCTGCTCCTGCGTGGTCGCGAACAGGAAGTAGCTCTGGTCGCGGTCGGCATCAGCCGCACACAGCAATGCGCGCGAGCCGTCGGCCTTGCGGCGCGAGGCAACATAATGGCCGGTGGCGAGCGCGGAGGCGCCAAGCTCTCGGGCGGTCTTGAGCAGATCGTGAAACTTGACCGAACGGTTGCATTCGATACAGGGCACCGGCGTCTGGCCCGAGGCGTAGCTGTCGGCAAAGCTCTCGATCACCGACTCGCGGAAGCGGCTCTCATAGTCCAGCACGTAATGCGGAATGCCGATCCGCGCCGCGACGTCGCGGGCGTCGTGGATGTCCTGGCCGGCGCAGCAGGCGCCCTTGCGATGGGTCGCCGCGCCATGGTCGTAAAGCTGCAGCGTGATGCCAACGACGTCATAGCCTTCCGACTTCAACAACGCAGCCGTCGCCGATGAATCGACGCCGCCGGACATGGCGACCACGACCCTCGTATCCTGCGGACGGCCTTCAAGGTCCAGACTGTTGCGCATGGGTTCCGGTCATCGGTGCCACCGTGGCTGGCGTGTCACGGCGGCCGGTTCCAGACAGTGCAAAAGCCTGCCGGAACGGTTGAAAAGCGTGTCTTTAATATAGGCCGCATTCCCGCGAGGCAATCACGCCCGGTCCAATTTAGGCCAACTCCAAACGGCAAATCTTGCCGCCGGCCGGAAAGGGCTGCCGTGCGGTTCCGGCCCGGCGCGAGAGCCATAAATATAAGATATTGATATGTAATGATAATTTTGGCCTCTCAAGCTGGCCCGGTCCTTGCTGAACGAGAGCCGGGTTCGATTGCGAGAGGCCGTCCGTGCAGAGTGTCACGTCAGAAGCAGCGTCAAACGTGTCCTTTCAGAACACGGCGCCAAGACTGGCGCGGTCGGCAGCCGATCAATCGCCTGGGAATGATGTTTTTGCCAGCCTGGTCGACAGCAACGCCGCTGCCGACGCCAGCAATGCGGCTGCTCAAGCTCCATCTTCGTTCCAGTTCCAGAGTCAGCAATCTGCCCAGCCAAACTGGAACGACAACAATTCAGCCGCCAGCAACAATCGATGGCAAAGCACGGCGTCGGCCAACCAGCGGGCCAACGACAACCGCACCGACGATTCGAGCAATCAGAACGGCAATGCCGGACCGGCTTCCAACGCCGACAGCACCAGCCAGGCCAGCAACAAGGATGGGGCCCGGCATTCCCGGGCCAAGTCCGCAAGCTCCAAGGACGATTCTTCGACGTCGTCGTCGCAGCCGTCATCCGCGGACGGCTCGACGACGGATTCCACAGGCGGTTCGACCGTCAGCCCATCGGATGGCACCACCGGCATCGTGCCATCGGCGATTGCGGTTATGCTTCCCGTCACGGTGACCGCGACGGGCACGCCTACGGCGCCCACACCGACAGGCGGCTCTGGTACGGCACCGCTCGCGATCGCGGCGGCAGCCATGGCGGCGGCCAGCCAGTCGGCAGCGGCAACCTCAGCAGCGGCGCAGGCCGATGCGGCTGGCAGCCCGGCGACAACCGACACGGCAGCGACCACAACGGGCAGCACGGACGCGAACGGCACAACACAGCCGGCGACCACCGGAACTGCCTCGGGACCGACCAAGCCGCAGGCAACGGTGCAGACCGGCATACAGGGCACTCCCGATATCAGCGCTACGACAGTTGCAACGGCAACACCGACACCCGTCGTTCCGACCACCACCACGACGGCGCCGAAAGCTGCTGGCGCCAAGTCATCGGCCACGGCGCAATCGCAGACAGCACCTGCGGCGTCCGACAATTCCGGCAACGCATCGGGAAATACCGACACCACCACAGCCGCCGC
This sequence comes from Bradyrhizobium sp., assembly GCA_035547995.1. GTDB lineage: Bacteria > Pseudomonadota > Alphaproteobacteria > Rhizobiales > Xanthobacteraceae > Bradyrhizobium. Next base: position 129,052 of record DASZTN010000012.1, on the reverse strand, counting down.
ACAGCAAAACGCGGCTGCAGGCAAGCAGGACAACGCAGGCAGCGGCGCCGATGGAACGAAGGCGGATGCTTCGGTCTCTACGCCTGCTTCAACCATCGCGACGGCGGCCACGGCTGCAGATCACGGCCATTCCGCAACCGCTGCCGCGGATCATGCATCGACCAATACCGTCGACAACAGCGCCCAGATGGCGAACAACATCCAGACCCCGCTTCCTGCAGCCGCCACGGCCGCCAGCATCGGCTCAGCGGGATCGGTCAGCGTCACCGCAGCGTCCCATGGGGCGGTGCCGTTGAGCGGGCTTGCGCTGGAGATCGCCGCGTCAGCCAAGAACGGCAAGAGCAGTTTTGAGATCCGGCTCGATCCGGCCGATCTCGGCCGCATCGATGTTCGCATCAATGTCGACAGCAACGGCCAGATGACCTCGCATCTGACGGTCGAAAAACCCGAAACGCTATCGATGCTGCAGCAGGATGCGCCGCAATTACAGCGCGCCCTGAACGACGCCGGCTTCAAGACCGGTGACGGCGGCCTGCAATTCAGCCTGCGCGACCAATCGTCTTCCGGTCAGAACAACGACAACGGCAGCAACCGTAACGCGCAGCGGCTGGTCATCAACAACGACGACGCCACACCTTCGACCACCGCCGGGCGAAGCTATGGCCGCATGATCGGGTCCGCCGGCGGCGTGGACATCAGAGTTTGAGGAGACAGACATGTCAGCCACAACAGCAAGCCCAATCGTCTCGGGAACGACCCCGGCATCTTCGTCATCATCGTCCAACTCCGCTTCTGCCACCAATGCGATGGCCTCGCAGCAGATCGCCGGCAACTTCCAAAGCTTCCTGGAATTGCTGACCACGCAGCTGCAGAACCAGAACCCGCTCGATCCGCTCGACACCAACCAGTTCACCCAGCAGCTCGTTGAATTCGCCGGCGTTCAGGAACAGCTCAACACCAACGACTCGTTGTCGACGCTGATCTCGCTGCAGCAGACCACGGCGTCGAGCCAGGCGCTGGACTATGTCGGCAAGACCGCCGTGGTCTCCGGCGCCACCGCGCCGATGTCCAACAGCCAGGCCGGCTGGCTGCTGAATATCCCCTCCAATTCGACGCTCTCGGTCACCATCACCAACAGCACCGGCGCCACCGTCTACAGCGGCAATTACAGCGTGAGCGCCGGGGACGACCAGCCCTTCATCTGGAACGGCCTGGGCAATGACGGCACACAATACCCCGACGGCAGTTACACGATGACGGCTACCGCCAAGGACTCCTCCGGCAACAATGTGGCGGTCACCACCTCGATCGAGGGCACGGTCAACTCGGTTGATCTCACCCAATCGCCCCCGCTGCTCTGGATCAACGGCCAGTCCTATACGTTGAGCCAGGTCCAGAGCATCGTGAACTCGAGCAACAGCAGCAGCAGCTAAGGGACCATCGGAACGGCCTTCGGCCCGCAGCAGCGCCCGGAAGGTATCGTCACGGCATTTTCAAGGAGATTCGTATTGAAGCCTTGGGCTTAGGCAAATTTTAAGCCGCCGCGCGTAGATTGGCGGGGTGAGTTCAGTGGTTAAGAGTTTGTGAGTACACCATGACAGAACCCCATCGCCCGAGGGTGAAATACGTCATCGGGCCCGACGGCAGCCCGCTTACCATTGCGGATCTGCCCGCGCCCGGAACCAAACGGTGGGTCATTCGCCGGAAGGCTGAAGTCGTTGCCGCAGTCCGTGGCGGCCTGCTCTCCCTGGAGGAGGCTTGCAGCCGGTATACCCTGACGGTCGACGAATTCCTTTCCTGGCAATTTTCCATCGACCAGCATGGTCTAGCGGGGCTCCGCACCACCCGCATTCAGCAATATCGTCAATAAAAGCCGTCCAAGACCAATCGAATTTGATGAAGATCGGCCTCGCTCCGCGAGGCCGATCTTTTTCATATTTCAGCTTCGCGCCCCCATTTCGCTCTCCCTGTTAACCGTCGTTAACCATATGGAAACCATCACCTAGGCAATAATTGCCCAGTCGATTGCGGCGCCGAATCTCAGGGGCAGTTGCTTGCAGAGTCTGCTGGACTTTCTAAAGGGGCTTGGCGCCTCTCGGTTGATGGCGATGGTTGCGGTCACGGCCGCACTGATCGGCTTCTTTGCCTTCGTCATCATGCGCGTGACCACGCCGCAGATGACCACCCTGTTTACCGATCTCAGCCTGGACGACTCCGCCGCCATCATCAAGGAACTGGAACGCCAGGCCATCCCTTACGAATTGCGCAATGACGGCGCCGTGATCATGGTGCCGAAGGACAAGGTCACCCGGCTGCGCATGAATCTGGCCGAGGGCGGGCTGCCCAAGGGCGGCGGCGTCGGCTACGAAATTTTCGATAAATCCGACGCACTCGGCACCACCAGCTTCGTCCAGAACATCAATCATCTGCGCGCGCTGGAGGGCGAACTCGCCCGCACCATCCGCTCGATCGACCGCATCCAGGACGCCCGGGTCCATCTGGTGCTGCCGGACCGGCCGCTGTTTTCGCGCGAGGCACCGGAGCCGTCGGCCTCGATCGTCCTGCGTGTCCGCGGCTCGCTTGAACCGCAGCAGATTCGGGCGATCCGTCATCTTGTCGCTTCCGCCGTCACCGGGCTGAAGCCGCAGCGGGTGTCGATTGTCGATGAAAACGGCCAGCTCCTCGCCGATGGCGAGGCCGGCGACAACGAAAACGTGGTCGGCGACGAGCGCCGCGCTGCCTTCGAAAAGCGGCTGCGCGGCCAGATCGAATCGATCGTCTCCTCGGTGGTCGGCGCCGGCCGCGCCCGCGTCGAGCTATCGGCGGATTTCGACTACAACAAGATCACCCAGACCTCGGACAGCTTCGATCCGGATGGCCGGGTGCTGCGCTCGAGCCAGACTCGCGAGGAATCCTCGTCGACCGCCGAAAATAACGGCCAGGTCACCGTCAACAACGAACTGCCGGGCAATCAGCGCCAGGACAACCAAAATCCCGCGCGCGACGAGACCAAGAAAACCGAAGAGACCAACAATTACGAAATCTCGCACACTACCAAGACCGAGGTGACCGAGGCCGGGCGGGTCAACCGGATCTCGGTCGCCGTGCTCGTCGACGGCAGCTACGTCAAGAATGACAAAGGCGAGATGGTCTACAAGGAGCGCAGCAAGGAAGAGCTGGATCGCATCGCGACGCTAGTGCGCTCGGCGATCGGCTTTGACCAGAAGCGCGGTGACCAGGTCGAGGTCGTGAACCTCAAATTCGCTGAACCACCGGTAGTCGGTCCGTTCAACGAGCCGACCGGCCTGCTCGGCATGCTGCAATTCACCAAGGACGATGTGATGTACTTCATCGAGCTGGGCGTGCTGACGCTGCTCAGCCTGGTGGTTCTGTTCATGGTGATCCGGCCGCTGGTCCGCCGCATCCTGGCGTCCGAGGTGATCCCCGCCGCTCCGGAACCGCTGCCGGTGCTGCCTGAACCCGCTCCCGCGCAGAGCCTGGTGCCCACCAATACCGCGGTCGACGTCGCGCAGGTCCAGGGCCAGCTCCACGCCCAGACCATGCACCGCGTCGGCGAACTGGTCGAGCGCAACCCGAACGAAACCGCCTCTATTGTCCGGCAGTGGCTGACGGAGGCAGCGAACTGAAATGGCCCTCCCCGCGCAAACCGCTAATGCCAGCGACATCAACAGCGTCCTTGCGACGCTGGCGACCCGTCAGGGCAACAGGCAGAAGGGACCGCCGATGAGTGGGCCGAAGCGCGCGGCGATCCTGATGCTGGCGCTCGGCGAACAATATGGCGGCAAGGTCTGGTCGCTGCTCGACGACGACGAGGTGCGCGAATTGTCGATGGCGATGTCGACGCTCGGCACCGTCGAAGCCGATCTGGTCGAGGAGCTGTTGCTGGAATTCGTATCGCGGATGTCGGCTTCCGGCGCGCTGATGGGGACGTTCGACGGCACCGAGCGGCTGCTGCAGCAATATCTGCCGCCCGACCGCGTCAACGGCATCATGGACGAGATCCGCGGTCCTGCCGGCCGCAACATGTGGGAGAAGCTCTCCAACGTCCAGGAAGAAGTGCTGGCGAACTACCTCAAGAACGAATATCCGCAGACCATCGCCGTGGTGCTGTCGAAGCTGAAACCGGAGCATGCCGCGCGCGTGCTGGCGATCCTGCCTGAGGACATGGCGCTCGACGTGGTTGGCCGCATGCTGCGGATGGAAGCGGTGCAGAAGGAAGTGATCGAGCGCGTCGAGCAGACGCTGCGCACCGAGTTCATGTCGAACCTGTCGCAGACCCGCCGCCGCGACGCCCATGAGGTGATGGCGGAAATCTTCAACAATTTCGACCGCCAGACCGAAACCCGCTTTCTCACCTCGCTCGAAGAAGAGAACCGCGAATCCGCAGAGCGCATCAAGGCGCTGATGTTCACCTTCGACGACCTTATCAAGCTCGACGCGGGCTCGGCTCAGACGCTGATGCGCAACGTCGACAAGGACAAGCTCGCCATCGCGCTGAAGAGCGCCAACGAGGAGGTCCGGGCCTTCTTCCTCGGCAACATGTCCTCGCGCGCCGGCAAGATGCTGCTCGACGACATGGCCGCGATGGGACCGGTCCGGCTGCGCGATGTCGACGAGGCCCAGGCGCTGCTCGTCAATCTCGCCAAGGACCTCGCCGCCAAGGGCGAAATCATGCTGACCAAGAACCGCGCCGACGACGAACTGGTGTATTGATGGCCGCGCCCGCAAAATTCATGTTCGATATGGACTTCTCGGCGCCGGACAAGGCGCGCGAAAAAGCCGCGACCCAGGCGGAAATCGCGCAGAAGGTCGCCGCTGCCGAAGCGCGCGCCCATCGCGACGGTTTCGCCGCCGGCCAGCGCGAGGCGAAGGCCGAAAGCGACCGCCGTGCCGCGCTGGCGCTCGAGGAAATCAACGTCGCCATCAAGAATATCGCAAGCCGCTTCGCCGGCATCGAAACGCGGATGGAGACCGAGGCGGTCGACGTCGCGGTCGCGGTGGCGCGCAAGCTGTGCAGCGAACTGGTTGCGAGCGAGCCGCTGGCGGAAATCACAGGCCTCATCCGCGAATGTTTTTCGCACCTAGTCTCGACTCCGCATCTGGTGGTCCGGATCAACGATGCCCTTTACGAGGGAGCCCGCGAGCGGATCGAAAAACTCGCCAAGCAAAGCGGTTTCGAGGGGCGCCTGGTGATCCTGGCCGAGCCTTCGGTCGCCAATGGTGACTGCAAGATCGAATGGGCCGATGGCGGCGTCGTGCTGGAGCGCGCTTCCATCGATGCCAAGATCAACGAACTTGTCGGACGCTATATGGCGTCCCGCGGCAAGCGGCCATGAGGACTGAGCCATGAGGACTGGGCGATGAGCGATACCGACGGACAAGTCCCGCTTCCCGATCTCAACGGCGCCGACGCACCGCCGATCGGCGACATCGGGTACAATGAGGACGAAAACGCCTCCCGCGTTGCCGCCGATCTCGAAGCCGTGTTCGACGTGCCGGTCCAGGTTTCGGCCGTGCTCGGCCGCTCCAAGATGGACGTCGGCCAACTCTTGAAACTCGGCCCCGGCACCGTGCTCGAACTCGACCGCCGCGTCGGCGAATCCATCGACATCTACGTCAACAACCGGCTGGTGGCGCGAGGCGAAGTTGTGCTGGTGGAAGACAAGCTTGGCGTAACCATGACGGAAATCATCAAGGCGGAACGCGCCTAGGAATTTCTTTTAACGATTTGGCGCAGCATCCGCGCCGACAGACGGACAGGAGATCACCATGCGGCTTCTCATCGTTGGCACATTGAAGGGCCAGCTTACCGCAGCTACCAAGATCGCGATGGAAAACGGCGCCTCGGTGACCCATGCGGAGGACAACGAACAGGCGATGCGCGTGTTGCGCGGCGGCAAGGGCGCCGACCTCCTGCTGGTCGATGTCTCCCTCGACATCCGCGATCTGGTGATGCGGCTCGAGGCCGAACACATCCACGTGCCGATCGTGGCCTGCGGCATCTCCAGCGACGCTCGCGCTGCGGTGGCAGCGATCCACGCCGGCGCCAAGGAATATATCCCGCTGCCGCCCGAGCCTGAGCTGATCGCCGCGGTGCTCGCCGCCGTCGCCAATGATTCCCGCGATCTGGTCTATCGCGATGAGGCGATGGCAAAGGTGATCAAGCTGGCGCAGCAGGTCGCCGGCTCCGATGCCTCGATCATGATCACCGGCGAATCCGGTACCGGCAAGGAAGTGCTGGCACGCTACGTCCATTCCCGCTCCAGCCGCGCCAAGCGGCCGTTCATCTCGATCAACTGTGCCGCGATCCCGGAGCATCTGCTGGAATCCGAGTTGTTCGGTCATGAGAAGGGCGCGTTCACCGGCGCGATCGCCCGCCGTATCGGCAAATTCGAGGAAGCCACCGGCGGCACCTTGCTGCTCGACGAAATTTCCGAGATGGACGTCCGCCTGCAATCGAAATTGCTGCGCGCGATCCAGGAACGCGTGATCGACCGCGTCGGCGGCACCAGGCCGGTGCCGGTCGACATCCGCATCATCGCGACCTCGAACCGCAATCTGGCCGACGCGGTGCGCGAGGGCACGTTCCGCGAGGACCTGTTGTTCCGCCTCAACGTCGTCAACCTCAAGATTCCGCCGCTGCGCGACCGCCCGGCCGACATCCTCGAACTGGCGCAGCATTTCGCCAAGAAATACGCCGACGCCAACGGCGTACCGGCGCGGCCGCTGTCGGCCGAGGCCCGGCGGGTGCTCACCACCAACCGCTGGCCGGGCAATGTCCGCGAGCTCGAAAACACGATCCATCGCGCGGTGTTGATGGCGCAAGGCGACGAGATCGGTCCCGAGGCGATCCTCTCCCCGGACGGCGACCGCCTCGATATCGCCAGGACCGTGCCCGCGGTTGCCCACGCCACGCTCGCCGCCGAGCAGGTCACCCGCGCTCTGGTCGGCCGCACCGTGGCCGATGTCGAGCGCGACCTGATCCTGGAGACGCTCAAGCACTGCCTCGGCAATCGCACCCACGCCGCCAATATCCTCGGCATCTCGATCCGCACCCTGCGCAACAAGCTCAACGAATATGCCGATGGCGGCCTGCCGATCACGCCGCCTGCAGGAAGCGAATACGGCCGGATGGCGGCGGCGGGTTAAAGGGCTTTAGCGCAGTCATTGCGAAGCGCCGGCGAAGCAATCCATGGCTATGCGCGTGTTCTGGATTGTTTTGTCGCTGACGCTCCTCGCAATGACGTCAAGGGCTGCAGCGGCGGCTCACGAATAATCCGGCCCGTCCGGACTGCGGTAGATCTGGATCGGCTTGCCCGGCCGCAGCTGGTGCCCGGTGAAGGTCAAATAGGCGTAAAGCGCGAGGTAACAGATCGCGAGCGCGCCGATGACGTAGAATATCCAGATCGCCAGACGTTTCATCGGGCGATTATCTAGCCCGCGCGCAGCAAAAAAGCCATCTGCCGCGAAGCGGCACAATCACGCTTGCGCAATCATCCCGTCATTTTCCCGCGCACATGGGCAAGCGGCACGCCGACTTCGGCGAGCCGCGCCGCATCCTCGTCCTGATCCACGGCCACGTAGCGCCCCTGCCAATAGGCCAACGCCGCGGTGTGTCCGCTCGTCCGGATATCGAGGACGCGGCCGATGACAATGGCGTGCGAGTGGCGCTCGATCGTCTCTTCCACCGCACAGTCGATCGCAACCAAGGCGCCGACCAGAAGCGGTACGCCGGACCTTCGCGATATCCACTGCGCTCCGGCGAAGCGCTCCGCGCCCTTCAGGCCGCCCTTGCCGGAGAAGCGCTCGGCGATCCCAAGCTGGTCGGCGGCCAGAATATTGACACCGAAAAAGCCGTGCCGCTTCAGCACCGGCCAGGATGAGGCTTCGCGGTTGACGCTCACGATCAGGGTCGCCGGATCGACCGACAGCGAGGAAACCGACGTCACCGTCATGCCGGTGATGTCCTTGCCGCGCCCCGCGGTGATGACGCTGACGCCACCGGCGAGGTGCCGCATGGCGGCGCGAAAATCATCCGGGGAGACGTCGCGAACGACACCGATGTTGCGAACGGGAGAAGTCATGATGGCCTCACGCCGCGGATGCGTTGTCCGACTGCAGCAGTTCGCGAAGAATCGAGCCTTCCAAGGCGGCAAGATCGGCCGATCCGCGGCGGCGCGGACGGGCGAGTTCGATAGGGATGTCGCGGGCGATGCGGCCCTGCTCGATCACTAGCACGCGATCGGCCAAGGCAACGGCCTCACTGACGTCATGTGTCACCAGGATTGCGGTAAAGCCCTGATCGCGCCAGACCCGCTCCAGAAGCTGCTGCATGGCAATACGTGTCAGCGCATCGAGCGCGCCGAGCGGCTCGTCAAAGGCAAGGATGCGTGGCTGGCTGACCAGCGCCCGCGCCAGCGCCACGCGCTGCTTCTGGCCGCCGGAAAGCACCGAAGGCCATTGGCCGCGCTTGTCACCGAGACCGACTTCGTGCAGCGCCCGCTCCGCGCGCGCCTGTGCATCCGGCGACGCGCGGCCTCGGCCAAGGCCAATTTCGACGTTCGACAGCACCCGCGCCCACGGCAATAGCCGCGGCTCCTGGAACATCACGCGCACATGTTCGGGGAGCGTCTGTGCGCCGAAGCTGATGGTGCCGCTATCGGCCTTCTCCAGGCCTGCGATCAGCCGCAGCAGCGTGCTCTTGCCGCAGCCGCTGCGGCCGACGATCGCGACGAATTGTCCGGCCGGAATGTGCAGGTCGATGCCGCGCAGCACTTCGTTCTGGCCGAAGGATTTGCGCAGGCCTCTGACCGTAAGCGGCAGGCCGCGGAGCGGATCATGCGCGCCGTGGCGGGCCAAGCCTGCCTTTTCGACGAAATCGGCCCGGCCGAGCGGCTCGGCGTCGGAGAGGCGGAAGTTGAGGGCTTCTTGCATGCGAACTCTCAATGTTTCTGGAAGGCGGGGTGCCACGACAGCGTCAGCCGCTCGAGCGCACGCGAGGCGCTGTCGGCAAGCTTTCCAAGCAGCGCATAGATCAGGATGCTGAGCACGACGACATCGATCAGCATGAATTCGCGCGCCTGCATCGCCATGTAGCCGAGGCCTGATGATGCCGCGATGGTTTCCGCCACGATCAGCGTCAGCCACATAATGCCGAGGGCGAAGCGGATACCGACGAAGATCGACGGCAGCGCACCCGGAAAGATCACCCGACGGAACAATTCGCCGTCACCCATGCCATAGATGCGGCCCATCTCGATCAGTTGCGGATCAACGGTGCGGATGCCGTGCAGCGTATTGAGATAGATCGGAAAGAACACGCCAAGTGCCACCAGGAACAGCTTGGCGGATTCATCGATGCCGAACCACAGGATCACCAGCGGGATCAGTGCCAGATGCGGAATGTTACGCACCATCTGCAGCGTAGTATCGGTGAGCTTGTTCGCGGTCTGCGACAGCCCGTTGGCGAGCCCGAAGGCGAAGCCGATGCTGCCGCCGATGATGAAGCCCGTGCCGGCGCGCCAGAAGCTGACCCAGATGTTGCGCTCGAGCTCGCCCGAGAGCAGGAGCTTCCATCCCGCTTTCGCCACATCGGTCGGCGCCGGCAACACGCGCGGCGAGACGAAGCCGCTGACGCAGGCCACCTGCCAGAGCACGACGATGACAAGCGGCACGATCCATTGGATCAGACCATCGGCGCGCGGCAGCCGGAGCCTGCCGACGCGGGGCAGCGTTTCGATCAGGCTCATGACTGCGAAGCCCTTATCAGCGGCCGGTGTTCATTGGCGATGGTCTCGCCGAACGGGCCGGTATTGACATTGATCGCCGTGACATTGTCCGGCTGCGCCAGCGACAGCAACGGAAACACCAGCTCGGCAAAGCGATAGGCTTCCTCGAGATGCGGATAGCCGGACATGATGAATGTATCGATGCCGACGTCCTGATATTCCTTGATTCGTGCCGCCACCGTTTCGGGATCGCCGACCAGCGCGGTGCCGGCGCCGCCGCGCACCAGCCCGACGCCGGCCCAGAGGTTGGGGCTGATCTCGAGCTTGTCGCGCCGGCCGCCATGCAGTTGCAGCATGCGCTGTTGGCCGACCGAATCCATCCGCGAGAAGATGTTCTGCGCGGAGGCGATGGTCTCGTCGGTGACATGCCTGATCAGGTCGTCGGCGGCCTTCCAGGCTTCCGCATTGGTCTCGCGCACAATCACGTGCAGGCGGATGCCGAACGAAAGCTTGCGCCCACGCTTCTCTGCGGCCGCCCTGACGCGAGCAACTTTCTCAGCCACCTGCGCCGGCGGCTCACCCCAGGTCAGATATTTGTCGACGGTGTCGACCGCGACATCGATACCGGCATCGGACGATCCGCCGAAATAAAGCGGCGGCCGCGGCGACTGCACCGGCTTGAACAGCAGGCGCCCGTCTTCGATGCGGATATGCCTGCCTTCGACATTGACGGTCTTGCCGGCGAGCAGATCGCTATAGACATTGAGAAACTCGCGCGTCACCGCATAGCGTTCATCGTGCGCCAGGAAGACGCCATCGCCCTTGTTCTCGACCGGATCGCCGCCGGTCACGACATTGATCAGCAGCCGGCCGTTGCTGATGCGGTCGAGCGTCGCGGTCATCCGCGCCGCAACGCTTGGCGATTGCAGGCCCGGACGTACCGCGACGAGGTAGCGCAACCGCTCGGTCCAGGGCGCAACGGCTGACGCCACCACCCAGGAATCCTCGCAGCTTCGTCCGGTTGGCAGCAGCACGCCGAAATAGCCAAGCTGGTCGGCGGCTTGCGCGATCTGGCGTAGATAATTGAAGTTGACGTTGCGGCCGCCTTTGGTGGTGCCGAGATAATGCCCGTCGCCGTGGGTCGGTAGGAACCAGAGAATCCTGGCGTCATCATCGGATTGCGGAAGCGTATGTTTGGTCATGATCAGGACCCCGGTTTGCGTTGCAGGTCGGACACCGTGATGGCCCTTGGGATCAGGCCGAGCTTGAAGAACGTGTCCGCGATATGTTGCTGGCTGGCGATCACGTCGTTGCTGACCGGCCTGATCCCGTAGGACTCGCGCTTCAGCGAGACCGCGAGCACAGCAGGCGGCAGGCCGACCGAGGGGCTGAGCTGCGCGGCGACACCATCGATGTTTTTCGAAGCCCAGTCGTCGACTTCCTTGAGCGCATCGAGTACGACGTCGACAGCCTTGCCGTTATGGCTGAGAAAATCCTTGGACGAGAAATAGAACTGGTAATTGGCGACCAGTCCGGTGCCGTCGGCCAGAATACGGGCGCCGGTCGAGGCTTCAGCCGCGGCCTCGTAGGGATCCCAGATCACCCAGGCATCGATGGAGCCGCGGCTGAAGGCCGCCAGCGCATCCGACGGCGCGAGAAATTCCGGCGTGATGTCGCTGTATTTCAGCCCGGCATGTTGCAGCGCCCGAACCAGCAGATAGTGAACGTTCGAGCCCTTGTTGAGCGCGACCTTCTTACCCTTGAGGTCAGCCACCGATTTGATCGGGCTGCCCTTCGGGACCAGGATGGCTTCGCCCTGGGGGGCCGGCGGATCGTAAGCCAGATAAACCAGCGGCGCGCCGGCGGCCTGTGCAAAGATCGGCGGCGTCTCGCCGGTGATGCCGAAATCGATCGAGCCGACATTCAGCGCTTCCAGCAGCGGCGGCCCCGACGGGAATTCCGTCCACTCCACCCTGTAACCGATCGGCTTGAGCTTTTCCTCGAGCGAGCCCTTGCCTTTCAGCAGCACCAGCTTGCCGTATTTCTGGTAGCCGATGCGGATCACCTTGTCCTGGCCATAGCTCGCGCCGACGCCGGCAAGCGCCGTGCTCATCGACAGCACCGCAACGGCAATCATCTTCTTCAACCAGCGCATGATGTAATCCTTGTTGATCAGGGCGAAATCAGAACGGCTCAGCTCGCGACCGGCTTCCACACTGCCTCGCGCACCACGACCGGTCTGGGAATAAGGCCGAGCTTATAGAAACGATCGGCGACGCCTTGCTGGGTCGCGATGATGTCGTCGGTGACGGGGCCTACGACAAATGCCGAACGGTTGGCGGCGATGGTCTGGATATCCAGCGGAATGCCGGTGACCGCGCTCAATGATTTCGCCACCTCGTCGCGATGCGACTCGGCCCATTTCGCGGTTGCTGTCGTCACATCGATGATCTGCTGCAGGACCGGGCCATGGTCCCGAGCGAAATCGCGATTGGCGATATAGAACGAGTTGGTCTTGGTGATCTCGAACGCGTTAACGAGAATGCGGCCGTTCTGCCTGGTCTCGCCGATCGCAAAATACGGATCCCAGATCGCCCAGGCATCGATGCTGCCATTGGCAAACGCCGGTCCCGCATCAGGCGGCGTCAGATAGACCGGTGTGATGTCGGCATAGGTGAGGCCGGCTTTCTCCAGCGTCTGCACCACGATGTTATGGGCGCTCGAACCTTTGGTGAATCCGATCCGCTTGCCTTTGAGATCGTCGATCTTGTGAATCGACGAATTGTTCGGGACCAGGATGCCCTGCCCATTGGTGATCGGCTGGCCCGCGGCATAAACGATGTTGGCGCCCGCGGCCTGCGCGAATACCGGGGGTGAATCGCCGACCGCGCCGTAATCGATGCTGCCGACATTCATCGCCTCCATCATCGGCGGCCCCGAGGAGAACTCGACCCATTTCACGTCAACGCCCTGAGATGCGAAGTGCTGCTCCAGCGTCGCCCGCTGGCGCGCGATCACCAGCACGCCGTTCTTTTGGTAACCGATGCGGATTTCCTTGAGGCGCTCTTGCGCGCTCGCCTTTTGAACGATCGCGGCCGCGGTCAGCGTTCCAATAGAAAGTTTCAGAAATTCCCGACGTTGCATCATCATCTCCCGAGAATGCCGCGGCACTGCGCGCATCCAGTTCTGAAATGATGGTGCGGCCATCGAGGCAAGTCGAGTGCCCTGCAAAAATAGCAATGAGCGCACTCTTTAAAGCTTCAGACGCGAAGCGTTTGTTGCGGCATCAGGATTGATCGCGGAGCATTTTTCTCGCGGGATTTCGCCGTGACGATTTCTTAAACATAAAAGCAGCGAACGAACCTTCGGCACATCACACAAACGCGGACCCGATCGTATTACCGATCAGGCCCGCGCTTGCGGCTGGAGTAAACGCGAAAACGGCGCGCCGAATTCCTACGCCCGCACATCCTTACGACACCCGTCGAATATGATGGTTGTGTTGTCATGGCGCCAGCCGGTGAAATTTCTTTGTTGGCAGCCCGCCAGCAACGGCTTTCTCCGGGGAAGCGCCAATGTGGAAGAATGTATGCCTGCGCTCACCTCCTTGTCGGAACCGAGCTTGCATGCGCCGCCCGAATGGTTAGGTTTGGCGGGCGCTGAGTCGCGGCCCTGCCTGCGGCCGCCAGCCCTCCCTCCGCCGAGAGCCATGACCAGCTTTACGCCGCACCAGGATTCCGCGCTGAAGGCCGTTGCCGACTGGCTCAAGGCCAAGCCGGGCAAGAACGGAACACCGCCGGTGTTCCGGCTGTTCGGCTATGCCGGTACCGGCAAGACCACGCTGGCGCGCCACATTGCCGAAGGTGTGGATGGCGAGGTGAAATTCGCCGCCTTTACCGGCAAGGCGGCCCTCGTGATGCGCAACAAGGGGTGCGACAACGCCTCCACGATTCACTCGCTGATCTATCGCGCGCGTGAATCCGGTGTCGAGCAGCCGAGCTTCGAATTGTGGGACGATGCGCCGGCCTCGAAAGCCAAGCTGATCGTGATCGACGAATGCTCGATGGTCGACGCCGAGCTCGGCCGCGACCTGATGTCGTTCGATTGTCCGCTGCTCGTGCTCGGCGATCCTGCGCAATTGCCGCCGATCCAGGGCGGCGGCTTCTTCACCAATTGCGAGCCCGACGCGATGCTGACCGAAGTGCATCGCCAGGCCCAGGATGATCCGATCGTGCGGATGTCGATGGACATCCGCGAAGGCCGCGAACTCGAGATCGGCCGCTACGGCGAGAGCGAAGTGGTGTCGCGCACTGAGCTCGATCCGGAACGGGTGATGAGCGCCGACCAGATTCTGGTCGGCCGCAACAACACTCGCCGCGCCTACAACATGCGGGTCCGGCAGAAGCAGCAGATCGATGATCCGCTGCCCGTTGCCGGCGACAAGCTGGTCTGCCTGCGCAATAACCGCAAGAAGGGCCTGTTCAATGGTGGGCTGTGGCGGGTGAAAGCGCGCGCACAGTCGAAATCCCGCATCGTCACCATGCGGGTGATGCCGGACGAGGATTTCGGCCATAAGGTCACCAAGGTCTCGGTGCGTGGCGACTGCTTCGAGGGCACGCTCGAATCGATCCCGTGGGAGCAGCGCAAGCCCTATGACGAGTTCGATTACGGCTATGTGCTGACCGTGCACAAGTCGCAAGGCTCGCAATGGGATGACGTGGTGCTGTTCGACGAGAGCTTCGCGTTCCAGGATAGCCGGGCGCGGTGGCTCTATACCGGGATCACGCGAGCGGCGAAGCGCCTGACCGTCGTGATGTAGATTCGATCGACCATATTAAAAACGTCATTTTGTAACCGACGTAACATTCCAGCCTTTCGTTGCGAAACATGCATCGAGCGAAAGGGGCGACAGGTCCCCTCCTGCTCCGCAGACCTCAGGGAAGGGATGTCATGATGATGAATAGACGCGCTTTCTCGACCGCCCTGCTTGCGGGCGCAGCCACTTCATTGGTCTCGAGCCGTGGCACGGCCGCCAATGCGACCTCGCCCAAGGCGCGCAACGTCGTACTGGTGCACGGCCTGTTCGCCGACGGCTCCTGTTGGAGCGAGGTGATCGCGCGATTGCAGGCCAAAGGCCTCAACGTGACTTCCGTGCAGAACCCGTTGACCACGCTGGGTGAGGCAGTCGCCTCCGCCGAGCGGGTGCTGGCGCGCCAGGATGGTCCGACGGTTTTGGCCGGCCATTCCTTCTCCGGCATGATCGTCACCGAAGCCGGCGTGCATCCGAACGTCTCGGCGCTCGTCTACGTGGCAGCGCGCGCGCCGGATGCCGGCGAGGACTATACGGCGCTGGCCAAGACCTATCCGACGCCGCCGGCGTCGGCCGGCATCGTATTCGACGGCGACGAGGGGCGACTTTCCGAAGAGGCCTTCCTGCGCGATTTCGCGGGGGACTTGCCGGAGGCAAAAGCAAAAGTGCTCTATGCCGTGCAGCAGCCGTTCCACAAGGCGCTGCTCACAGGCAAGACCACCAACGCGGCGTGGCGGTCGAAGCCGAGCTATTATGCCGTCTCGACGGAAGACCGCACCATCAATCCCGATCTCGAGCGCTTCATGGCCAAGCGGATGGGCGCCAGGACCATCGAGGTGAAAGCAAGTCATCTTGCGCTGATCTCCCGTCCCGACGAGATCACGCGCCTCATTCTCGACGCCGCAGGACAGGCCTGAGGTGGCATGGCGCAGATCAAAATGTAGGGTGGGCAGAGCAGAGTGTACCCACCTTTATCGGGGCACGGCACAGATGAGCCTTTGTCCACCCCACCTGCTGGCGACTATAATTCACGCAGCCGTGTCCGCTCCAAGGTAACAATGGCGCGCTCTATCCGTATTTTGGACATCCAGGCGGCTGATCGGCGTTGCGAACTGCCATCTGGGCCCTAAGCTGTCTGCCAATCCGCAACCTTCGGAGGAAGCGATGTCACGTTCCCCCTTCAGCCGCCTGCCCGTTTACGCCGCTGCCATTGGCGTGCTCGCCATGGCGGTCCTTGCCAGTACGCCGTCGCGCGCTGCCGAAGACGCAGTGATCATTCCGCCGCCCGCGATGGATATGCCGCCGTCCGATGGCATCCAGACCGTCGTGCTGTCCGGCGGCTGTTTCTGGGGCGTGCAGGGCGTATTCCAGCACACCGCCGGCGTCGTCAGCGCGGTCTCCGGCTATGCCGGCGGCAGCAAGGCGACCGCCAATTACCCGACCGTCTCCACTGGCACCACTGGACATGCGGAATCGGTGCGGATCAAATACGACCCGAAGAAGATCAGCTACGGCAAGCTGCTGCAGATCTTCTTCTCGGTGGTGCACAACCCGACCGAGCTCAACCGGCAGGGGCCGGATACTGGAACGCAATATCGCTCGGCGATCTTCACCACCTCGGACGAGCAGAAGAAGGTGGCGGACGCCTATATCGCCCAGCTCAACGCCGCCAAAGTGTACAAGAAGCCGATCGTCACCAAGGTCGGCCAGCTCGAAGGGTTTTATCCGGCGGAGGCCTACCACCAGGACTACCTGACGCTGCACCCCAAGCAGCCCTATATTGCCTATAATGACATCCCCAAGGTCGAAAACCTGAAGAAGCTTTTCGCCGCGAACTACATCGAGAAGCCGACGCTGGTGGGTGACGCCAAGCTCACCAACTGACCAAGCGCAAGGAGTTTCCATGTCCGACACCAAGGCTGCGACCGGCAAGGTCATCAAGAGCGAGGCGGAGTGGCGGAAAGAGCTGACGCCGATGCAATACGCAGTGCTGCGCGAGAAGGCGACGGAGCGGCCGTTCACCGGCGAATATGAGCACGAGCATCGGCCCGGCACCTATGTTTGTGCCGGCTGTGGTCAGACGCTGTTCGAGTCCGATGCCAAGTTCGATTCCGGCTGCGGTTGGCCGAGCTTCACCGCGCCGGCGGTCGACAGCCATGTCGGCGAAGAGCGCGATTTGAGCCACGGCATGATCCGCACCGAGGTCCTGTGCTCCAAGTGCAATGGCCATCTCGGCCACGTGTTCGACGATGGCCCCGGCCCGACCGGGCTGCGCTATTGCATCAATTCGGCAGCGCTGAAGCTGCAGCCTAAATGAAGCGGTTCCTTTCCGGAACCCCATCATTGCCGACCGGACGGAGGGTGATCCGCCCAGCGGTTCCGGACGATGCCAGCGGCCATCTTGTTGGCGGCAAGTTTTAATGTTTGTAAGACATTGAAATAAAAAGATTTATTTTGAATGGGGTCAGGTTGTGGCCGGATTCATTATCCGGCGCGCCAAGAGTCGCAATTCTGTCAAATGAGCCTATATTAAAGGCTGTCCTGGAATGAATGTGCCGGCCGCGCCGTGGTTGACGCCCCCGCACGATCCGTACGCGACTTTGTTCGCACCTCCGACCAAGAACACAAGGGTTTCCGAGTATGGCTTCCTTCAGCTTCAACACTGCCGCCGAACTATTTCCTGCCGCGATCCGCAAGAAGAAGCGGGCTGGCTTTGCCTATCGGCGGTTTGGCACGGCGGCCGAAGCGGTTCGCTTCGCGATCGAGGAATTGCCGGCGGACTCGCTGAACGGCGCCTATCTTCAGGTTGAAGAGGCTCGCTTCGACCAGAACGGCATCCGTTCTCTGTATGAGAGCGAAGCGTTTCCGCTGCCGCGGCGTAAGCGGCCGGCGGCTGCCGCTACCACGGAAAGCGAGACCGACGCCGACGCGGCCTGATCTGCGGTCATTGAAATCAAAGCGCGTCCCCTGCTTCAAAGAGCGAGGGCGCGCTTTCTGTTTGTGCGGTTGATTTAGAACGTTTTCGAAGAAAGCGCGTCAAAAACGAACCCTACCGCGCCTGCCGATCCATCCAGTTACGCAGGATCCGCATGTTGCGCATGTTGGCGCGGAACATCACGTCGAACGCGTCACCGGCAACCGGCACCATCCCGACCGTGCCTTCCAATGCCACATTCGCCAGCATCCGCGCCGTGACGTGCCAGGGCGCACCGAGCGCACGAGCCTCGCGCACCAGCCACAGCGAGAAAGCCGAGGCAATGAGATCGCCGACTACCGGGATCAGGCGGATGATGCCATCGATGCCGTAGCGGATATTGGTGCCGGGCAGGATGAAGGCGACGTCCAGCAATCTTGCGATCGCATCGAGCCGCGACAGCCGCTGCTCATGGGTGAGATCGCCGAACGGATTGACGCTGGAATGGCTGAAGTCGAAACGAAAACGGCGAAAGCCGTCGCGCTGAAGATCCTCAGGGATTTCGCGGCCGTCCTGATCGATGACTGGTCCACGCGCCGCGCTACGGCGGAAGCCGCCGTCACGGAACGTCGAGCGGGAACCGGGCCCCGCGTTCTCATAGGCAGGGCTGCGAGGATAGAGATCGTTTGGCATGACCATCAGATGGGTAGCGTCCAGGGCCGCCGCAAGCTGCCTTGCGACTCCAGCAGCACAGACCTCACGCCGGGGCCAGTTCCTCGATCACTTCATGCGACAGCCAGGAGGATATCGTGGCCGGAACAAAGCCGACCAGGCCGTAGAGGAAGATTTGCAGCAAGCCGCTCTCGGAGCCGCGCGACCCATAGAGAAAATCGGCGAAGATGAAGGCGATCACGCCGACGATGAGCATCCGGACCACCGGCTTGATCCTCCTGACATGGAAGAAAATGTCATCGACGGCGGCGATCATCAGCACCGGCAGGATGCCGAACAGGTAGCTGTATTGCAACGTCTTGAGGAAGACGACGAAAAGCTTGGTGACATCCGACCAGCTCGGCTGATCCCAGTAGCCCGACATCGCCGTGGTCGCGATCAGCAGAAAGAATCCGCCGAGAAACGGTCCAAGTATCGCGAAAATCAGATAGCGCTTCATGTCCGCCTTCCAGCCACCGCCTTCCGGATATCAGTTTTGCCCGTGGGGCAATCGAGTGCAACCGGAAAGGTGATGGTTGCATTCGTCATTCCAGGGCCCGCGTTGCGGCGCGTCCCGGAATGACCGAGCCTGAATTGCTTCATTGCGAAACCTGTCCTCGGTCGCGCATGTGCGCGACCGGTCAGCTTCGTTTGGTCACCCTTACTCGCCCCAAGCGGCGAAGGCCTCGTTGAAGGCGCGCTCGCCGGGCGGGCCCTTCTCGATGGCGATGATGGCCCGGCGCTGGTTGACATAGACCAGCGGCACGTCGAACCACGAACGCTCCTTGAGAAGCTGGATATTGCGGGCGCGGTCGGAATCGACATTCGACAGCCCGACCAGGAAGAAGCCGTCGGTGACCTTGACCGCGAGCCCGGCCAGCGGCGTGCCGCGCGCCTGCTCGTTCGACTTCATCAGAATGCCCGGCACATTGCTGACGCCGCCGCCGTCGAAGTCGGGCGGCAGGATGAAGGTCAGCTCCGCGGTATGGCTGGCCGGCAGCGAGGTATCGGTGTTGCGGCGGAAGGACATCGTCATCTTGAACTTGCGGTCGGGGATGTCGATGTCGGCGCGCACCGCGATATCGGCCGGCTGGCCATTGCCGGCCTTGACCGGCTCGGTGCGCCACACCACGGTGCCGACATATTGCTTGCCCTTGGGATCGCTCGGATCCTCGTCATAGAGCACGACGCGCTGCGCCACCGGCGCGGTCTGATCGCTCGACGACGGCTGACCGACCCGGTCCGGGATCTTCGGCTGCGACGCCGGGGCGGAATTGTCCTTTGGCGCTTCGGCGATTTGGGTCGAGGATTTGAACATCCCGCTGAAGGCGTTCAGCGCCGGTTTACCCCACAGGATACCGGCGCCGATCAGAATCAACAGGATTCCGAGGGCACTGACGATTTTGTATGGAAACGCGAAGCCACGGGCGCGGCCCTTGTCACGGTCTTGCGACAGACGCGACCGTGAGCCGGCCGGCGCGTAGCGCTCAGCCTCCTCAGCCCCATCGTCGTACGAATAGGGATCGTCTGGATTGCCGCGGTCTTCCAGGCCCGGCTCAAGCCGGTCAAACTCCGGCGATGACGATGGCACGTTGGCATAGGTCTTCCGTGCTGCACGATTGGCCTGGGCAGCGGCACGGCCGAGATCGTCGGCATCGGCGGCGATGTCGCGGAAGCCGCGGATTCCGCCTGGTGGAGACGATAGCCCATTATCCGCGCCGCGCCGCGGGGCGCCCGGCCGCTCGCGGGGCGGGAACGGCGGCGCATCCTGATCCAGGTCTTGCGGCTGCGGACGCGACGAGATCGGTGGCGGATCGGCGCGAAGGCCGCGTGCCGATGGTGCGGTCCGGGAGCGGGGCGGAGTCTGCGACAGCATTGCCTGCGCCTGCGGCCCCGAAGGCTGCGACGGCGCGGCATCGGCCGGCCGCGAGCCGCCGGGCCTGGTCGCCGCGCGAAAGGCATCGCCCGCCCGGGGGGCGCCGGCGGGACGCGTGGTGTCGCCTCCGGCGCGGGCGTCGCGTGCACGCTGCGCCGCTTCCGATTCGACCTTGCGCACAGCCTCTTCCAGCGATAGCCGCTCGCGGGTGATTTCGGATTCGCTTAGTGGAGGATCGACGCTGCGAAGCTGCGCGATCAACGCGGAGCGCGCACGCTCATAGAGCGCACGGCGGGCCTCGCCGGGCGCGTTGGGGTCCAGTCCGGCAATGGCGCGGGCGATCAGAGGGTAGTAGTCAGCCATCTCTCATCAACATTGCGGGCTTTCCGGTAACATTCCCCTTAAGCCTCGAACGGGTTCTGAACCAGGATAGTATCCTCGCGTTCCGGGCTGGTGGAAAGCAATGCGATCGGGCAGCCCACTAATTCCTCAACACGGCGCACATATTTGATCGCCTGCGCCGGCAGATCCGCCCAGGAACGCGCGTTGGCGGTCGGCTGCTTCCAGCCCTCGATGGTCTCGTAGATTGGCACTACACGTGACTGGGCGCCTTCGCCAGCTGGCAGATGGTCGATCTCCTTGCCATCGAGACTGTAGCCGACGCAAACCTCGATCGAATCGAAGCCGTCGAGAATGTCGAGCTTGGTCAGCGCCAGACCGTGAATACCGCAGGTCCGTACCGTCTGGCGCACCAGCACCGCATCGAACCAACCACAGCGCCGCTTGCGTCCGGTATTGACCCCGAACTCCTTACCGCGGCGGCCGATCTCCTCGCCGATCTCATTGGTGAGTTCGGTCGGGAACGGCCCCTGGCCGACCCTGGTCGTATAGGCCTTGCAGATGCCGAGCACATAGCCAACTGCACTCGGGCCAAGCCCGCTGCCGGTCGCTGCCTGCGCCGCCACCGTATTGGACGAGGTGACGTAAGGATAGGTGCCATGGTCGACGTCGAGCAGCGCGCCCTGTGCGCCCTCGAACAGGATGCGCTTGCCCTCGCGGCGACGCAGGTCGAGCAGCCGCCACACCGTCTCGGCATAGGGCAGCAGCTTCGGCGCCAGCTCGGTGAGCTCGCGCAGGATCCCCTTGCCGTCGATCTCCTCCAGATTGAGGCCCCGCCGTAGCGCGTTATGGTGGGCAAGCAGGCGGTCGATCTTGTGCGGCAGCGTGTCGAGATCGGCGAGGTCCATCAGCCGGATCGCGCGACGGCCGACCTTGTCCTCATAGGCCGGGCCGATGCCGCGCTTGGTGGTGCCGATCGCGGTGATCGCGTTTGATGATTCGCGCAGCGCATCGAGCTCGCGATGCAGCGGCAGGATCAGCGTGACGTTTTCGGCAATCCGCAAGTTATCAGGCCCGACCGCGACACCTTGGGAGCGCAGCTTCTCGATCTCGTCGAGAAAGGCCTGCGGGTCGACCACGACGCCGTTGCCGATCACCGATAATTTCGACGGCCGCAGCACGCCGGAGGGCATCAGCGCCAGTTTGTAGGTTTCGCCATTGATGACCAGGGTATGGCCGGCATTATGCCCGCCCTGGAAGCGCACGACGATGTCGGCCTGCTCCGACAGCCAGTCGACGATCTTGCCCTTCCCTTCGTCGCCCCACTGGGCGCCGACGACGACAACATTGGCCATTTCGCGGATATTCCCTCTGCAACACTCTCTGCACGAGCATTATCAATTCGGAAAACCGGTCCCACGTCCCGGATCAGCCCAAGACGCTCTTCCCGATCATGCGCCCAGCCTAAATCACGGCCGGGGCCGCTCGCATGCGAGGCATTACCACCGGATAAAGGATGCGGGCTATCGACGCAAGCAAGAAGGGGCAATTTTGTGTACCTTGAGCAGGTCCCAAGCCCTTGATATCCCCTTAAAAAATGGTGGCTGCGACGCGGTGGCGCGCTGGCTTGCAGAGCTATCGGGCGTTTTCGGGGCAGATGGTCTTTTTTGCCCCCGGGGCCGCAAATATTCCCGCAGCCAGAGGCGGATAGTCAGGCTGATGCGCTCAATTGCCGAAATAATAAGCAGCTGGCGCATGGTGGCGTTGCGTGCGCCCCGATTGAAGCAGAGCCGGAATCCGTGTCTGTGACGGTGGCCGGGCAATGATTCTGGCCTGGTGACGACCGCCGGGCGGGCGCGGCGCATTGCATCCAACCAAAACAATCGCCGATGTCAGCCTCCGACCAGACCTCAAGCGCAGCGCCCGCCGCTTCCGGCCCTTGGCTCAGCGAGCAGCCCTATCTGCTGCTCGCAATCGCCACGCTGTTCTGGGCGGGCAACGCCATCGTCGGCCGCCTCGCCGCCGGGCACATCCCGCCGGTGACGCTGTCATTCCTGCGCTGGGCGCTGGCATTTCTGATCACCCTGCCCTTCGCCTGGAAGCATCTGGTACGCGACTGGCCGGTGATCCGCGCCAGGCTCGGCATCATGATTCTGATTTCGGTCACCGGAATCAGCGCCTTCAACACGCTGCAATACTGGGCGCTCGAATATACCCAGGCGCTGAACGTATTGCTGCTGCAGTCGACCGCGCCCTTGATCGTCGCCGTGTGGTCGCTGATCCTGCTTGGCATCCGGCTGACCTGGGCGCAGGCCGGCGGCATCGTGCTGTCGCTGGTTGGTGTCTTCATCGTCCTGCTGCAAGGCGATCCGACCGCGCTCACTTCGATTCAATTCAACACGGGCGATCTGCTGTTTCTGATCGCGATGGTGGTGTTCGCGCTGTATTCGGTACTGACGCTGAAGCGCCCGAGCATCCATGGCCTGTCATTCGCCACCTTCACCTTCGGTTGCGGCGCGGCCTGCCTGATCCCGCTATGGATTTGGGAATTGCTGACCCGGCCGGCGATGCAGGTCACGCTGCCGAATCTGCTGGCGCTGCTATACGTCGCAATCTTTCCCTCGACCCTCGCCTATATCTGTTTCAATCGCGGCGTGCAGCTGATCGGCGCCAACCGCGCCGCGCCGTTCTTTCACATGGTCCCGGTATTCGGCGCGATCATGGCCATGGTGTTTCTTGGTGAGAAACTGCAGCTATTCCATGTCATCGGATTCGCTCTGGTGCTGATGGGGGTCTTCGTCGCCTCCCGCAAGGCCTCGGCCTGAAGCCGCATGCCACCAATACGCTAACGCCGTCTTGTCGCTGCAGCCATAAAGAGCACAGTGGGCCCTCGATTTAAGGACGTCCGCTCCTCCATTGCCCTCCGCCCCGCCCTCGCCGCTTCGCCGGCTGATCGACCAGCCCTATCTGCTGCTCAGCCTGACTTCGCTGTTCTGGGCCGGTAACATCGTGCTCGGCCGCTATGCCGCGGGCCACGTGCCGCCGATGACGCTGTCCTGCTTTCGCTGGGTCGGCACCTCGCTGGCGCTGTTGCCATTCGCCTGGCCGCATCTGAAGCGCGACTGGCCGGCCTTGCGCACCAAACTGCCGCTGATGGTGCTGCTATCGGCCACCGGCTTTGCCATCAACAATGCGCTGTCCTATTGGGCGCTGCAGTACACCCAGGCGTTGAACGCGCTGCTGATCCAGTCGTCGGGGCCGCTATTCGTGGCGCTATGGTCGCTCCTGCTGTTCGGCGTGCGGCTGACCTGGTCGCAGCTCGCCGGCATCACCATCTCGCTGCTCGGCGTCTTCACCATCATCCTGCATGGCGATCTGGCGGCGATCGCCAGCATTCATTTCAACCGGGGTGACCTGATGGTCGCTGGCGCGCTGCTGGCATTCGGCCTCTATTCGGCACTGATGCCGTATCGTCCGGTGGTGCATCAATTGTCGCTGATCGCGGTCACGACCAGCGGCGGCGCGCTACTGCTGCTGCCGTTCTCGGCGTGGGAGTACGGCCGCGGCCTGACGCTGCAATGCGACCTGCTCACCGTCTCGACGCTGATCTTCGTGGTGATCTTTCCGTCGGCGCTGGCCTATCTCTGCTTCAACCGCGGCATCGCGCTGATCGGACCGAACCGTGCCGCACCGTTCCTGCACCTGATGCCGGTGTTCGGCTCGGTAATGGCGATCGTGCTGCTCGGCGAGCAGCCGAAGCTGTTTCACCTGATCGGCTATGTGCTGGTATTCGCCGGCGTTCTGATCGCATCGCGGCGATCAGCGGCGAAATAACACGTACTCTTTGGACTACGCGGCCCGAACCTTGGCCAGGAATTCGTCGACCGCGTGTCGCAGCATTCCCGACTGATTGTCGAGCTCACGTGCGCTCGACAGCACCTCCGAGGCGGCCGTGCCGGTCGCTTCCGCCGCCGTGGTGACCCCGCCGATATGGGCGCTGATCTCGCTGGAGCCTGCCGCGACCGACTGGATGTTGCGGGCGATCTCCCGCGTCGCATCACCCTGCTGCTCGATCGCGGTGGAAATGCTCACCGTGATTTCGCTCATCTGCGAGATGGTCTCGGTGATGCCGCCGATCGAAGCCACCGCATCACTGGTGGAAGCCTGCATCGCGGCGACCTGCGCCGAGATTTCCTCGGTCGCCTTGGCGGTCTGGTTCGCCAGCGCCTTGACCTCGGACGCCACTACCGCGAAGCCCCGGCCGGATTCGCCGGCCCGCGCGGCCTCAATGGTTGCATTCAGCGCGAGCAGATTGGTCTGGGCCGCAATGCTGTGGATCAGCTTGATCACCTCGCCGATCTTTTCGGCGCCGGTGGATAGCGCCTTGACCGTCGCATTGGTGCTCTCGGCGTCCGCCACCGCCTTGCTTGCGATCTCGCTCGAACGCGCCACCTGCCGGGAAATCTCTGCAACCGAGCTGGACAGCTCTTCGGCGGCGGCCGCGACCGTGCCGACAT
Source organism: Bradyrhizobium sp. (assembly GCA_035547995.1). Classification (GTDB taxonomy): domain Bacteria; phylum Pseudomonadota; class Alphaproteobacteria; order Rhizobiales; family Xanthobacteraceae; genus Bradyrhizobium. Next base: position 104,136 of record DASZTN010000012.1, on the reverse strand, counting down.
TGTTCGAGGCGCTCTCGGATGCGGCACCAACCGTGGCGGCACGCGCACTGGCGTCGCTTGCGCTCGACGTCATCGACTGCGCCGTGCTCTGCATTCCGGCCGCGGCGGTCGAAACCGAGCGGACGATGCCATTGACGCTGTGCTCGAATTCATTGGCGATGCTCTCCATGGCGCCGCGGCGCTCGGCGGTGGCGCGCGCCTTCGCCTCTTCCTCGGCCTTTTCGAGCCCGCGGATGCGCAATGCGTTGTCTTTGAAGATCTGAACCGTCGCCGCCATGGCGCCGACCTCGTCGCCCCGTTCGATGCCGGGAATGTCGCCTTCCAGCGAACCATCGGCGAGCGCGCGCATCCGGGTGCCGAGCTGACCAAGCGGCCTGCTGATGCTGCGGCCGATCAGCCAGGCGATGCCGCCGGCGACCACCGCAATACCGAGGATCGACAGGCCCAGCATCCAGGCCAACGGCCGCAGCTTGGCGTTGAGATCGTCGAGATAGGTCCCGGTCCCGACATACATGTTCCAGCCGGGAATCTCGGTTGCATAGGCCAGCTTCCGGCTCAATTCGGTTCCACCGGGCTTCACGTAATCATATTGCAGCGTCACCTCGCCCTTCGCGGCGACGCCATCCCTCAGCTCGCGCGAGAGCATCCGGCCACCAGTCACGTCGTTGAGGCGGTTCTGACCGATCTGCTTGGGATTGGGCGACAGGACGGTGACGCCATCGAGGGTGTTTGCGAACAGATAGCCGGAGCCGTTATCGTAACGGATCGAATTGCCGAGACGGCCAAATTCGGCAAGCGCGGCTTCCTTGCTGATCTTGCCGGCGTCCACTTCCTTCTGCAGGCTGAGCGCCAGGCTGCGGCCGATTTCGGAGATCGCGCGGGCCTGGTCGAGGCGCGAGTTCAGCATTTCCTGCCACATCAGATAGCAGGCGAGCACGCCCGCGATGCACAGGCCGAGCAGGCTCACCCCCACCACAATGGCAAGCTTGGGGGCAATCGTCAGATTGTTCAGCTTCACAGGCGGCTCCGACAAGAAAGATGGAGGCAGGCGATTGGCGAATGAATTTCATCACAATATAGTGAAACCGTTTAGCACTTGGTTACCACACTCCTCCGTAGAAAACCGGACCCAGGCAAGACGTAAGTAAAAAGCGCCGTTTGCGGGCAGACTTGCGGGGAACAATGATCGGAGTGCTGGAACTGCAAAGATGGCGGTCGCACGTCCTTTGCGATAACGAACGCCTGCGATAACCAACACCGAAACATTCAAATCGGGAGAAGGAAATGCCCAAATTCACAGTGGTGACGCCGAAAGGCGCGAGCTTCACGGTCGCCGGCGGCGGCTATGCCTATGAGCAGGAGGCGCTCGATCCGATCGATGCCGCCATCGTCGAGGCGCCGGCCGACGAGGCTGGCTTCATCGCCGCGGCCCGGACGGCTGATGCGATCTATGCCAAGGGCATTCCGATGACCAAGAAGATCATCGACAGCCTGGAGAACTGCAAGGTCATCACGCTCGGCAGCGTCGGCGTCGACAGCGTCGACGTCAAGGCTGCGACCGCCCGCGGCATCCCCGTCACCAACATTCCCGATACGTTCATCGAGGAAGTCGCCGACCACGCCATGATGCTGCTGCTGGCCGGGTTTCGCCGCCTGATCCAGCAGGACCGGATGGTGCGCGAAGGCCGCTGGTCCGAAGGCCGCCCGGCACTTTTGAAAATCCCGCGGCTGATGGGGCAGACGCTCGGCTTCATTTCCTTCGGCCGCGTAGCGCGCGCCGTCGCCAGGCGCGCGGCGCCCTTTGGCCTGCGCATGATGGCCTATGATCCCTTTGTCCAGGAGACGCTGATGTCCGAATATGGCGTCCTGCCGGCGACGCTGTCGGAAGTGCTGTCGCAATCGGATTTCGTCTCGATGCATGCGCCGGCGCGTCCCGAAGTGCACCACATGCTCGGCGAAAAGCACTTCAGGCAGATGAAGCCGAGTGCGATCTTCATCAACACCGGGCGCGGCCCCACCGTCGAGGAGGAGGGACTGATCAAGGCGCTGCAGGAAGGCTGGATCGCGCATGCCGCGCTCGACGTGCTGGAAAAGGAGCCGCCGTCGCACAACAATCCGCTGCTCGGCATGGAGAACGTCACGCTGACTGCGCATGTCGCCTCGGCTTCGGCGCGGTTCGACGAAGCGCGCAAGCGCCGCGTCGGCTATGAATTGTCGCTGGTGCTGTCGGGCATGTGGCCGATGAGCTGCGTCAACCCGGCGGTGCTGCAGAACACCTCGCTGCGACGCTGGCAGCCGGCCGGCATGGATCGCGGCCCGAACAGCTAGGGGGTGAGTAGGCTCGATTGGGTGCCGCAATGATAGAGCGCCTCTCCCCTTGCGGGAGAGGCCGGAACGCATCGAGATGCGATCCGGGTGAGGGGTTGTCTCCACGGGCGAATATCTCTCGCCCTATGCCTACTGCGTCCGCCGATAGAACCCCCTCGTCCGGCGCGGAGCTTCGCTCCGCACCACCTTCTCCCACAAGGGGAGAAGGGCAGATTTGCGCGGATCCGTTGCGCCATCCCGGAATGACGGGATCTACTTTCTGGATTAAAACACCAGCGCCTTGGCCTGCTTCACCTGCGGCAGCGCCTGCACCTTGGCCAGTACTTCCGCCGGCACCGGGCCGTCGATCTCGACCAGCGCGATAGCGTCGCCGCCTTGGGCAACCCGGCCAAGATGGAAGGTCGCGATGTTGATCCTGGCATCGCCCAGGAGGCTCGCGAACCTGCCGATGAAGCCCGGCTTGTCCTCGTTGGTGACGTAGATCATCGACTTGCCGAACTCAGCATCGACGCGGATGCCCTTGATGTCGACCAGCCGCGGCTTGCCATCGGCATAGACCGTACCCGACACTGAACGCTCCTGCCGCTCGGTGGTGACGGTGACCGTGATCAGGTTTTCGTAATCGCTCTGCGCGGCACGCACGATTTCATCGACCACCATACCGCGCTCCTTCGCAATCAGCGGCGCCGAGACGACGTTGACCTCGTTCAGCATCGGCCGCAGCAGGCCCGACAGCACCGAAGAGGTCAGCGCCTTGATCTTCATCTCCGCCACCTCGCCCTCATAGGTGATCTGCACCTTGGAAATCGCGCCGTCGGTCAGCTGGCCGGCAAACGAGCCGAGCTTTTCGGCCAGTTCGATAAACGGCTTGAGCTTCGGCGCTTCTTCTGCGGTGATCGACGGGAAGTTGATGGCGTTGGAGATCGCGCCGGTGAGCAGGTAATCCGACATCTGCTCGGCGATCTGCAGCGCGACATTCTCCTGCGCCTCGGTGGTGGAGGCGCCGAGATGCGGCGTACAGATCACATTGGGATGGCCGAACAGCACGTTGGTGGTGGCGGGCTCCTCGCTGAACACGTCGAAGGCCGCTCCTGCAACCTGCTTGGAATTCAGCGCCTCGACCAGTGCCTGCTCGTCGACCAGGCCGCCGCGTGCGCAATTGATGATACGCACGCCCTTCTTCATCTTCGAAAGCGCCGCAGCGTCGATGATGTTCCTGGTCTTATCGGTCAGCGGCGTGTGCAGGGTGATGAAATCGGCGCGCTTGAACAATTCGTCAAGCTCAACCTTCTCGACGCCGATATCCTTGGCGCGCTCCGGCGACAGGAACGGATCATAGGCGATCACCTTCATGTGCAGGCCGAGCGCACGGTCGGCGACGATCGCGCCGATATTGCCGCAACCGACGACGCCGAGCGTCTTGCCGGTGATCTCGACGCCCATGAAGCGGTTCTTCTCCCACTTGCCGGCCTGCGTCGACGCATCGGCCTGCGGAATTTCGCGCGCCAATGCCAGCATCAGGGTGATGGCGTGCTCGGCCGTCGTGATCGAGTTGCCGAACGGCGTGTTCATCACGATGATGCCCCTGGCCGTGGCGGCGGGAAGCTCGACATTGTCGACGCCGATGCCGGCGCGGCCGATCACCTTGAGCCGCTTGGCGCGGTCGATGATCTTGGCGGTCGCCTTGGTGGCGGAGCGGATCGCAAGGCCGTCATAGTCGCCGATGACCTCGGCGAGTTTGTCCTTGTCCTTGCCGAGATTGGGCTGGAAATCGACCTCGATGCCGCGGTCCTTGAAGATCTGGACGGCAGCGGGAGAAAGCGCATCGGAAATAAGGACTCTGGGTCTGGACATGGGTGTAATCCGTTGATGCGAGATACACTTGCAAAACGTCACCCGCGGGCTTGACCCGCGGGTCCATCATTTTTGATGGGTGGCCAGGCAGGCCCGGCCCTTACAATCAAATGACGGTGGCTACGCCGCCTTCGGCAGTTGCGCCTTGGCCTCGGCAAAAGCCCAGTCGATCCATTGCGTCAGCAGCGCAACGTCGCTGGCTTCCACCGTGGCACCGCACCAGATTCGCAAACCCGCCGGCGCGTCGCGATAATGCGCGAAATCGTAGCCGGCGCCTTCTTTCTCGACCAAAGCGACCAGTTTCTTGCAGAAGTCGCCCTGCAGGTCCTGCGTCAGCGAGGTGATCGCGGGATCGACGATCTTGAGACACACCGAAGTGTTGGAACGGATCGCCGGATCTTTGGCGAGGAAGTCGATCCACGGCGTCCTCGCCTTCCAGTCGGCCAGCACCTTGGTGTTGGCGTCGGCGCGCGCCATCAGCGCCTTGAGGCCGCCGATCGACTTGCCCCAGTTCAGCGCATCGAGATAGTCCTCGACGCACAGCATCGACGGCGTATTGATGGTCTCACCGACGAAAATGCCTTCGTTGAGCTTGCCGCCCTTGGTCATGCGGAAGATCTTCGGCAGCGGCCACGCCGGCTTATAGGTCTGAAGCCGTTCCACCGCGCGCGGGCTCAGCACCAGCATGCCATGCGCGGCCTCGCCGCCCAGCGCCTTCTGCCAGGAAAAGGTCACGACGTCGAGCTTCGGCCAATCGAGCGGCTGCGCGAACGCCGCCGAGGTCGCGTCGCAAATGGCAAGGCCTTCGCGGCTGGCGCTGATCCAGTCGGCATTGGGAACGCGCACGCCCGACGTGGTGCCGTTCCAGGTGAAGACGATATCGGAAGCCGGGTCGACCTTGGACAGATCGGGAATCTCGCCATAGCCGGCGTGCAGCTTGGTGACGTCCTTCAGCTTCAATTCCTTGACGATGTCGCTGACCCAGCCGTCGCCGAAGGATTCCCAGGCAATGGTAGTGACGGGGCGCGCACCGAGCAGCGACCACAGCGCCATCTCGACCGCGCCGGTGTCGGACGCCGGCACGATGCCGATCCGGTACTCGGCAGGCACCTCCAGCACTTCGCGCGTCAGGTCGATCGCGAGCTTGAGTTTGGCCTTGCCAGCCTTTGCACGATGCGAACGGCCGAGCGCTGCGTCTTTGAGGAGTTGAGGAGTCCAGCCGGGGCGCTTGGCACAGGGGCCGGAAGAAAAATGCGGCACATTGGGCCGCGAAGCGGGCTTCGCTGCAGTCATAATCTACCCTTCCAGATAGCAAGCCTCCCGTTGGGGGGAGGTGTCCCGCTGTTGTAGATATGAGGAACAGCTCCGATCGTCAAGGAGCATCGAAAGAATCACGATCGATATCAAAACCGCAACGTCATCCCCTGGTGACTTTGCTGAAATCCAAGCTTCACATAGAAGCGCTGCGCATCGACGCGGCTGTTATGTGTGAGCAGTTCGACCAGCTTGCAGTTGTTTTCACGCGCCTCGATGATCGCCCATCGCACCATCTGCTCGCCGATGCCCTGGCTGCGGCAATGAGCGGCAACGCGGACATCCTCGATCAGGCCGCGGCAGGCGCCTTGCGAGCTCAATCCGGGGAGGATGCAGAGTTGCAGGCAGCCGATAACTTCGCCCTCACCGCTCTCGGCGACCATGAGCTGAATATTGGGATCGCGGTCGACCGCTTCGAAGGCGCTGAAATAGGACGGCGGCAGCGGATCCTCGATCCGCTCCCGCGCGCTGCCCAATGGGTCGTCGGCGAGCATCGCGATGATGGCTGCGACGTCGGAACGGCGCGCCCGGCGGATGGTGATGGAGGAAGTGTTGGTCATAATCACCATCAGATACCCTGAACCGCGGTACAGCGACACTGCGCCGGACAGCTTTGGTCAGAATTTGTAGCCGATACCGGCCCGGACGGTGTTGATACTGGTGTCAACTGCGGACGTGAACCGCGTATATTCCCACTCGCCCCTCAGGAACAGGCCGGCGGCCACCTTGTAGTCGATGCCGAGGCCGGCACTGTAGCCGTAAACGAGATGGTTGTGTTCGGCATCGCTTGCGCTCAGCGGCGCCAGCGCAACTCCGTTCTCGACGTCCTGGACCGTTATCGAACGCGAAATATCCGCATTACCCAGCGCAAAACCGCCGAACACATATGGCAAGAAGCATCCGAAAGCATAGCCGGCACGGGCGCGGAACGTCGCCATGTCCGATATCGCAATCGAGGCCTGCGACGTTGCCGTCACGTTGTGGACGAGTCCATCCGACAGGGTCGACCTACGTGCTTCCGTTGCTGACGCGGAGCCACCGAAATCCGCGTGCAGATAACTGCCCTCCACGCCGACGACGATGTCGTCCCATTGCCAGTTATAGCCGGCAAAAGCACCAAAACCTCCGGCTCGGTGCGAATCCTTGCCAAGCTCCAGATTCCATTGCGAGACCTGCATCTCCTGCTCGATCAATGTATCGGCAAGCAGTGCCGACGTCATGTCTGAGGTCGCGCCGTTGAAATTCTCATCGGATGATCCGTAGCCAGCCTGACCGCCGACATAGAAGCCGTCCCAGTCAGCTATCGGTGGCGGCGCGGGAGGGAGAAGCGAGCCGCGTAGAAAATCCGGCATATCGGCCGCTCTCGCCCCGGTGGCCATAACTGCCACGACCGCCGTCAGCAGAAACCTACGCATCGCAACAACTCCCGATCGAACCAACTCTCGCGTAACGAGATCATCGCCCGTTAACCTTAACCAATCGTTGTTGCGAGGGGCGGCGATCGAAGGGATGCGGCAATTAATTCTCGTCTCGGCGCGATCAAATGCAGCGGAGCGAAACAGCAAAACGGCGCGGAAGGATTTCCGCGCCGTCAGCTAACTTAGAAAAGAAAACGAAGATCAGCCCTTGGTGATCAGCGGCGGCGGCGCGTAGACCGCCGGATTATCGAGATCCCAGCGTATGCCGAACGTCACGTCCTGTGACGTGATATTGTGGAACTTGAACACGTCGCCGCCCGATGAACCGTCAAACGTGGACGCAACTCCGGTAACGCCGTCGCCGAGATTGACGTAACTGTAGGCCACTTCGAGCGTTGCGTTCGGCGAGATCCTGTAGCCAAGGCCGGCGTGAAGAGCCCATGCAAAATTCCACTGCGAACCCGAGGCAGCAGACGCGAAGCTCGCGACAGGAGGACCGCCGACGTACCCGACGTTCGCATTTGTGATACCGCTATCGGTAAAGCCGGAGATTGAAACACGCGCGGCGCCGACACCGGCACCGATGAACGGGGTCACGCACCACCAGGTGCCCAGATCGGCGTAGACATTGGCCAGGAACAGCCATTCGGATTTGCTGGCGCTATAGTTGTCGCTGCCGCTCGCGATAGCTCCCGATGAAGGGAAGGTAATGAGGTCAGTACCTTTAAAATTGGAACTGCCGCGGTATTGACCGGTGATATCGGCACGGAACCAATTGTTGAACTGATAGCCAACGCCGATCTGATAGGTTGGCGCGGCATCGAAATTCGTCGTTTGATCGTAGCTGGTTAAGTTCTGATAGTATGTCGGATCAGAGAGCTTCATGCTCTTGACGCTCTGATTGCTCATGCCGATATCGCCGCGCAGATACCAGCCGCCGAAATCTTCGACTGGCGGCGGCGCGTAGGGAGGCGGGGCGGGCAGGTCGGCGGCGAAAGCCGCTGACGACAACAGCGATGCCGCTCCTGCGGCGACGAGAAACTTAACGCTACGCATTGGCTTCGTCCTTTGTCCGGTGGGGCAGACAAACGAAGCCCCACTTCCCAAAACTCACGGGGGGCACGATGCCATCAAATGCTTAAGCGCCACTTAACCCTAATTTTTAAGGTTGATAGTTCCTGATGAACTTAGAAATAATCGCAGCTTCGCCACAACTCCTAATAATGGGTTGATGGCATCGGCGTTCGCCCCCTGCCCTCGGGCCGCAGCTTCTAAATTATTGACGAGCCAGATTCCCGCAGTGCGCGGCGCTCTCGTTCGTGGGTGGCAAAGAACCGTAGGATGGGCAGAGGCGCGAAGCGCCGTGCCCATCGTCTGACATTCCGCGCGCAATGGTGGGCACGCTCCGCTTTGCCCGCCCCACACAGCCTGTCGCGCCTAATGTACGTCCTTCGGCATCCGCGGCAGGAACACAGCCAGCAATCCGATCGCCGGCAGGAACGCGCAGACCTGATAGACGAAGCCGATGCCGGTATAGTCGGCGATGCGGCCGAGCACCGCGGCGCCAATGCCGCCGATGCCGAAGGCAACGCCGAAGAACAGGCCCGAGATCATCCCGAAGCGGTGCGGCATCAATTCCTGCGCGAACACGATGATCGCCGACGTGGCCGAGGAGATGATGAGGCCGATCACCACCGTCAGCGCCGCGCTGGCGGCAAGACCGACATGAGGCAAGGCCAGCGAGAACGGCAGCGCCCCCAGGATCGAAAACCAGATCACATATTTGCGTCCGAAACGATCGCCCAGCGGCCCGCCAAAGAAAGCTCCGACCGCGCTGGCAGCAAGAAACAGGAAGAGATAGAGCTGCGCCGCCTGGGTCGAGACGCCGAACTTGTCGATCAGATAAAACGTGTAATAGCTCGACAAGCTCGACAGATAGAGCTGCTTGGAGAACATCAGCGCGACCAGCACGCCAAGGGCGACCAGCACGCGCCGGGAGCCCGGCGCGTCCGGATGCGGCGTAAATGCCGCCGGCTTCTTGCCCGCGATCTGCGGCTTGTACCACCGCCCGATCCGCCAAAGGATCACGATCGCAAGAAAGGCGATCGAGGAAAACCAGGCGATGCTCGGCTGACCGAACGGCACGACGATCGCCGCCGCCAGCACCGGGCCCATCGATGTGCCGAAATTGCCGCCGAGTTGAAAGAGCGATTGCGCAAAGCCGTGACGGCCGCCGGAGGCCAGGCGCGCAATGCGCGAGGATTCCGGATGGAATACCGCCGACCCCAATCCGACCAGCGTCGCTGCGACAAGGATCATCAGGTAATGATGCGCGGCGCTGAGCAAGAGCAGGCCGAAGAAGGTGAATCCCATGCCGATGGCAAGTGAGAACGGCTGCGCCTTCTTGTCGGTGACGTGCCCGATCGCCGGCTGCAGCAGCGATGCGGTGAACTGGAACGCCAGCGTGATCAGGCCGATCTGCGTGAAGTCGAGCGCATAGGCATCCTTCAGGATCGGATAGATCGAAGCAATCAACGACTGCATGGTGTCGTTGAGGAAATGCGAAAAGCTGATACCGGCCAGCACGACATAAGCCGGCCCGGTCGCTGCCGCGCGCGCGATCGAAACCGGCGGCACGTCAGTCGCGAGCACCGGCTCGGCCAGCGCCTGTTCAGAGACGATGATGGGCTTGTTCATGTTTCCCGCAGGTTGCGCCGCAGCGCTTATTTTCGTTGGCGAAGTTTTAGGCTGGCGGTCCGCCGCGGACCAGCCTCATTCGACGATGGCTGCGATGCGATTTGGCGCCTGAGAATGATAAAATTAGCTCGACGCAGAATTGCGTCGAAAAGTTCACTTCTCCCCCATGGAGAAGTGATGAGATCGTAATGGCTGAGAATCCGGCGGGGTCAAGCGGCCGCGGCTTCGCCCAGCGCGGAGACGATGTGGTCGACCACTTCCTCGATCAGGATGCGGTCGTCGCCCTCGCCCATCACGCGGATCACCGGCTCGGTGCCGGATGAGCGGACCAGCAAGCGACCGTGGCCGTTGAGCCGCTTCTCGCCGGCGACGATAGCGGACTGGACATCGGCATCGTCGAGCGGCCGGCCGCTGCGATAGCGCACATTCTTCAGGATCTGCGGCAGCGGATCGAAGCGGTGACAGACTTCCGACACCGGCCGGCCGAGCCGCTGCACCACCGCGAGCACCTGAAGCGCGGCAACGAAGCCATCGCCGGTGGTGGCGTAGTCGGACAGGATGATGTGACCCGACGGCTCGCCGCCAAGATTGTAGCCGAGGTTCAGCATCTGCTCGAGCACGTAGCGGTCTCCGACCGGCGTGCGTACCAGCCCAATGCCGTGGCCTTCGAGGAAACGCTCAAGTCCAAGATTGGACATCACGGTCGCGACAATGCCGGGCTTGGAAAGGCGGCCGTCTTCCTTCCAGCTCTGCGCGATCACCGCAAGCAACTGGTCGCCATCGACCAGATGGCCGCGCTCGTCGACCAGGATGACGCGATCGGCGTCACCGTCGAGCGCAATGCCGATGTCGGCGCGCATCTCACGCACCTTCCGGCTCAGCGCTTCCGGAGAAGTCGAGCCGCATTCCTTGTTGATATTGAAACCATCCGGCTCGACACCGATCGGAACGACGTCGGCGCCCAGTTCCCACAGCGCTTCCGGCACCACCTTGTAGGCCGCGCCATTGGCGCAATCGATCACCACGCGCAGGCCGTCGAGGCTGAGATCGCGCGGCAGCGTGCGCTTGGCGAATTCGATGTAGCGGTCGTGAACGCCATCGATGCGGCGGGCGCGCCCCAGGCTCGCGCTTTGCGCCAGGCGCTTGTCGAGCGACTCGTCGAGCAACTGCTCGATCTGCTTTTCGACGTCGTCGGAAAGCTTGAAGCCCTGCGGGCCGAACAGCTTGATGCCATTGTCTTCGAACAGATTGTGCGAGGCCGAGATCATCACGCCGAGATCGGCGCGCATCGATTTGGTCAGCATCGCCACCGCCGGCGTCGGCATCGGGCCGACCAGCAGCACGTCCATGCCGACCGAGGTGAAACCGGCCACCATGGCGTATTCGATCATATAGCCGGAGAGACGGGTGTCCTTGCCAATGACGACGCGATGGCGGTGCTCGCCGCGCTGAAACACCAGCCCGGCCGCCTGGCCGACCTTGAGCGCAAGCTCCGGCGTGATCAGACCGTTGGCACGGCCACGAATCCCGTCGGTACCGAAATATCTACGCGTCATGTATCCCCCACCGGCCTTCAAGGCCTTCCGCTCATTACGATCCGGAAGCCTTGATCGCCCCGCCATCATGGCACGAATCGGGGTTATAATGCCTTTGAACCTAAGATGGCTTCAAAAAATATGATAAATCATTACGGGGCCGGGCCAGAGGCTGGCCGGCAACCAATTGAAATCAAAGGATTTATTTGATATTCGGCCCCCGCCCGTATTCGGTCAGTCCTTCCGCTTGATGTGATTATCCTCTTTCGAGGGCGGCGGCTGGGTGACGTTAACGGGATCAGAACCGGGGAAGGTCTCTTCCAGCCCCTCCTCCAACGCTTCGTCCAACCGGCGTTTTTCGGCGCCCTTGGGGCCCTTCTCGTCCGAGCGTGGTCCGGTCATGGATATCCTCCGGTTGGAGTTGCACGAGGTCGAAGCTGGCTTGGCTCCGCACAGCGATGTTGCGGATACCTCAAGCATGCTAGATGAAACCTTAAAGCCGCCAATACAAGAAGGGTCGGAAACTTCCATGAAACACGTCACCTGCATCGAAGACCTGCGCCAACTCCATAAACGCAACGTTCCCAAGGCGTTCTTCGATTATGCCGACCGCGGCTCCTATTCCGAGCAGACGCTGCGCGCCAATCACGACGATCTGCAGCAGATCAAGTTGCGCCAGCGCATCCTGGTCGACGTCTCCAAGCGTAACCTGTCGACCACGATCCTGGGCGAACCATCCACGATGCCGCTGATCCTGGCGCCGGTGGGATTGTTGGGCATGCAGCACGGTGACGGCGAAATTCTTGCCTGCCGCGCCGCGCAGGCTGCCGGCATTCCCTTCACCCAGAGCACGATGTCGATCTGCTCGATCGAGGATATCGCCGGGAGCGTCGACAAGCCGTTCTGGTTCCAGCTCTACGTGATGAAGGACCGTGGCTTCATCAAATCACTGATCGAACGCGCCATCGCCGCCAAATGCAGCGCGCTGGTGCTGACCGTCGACCTGCAGGTGATCGGACAGCGTCACCAGGACATCAAGAACGGCATGACGGTGCCGCCGGAATGGTCGCTGTCAAAGCTGTTCGATTTCGCCACCAAGCCGGCCTGGGTCGCCGGCGTGTTGCGCGGCAAGCGCCGCACCTTCGGCAACATCGCCGGTCACATCAAGAATACCGAAGACCTCAACCGCCTGTCGGAATGGATCGCGTCGCAGTTCGACACCTCGCTGAGCTGGAAGGATCTCGACTGGATCCGCAGCATCTGGCCGGGCAAGCTGATCCTGAAAGGCATTCTTGATGCCGAAGACGCCGAGGAAGCCTGCAAGGTCGGCGCACAGGCGATCGTGGTTTCCAACCATGGCGGCCGTCAGCTCGACGGTGCGCCGTCTTCGATCGAGGTGCTGCCCGAGATCGTCGATGCCGTCGGCTCCAAGACCGAGATCCTGTTCGACGGCGGCATCCGCTCCGGCCAGGACGTGATGCGGGCGCTCGCGCTCGGCGCCAAATCCTGCATGATCGGCCGTGCCTACGCTTATGGACTGGGTGCAGGCGGCCAGGCCGGCGTCGCCAAGGCGATCGACCTGATCGCGAAGGAGCTCGCTACGACGATGGGACTGTGCGGCGTCAACACCATCGCCGAGATCGACGATCACGTGATCGCGGTATGAGATCCTCAGCCGCATCGTCGTGATTGCCTTCTCCCCTGTGGGAGAAGGCAGTCAACATCACATCGGCGGAGTCAGTCCATCGAGACCGACGCCGACGCGATTGGTATCGAACGATCCGTCGGGCTCCGCCTTCACGAAAGCGATTACCTTGGCGCCGGCCTTCAATTCCGACTTGTCGCCGGGGACGAAGGTGACGACCGGCGTATCCGGCGAAATCTCGACCTGCTTCTCGCCGCCCTTGTACTTCACGGTCAGAGTGCGACCGTCATTGGCAGAAACGGATTCGGCCACCGTCGCATTGGTCATGCTGCTGTTGGCGCCGAGGTCCCATGGCCGCGAGCCCTCGCCGGTGCCGCGCATGTTTTCCGGAAACACGTGAACCTCGACGGCCTTCGGCTTGCCGTCCGGTCCCGGTCTGGTGGTGGTGCCGATGAAGGACCCGACCTTGACGTCGGCGAGCGAAACCTTGGTGACGCCAAGCACCTTCGTGGCGTCGTTCATGTGCAGTTTCACATCCTCGCCGCTGTGCGACTTGACCATCAGCACGTTGCCATCGAGGCTCTCGACAGTGCCGCGGATCCGCGACGGCGTCGGCGGCCGCTGCGCAAATGCACAAGAGGAGAAAACGGCGATCACCGCAACCGCAATCAGCGGTCGCACGATATTGTTGGGACGAAGAGGCATGAACGATCTCCTGAAAGCTCTACCTACCAGCAGACCCCGCGACTCCCGCCTTATTCCGAGTTCAAGCCTTTGTGAGATCGGCCTCGACCAGCGCGCGAAGCTCTGCCGTCACCTGCGGACGCCTCCCGAACCACAATTCGAATCCGCGCACCGCCTGGTGCAGCAGCATGCCGAGCCCGTCGGCCGTCTTCAGTCCGCGCGCCTCCGCTGCGGCAAGCAGCGGCGTCCGCAGCGGCACATAGACGAGATCGGCGACCACGGCTTGCGAGGCAAGCAGGCTGGCGTCGATCGTAAGCGCAGGCTGACCATGCATGCCGAGAGAGGTCGTGTTGACCAATAGTCCGGCCCGCGGCAACAGTTCGCCGATCGCATCCCATGCCGCCGGATTCACGGCTTCGCCAAATTGATCGGCGAGCGCACGGGCGCGATCGATGGTGCGGTTGACGAGATACACATGCTTGATGCCGCGCTCGATCAGGCCGAACACTACCGCGCGGGCCGAGCCGCCGGCGCCGAGCACCACGGCATCCGTCGCGGCGTCCCAGCCAGGGGCGCTGGCATCGAGATTATTGATGAAGCCCTCGACATCGGTGTTGGTCGAGCACAAAACGCCGTTCTCGTACCACAGCGTATTGGCCGCGCCGACCCCGCGGGCACGGGCATCCGGCACTGACAGGGCCAGCGCACGCTCCTTGTGCGGGATGGTGACATTGGCACCGACAAAGCCATGCGCCGACAGATGCCGCACGAATTCGGCAAACCCTTCCGGGGGCACCGCCTCGATGATGTAGCCGCCCTCGATGCCGAGCGTACGCAGCCAGTAATGATGGATCAGCGGCGAGCGCGAATGCGCCGCCGGCCATCCGATCAGACATGCGGTGGGAGCTTTGGTTGCAACTGCCATGGCGTTCAGATCGGGCAAGCCGGCTTCGCTGTCAATCCTGTGGCTTCGCCGTTGCGAAAACCATGCCGCTCAACGCCAATGCGCCGGCCGCGGCGGCCCAGATCGCCGCAAGGTTGACGACAAGATAGGCCCGCGCGCCGCACAGCGCGCCGGCAACCAGCGCCGCCCACAGCAGCAGGTTGGGCAGCCAGGCCCAGCGCGGGCCGCCGGTCAAGGCTGCGGCAATGAGTTGCCCCACCTTCACCAGCGCACCGGTGACGTAGGTCAGGCCAAGTCCGGGGCCACCACGCACCTGGAAGATCGCATTCTCCAGCCCCATGGCCAGCACCATCGGCACAACTGCGAAAGTTGGAAGACCGATCGCATGGCCGAGTGCGGCGCCGGCCAGCAGCAGCGCCTCGATCAGGAGCACCCAGCATTGGCGATAGCGCCAGCGGCTGCGCGCGATCAGGCTGCCGGCCGCCGTGCCGGCGACAAACAACACGATCACCACGAGAGCCTGGATCGCATTCGGCCAGCGCCCCTGCGCCAGGTTGACGCCGAGCTGGGTCGAGTTGCCGCTCATGAAGGAAACAAACAGGCCGCCGAGATGCAAAAAGCCGATGCCGTCGACATAGCCGGCCAGCGCGCTCAATGAACAGGCCAGCGCCAGGTTGCGCCGGGAGCTGAGCACCGGCTTTACGCGTTCCATTCGTAGATTTCTTTTTCGTACGCCTCCTGAAAGCCGGCGCGCAGCAAATTCCGGTAGGAATGCTCGATCATGTACAGCGTTTCCGACACCAGGATCGAACAGCCGGCCTGTTCGGCGCGCGCGATGCGCTTGGCGATCAGCGCCTGCTGGGCGCCGCGCTTGCGATGGCTTTCCGCGGTCGCCGCCGCCATCAGGTAGCCGATATCCTCGAACACACAAAGTGCGGCGATGGCGACGGGCTCGCTGCCATCGAAGGCCACATAATGGAAGAAGCCATCGCCACGCGTCGAGCACGCATCATCCGACCACTGACGGTCGCCGAGATGACCGGCAGCGGCGGCAATCTCCGCCTCGCTCACCTCGCGTATCTCGAGATCGGTCTCGAAATGAAGGGGAGCATGGCCGGTGCGGCACAGCGTCGGATAGCCGGTGCGCCGGTTGCGGACCAGCCCATGTTGCTCAAGCCAGCCGCGCGCCGTGTCCATGTCGGGACCGGGGCTGAGCCAGACGAAAAAGCGCCTGACCCGTTCGGTCAGGAACAAGTCGATCATGCGCGGCACGCTGCTCGACGACATGCCCGCTTCAGCGCCGCACATATAGACGCGATTGAGATTGGACGATGCGAACGGCGTCTGGCGGTCGGGATCGATGGTGACGTAACAGTTGCCGAGCGAGCCGCCGCGGAATTGCCGTCGGATCAGACTCGGCGGCTGGCGCCGGCTGTCCACCCATTGGGTCAGCCGCCGCATTCTCTGGGCCAAATCGATTGCGTCGGGGATCATGCTCCCTGCCTCTAGTGGGTTTTAGAAGTTCCCTTCAGTTTTGCCGCGGGACTTTCAACAGAACTTCTAAAATCACACCAGAATCATAGTTTTCTAGTGTCCTTTCAATCCGCGGTTCGCTCCGGCGGTCGCCACGGGATTTGCGAACTTCGGATTTGGAACACTAGCATATGATCCCTCGAAACCGTTACGCTGCGACCCGATGGGCGGCGATGATCTGATCCGCCGCGCGGCCGGTGACCTCCGCCATGTGGTCGAACTGCCGGGTGAAGCTGCCGGCGCCGGCAGTCGCAGAGCGCAGTTCGACGATCAGATCACCGATCTCCGCTTCGGGCATGGTGGCACGGACACAATCCCACCCGGGCCAGCCTTCGCGGGTATCGAAACCCAGAATCTGGCCCCGCCTGGCCGAAAGGATCGCATTGATCTTGGCGGTGGCGTCACTGGGACACACGATCTCCACCATATGGATCGGTTCCAGTAGCACCGGCTGGCATTGCGGCAGCGCTTCGGTGATGCCGATCCGCGCGGCAGTCCGGAAGGCAAGATCGGATGAATCGACGCTGTGATAGGAACCGTCCGTCAGGGTCACATGGACGTCGACGACCGGAAAACCGAGCGGCCCGCGCTGCAATCCGTCGATCACGCCTTCCTCGACGGCGCCGATATAATTTTTCGGCACCGCGCCGCCGACCACGGTCTCATGGAACTCGAACGCCGAGCCGCGCGGCATCGGCCTGATGTCCAGCACCACATCACCGAACTGGCCATGGCCGCCGGACTGTTTCTTGTGCCGGCCGCGTTGCGTAATCGGCTTGCGGATCGTCTCCTGGTAGCCGATCGCCGTCGGATG
The DNA here is from genome assembly GCA_035547995.1 of Bradyrhizobium sp. GTDB lineage: Bacteria > Pseudomonadota > Alphaproteobacteria > Rhizobiales > Xanthobacteraceae > Bradyrhizobium. The sequence continues at coordinate 87,410 of DASZTN010000012.1, read as the reverse complement.
CGACTTGACATTGACGCCGAAGCGGTCGCGCAGCCGCTCCAGGGCGACGCGCAGATGCATCTCACCCTGCCCCCACAGCACGATATCGTGGGTGCGCGGATTCTGCACCATGGTCAACGACGGATCTTCCTCGTTCAGCCGCAGCAAGGCCTGGCCAAGCTTGACGTCATCCTTGCGGTCGGCTGCCGCCAACGACATCGCCAGGACCGCCGGCGTCGGCTTGACGTGCACGAATTCGGGTGGTGCGGTCTTGCCGCCGGAAAGCGTATCGCCGGTCTTGATCGCATCGAGCTTGCCGAGCGCAACGGTGTCGCCGGCCTCGGTCGAGGTGCGCTTGCTGTCATAGGCGCCGTTGACGGCAAAAATTCCTGATACCCGTCCGCTTTCGCCGGAGGAGGATTGCAGCGTGGCGCCGTCGTCGAGATGGCCGGCCAGGATTCGCGCCAGCGACAGCTTACCGCCGTGCTGCAGATGCACGGTCTTGAACACATAGGCCTGTGCATCCCTGGTCGCGGGCGCACCCAGACGTTTCGCGGTCTCGGCGACGCCAGGCGTTTCATGCCGGAGCGCCTTCATCAGCCGCAGCACGCCGTTCTCGCGCGCCGCCGAACCGAGCAGCACCGGACAAATCGAGCCTTCGCGCAATTCGCGCGCCAGATCGTCGAACACGGCATCGCGCGGCGGCTGGATGTCTTCGAGCAGTTGCTCCATCAGCGCATCATCATGGTCGGCGAGCTTCTCCAGCATCGTAAAACGCGCTTCCTTCTCGCGATCGAGATTGCTGCCGTTGAGCGCGACGACTTCGGAAGCCTTGTGCTCGCGATAGACGAAGGCGCGTTCCAGCGCGAGATCGACGAACCCCTCGATCAGATCGCCATTCCAGATCGGAATCTGCCGCAGCACCAGCGGAACCCGTGACGCCGGCTGCAGCATCGCAAGCGTCTCGCGGATGCGCTGGTTGGCGCGGTCGATCTTGTTGAGGAAAAGAAAACGCGGAATGCCGAGTTCCTCGAGTTCGCGCAGCACGATCTGCAATTGCGGCAGCTTTTTCTCGTCGGCCTCGCAGACCACTACGGCCGCATCAACCGCCGGAAGCGCCGCACGCATGTCATGCGCGAATTCGATCGAGCCAGGGCAATCGATGAAAGTATAGCTGTCCCCCATGAATGTGGTGGTCGCGGCACTGAGGCCGACCCCCATCTTGTGCCGCCGCGCTTCCGCGCTGGAATCGCCGACAGAAGTGCCGACTTCGACGCTGCCGGCCCGGGGGATGGCACCGGTGCGCGCCAGGATTGCTTCAAACAGTGTGGTTTTTCCGCCTTGGAAAGGGCCCACCAGCGCGATGCACCGTGGACCTTGGGGACTTCTGACGTCTTGTCCCATCGCCGCCTCCTGATCTGGAGCTCGGCCCTGGATTGGGTCGGCGCAGATAATGCTCCGCCTAGCCCAAGGATTTGGCAAGTCAGAAAAACGTCGCTGCGGTGCATCCGAAACGAGCGGTTAGTTCCCAACTGTTATCGCGATGGATGTGAGTGGAAAGCGATTCAGAGCATCACTTCGGGGCGCATGATAGCGCGAGCCCGCGCGTCCATCTGGCAGCAGCTTGATTGGATGAATGGATTCCGGTTCACGGCAAGCTCATCAACGGGTCCGCACTTTGCACGGACCCGTTGGCCTGCCCCGGAATGACGGAGCTTGGATCGCAATGTCGCTTCCGCTGGAATATCAGCGAAAGCTGGCCGGCCTTACCGGCCCGGCCGAAGTTCCAGGCTTTCCAGTCCGGCCGCGACGTTGATGCCGACCTGGCCCTGCAACGAAAGCGGCTGCAATGCGATCGAATTGTTCGAGCCGCCGACCAGCACGTTGCCACCGGCGCCAAGGCCTACCGAGGCGCTTCCATCGGCGCCGGCATAATTGCCGGAGAGATCACCGCGTCCGAGGTGAGCAACCGGTGCGTAGACGCCCCATGCAAGGGTCGACTCCTGGGTAATGCCGAGATCGACACCAACCTTGCGGATGGTCGCGATGTAACGGTCTTCCGGCCTGCCATCATTGGCGTGCAGGACGCAACCCAGATGGGTGACGGAGCCGACGATGAAGCCAATGCTTGCGCCGCCGCGGCATTCGAGGACGCCTACCTGAGCGCGCTGGATCGGCTGCTGCGCGCTGGCACCGGCGAGGGACGCAAGCCACGTGCCGGCGGCAATGCCGGCAAGGATGAATAAGCGGCGCATGAAGAAAATCTCCGGCTGATGAATGTGATGCGAGCAGAGAGAGGAAAGCGCCATGCCCATGGCGCTGCCTTCTCTATGGCACAACATCGGCCGCCGTACCACATTTGCGGCGGACGGAACGCTCCCGCGAAGCATTAAAGTTGCGTTAAAAAGGCCCGCTTGCGCGAGAGCGGCCAATGATCGACGAAGATGTAACGGCGATACGAGCTAAGAACTCCCTCCTCCAAGAAGGGGGAGGGTCGGGGTGGCGGTCAGCCGCAAGCACAGGTGCTTAGAGAGACATGATCTCCTCCCGGTTTGCCCTAAAGCGCAAACCGACGTCCCCTTTTCAAGGGAGGCAAAACGGCCGCTGGCCGTTCTGCAATTACCGCAGATTGCCGCAGAAGCGCTGGATACGTTTGCAGGCGTCTTCCAGATCGGAGGTCTTGGTGGCGTAGGAAATCCGGAACGCTGGCCCCAGTCCGAAGGCCGAGCCCTGAACCACCGCAACGCCCTCCTGCTCCAGCAGTTCAGTGACGAAGTCCTCATCGTTATTGATGACCTTGCCTGACGGCGCGGTCTTGCCGATGGTGCCGGCACAGGACGGATAGACATAGAAGGCGCCTTCCGGCCGCGGGCAGTCGATGCCTTTGGCCTGGTTCAGCATCGACACCACGAGGTCGCGGCGTTCCTTGAACACCTTGTTATTCTCCGGAATGAAATCCTGCGGCCCATTGAGCGCCTCGACGGCGGCCCATTGCGCGATCGACGACGGGTTCGAGGTCGACTGCGACTGGATCGTCGCCATCGCCTTGATCAGCAGGGCCGGACCGCCGGCATAGCCGATGCGCCAGCCGGTCATGCAATAGGCTTTCGACACCCCGTTCACGGTGAGGGTCCGGTCGAACAGGCTTGGCTCGATCTGGGCCGGGGTCGTGAACACGAAGTCGTCATAGACCAGGTGCTCGTACATGTCGTCGGTCATCACCCAGACATGCGGATGTTTCACCAGCACGTCCGTGATCGCCTTGAGCTCGTTCCTGGTATAGGCGGCGCCGGTCGGGTTCGACGGCGAGTTGAGGATGATCCACTTGGTTTTGGGCGTGATGGCCTTTTCCAACGCCTCGGGCTGCAGCTTGAAGCCATGTTCCGCCGTGCACACCACCGGCACCGACTCGCCGCCCGCCAGCGCCACCATTTCCGGATAGCTCACCCAATAGGGCGCGGGAATGATGACCTCGTCGCCCGGATTGATGGTGGCCATCAGCGCGTTGTAGAGCACCTGCTTGCCGCCGGTGCCGACGATGATCTGGTTCGGCTTGTAGGTGAGCCCGTTCTCTCGCTGGAACTTGGCGATGATCGCCTCTTTTAATTCCGGAATGCCGTCCACCGCGGTGTATTTGGTCTTGCCGGCTTCGATCGCGTGGATCGCCGCCAGCTTGATATTGGCAGGGGTATCGAAATCCGGCTCGCCCGCGCCGAGGCCGATGACGTTGCGGCCCGCCGCTTTCAGCGCACGTGCTTTATCCGTGACCGCGATGGTCGCGGACGGCTTCACACGATCGAGCGCAACGGACAGGAAAGGCATCATCATCTCCTTGCAGGCGTCGTGAACGTGCTTCCGTCACGACTGTTGATTGATGGGAACGGCGCACCCTAAGGCGGCGGCCGCTGCGCCGCAAGAAGCTTGCGTGCTGCGGAATGAATTTTAGGGAACGTCGAAGCGGCTCGCCCAGGCTCACGCAATATTTATGCGATTATTTGGTGAAAAGGCTCATTTCTGGCAAGGGGCCGGGGCCTGCGATTGGCCGCCCCATCCAACGCATGGCTGGACCCTGATCCCGTTCGAGGGATCCATGTCGCAAGACCACCGTCGGCCAAGTCGCTTGTCCCGGCGGCCGTGACAGCGAGCCGATCGGCGGCACCGCACGCACTGCGCCTGCGCGGCACACGGAGCACCTCTCCTGATGCTGTGCTTGCATCGCTGAGGCGAACCGACGCAGCGCCAATAGTCGAGGCCGCCACGGCTGGCAGCGGTCGGCCTGGTTGCGGCGCTCATACTGAATTACGATCCGGTGGTGCTTGCGATCGCGATCAGATTTTTGCACGAAAATGCGAACCACGTCCCTCATGATGATGAGATCAGCGCGTTCACAGCCGCAGGGGTTTGCACCCGGCACTCCCCGACATCGGAGGGCAGCATCGTCCACTCGGACGTCGTGACGCTGAAGCCCTTACATCACGCTTACATCACGCTGCGATAGAGGCTTCTCGATCATGAAAACATTGCGACGGCACGAAGCCTGTCGCGAAAGCGTGATCTGAATTGTAACGGCGTGTTGCTGGCAAGAACTTCTATGCCGCTGCACTGCAGTAGAGAATTTCGACTTTTTCCATCCTGCAGGCCTTGCAGCGCACACGCATCGGCATCATTGTTTAGCCGCGTTGCGGGAAGACAGACCGGCGTTCCGGGCGTATGTCTCATCGCAACGTCCCATCGGCCGAACGGGTTCAGATGTACAAGCTCTATTCGATGCAACGCTCGGGCAACAGCTACAAGGTCCGCCTTGCGCTGGCGCTGCTCAACATCCCCTATCGCGCCATCGAGATCGATATCCTGCGCGGGGAGAGCCGCACGCCGGAATTTCTCGCCAAGAATCCGAGCGGCCAGGTGCCGCTGCTGGAAGTCGCTGAAGGGCGCTATCTCGCCGAGTCCAATGCCATTCTATGGTATGTCGCCGGCGGCTCCTCGCTCGCACCGGACAGTCAGGTCGAGCGCGCCGAAACACTGCAATGGATGTTCTTTGAACAGCATGCGCTGGAGCCCAATATCGGCGCGGCCTATTTCTGGCTGTCGCTGGTCAAGGGCGGCCGCTCGCTGCAAACGCACGCGCTGGAGGACTGGATGGAGCGCGGCTATGCCGCGTTGCAGGTGATGGAAAATCACCTCAAGGACCACCAGTACTTTGCCAATGGCCAACTCTCGGTCGCCGACATTGCGCTCTACGGCTACACGCATGTCGCCGACCGCTGCGATTTCGATCTCGATACCTTCCCTGCGATCCGGGCCTGGCTGCGCCGGGTCGAGCAGACCCCCGGCTTTGTCGACATGGATTGGCGCCCGGAGAACGAACTCGACGATTCCCCGGGAATTGCCGCTGAGGCCTGATCGACGACATCCCCCCGCATCTGCGGCCGTATTGAATTAAAAAATCGGAAAACCCCGGTTTCAGCGTCAACCATCGCTTAAGCCTGCGGCACAAAAAAGCTGTGCTGCCAAAACGTTCGTCATGGTTCCGGCTTTATCCTCGCTGGCACAACGAGACGAACATGTGGTTCGACGGGCGCGCAATCTCTGGTCCGACCTTGACGACAGCAACAGTGCTGATCGTTGCTTTTGCTCAACATCATTTCGCCGTCGTCCCCGATCCTGCGCCGCTATTCGTTTGCATCGTTGCCTTTGCCAGTTCGCTCAGCGGCCCGCTGTCGGGCTTGATCAGTGCCCTTATCGCCGTCGGCGCGTCGGCGCTGTTTCTTGATTATCGCGCAGCCTCCGGATACGGCGATGCCGAGTTGGCGCGCCTGTCGATGCTGGCGGTGACCACTGCCGGCACCGCCGTGATCACCGGGCTGCTGCGGCAAAAATTGATGGATGCGTTCGCATGGGAGCGCAGGCATCATGCGCTCGCCGAGCGGTTGTCTGCCGCCCTCGACCAGGTCGATTTCGGCATCGTGCTGCTCGATTCCGACACCCGCGCCGAATTCATCAATCGCGCTTTCCGCGATTATTTCGCTCTGCCGGACGACAAGGCCGACAGCAAGCCGCCCTTCATCGCGCTGATGTATCATGGCCGCGATACCGGCGCCTACGAGATGCCGAAGGACGAGCTCAGCGCCTTCATCGCAGAGCGCACGGAAATGATGCGGGTCGGCGATTCGACGCCGATCAATATCACGCTCAAGAATGGCAAGGTGCTGCGCTTCAGCTGCACGGCACTCCCCGATGGCGGACGCATGCTGAGTTATACGCCGGTGACCGATCTCGTCCGCCATACCGACGATCCCGCCGATCTCGAATATTATCTGTCGTTACGCGGCGGCAGCAACCGCGGTTTCAAGCGGCAGCTGCGCGCCGCGGAATAGCGTCGATCCGCTCCCGGTGCCCGTAAAAATCAGGCTCGCCGCAGGGCGCCCAGTGCCTCGGCTCCGGCGGCCAGCTCGACGATCTCATTGGTTATCTGTTCCTGCCGAAGCTGCTGTTCACGTTGGGTAAGCGTGACCAGGCGCGTTCCGATGTTGTGCCTGGCTGCCGTCATCGTCATCATCCTCGCCTGGTTTTCAGCTTCATAGGCATGCATGGCCGCCTCGCAAAGTCGGGCATAGACGTACTCGGCCGCGAGCCGTTCGAGCAATTCCTGCGGCCGGAGCGTCGTCAGCGGCGGCAGAGTCTGCGACGCGCCTGCGAATTGCGCGAAATCAAGCGGCAGCAGCGAATGACGTTCAATTCCGACGCTGCCTCGAGACGTAGACCGCGGCGCGATCATTTCGATCGTCGAGGTCCTTCCACCGGCCATTTGCGCGTACAAGGCATCAGCGATGCTGTTCGCAAGCGAAGGAACGGCATCCACATGGCTGGCCATCGGAGCGGACCAGGAAGGATCCAACCCTCGCTCGCGGGCGACGACAAGGCCACGCGTTCCAATCAGGATGGTCATCGCATTTGTAAGATCGGCTCCCGCGGCGTTCAGGACACGTTCGCTGAAAGCGCCGGCAAACCCCTGTTCGGCGCAAAAGAGAATGAGGCCGGTCTGACCGCCCCTGCGTGGCGACGTATATTGAAAGTCCGCCGGCATCAAAGCCAGGGCTTGCCCGATGGCGCGGGAAACGACTGCACTGTATGAATCGATACCGGCAAGCAGGGAACGCGCCCGCTGCGCGCGCGACGCGGCGATGCCGCGCAGGGCGGTGACAACCGCCTCAAGCTGACGGACATTCTGGATCTGGGCTGAAACTTCGGCCAGCCGTTCCGCCATCATCTTGCTCCCGCAGCCGGAGCGTCGTCGCTCCGCACGAATCTGGCAGCGAGCCCGGCGAGTGCTGCCGTCATCACCGCACTCTGTTGCGCATCGAGCTTGCCGGTGCGTTCGACGGTGTCCACGACTTCCTTCGCCTCCTTGTCGAGCCAGGAAGAAAGTTCGCTGCGGAACCTGGCGACATCGTCCAGCGCCATACGATCGAGGATACCGCTCTGCACCGCCATGACGAGCCCGATCTCATCGGTCAGACGGATCGGTGAATATTGCGGCTGGGCCAGGATACTGCGAATGCGCTGACCGCGCGCGATCTGGTCCTTGACCTGGCTGTCGGTCACGCCGCCAAAGCGCGTAAACACCTCGAGCTCCAGAAACTGCGCATAATCGAGCCGCAACGCATGCGCCGCACCCCGCAATCCGGGCGCCTGGGTCTTTCCACCTACCCGGCTCACGCTGGATCCGACGTCTACGGCGGGCTTGTGCCCTTCGTGGAACAGCCGGGCATCGAGTACGATCTGCCCGTCGGTGATGGATATAAGGTTGGTCGGAATGTAGGCGCTGAGATTCCCTGCATCGAGTTCTGCAATGGGCAACGCCGTAAGCGAGCCGCCCCCCATCGCTTTCGCGAGCTTTGCCGCACGCTCAAGCAGCCGTGCGTGAACATAGAACACATCGCCCGGGTAGGCCTCACGACCGGGCGGTTGATGCGTCAGCAAGGCGATCTCACGATGGGTCGCCGCATGCTTCGTCAGGTCGTCAATCACCACTAGCGCATGCTGGCCGCGGTCCCGGAAATACTCGGCCATCGTGAAACCGGCGAACGGAGCGATCCACTGCAAACCAGGCGAGGCTGAAGCGCCGGCCACGACGAAAATGCATCGCTGCGGAGCACCGTATGTCTGCACCGCCTGGATCACCCGCTTCACGGTCGACGATTTCTGACCGATGGCGACATAGATGCAGACAATATCGCTGGATTTCTGGTTGATGATGCAGTCGACGGCCACCGCCGTTTTGCCGATTGCTCGGTCGCCAATGATGAGTTCGCGCTGGCCGCGACCGAGTGCGAACATGGAATCGAGCACCAGAATCCCGGTCTGCACAGGTTCGCTGACAAAGTCGCGATCAATGATCGTCGGCGCCGCCCGCTCGATCGGCTCATATCCGCCCGGTTCGATTGGCGCTCCATCGTCCAGGGGACGTCCGAGTGGATCGACAATGCGACCGAGCAGAGCGGGTCCAACCGGGACCCGAACCACCTCGCCGGTGCCACGCACCCGATGGCCGGCTTCGAGGCCCTGCTCGTCATCGAGCAAGACACATCCCAGCAAATCACGGTCGAGCGTGGCGACGTAGCCGACCTGTCCCCGCTCAAACCGTACAAGCTCATCAAGACGCACTTCCGGCAGGCCCGACACCAACGCAATGCCATCGGCAACAGACTCGACACAGCCGACCTGTTCGGTCGTCGGTGCAAGCGTCGCGGCATCGACGCGCGCCCTGGCCTCGCGAAGCCAATGATCAAGAGCGGTGACGTCCGTCATCGGTCCAGCTCCTTCCGAATGGCCGCCAGGTCCGCCTGCCAGTTGTTGCGCACGATGACGTTGCGGCCTCGGATTTCGAAGCCGGCGATGAGACCGGGATCGCACGAGAGCTGCATCGGCGGCTCGCTGCCCAGCGCCGCATGGATCACCTGCCGCAACCTGGCGGCCTGTTCATCGTCCGGTGTCATCGCCGACACCACTTCGAGCGGATGCTCTGCAGTCGACGCTGCGAGACTTTGGCGGGATTCAGTCGGCAGCTTGCCGAGTTCCCCGCCCAGACCATCAAGGAAGGCCGAGAATGCAGCGCCGGGAGGAAGCCTTTCCAGCAATCGGCGGGCGATCTGCAGCGAAAGCTCGCCCGCCCGTTCCAGGACTGCGCGCTGCATGGCTGCGCGCTCCTTTGCGATAGCGGCCGTCGCATCCTTTCGGCGCTGATCGAGCTCGCTGGACAGCTGCGCAAGCAACGACGTTTTCTCCGTTTCTGCGGCCTTGCGCGCCTCGGCGATCAGGCGATCACGCTGCGCATCGATGCCGGCTCGCAGGCTGGCCGCTTCGGCGCGAAGATCTTCCGCCTGCTTGCGAGCCGCATCGGCGTCGCCAAGGAGCTTGGCCGCCTCCTCCCGCCGCTTCGCCACGAGATCGGCAACCGGGCGAAAGAAGAACCGGCCGAGAATCCAGATGAGGATGAGGACGTTGATGGTCTGGAACGCCAACGTCCACCAGTCGATATGCATGAGCCTAGTGGATGAACGGGTTGGCGAACAACACGAGCAGCGCAATGACAAGACAGTAGATCGCCATGGTTTCGATCATGGCAAGACCGACAAAAAGGGTACGCGAGATCGTGCCCGCTGCCTCTGGCTGCCGGGCAATAGCATCCATTGCCGCCGCAACCGCGCGTCCTTCGCCGAGCGCTGGCCCGATTGCACCAAAGGAGACCGCCATCGCGGCTGCAAAGATGCTGACAATTTCTATCCAGTTCATGATCGTTTCCTTTCTGTTGGAGCACGTCCTTCGTTCAACGCGCTGCCGATGAACACCATGGCGAGAACGGTGAAAATGTAAGCCTGTACCGCCCCGGTCAGCAGATCCATTGCCATCAGCGGAATGGGCACGAGCAGACCGGCGAGCGAGAGCACAATGCCGACGACAAAGACGCCGCTCATCACGTTTCCGAACAGGCGCACAATCAACGAGAATGTCCGCGTGAACGTTTCGACGACGTTCAGGGGAATCATGATGAAGGTGGGTTCGGCAAAAGTCTTGAGGTATCCGACCAATCCTCGCGCCCGAATACCGAAATAGAGGATGGCGACGAACACGATGAGCCCCAGCGCTGCATCGGTCTCGATGTGCGCCGTCGGCGGCTCGACTCCGGGAATCAGCGAGCACCAGTTCGCTGCCAGAATGAAAAGAAAAAGGGTTCCGACCAACGGAACGTAAGGCGCCGGCGTCACACGCATGGTGCCGCGGATCTGGTCTTCGATGACACCGACGATCATCTCGATGATCGTCTGCCGCGCCGATGACGGCCTCAGGGAAAGCGATCTGGCGGCAACCCAACCTCCCAGGCCGAGGAGGATCATCAGCCCCCAGGTTACGACAACGGGCTCGGTGACCGAGACCGGCCCGACGGTGAAGACGACCTTTGCGGTCAAGGGCGAATCGATCATCATTTCGGCTCCAGCCGAAGCATCCTGGTCCGCGCGGCCATCAGGCCGACGGCACCGGCGAGCAGCGGCATTGCTCCGAACAATTTGGCAACGAGCGCCAGCGCTCCACCGGTTAGGGCGAAGCGAAGCAATTGTAATCCAAACGAGAACAACGGCCGGCCGCCCAGCAGACAGCGCACGCTCAATCGCAAGGAAACAAAATGCAGCAGCCCCAGCAGCATGCCGGCGAGGAACCAACCACTCGCCGCCGCAATGAAAGAAAGATATTCGTGCACGACGACATCGCTCATTGCTGATGCATCCATCGCCAAGCCGACCAGCAGCCGATCGCCACTCCGACCAATAGCAGCGGCGCGCTCCAGAAGATGCCGGTCCCAAGCCAGCGGTCGATCCAGCGCCCCACGAAAAGACCGATCAGCGTCGGTGCAACGATGATCCAGCCGAGCACGCCGATTTGACCGACGAATCGCATCATGGATGGCTCGCCTTCCCTGTGCCAGCGGTCACGCCGGACACGTCGCTCGCGGACCGCTTTGGTCAGGCTATCGGAGCCGAGATCGTCGTGCGGGTTCAGACCGACCATCATGAGCCGCCATCGATCACGCTGCGCCTGTCGGGACGCAAATACTGGACGATCTGGCGGATGGCCTTCATCTGGAGCTGAAGGCTTTCAGTTCGTGACGCGCGTTCGGTTTCGCTCCGCTTGCGAAATTCACCGAGCACGATCTGTTCGAGGCGGTCGAGATCGTCGCCGACAATCGCCTCGCGGGTCGCGATGGCGACCTCGGCCCCGCCGGTCACGGAAAGAACGCCCCGGCGCACGGCGCAATAACGAACGCGGTTTTCGGCAGCATGCCAGCTGACGATCGAGATGTTCAGGGCCGTGAGAAGATCAGCGTGACCTCCGAGAATTCCGAAGCTTCCGCTGTCATCCTCGGCGCGAACGCTGGAGACGTTCGATTCATCCACGACGATTGCAGTCGGTGTGGTGATCAGCAGCCTCATCTTGCCGGCTCCCCGGACTTTGCCTGGGACTGCCTGGCCTTTGCCTCATCGATGCCGCCGATCATGTAAAGCGAACTCTCGGCCCATTGATCGCACTCGCCGCGAAGGATCGCCTGACACCCTTTGAGGGTCTCTCCCAGCGGAACCGATCGGCCGGGTACACCGGTAAATGCCTCGGTGACCGAAAAGGGCTGGGTGAGAAAGCGCTGCAGGCGTCGAGCACGGGCGACAGCGAGCCGGTCCTGGGCGCTAAGCTCCTCGATTCCGAGCAGCGAGATAATGTCCTGGAGTTCCTGATAATGTGCAATCGTCTCGCGCACCTCTTCGGCGATCCGATAATGCTCATCGCCGACAACGGTCGGATCAAGCAGGATGGAGGAGGAGTTCAGGGGATCGACGGCTGGATACATGCCTTCGGCGGCCATCGTTCTCGACAGCACGATCATGCTGTCGAGGTGGCTTGAAATCGCGGTTACCGCCGGATCCGTGAAATCGTCGGCCGGGACATAGACCGCTTCGATCGCCGTCACCGCGGCGCCGGAGACCGAGGCGATCCGCTCATGCAGCGCGGCGACTTCCGTGGCCAGCGTCGGTTGATAGCCGACGCGCGACGGCAAACGCCCGAGCAGGCCGGATATCTCGCTGCCGGCCTGCACGAACCGGAATACATTGTCCATCAGGAGCAGCACGTTCTGGTGCTTCTTGTCACGGAAGTATTCGGCGATCGTCAGCGCCGTCAATCCAACGCGCCAGCGAGCGCCGGGCGGCTCATTCATCTGGCCATAGACCAGTACGCTGCGATCAAGCACACCGGACCGGCGCATTTCAGAGAGAAGCTCGTGTCCTTCGCGTGAGCGCTCGCCGATGCCGGCGAACACGGAAATGCCCTGGTAGCTCTGCACCATGGCGTGGATCAGTTCCATCACGACCACGGTCTTGCCAACGCCGGCGCCACCAAACATGGCCGCCTTGCCACCCTGGGGAAGCGGCGCCAGAAGATCGATGACCTTGATGCCGGTCTCGAAAATCGCCGTGGCCGGGCTGCGCTCGCTGAGCGGCGGAGCGAGATTATGTATGGGGGCTCGCGCCAAATCATCGGGCAGAGCGGGGCCGTTGTCCCGCGTGCGTCCGGTAACGTCGAGCAAGCGTCCGAGCACAGCGTCGCCAACCGGGACACTAATCGGTCCGCCGGTCGATCGCACGGTCACGCCCCGCCTCAACCCGGCAGTCGCCTGCAACGCGACGCCGCGCACAATCGTCTCGGTCACGTGGGCCTGAACCTCAAGAATGAGAGCTTCCGGCTGGTCCCACCCCACCACGAGCGCGTCGCCGAGCCCGGGAAGCTCGGCAATGGGGAATTCCACGTCAACCACGGCGCCGCGGACCGCGAGTACCTTGCCTTCCGCTTGTGAAGAAAACTCCATGGTCATCCGTCGGCGAAAATGAATCCTATGGGTTGCTACCGTGCCGACGGCTCTCGCCCTTGATCGGGATCAACTTGGTCAGATCTTCTTTTCGGCATATTTTGCTTCCGTCGGCTGCATCGAAGAACAATGCAGACAATTCCTGCCGTCAAGCCCGCAGAATTCACGATCAGGAGCATTCCGGCGTTGTAGACGCCGGCAATAGAGCGGCGGCTGCGTGCTGCGGAATAGAAGTGACATCCGGCAAGTGGCGGTTGATCTCTGTCCTTCGCATCTCATAAACTTTGCTGGTTGCGATCGCTGTCGCCGCCTCGGGCACGGCATTCATTCACGATGGGATCAGAGATGTCGAAGCAATTGTCCATCCGTTTCGTAACCCGGCAGGACTATGATCAATGGCGTCCGCTGTGGGATGGCTACAACGCATTCTACGGACGGTCAGGTCCCACCGCGCTTGCGCCCGAGATCACCGAGATGACCTGGTCGCGCTTCTTCGATGCCTATGAGCCGATGCATGCGCTGGTCGCCGAGCGCGACGGCAAGCTGCTCGGCCTGACCCATTACCTCTTTCATCGCAGCACGATCTCGATCGCGCCGAACTGCTATCTGCAGGATCTGTTCACCAACGAAGCCGCGCGCGGACAAGGCGTCGGTCGGGCGCTGATCAATGGTGTTTATGAGCAGGCGAGAACGGGGGGATCACCGCGCGTCTATTGGCTGACGCATCAAACCAATCACACCGCGATGCAGCTCTACGACAAGGTCGCCGACCATTCCGGATTTGTGGTCTATCGCAAGCAGCTGTGAGGCGCACTTGAAGCCACCGCAGTTTCCGCGTCGGACGCATGATCGCTCGTCGGCGCCGACTGTGGATAACTTTGCATGTTATGGCCGCGCAAGAATCTGTCACCACCACGTAACAATACGGGGCTAGCGTTCGCCTGCGTTTGATCAGGCCCCCCGTCACGATCACGCGCCCCCAAGCGGTCCCCGTCAGTCGCCGCGTCTGACCGGGGCCGCACTTTTTTGAGCCGTCTCTTATTCTGGCAATGCGTGCCTGAACTGCGCGAGTGTTGAGCCGCGCAGCTTGCGGCTGCCTGACGCACGGGCCACAATATCCCCTGTTCAGACATTTCGTTACAGGATGACCCATGCAAATTCGCAATCTCGGTGGCTCCGGCCTGCGCGTCTCCGCAGTCGGCCTCGGCTGCAACAATTTCGGCCAGCGCACCGACCTCGAGACCTCGCGCAAGGTCATTTACAAGGCGATCGATCTCGGTGTGACGCTGTTCGACACCGCCGACATCTATGCCGGCATGGGCGGCTCGGAGACCGTGCTAGGCGAGGTGCTCGGCGACCGCCGCAAGGACATCGTGCTGGCGACCAAATATTCCAAGCCGATGGCGACCGATGGCACCAAGCAGGGCGCATCGCGGCGCTACATCATGTCGGCGGTCGAAGCGAGCCTGAAACGGCTGAAGACCGACTATATCGATCTCTACCAGCAGCACGATTACGATCCGCTGACGCCGATCGACGAAACCTTGCGCGCGCTCGACGACCTGGTGCGTCAGGGCAAGGTCCGCTACATCGGCAATTCGAATTTCCCGGCCTGGCGCATCGCGGAGGCCGAATATGTCGCCCGCGCGATGAACGTCACCCGCTTCGTCTCGTGCCAGGACGAATACAGTCTCCTGGTACGCGGCATCGAGAAGGACCTGCTGCCGGTAGCGCAGGAATATCATCTCGGCTTGCTGCCCTATTTTCCGCTCGCCAGCGGATTGTTGACCGGCAAATACAACCGCGGCACTGCGGCGCCGGCCGATACGCGCTTCGGCAAGATGCCGGCGCTGCGCGACCGCTATGTAACGCCGCGCAACGAGGAGATCGTCGAAAAGCTGCAGGCCTTTGTACAGCCACGCGGCAAGACCATGCTCGAGCTCGCCTTCTCCTGGCTGGCATCACGGCCGCAGGTTTCGAGCGTGATCGCCGGCGCCACCCGTGTCGAGCAGATCGAGCACAACGTCAAGGCGATCGACTGGACGCTGAGCGCCGATGAGCTTGCCGAAATCGACAAGATCACCGGAGAATCCTGAAGCGCAGTTCTGACTCAAGCTACGCTGAAAGGGCGTTTGATTTGGCCCAGGCACAATACGAGACCAGCCCCGCCAGCCGCCGCCTCATTTGTTCCGGCTGCGGCGCCGAGTTCAGCTGCGGCCTCTCGGCCGCCTGCTGGTGCGCTGACGAAACTTTCCGCCTGCCGATGCCGACCGACAGCAGCGACTGCCTGTGCCCCAGTTGCCTGCGGCAGGCCGGGGCTCGTACCGATCACACCGGATAGCCCGGCGATTTACGCGCCATGCCGTCAAATGCATCGAGCAGCCGCTCGCGCCAGGCGTAGACGAGATCCTTGTCGTCGAGCAGCCGGAACGGGCTGGTCACGCGTGACCATTGGAAGCCGCCGAACACGATGTAGTCGGCATAGTTTGGCGCAGTGCCACCGAGAAAAGGCTGCGTCTTCAGCGTCAGCCGCAACGGGTCGAGCGAGCGGCGAAACTTCTCGACATCCTTGTCACGGCCGGCCGCAGCCTGTTCCAGTGTTTTGCCGAGCCGCGCCTCGCGCGACTTACGGAAATAGGCCGCATCCTCCGCCTGCAGATGTCCGTGAATATCGGCCGCGATCATCGGAAATATGCCGCCGACGATCGCAATGTCGCCCCACCAGTTGATCATCCGCCCCATCGCACGGCCGCCTTCGCCGCCGAACAGCGACGGATGGTCGGGATAGGTGTCTTCGAGATAATTGGCGATCGTCCAGGAATCGACCACTGGATTGTCGCCATCGAGCAGCACCGGGACCTTTTCGGATTTATATGGCGCGATCGCCTGCTTGTCGGTGAAGCACCAGGGAATTGATTCCGCCGACAGGCCCTTGTGCGCCAGCGCCATCCGCGTGCGCCAGCAGAACGGGCTGAACGGCCGCGCCGCATCGGTGCCGATGAGTTCGAACAGTTTGAGATTCATTGCATGTATCCTCTATCGGCGCCGTCACTGCCTGCGACAAACGCGACGCGCTTGCGGAAGGGAGTATTGGCGATGAAGCAATTCAGTTTGTCCCGTGGCAGCATTCTTGGATTGCTTCGCTTGCGCCCGCAATGACGAGGTGGAGGTAAACGCTTTGCCCGTTCCCTGGTCATTGCCGGACTTGATCCGGCAATCCATCTTCAAAAAGATGGATGCGCGGGTCAAGCCCGCCCGTGACGAGATCGAGTTGGCGTGCACCGATGACCGCATCGCGGTCATGGCCGGCCCGGCCGGTAGGACTTGTCCCCATTGCCGGCGATAGCCGTCGTCGCCCTGTAATACGCCCGCATAATAGTTTCGGGCTCTTCAACGATGGAGGAATTGCCAGATGGCGAGAGCGGCGCGCACCAGGCTTCCGCAACCGGTGTTTCACGAACCGATTTTCGGCGAAGACGGATCGTTGCCCGATCCGACCGGATTTTCCACCAGCCACGGCAGCGACAACGCGCTCTACAAGCAGATCGGCGATCTCATCACCAGGGACGTCGTGCCGATTCCGAAATCGCGCATCGCCGATGACGAGATGTATACGCTCGCTGAGGCCTATGGCAGCCACGGCCCCGAGATCATCAAGAAAATCACCGCAGCCGGCAAGATCATCTTCCACTCGCTCGGAGATTCCGGCGCCTCCAACGCTGGCAAATACCCGAAGGAGCTGCGCGTCGCCGACCAGGTGACGCTGGATTGCGCGTCCTCGGCAGAAGCCGACCGCGCCGCCTTCCTCTACCACCTCGGCGACGTCGTCTATAATTTCGGCGAGGCGCGTTATTACTACGATCAGTTCTACGACGCGTTCCGCAACTATCCCGCGCCGATCTTCGCGATCCCCGGCAACCACGATTCCTTCATCATCCCAGGCACCAAGCCGGCCGACGCGCCGCTGACCACGTTCCAACGCAATTTCTGCTCGGCGCAGACGGTGATCACGCCGGAGGCGGGACCGCTGCACCGGACGGCAATGACGCAGCCCGGCGTCTATTTCACGCTGGATGCGCCATTCGTGCGCATCATCGGCCTGTTCAGCAATGCGCTGGAAGATCCCGGCGTGATCTCCAATCTCGACAAGAGCAGGAAATGGCCGGTCACCAACATCCAGATCGATTTCCTACGCGCGCAGCTCAAGCTGATCAAGCAGCAGAAATATGAAGGCGCCGTGCTGCTGGCGGTGCACCACCCGCCGTTCAGCTATTCGCCGCAGGGCAAGGATGATGGTACCGGCGGCAATCACGGCTGCAGCCTGGCGATGCTGCAACAGATCGATACGGTCTGCCATGAGGTCGGCGTCTATCCGCACGCCGTGCTGTCCGGCCATGCGCATAATTATCAGCGTTACACGCGGATCATGAATTTCGGCGGTCAGGAGATCGACGTTCCCTTCATCGTCTGCGGCGATGGCGGCCACAACGTCAACGCGCTGGTCCGCGCCAGCGGCGGCAAGCCGGCGGAGGAACCCAATGCCGGCGCCGAGGTCGGCTATCTCGAAGGCAAGAATCTTAAGGGCTCGGGTGGCGTCGCCGACGTCAAGCACCTGATCCTCGCCAAATATGACGACCATAATTACGGCTACCTGCGCATCCACGTCGACAGGCAGTATCTGAAGATCGGCTTTCACCAGGTCGGCGCCCGCTCGCTGGCGCAATCACGCTACGACATGGTGACCGTCCGGCTGGCCGACCGCCACCTAGTCGCGAACTGAGGCCGCGATCCAGTTCGGGAATGGCTCTGGACCGATCCCCACCCGCCGGGAAAGGGGCAAGGGAGGAAAAAAGCCGCCTTGTGTGAACCGGTTCACACATGCCTTCGCCGAATTGTGGTCGGGTGTTCCCAAAGGCAGCAGGGGAACCTAGATGGCCTATCACGGTTTTGACATCGAATCCTTCCAGGTGGGACGGGATTTGTGGCACGCCCGTATCCGGCGCGCCGACCTGAAACCCGTCATGATCGACGGCCTGTCCTTCCCCGCCCTCGAGCTTGGATTCGCCTGGCCCAGCGCCGATGCGGCGATCAGCGACGCGATGAGCCACATTGATCATTTTGGCCAGCGCTACATCGCGGCGGCGCCGCAGGTCGCGCGCAGCCCCTTGAAGCATTGAAGGAAGCTGCGTCATGCTGCACCTCGTGAGCAATGTCCCGGCCTATTCCACCGCTGCCCGTTCCAACTGCCCGGATTGTAACGCCGACCTCGCCGTGCTCCGCATCATCCCCGGCCGCGGCGGCGCGGAATATTGGACGATGCGCTGCACCAGCTGCGGCGGCATCCACCTGGACATCGTCAAGGCGCCGAAGTCCCCCGCCTGACGATTCTGGCTATTTGGGCCTGACCGGCCGCCCTGACAAAAACCCTTCGCCCTTTCATGTCGGCGGGTTCAGGCCCATATTCCGGCCATGGCGAAGAACCCCGATTCCAGCAAAAAGCCCGGCAAAACCCCAAAATCCAAAGCCCACCGTCCCGAGGTGCAGCCGATTGCTCCGGC
The DNA here is from genome assembly GCA_035547995.1 of Bradyrhizobium sp. Lineage (GTDB taxonomy): Bacteria > Pseudomonadota > Alphaproteobacteria > Rhizobiales > Xanthobacteraceae > Bradyrhizobium. Next base: position 68,960 of record DASZTN010000012.1, on the reverse strand, counting down.
CCTGGCGGAGCTGCTCAATCCCGCCATCAATCGCGGCGAGGCCGGCGTCGGTTCGTCGACCGGCCTGCAGCCGCCGCCGGATAATTCCAGGGATCGCCGCGCCGGCGGCGAAGCAGCCGCGCATCGCGCGCGGGCTTCGACGCCGAAGAGTTTTCCGGCCAGTTCCGCCGATCCCTACCCGGTGCCATTGCGGCCAAACCCGCAGCCCGCCGAGGCGAGAAAGTCGATCTCCTCCCCTCCCCCCGCCAGCGGCGGGGAGGGGCCGGGGGTGGGGGGCGCATCCACAAACGTCGAAGCTCGTGGCTTCCCTCCTACCCCAGCCCTCCCCTCCAAGGGGGGAGGGAGCGAAGCCGCGCAAGCGGAAAGAGAACAGAACGGCGGCCTCTCCGAAGCCCCGCAGGCCAATTACGGCACGGCGGCGACCGTGCCGAGGCTCGATCCGGAGCTGGCGCGGCAGCTTGGCCTGCCGACCGAAGAGGACGATGCCGAAGCCCTCGCCCGCCCGCCGCGCAGCAAGATGGAGGCACTCGGCGTCAAGGCCACCGCTGACGCGCTGGAGCATCTGATCCGCGAGGGCCGTCCGGAATTCCGCAAAGATGATGGCTCCATGAAGGTGTGGACGCCGCACCGGCCGCCGCGCCCGGAAAAATCCGAAGGCGGCGTCCGCTTCGAGATCAAATCGGAATACCAGCCAAAGGGCGACCAGCCGACCGCGATCGCCGAACTGGTCGAGGGCATCAACCGCAACGACCGCACCCAGGTGCTGCTCGGCGTCACCGGCTCGGGCAAGACCTACACCATGGCCAAGGTGATCGAGGCGACGCAGCGCCCCGCCCTGATATTGGCGCCGAACAAGACGCTGGCGGCACAGCTCTATGGCGAGTTCAAGAACTTCTTCCCGGACAATGCCGTCGAATATTTCGTCAGCTATTACGACTATTACCAGCCCGAGGCCTATGTGCCGAGGACCGACACCTATATCGAGAAAGACTCGTCGATCAACGAGCAGATCGACCGCATGCGCCATGCCGCGACGCGCGCGCTGCTCGAACGAGACGACGTCATCATCGTCGCCTCGGTCTCCTGCATCTACGGTATCGGCTCGGTCGAAACCTATACCGCAATGACCTTCGCGCTGAAGAAAGGCGAGCGCATCGACCAGCGGCAATTGATCGCCGACCTGGTCGCGCTGCAATACAAGCGCACTTCGGCCGATTTCACCCGCGGCACCTTCCGCGTCCGCGGCGACGTCATCGACATCTTCCCGGCCCACTATGAGGACCGCGCCTGGCGCGTGAACCTGTTCGGCGACACCGTCGAGAATATCGAGGAGTTCGATCCGCTCACCGGCCACAAGCAGGACGAGCTCGAATTCATCAAGGTCTACGCCAATTCGCACTATGTGACGCCGCGCCCCACGCTGGTGCAGGCCATCAAGGCGATCAAGAGCGAATTGAAGATGCGGCTCGACCAGCTCAACGACCAGGGCCGCCTCTTGGAAGCGCAGCGGCTGGAGCAGCGCACCACCTTCGATCTCGAAATGATGGAAGCGACCGGCTCTTGCGCCGGCATCGAGAACTATTCGCGCTATCTCACCGGGCGACGCCCCGGCGAGCCGCCGCCGACGCTGTTCGAATATGTGCCCGACAATGCGCTGGTGTTCGCCGACGAAAGCCATGTCAGCATTCCGCAGATCGGCGCTATGTTCCGCGGCGACTTCCGTCGCAAGGCGACGCTGGCCGAATATGGCTTCCGCCTGCCCTCCTGCATGGACAACAGACCATTGCGCTTCGAGGAATGGGACCTGATGCGCCCGCAGACCGTCGCGGTATCCGCAACTCCGGCCGGTTGGGAGCTCAACGAGTCCGGCGGCGTATTCGTCGAGCAGGTCATTCGCCCGACCGGACTGATCGATCCGCCGGTCGATATCCGCCCCGCCCGGACCCAGGTCGACGATCTCGTCGGCGAGGTCCGCGCCACCGCGGCGGCGGGCTATCGCAGCCTGATCACGGTACTGACCAAGCGGATGGCCGAAGACCTCACCGAATATCTGCATGAGCAGGGCATTCGCGTCCGTTACATGCACTCGGACATCGACACCATCGAGCGTATCGAGATCATCCGCGACCTGCGTCTCGGCGCGTTCGATGCGCTGGTCGGCATCAACCTGTTGCGCGAAGGCCTCGACATTCCCGAATGCGCGCTGGTGGCGATCCTGGATGCCGACAAGGAAGGCTTTTTGCGCAGCGAGACCTCGCTGATCCAGACCATCGGCCGCGCTGCGCGCAATGTCGACGGCAAGGTGATCCTCTATGCCGACAGCATGACCGGCTCGATGGAGCGCGCCATCGCCGAGACCAACCGCCGCCGCGAGAAGCAAATCGAGTACAACATCGCCAACGGCATCACGCCGGAGAGCGTGAAGAAATCGATCGGCGACATCCTCAACTCGGTCTATGAGCGCGACCACGTGATGGTCGATCTCGGCGACCATGGCATGGCCGACGACGTCATCTCGATCGGGCACAATTTCGAAGCTGTTCTCGCCGATTTGGAGACGAGGATGCGCGAGGCCGCCGCCGACCTCAATTTCGAGGAAGCCGCCCGCCTGCGCGATGAAGTCAAGCGCCTGCGCGCCACCGAGCTCGCCGTGGTCGACGATCCCACCGCCAAGCAGCGCACCGTGCAGGGCAAGGCCGGTGCCTTCGCCGGCACCAAGAAGTATGGCGACGCCGCCAACCTGCCGGTCAGCGCGATGAAGCGCGGCTCACGCGCCGGCGCCTCAAAAATTCACAAGCCCGATCTCGACGAAATGGGCATCGCGACCTGGCATGAGGTCAAGCCGTCGCGCAGCAAGGGTGCCGGCCCGCGCAAGCCGACGCTTGACGAAATGGGACCAGGCACCGAGAGCGTGCCGCATCGCCCCGATCGTGTCCCCCCAAGCAAGCCGTTCGGCAGCAGCAGCCGGATCATCCAGCCGACCGATTCCCGCCAATCCGGTCCCGAATTCGGCCCAGCCCCGCGATCGAGTGGCGGCGCACCGGGCAAGCGCGGGGGATGGAAGAAGAGGTAACGGTCGGCGGCACAAAGCGAGTTTCGTTACTCCGAGGTTATGAAACTCGGGCTCGAAGAAACGCCCTCCGCCCACCTCGCCGGGATCCGTGTAAGAGGCGGGTCCGCAATCCCCTCATCCGCCTTCTGTGCCGTTCGAGGGGTTCCACCTCCGATGCTGTGCATCGTGGAATGACGGGGTGGGGAGATTCCTCGCTCGCTCGAAGGCGCGCGGTATTATCCCCGACCGCGCCTCACCTATTTGCTGGATCGCTTCCATAGCCTTACCAGCGGCCCATCCGGGCCGAGCACCGGATCGGTCTTGGGCAATGGCACCTCCGGGATGGTCTTCAGGGCCTTTGCATGATTTTCCGGCGTCGGCCGCGTGATCTGCATCTTTGGACCGGGCGGATAGGCTCCGATCACGCAGAAATCAGAGCTGGCGGAGAGACATTGATGTCCGGTGCCGGCCGGCAGAATGGCGATGTCGCCAGCCGCAACCTCGAACTCCCTGCCCCGATCACCGCCGAAGCGGACGCGGGCATGGCCGCGGGCGACGCCGAGTGCCTCGTGCACGGTCGAATGATAATGCAGATAGTCGTAGACGCCGTTGCGCCACATGTCGCCCCAGCCGTTTGAGCCAAAGAGGCGCTCAATGGTCTCCTCCGGACGTTCATTGGCGACATCGATCGCGCCCTTGTAGACCAGAAACGGCATCGGGTTGTTGGGAACCAGGCCATCGTCGGTAAAGACAAAGTTGAGCGGTTCGATGTCTGTGTGGACGGCTGACATGGTCTTCCTCGCGGGCTGCTACCGGAAGTCAAACCGGCCCGAGCAGCTCACGTTCCCTTTCGGCCAGGAATTTCAAAAATGAGGCAGGTCGTAGTGGCGTGCGCGAGCAGGCGGCCGCTCGCGTCGGTGATGCGCGCTTCGGCAGTGGCGGTGCGGCGGCCGACATTGAGCGTACGGCCTTCGGTTCGCACCGTTCCGGTCTCGGTGGTCATGCTGCGGATGAAGCTGACCTTGAACTCGAGCGTGGTGTAGCCCATCCCCGGTGGCAGCATCGAGTGGATTGCGAGGCCCATTGCCGAGTCCAGCAGGATGGCGGCGTAGCCACCATGCACCGAGCCGATCGGGTTGTAGTGCTGAAGGCCGGGGGTGGCGTGCAGAACGGCGACGCCGGGCTCGGCCGTGCAGTCGAACGGCTTGACTCCCTGCATGATCGGTGGCGCCGGCAGGCGACCCTCGAAGATGGCGCGGACGAAGTCGAGGCCGGGCATCTTGGCCATCACTTCGATCGGCGTGACGCCATATTGCGGCTGGTCCGGGCTACTGGCCATGATGACAATCCCTTTTGATGATAATCATCATATTATATGCGTCGCGGCCGTCGGGCCAAACCAAATCGTAGGGATGGGCACTTGCGGGATGAACAATCCAGACACGAACGGCTGGATTGCGGAGCCTGTCAACGGGCGGCATTCCACGCCGACCCGTTGGCTCGAATCGGTGCAGCGGCGCTGTTGCTAAGCGCTCTTCTTGGCGCGCATCAGATCGGCAAAGCGATCGAACAGATAATGGGAGTCGCGCGGACCGGGCGAGGCTTCGGGATGGTACTGCACGGAAAACACCGGCTTGCCTTCGAGCTGGATGCCGCAATTGGAACCATCGAACAGCGAGACATGGGTTTGCGTCGCGCCCTTCGGCAAGGTCGCCGTGTCCACGGCAAAGCCGTGGTTCATCGAGGTAATCTCGACCTTGCCGGTGGTCTCGTCCTTGACCGGATGGTTGGCGCCGTGATGGCCCTGATGCATCTTCCTGGTCTTGGCGCCGACCGCGAGGCCGAGCATCTGATGGCCGAGGCAAATGCCGAAGGTCGGCGTGCCCGATTCGATCACCTTCTGGATCACCGGCACCGCATATTTGCCGGTCTCGGCGGGATCGCCGGGACCGTTCGACAGGAATATGCCGTCCGGCTTCATCGCCAGAATATCTTCGGCCGACGTCGTCGCAGGCACCACGGTGATCTTGCAGCCGACGCCGGCGAGCAGGCGCAGGATGTTGCGCTTGATGCCGTAATCGATGGCGACGACGTTGAACTCGGGCTCGATCTGCCGGCCGAAGCCCTGGCCCCAGGCCCAGGGCGTTTCGTCCCAGGTGAAGCGCTGGCCGGAAGTCACCATCGGCACGAGGTCCATGCCTTCGAGGCCGGGCCATTCGCGGGCTTCTTCCTTCAGGGCGTGAAGATCGAATTCGCCGTTCCTGGAGTGGGCAATGACGGCATTCGGCATGCCCTTGGTGCGGATCAGTGCGGTCAGCGCGCGGGTATCGATGCCGGAAAGCCCGATGATGCCACGCGCCCTGAGCCACTGGTCGAAGTGGCGCGTAGCGCGATAGTTCGAAGGATCGGTGATGGCGCTGCGCAGGATCACGCCGCGCGCCCCAGGCGTCGCCGCCAGGTTCACCGTCTCGATATCCTCGTCATTGGTGCCGACATTGCCGATATGCGGGAAAGTGAAAGTGATGATCTGCCCGGCATAGGAGGGATCGGTGAGGATCTCCTCATAGCCGGTCATCGCGGTATTGAAGCAGACCTCGCCGACGGCGTGGCCTTCCGCGCCGAGGCCAAAACCTTCCAGCACGGTCCCATCGGCCAGCACGAGGAGCGCGGTCGGCTTGTGGTCCGGCCAGGCTGAAGCGTTTTCAGATGTCGTCATGAGGCCTTTACATAGTCCTGCCGGTGGCGCGCGTCAAAGCCGCAAGCGGCGGATTCACATGCGTTTCCCGCATATTGGGCGCTGCGCACAGCTGGAAGTAGCGATTCCTGCCTGGAAGGGTCCACGGAACCGAGCTGTTTCCCCGGCCCGAACCACCCGAGGCCCGGTTCTGATTGAACCAGAATTGGGCTTCAGGTTCTTCTTTGACGCGTTTTCTTCACGTCAGCCGGTATCCACTTCGCTCGAAAGCGCTATAGATCAGGGAATTGGATAGTTGAAAGGGATATCGGCCATGCTGCGCGACGACATTAACAACGCGGTCAAGGAAGCGATGAAGGCGAAGAACGAGCGCAAGCTGTCGACGCTGCGTATGGTTAATTCAACCATCAAGAACGCCGATATCGATGCGCGTGGGCAAGGCAAGCCGCCGCTCAGCGACAGCGATCTTTTGAGCGTACTGCAGAAGATGATCAAGCAGCGCCAGGAGGCGGTCGAGCTTTACGACAAGGGCGGCCGTGCCGAGCTTGCCGCCCAGGAGCGCGAGGAAATCGCGGTAATTTCCGCCTATCTGCCGAAGCAGATGTCGGACGACGAAGTCAAGGCTGCGATCGCTGCCGTCATCGCCGAGACCAATGCCGGCGGCATCAAGGACATGGGCAAGGTGATCGGCGCATTGAAGGCGAAACATGCCGGCCAGATGGATTTCGCCAAGGCCAGCGGCCTGGTGAAGGCAGCGCTTACCGCATAAGGGCGCCGGCACTCCGATACTGTCGCTCCGATACTGTCAAAGATCGGACCGCCGCTTCCATCGGTGAAAACGGCGGTCGAGAATTGGAGCATTAGAACGCGATGGGATCAGGCTGAACCGCCATCGCGTTCCAGATTCTTGTTTTGAGCATCATCTTTTTCGGAAAACCGCTTTACACTTTCCGGATCATGCTCTGGCAGCTTAGCTGTTGCGCAGCCCTTCGGCGGTGCGCTTCCACTGCTGCACATTGTCCGAGATCATCCGCGTCGACTTCATCGCGGCCTGGCTAAGCTGGGCATAGCCGGAAATCTCGCGCTGCACCCGCTGCCCTTCGGCGTGAAGCAGCTCGCGCAGGGTTTCAAGCTCGGAGATCAGCTTCTCGATTTCCCCCAGCGAAGCCCCGGCGACGCGCTGGATGAGCGAGTTCACGTTACTGACCGTTGCTTCATGGGTCGGCTCCTGCACTTCCGGGGTCACCGCGTTCGGCGGCGCCGGACGCCGCAGATAGGCGATATCGTTGCGCACGAAGTCACGGATGCCGGCTTCGACTTCCGACACGGCATCGAGATTGCTGTCGTCAATCTCGTGTGATTCGACTCTTTCGGAGTGAGTCGTGGCATTCATCGGCAATTCCCCTGTTTCGCATTGAGCGAGCGCGGATAACCCCCGCACGACGAAAGTTCAAGTGGTGCCCCATCAGGCTTGCCGATTTTGACCGCATCGGGGCCAATCTGCGGCAATGCTCGTTCATTAACGAGATTTGCCCTACCAGCTTTGCTTGTATCCGGCGGTAATACTTTTGTTTTCCGGCCCCGCCGAGGTTTCGCTGATCGAGCCGTTGATGCTGACGCCACCGAACAATTTCTGCTCGGCGCCGACCGAATGCAGCCACCGGTCGTCGGTCGATGAGAAGGTCTGGCCGGCGGTGAGGCTGGTGCCGGTATCGTTAATATTCAGTTTCGCCGTCTGTTCGGTGTCATAGCTGTGGGTGGGCCGTCCGGGCGCGCCGATGCCCTGCTCGACGACATCGTAGCCGTTTTCCAGCGTCAGCGAATACTGGCTGCTCAGCGGTACCGACTTGCTCAAGGAGGTGCCGAGCCTGCTTTGATCCAGACCGGGATCAACCCGCGCCTGCACCGCGGTCTTGTCCCAGATCGCATCGACGCCGGGGGCGCTGACCGATGCCCAGGCCGAGCCGGAGGATTCCGGCAGGCTGCCGCCATTGGCAAGCTTCTCCGCCAGGATCTGCGATTCGGTCAGCAATTGCGGCTGCTGCGCCACGGTCATGTCGGCGCCGACCTGCGGATCCAGGAAGCCGGCCAGCGACTCCTTCACCGATACCGCCGAGGAGCCATTGCTGTTGCTGTTCGACGACCAGCTCGGGCCGCCATTCGATGGCGCCTTGGACGCGGACTGCAGCTTGCCGGCGTGATGGGCCGCCAGGGTCGAGGCGTCGACATCGAGCTCACTCCAATCCAGCTTGTCGGCGTCGATGTCCTTGGCATCGTCATGGCTGGTCTCGGCCGGCGCGTCCGCCGTCGCGGCGACATCATCGGTGGTTTCGGCCGGGCGGGTGCTGGCCCAAGGGTCATATCTTGGAGGGACAGAGCCTGGAGGGTCGGATTTTGAAGTGTCATCCGCTGAAGGCGCCGAAGGGGCACTGGCCGCGCCCGCCGAAAGGATCGACGTGATGGATTTCGCGCTCTGCGCTCCGGCCGAAATCACCGACGCCAGACAAAAACCAGCAGCCAGAACCGACAGCCGTGCCCAGCTATATCGCCGTGTCGAAATCATTCCTCAGCCCAAACCTGGAATCCTGCGACTCCGATGAAAGCAGAGCCGAAACTCCGTTTCGTTGTTTTCACACGCCCTTCTGGCGCGAACCAAAACCCTTCGCTCGAAACTGCGACAGCCTGCCTGCCCCTCCGGGCGCGCCTGAAATGTCCAATTTGTAGCGCAAAATTATGACGGCAAGTGCCAGTTGTGATTCACATCGCCGCGATGGACTCAAACTCCCCTGCGGACTTTATATGACTGCATCCGGCGTTAGCCCTTGTTTCAATGCGTTTTCTTCATGCGAACCGGACCCCGGCCTGAAACCGCTCTATGATGCCAATCTGGGCAGGTGGATTGGCCGCCCCAGCGCCTGTTCCACCAGATCGAAAGTGTCCACCAGCATCCGGAAGCTGACCAGCCGGCCCTCCCTGAACTTGGCGAAATGCGCCAGCCGCAGGCTGATCCGCTTGTCGGAATCGAGCGCGGTGAGCGAATAGCGAATCATCGAAGCCGCCGAATCCTCACCCAGCAGCACCGATTCACGGTCGAAGCGCTGCACCCGGACGGTATCGGCAATCCGCTTGATCACATCCAGCACGGCGGCCTTGCCGCGGCGCGATCCGAAGAAGGGAAACATGTCGATCGGGCCGTACATCGCCCAGTCGATGTCATCGTCAATCAAAGCTTCGAGGTCTGCATACTGGCGTTCGCTGAGCGCGCGATGCAACGCGCGCGAGAAGCGCCAGAGGCTGTGCTCTGTCATTGCATTAATCCTGAACATGGTTTTGGAAATGAGCACACGACCGGGAGTGGCGCCATTCGCGACGCTGTGGCCGGATGCTGAGCTTCGTTGGTTGCGCTGTGAAATAAGGAAGGCGAGGCGGAATGCAAGCCGTAATTTTGCATTGCACAGATGCGGAGCAAAAAATTAGCTGTCAGCGGGTCTCGCTTCGCTCAGCCGCCTCAAAACCAAGTGTAGAGGTCAGAAGTTCTCTTCATTTTCGTCGCAACACCTTCAAGAGAACTTCTGAACCAAATCCGCACCAGAATCATGGATTTCCAGTGTCCTTATCGATCCGAAGTTCGCTGAAGAAGATGCCGCGAATGGAGCGAACTTCGGATCGGGACACCAGTCAGGCACGCAGGGCCTCGTGCACTTCGGTGGCGAAGCTTTCCGTCAGGTCCCTGCCGAGCACCTGTTCGACGAAATTGAAGGTATCGAAGAACGAACGATGGATATGGATGCGTCCGTTGCGCATGGTGAAGAATTCGGCGGTCTCCAGATGAACCATGCGCTCGTCGCTGCGCTTGCGCAGGCTGAGAAACTGGATCGCCGCAACGTGGTCGCCCTCGGCGATAATGAATTTGACCTCGCATTTGCGGCTAGAATAGCGGCTCTGCTGTGCGCGGATCGCTTCGCCGACCCAGGCCTTGCCGTGCTTCTGCCCGAGATTTGGAAACAGGTCGATCGGCGCTTGCGTCACGGTATCGAGTTCGTCGTCGCAATGGGAGATCGCCCGTTCGATATCGCCGGCATAGAATGCGTCGAGGAAATCCAGCACACATTGCCGGTGAGGATTCTCAACCATGTCGTTCTCCCGCCAGCATCTGCTTCCGATTCGTCCCAAGCTGTGATTGTGGACCGAATCGCCACGGGATCAATTGGAGGATAGCCGGGATGCCGCGTCGGGAACTGTGAGGCAGCGCACAGTTTTCGGATATTCGCGCTCCGATGCGGCCATGAGCAACGATCCGAAACAAATGTTTCGTCCACGCCGGCGCGGCCTAGCCGCGGAACCTCGCCGCGCCGCGTCCGTTATCGATGCGAAACGCTCATTCTGATCGAAGCTTCCTTCGAAGCCCCCTTGGAGATTCCGCATCATGAAGACCACGCTTGCCCTTTTCGCTGCTGCCGCGCTTGCGCTCGCGGCGAACTCACCCGCCAACGCCAAGGGCTGCATCAAGGGCGCCGTAGTCGGCGGCGTGGCCGGTCATTTCGCCGGCCATCATGGTGTGCTTGGCGCTGCCGCCGGATGCCTCTACGGCCGTCATCGTGCCAAGGAGCAGGAAAGACAACAGCAACGTCAGAGCCAGCAGGCTCCATCCGGCCAGGGCAGGATGTAGGGGGCACCTGATTCGATTATCGAAGAGCTCGGCTTGCGCCCTCATTGCCAGCCAACGGGCCGGCGCACGGCGCCATCCGATGACAGGCTCCGGAGCAATCCGGCCCGTCGTGCCGGGATAGTGCGTGAGCGCCATATTCCAGAAGCGCAATTGCGCATCTGAGAATCCTGGGCTGCAACCTCCGGATTCCGGATCACCGCTTCGCGTCGTTCCCGGAAGTCACGAGCGCATCGGTTTGGTGCTACGCGGTCACCGCACCCGTAGCACGTCGGCGACGGTCGCGATCCGCCCCTCTTGCAGAGCCGCGGCATGCAACAGCGGGTGGGAGAGCTATGCCGCGTTGCTGCCTTCCTGGCGGCTCGCTTCGAACAGGAACCAGGTGCGACGCTCGGTCTCGTCGATGAAGGTCTCGAGCAGTCCCGCGGTGCCCGAATCCTTGTTCTCGTCGCACAGCTCATGCGCCTTCCGCATCGCTGCAGCGATATGCTTGTTGTCTTCCATCAGCTCGCGCAGCATCTCGCGCGGCGGCACATATTCCTCGTTATTGTCCTTGATGGTCTGCAGCTTGCTGACCTGCCCGATCGAACGCAGCGTGGTGCCGCCGAGCTTGCGCACCCGCTCGGCCAGTTGATCGGTAGTGGCAAAGATCGCGTCCGATTGCTCATCGAGCATCAGATGGTAGTCGTGGAAATGCCGGCCGCTGACATGCCAGTGGAAATTCTTGGTCTTCAGATAGAGGGCAAAAGCATCGGCCAAAAGCACGTTGAGCGAGGCCGAGATCTTATCGGCCGCTTCGCGCGGCAGATCGGTTGGCGTGTCGAGATCGGGAGAGGTTTTGTCAGACTTGGCTTTGCTCACGATGAACCTTCCTGTTAGGAAACCCGGAACTCGGCGGCACAGAGCTCGCCGGGTAAGCTAACGCACGATACACCTTGCGGTTCCTGCCCCGGAACCCCCGTTTTTGCCGGACCCCTGCGACGATGGATGACTGGATCGATTATTACGATTCCACACACACGATTTACGTAAGCAAGCTGCACCGAGACCTGCATTTCCAGCTCGTCGCCCAGGACATCATCGGCTACATCCCCTCACCAGACGCCGTGGTGCTCGATTATGCCTGCGGCGAGGCGTTATCCGCGGCGAAAGTGGCAGACGCCTGCGGCCGGCTGATCCTGGCCGAGCCGGCGCCCGGCGTGCGCGGACGGTTGGCCGCGCGTTTCGCTCCGAACACCAAGATCTCGGTGCGCTCGCTGGACGAACTCGGGAAAATGGAAGAAAAATCGGTCGATCTGGCCGTCATGAACTCGGTGGCGCAATATATGACGCCGGCCGAGCTCGATTCGGCCTTCGCCGTAATTCGCCGGTTGTTGAAGCCCGAGGGCCTCCTAGTGCTGGGCGATATCCTGCAGCCGGAAGTAGGCATGGCCAGAGACGTCCTCGCGCTGCTGGGCTTTGGCGCACGTCACGGCTTCCTCAAGGATGCCTTGCTCGGTCTGGTCAGCACCGCGCTGTCGGACTACCGGCAATTGCGCTCGCGGGTGGGCCTGCAGCGCTATAGTGAGACCGAAATGCTGGCCAAGCTTACAGCTTGCGGATTTACTGCCTCCCGGGCGGGCACGAATCTCGGACATAATCCGTGGCGGATGACGTTCGTCGCACGGCCTGGCGCCCGATCGCCGAATCATTCCGGAGGTTAGGGTTAATTATGCTTAGGCATAGCTTCGCAAAATACGATCGGCCATGATGATTTCGGCCCGGTGGCGGAAGTGTCGACGCGGGAGCAGTGCAATGCTCCTTATCCTGGTTCAAATCCAGGCTGGGCCTCCAACCTCCTCCCCTTGAAGCGAAGCGTCAGGTGCTCAAAGCGGCCAAATGCCGGTTGATTCCGGTCTTAAGGCTCTTTCGTCTCTGGGAAATCTGTTCTAAAGACCAACCGCGCGCGAGGGTAACCCGCGCCAGCGCATGATCCGCCAAAGTGCAGGCGGTTTGGCGTGAAGATCATGCGCTCATATAAAGTGAGGGCGCGATCGGACGCGAAACCGGTTGCCACTTTAGCTGATCGCGCTTCGGCTCGAGGGACGCGCGGCACGCGCGCCCTTTTTTTGTGCCTAAATCCCAGTCCGCGAGAGTTGATGCCCAAAAGAACCGACATCTCAACCATCCTGATCATCGGCGCCGGTCCCATCGTGATCGGCCAGGCCTGCGAATTCGACTATTCGGGCACGCAGGCGGTCAAGGCGCTGAAGGAAGAGGGCTACCGCGTCGTCCTCGTCAATTCCAATCCGGCGACCATCATGACCGATCCGGAATTGGCAGATGCGACTTATATCGAGCCGATCACGCCGGAGATCGTCGCCAAAATCATCGAGAAGGAACGTTACGTCATCCCCGGCGGCTTCGCGCTGTTGCCCACCATGGGCGGCCAGACCGCGCTCAACTGCGCGCTGTCGCTGCGCCGGCAAGGGACGCTGGAGAAATTCGACGTCGAGATGATCGGCGCCACGGCTGACGCCATCGATAAGGCGGAGGATCGCCAGCTTTTCCGCAACGCCATGGAAAAGATCGGCCTGCAGACGCCGAAATCGCGGCTTGCCAATGCGTCGAGCCTGAAGAAGTCCGATCGCGAGAAATATCTGACCGACCGGGCAGAGCTTTCCGGCGAAGAACTCGAGGCTTTCGAGCGACAATGGATGCTGGGGGAGAACGAGCGCCGCAAGCGCTATCAGGAGCATGCGCTCAGCGAAGCGCTGCTGGCGCTGTCTGACATCGGCCTGCCGGCGATCATCCGCCCCTCCTTCACCATGGGCGGTACCGGCGGCGGCATCGCTTACAACAAGGAAGAATACCTCGACATTATCGAGCGCGGTCTCGACGCCTCGCCGACCAATGAAGTACTGATCGAAGAATCCGTGCTCGGCTGGAAAGAGTTCGAGATGGAGGTGGTGCGGGACAAGAAGGACAACTGCATCATTGTCTGCTCGATCGAGAACCTCGATCCGATGGGCGTCCACACCGGCGACTCGATCACGGTGGCGCCGGCCCTGACGCTGACCGACAAGGAATATCAGATCATGCGCGACGCCTCGATCGCGGTGCTGCGCGAGATCGGGGTGGAGACCGGAGGCTCCAACGTCCAGTTCGGCGTCAACCCTGCCGACGGGCGGATGGTTGTGATCGAGATGAATCCGCGGGTGTCGCGCTCCTCGGCACTCGCTTCAAAGGCCACCGGCTTTCCGATCGCCAAGGTCGCGGCCAAGCTTGCGGTCGGCTACACGCTGGACGAAATCGCCAACGACATCACCGGCGGCGCCACGCCGGCGTCGTTCGAGCCGACCATCGACTATGTCGTCACCAAAATTCCGCGCTTTGCCTTCGAGAAGTTTCCCGGCGCCTCGACCACGTTGACCACCTCGATGAAGTCGGTCGGCGAAGTGATGGCGATCGGCCGCACTTTCCAGGAGAGCCTGCAAAAGGCGCTGCGCGGCCTCGAGACCGGACTGACCGGCCTCGATGAGATCGAGATCGAGGGTTTGGGGCGCGGCGACGACAAGAATGCGATCCGCGCCGCACTGGGCACGCCGACACCCAATCGCCTCCTGCAGGTGGCGCAGGCGATGCGGCTCGGCTGGTCGGACGAGGAGATCTTCACCTCCTGCAAGATCGATCCGTGGTTCCTGGCGGAAATGCGCGGCATCGTCGAGATGGAAGCGAAAATCAGGGCCAGCGGCCTGCCGCAAAACGCCTTCGGCCTGCGCAGCCTGAAGGCCATGGGCTTTTCCGATGCGCGGCTTGCGGTGCTCACGGAGACCGGCGAGGCCGAGGTCAAGGCAAAGCGCCATGCGCTCGGCATCCATCCGGTGTTCAAGCGGATCGACACCTGCGCGGCCGAATTCGCTTCGCCCACCGCCTATATGTATTCCACCTATGAGACACCGTTCGCCGGCCAGCCGGCTGACGAAAGTGCGCCGTCCGACAAGAACAAGGTGATCATTCTCGGCGGCGGGCCGAACCGGATCGGCCAGGGCATCGAGTTCGATTATTGTTGCTGCCACGCCTGCTTTGCGCTGCATGACGCCGGCTACGAGACCATCATGGTCAACTGCAATCCGGAGACGGTATCGACCGATTACGATACCGCCGACCGGCTGTATTTCGAGCCGCTCACCGCCGAAGACGTGCTGGAGATCATCACCACCGAAGGCAAGAACGGCAAGCTGCACGGCGTGATCGTGCAGTTCGGCGGTCAGACGCCGCTCAAGCTCGCGCATGCGCTGGAAGAGGCCGATGTGCCGATTCTCGGCACCTCGCCCGACGCCATCGATCTTGCCGAAGATCGCGACCGCTTCAAACGCGTGCTCGACAAATTGCGGCTGAAACAGCCGAAGAACGGCATCGCCTATTCGGTCGAGCAGGCGCGGCTGGTAGCGGCCGACCTCGGGCTGCCGCTGGTGGTACGCCCGTCCTATGTGCTCGGCGGCCGCGCCATGCAGATCATCCGCGAGGAAACCCAGCTCAGCGATTATCTGCTCGGCACGTTGCCGGAGCTGGTGCCCGGCGACGTCAAGGCGCGCTATCCGAACGACAAGACCGGGCAGATCAATACCGTGCTCGGCAAGAACCCGCTGCTGTTCGATCGCTATCTCACCGACGCCATCGAAGTCGACGTCGATTGCCTGAGCGACGGCAAGGATACGTTCGTCGTCGGCATCATGGAGCACATCGAGGAGGCCGGCATCCACTCCGGCGACTCGGCGTGCTCGCTGCCGCCGCGTTCGCTGGATGCGCAGATGCTCGCCGAACTCGAGCGGCAGACCCGTGAACTCGCGCTGGGGCTCGATGTGATCGGACTGATGAACGTGCAATACGCCATCAAGGATGGCGAGATCTATGTGCTCGAGGTCAATCCGCGAGCCTCGCGCACGGTGCCATTCGTCGCCAAGGTGATCGGCGTTCCCGTAGCCAAGATTGCGGCGCGGATCATGGCCGGCGAAAAGCTTGCCGACTTCGGCTTAAGGAAGCGCAGATCCGATCATGTCGGCGTCAAGGAATCGGTTTTCCCGTTCGCGCGCTTCCCCGGTGTCGACACCGTGCTCGGTCCGGAGATGCGCTCGACCGGCGAAGTGATGGGCATCGATGCCTCCTTCGAGATCGCCTTCGCCAAAAGCCAGCTCGGCGGCGGTACAAGGGTGCCGCGCAGGGGAACGGTATTCGTCTCGGTACGCGAGATCGACAAGCCCCGGATCCTCGATTCGGTACGACTATTGTATGAGCTGGGCTTCAAGGTGCTGGCAACGTCGGGCACGCAACGGTTTCTGACCGATCACGGCGTGCCGACCGAAAAGGTAAACAAGGTGCTGGAGGGCCGGCCGCATATCGTCGACGCCATCACCAATGGTGACATCCAGCTGGTTTTCAACACCACGGAAGGTCCGCAGGCGCTGGCCGATAGCCGGTCTTTGCGGCGAGCTGCCCTCTTGCATAAAGTGCCATATTACACCACTCTTTCTGGGGCCGTAGCGGCCGCACAGGGGATTCGCGCCTATCTTGGCGGGGACCTTGAGGTCCGGACTTTGCAGAGTTACTTTTCCGAAACCTGATCACCCGGTCGGGCTGACCCCGGCCCCAGGTGATTGGAAACATGTCGGCATGGCGGAATTCCTGGTCATGCGACTATCTCGTTTCGGCGCTCCGCCAGACTGGCCGGACTGGAACGAAGCGATTCGGTGCCCGCAGTGAGCCCGGAAAGCCTCAATTTAGGAAGCTTATCGTGTGTGCCGCCTCATAGGCCTGCGCGATTAAAGGATAAAAAGATGATGGAAAAGGTTCCAATGACCTCGGTTGGCTATGCCGCGCTTGAGGACGAATTGAAGCATCGCCAGTCGGTGGACCGTCCGCGCATCATCGCGCATATTGCCGAGGCGCGCTCGCATGGCGACCTTTCGGAGAACGCGGAGTATCACGCCGCGAAGGAAGAGCAGTCCCACAATGAGGGCCGCATCGCGGAGCTCGAGGACAAGCTGGCGCGCGCTGACGTCATCGACATCAGCAAGCTTTCCGGCGACACCATCAAATTCGGCGCGACCGTTACTCTGGTCGATGAAGACACCGAAAAGAAAGCGGTATGGCAGATCGTCGGCGAAGTGGAAGCGGACGCCAAGAAAGGCCGCATCTCCATCACCTCGCCACTGGCGCGTGCGCTGATCGGCAAGAAGAAGGGCGCAAGCGTCGAAGTGATGGCGCCTGGCGGGCCGAAGGCCTACGAGATCACCAAGGTCGAGTGGCGCTGAGCGCACGTGTCGTCATAATATCAGTAAGTTTGTCAAAAGCCGCGCCCCGTGCGCGGCTTTTTGTTGCCCTGCTTGCAAGCCGGGAGGAATATTCGGGGAATATTTCCGGCACAGAAATGTTCGGATGACACGATCGTGAGCCGCAATGCGCGGCCAAAACGCTACGCATTGAGTCCTCAACGTGTCACGCAGGGGGATATGACATGGGTCAGTTTTTTGCTCGATTTCAGCCGGTAGCGCTGAGCCTCTTTCGCTTCATGACCGGCCTGGTGCTATTCCAGTTTGGCGCCGCCAAGATCCTGAAAATTCCAGCGGTCTCGCCTTTCGCCAAGGTCCAAATCACCTCCTTGTTCGGAGTTGCCGGCTGCATCGAACTGGTCTTCGGCGGCCTTCTTCTGTTAGGTCTCCTGACGCGCCCGGTCGCATTCATTCTGTCCGGTGAAATGGCGTTCGCGTATTTTATCGAGCATTTCCCGCGGAGCTTTTTTCCGGTCGTCAACGGCGGCTCTCTCGCCATCGCGCTTTGCTTCGCCTGCCTCTATCTTTCGACTTCGGGTGGCGGCCCGATCAGCCTCGATGCCTTGATGCGCAAGCAAGGCTGAGCGCCGCTTGCCGCTTCAGCCCGCCGCTTTCAGATCGAGCGGCACCGCAGCCTCGTATTTCGAATTGTGCAGAACCAGCGAGGTCCTGACATTGCGGACATGCGGCGCTGCGGTGAGATTAGTGACGAAATCCTGGAAGGTGGCCATGTCGGGCGCGACGCATTTCAGGATGAAATCGACCTCGCCTGACAGCATCCAGCACTCGCGGACCAAAGGCTCGGCACGGACGAATTCCTCGAAAGCGCGCAGATCGGCCTCAGCCTGGCTCGAGAGGTGCACCGCAGCGAACACCGTAACGTCGAATCCGAGCCGGCGCGGATCGAGCAGGCCACGATAGCCTTGAATATAGCCCTCTTCCTCCAGCGTGCGCACCCGCCGAAGACAAGGCGGCGGCGAAATCCCTACCCGTTTGGCCAGTTCGACATTGGTGATTCGGCCGTCAGCCTGGATTTCGCTGAGAATTTTCAGATCAATTTCGTCGAGATTCTTAGACACGCGGGTCGGGGTCCTGAGGCCGCCCGAACCGGCCGGGCTGGCGATAAGATGGTGGCAACAGTCTTAGCCCAGCAAAGCCACCTTGCGCAATTTTATTGCGCGTTCCATGCATGATTTCCCGCAACTTCCGGGGAAAATCCGCCGCCGTGTGTTGCAATTCTTGCATAGCTCGCCAGATACCTTAGACTTGGATTTGACACTTTCAGCGCCGCCGCGAGGCCTTTCCCGGGCGCTTTCCGCTCCAAACGCCGACGTAAATCCCTTAAGAAGGGGACCTGCTCATGCCTGCTCCGATCCATGCCAAGGTTGTAATTATCGGCTCCGGTCCCGCCGGCTATACCGCGGCAATCTACGCAGCACGGGCGATGCTGGAGCCGATCCTGATCCAGGGCATCCAGCCCGGCGGCCAGCTCACCATCACCACCGACGTGGAGAACTACCCGGGTTTTGCCGACGTCATCCAGGGTCCCTGGCTGATGGAGCAGATGGAGAAGCAGGCGGCTCACGTCGGTACCAAAATTGTCACCGACCTCGTCAACAAGCTCGAATTGGCGCAGCGGCCCTTCCGGCTGACCTGCGACAGCGGCGACGTCTATCTGGCGGAAACGGTGATCCTCGCCACCGGTGCACAGGCGCGCTGGCTCGGCATTCCCTCGGAGGAAAAATTCAAGGGCTTTGGCGTCTCGGCTTGCGCGACCTGCGACGGGTTCTTCTATCGCGGCAAGGAAGTCGTAGTGGTCGGCGGCGGTAACACCGCGGTCGAGGAAGCGCTGTTCCTGACCAATTTCGCTTCCAAGGTTACCATTGTGCATCGCCGCGATCATTTCCGCGCCGAACGCATCCTGCAGGAGCGCCTGTTCAAGCATCCCAAGATCAAGGTGATCTGGGACAGCGCGGTCGATGAAATCTGCGGCGCGGAAAATCCGGCCAAGGTCACCCATGTGCGGCTGAAAAACGTCAAGAGCGGCGAATTGACCGAGATGCCGGCCGACGGCGTTTTCATCGCCATCGGCCATGCGCCGGCGACAGACCTCGTGGCCGGACAGATCAAGCTCAAACCATCCGGTTATGTCGAGGTTGCGCCGAACTCGACGGCAACCTCGATACCCGGCCTGTTCGCCGCCGGCGACGTTGCCGACGAAACCTATCGGCAGGCGGTCACCGCGGCCGGCCTCGGCTGCATGGCGGCGCTTGAGGCAGAACGCTTTCTCGCCTTGCGCGCCAGCGACCGCATGGCGGCGGAATGAATAAAGGCTCGATTGATCATGGCTCGAACTCGCGACGGATTTACTGAGATGGACTGGGATAAGCTGAAGGTGTTTCACGCAGCGGCGGAAGCAGGCAGCTTCACGCATGCCGGCGAGCAGCTTGGCCTCTCCCAATCGGCCGTTTCACGGCAGGTCAGCGCGCTGGAGCAGGAGCTTTCGGTATCGCTGTTTCATCGTCATGCCCGCGGCCTCATCCTTACCGAACAGGGCGACCTCCTGTTCCGCACCGCGCATGACGTATTCATGCAGTTGCAGGCTGCACGCGCCAAATTGACCGACAGCCGCGAGCGGCCGAGCGGCGACCTCAAGATCACCACCACCCCGGGCGTCGGCATCAACTGGCTGATTCCACGGCTCGGCGAGTTTACTGCGCTCTATCCGGAAATCCGGATTTCGCTGATCGTCACCGACGAAGAACTCGATCTTTCGATGCGCGAGGCCGATGTCGCGATCCGCACCCGCAAGCCGACGCAGCCTGACCTGATCCAGCGCAAATTGTTTGCGATGGGTTTCCATGCCTATTGCTCGCCGGAATATATCAAGCGCTTCGGCACGCCGCGCACGCTGGACGAACTCGATTCCCATCGCATCATCACGCTGAGCGACGGGCAGATCCCGCCGCATCTGCAGAATCGCAATTGGCTGGTGGAAGCCGGCCGCAACGGCGCCGGACCGCGCGAGACCTATTTCAAGGTCAACAACATCCTTGGCCTCATTCGCGCCTGCCAGCAGGGCCTCGGTATCGCTGCACTGCCGGATTACCTGATCGAGGAAAACTCCCGCCTCGTGCAGCTGTTCGGCGAATCCGATTCAATTCAGCTCGATACTTATTTTGTTTATCCCGAAGAGCTGAAGACGGTGGCGCGCGTGCAGGTGTTCCGCGATTTTGTGGTGAGCAAGGCACAACGCTGGCCTTCCTAACCTGCGAGCCCCGGTCTTCGCATGTCTGACATGCGGGTTACGTGGTTGCTGCATGGCGCCCATGGGGATCATAGTGATCGTGCGTTGAGCATTCGCGTTGCGCATTTGTCCCCCTCCTCCAGTGGCGCGGAAGCTCAGTAATCCCTCTTGGAAGGTGATTGTGTCGGCCCAACGTGGCCAATACCTCAAGCCGGGCTCGTTTGGGCCCGGCTTTTTTTCTTTGCTGATTTTTCTTTGCCAATCGGTCGAGTTTTAGTTGGTCCGCTTGGGATGTCGACGCAAGCGGAGCTGACCGGTGGCAGATATTGACGGCGTCTGGCGAGCCGCGGTCAGCAAGGCATGATCACGATTTTGTGCACAGCGCTTCTCGAAGAGCGATCGCCGGAGACTTAGGTCGATGCCGCGCGATAGCAGCGTTTTCGATGAAACCTGTCCTGAGCTTGATCCTGGATGTTGCCGGTTTGCGCAACGAAAGTACGTCAGACAAGAACCGCAGCCCGGTTCTGATTCCATCAGAGCCGGGCCGCATCCTATTTAGAATCGATCTTAAAATTTTTCCGCGTGGTGGGATTTATCTCCCGTTTGGAGCAATTCACCTTTCGAGAGAGACGAATCTTAGTCCAGTCTGGTCCGTGCCAATCGCAGCGCGTTGCCGATCACGCTCACCGAGGACAGCGCCATCGCTGCAGCGCCCACGATCGGCGACAGCAGAATGCCGAACACCGGATAAAGCACGCCGGCAGCGATCGGAATTCCGGCGGCGTTGTAAAGGAATGCGAAGGCAAGGTTCTGACGGATATTGCGCATCGTGGCGACGGATAAGCGCCGCGCCCGCACCAGTCCGGTCAGGTCTCCCGTCAGCAGCGTCACGCCCGCGCTCTCGATGGCGACATCGGTGCCGCCGCCCATCGCAACTCCGACATCGGCTGCCGCCAATGCCGGCGCGTCGTTGACGCCATCGCCGACCATGGCGACGCGGCGTCCTTCGTGACGCAGCCGTTGCACCACGTCGCTTTTGCGCTCTGGCAGGACGCCGGCTTCGACTTCTTCGATCCCAAGCCGCGAGGCTACTGCACGCGCGGTCGTGACATTGTCGCCGGTCAGCATGACGACGCGAAGGCCGTCGCTGCGCAGCGCTTCCAGCGCTGCCTTTGCCGAAGATTTGATCGGATCGGCGATGGCGATGACGGCGGCAACGCGGCCATCGATCGCGGCATAAATCGCCGTGGCGCCTTCCTGGCGCGCGGCTTCCGCTGCGCTGTCGAGAGGCTGCGTTGCAATGTTCAGATCGGCCATCAGCGCGGCATTGCCGAGCGCGATGGCTTTACCGCCGACGCTGCCGGTCGCGCCTTTGCCCGATGGCGAGGCGAAATCTCGGACCTCGTCCAGGTCAAGCCCACGTTCCTTGGCGGCGCTGAGGATCGCCTGTGCCAGCGGGTGTTCGCTGCCGCGCTCGACGCCGGCAGAAACCCGCAACACTTCGCCTGCCTCGAAGCCATCGGCAGGGATGATACGAACGAGCTTCGGCTTGCCCTCGGTCAGGGTACCGGTCTTGTCGAGTACCAGCGTGTCGATGTGCTCGAAACGCTCCAGTGCGTCGGCGTCGCGGATCAGGATGCCGGAATGTGCGCCACGGCCGACGCCGACCATGATGGACATCGGCGTCGCCAGTCCGAGTGCGCAGGGACAGGCGATGATCAGTACCGTCACGGCTGCAACCAGAGCGAAGGTCAGTCGCGGCTCCGGCCCGAATGTCATCCAGGCCACAAAGGCCAGCAATGCCGCCCCGATCACCGCCGGCACGAACCAGCCGGCGACCCGATCGGCAAGCCGCTGTATCGGTGCGCGCGACCGCTGTGCCCGCGCCACCATATCAACGATCCGCGCCAGCATGGTGTCGCGGCCGACTTTCGCAGCGCGCAACACCAGGCCGCCGCTCTGATTGACGGTGCCGCCGATCACCTGCGCGCCCGATGATTTCTGCACCGGCATCGACTCGCCGGTCACCATGGATTCATCGACGAAGGAGCTGCCCTCGGTAACCACGCCATCGACCGGGATCTTCTCGCCGGGACGAACCCGTAGCATATCACCGACCGCAATCTTCTCGATCGCTACGTCCTCGTCGCCATGCGCAGTGACGCGCCGTGCGGTCTTCGGTGCCAGCCCCAGCAGCGCGCGGATGGCGCCGGAGGTGCGCGCTCGCGCGCGCAGCTCCAGCACCTGACCCAGCAGCACCAGAACCGTGATGACGGCGGCCGCCTCGAAATACACCGCGACTGCACCCTCGTGATCGCGGAAAGCGGGCGGAAACAGTTGCGGCGCCACCGTCCCGACCACGCTGTAGAGATAGGCCACGCCGGTACCCATCGCGATCAGCGTGAACATGTTGAGATTCCGGGTGACGAGCGATCGCCAGCCGCGGACGAAGAACGGCGCGCCGGCCCACAGCACCACCGGGGTCGCCAGCACCAGCGAAATCCAGTTCGACCATAGCGACGGCAGAAGATGCATCAGGCCGAGATGACGCCCCATCTCGATCACGAACACCGGCGCGGTCAGCGCCAGGCCGATCCAGAAGCGGCGTGTCATGTCGATCAGTTCAGGATCAGGCGCCTCCTCGAGCGAGACCTGCTCCGGCTCGAGCGCCATGCCGCAGATCGGGCAACTGCCGGGCCCGACCTGCCGCACTTCCGGATGCATCGGGCAGGTGTAGATGGTGCCGGCGGGCGCGGGCGGCTCCGCCTCGCGCGGCTTTAGGAATTTTTCCGGATCGGCCTCGAAGCGTTCGCGGCAACGTGCACCACAGAAGAAATAGTCCTGTCCGCGATAGGAGAAGCGCTGCTTGGCAGTCGCAGGATCGACCTTCATGCCGCAGACCGGATCGATCGCCAGTGCAGCTGCGGCCTTGTCGCCGCCGTCGCCATGATCATGCTGTCCGCCGCAGCAGGCATGGCCATTTCCGCCAGTCGCATGATCGTGAGGTTCGGGACCGTGAAATGTGGCCTCGCCCTGCGAATGCGCGTTGGCGTGATCGTGAGCCTGTTCCGTCGGTGCCATCGAATGCGCTCCTGGCCTCTTGATTGAGATACCCTAGGGGGGTATATGACGCCCATGCGCACAGAGATCAAGGCCTCATGTTTGAAACGGCTGAAACGGATCGAGGGTCAGATCCGGGGTCTGGCCAGCATGGTCGAGGCCGACCGATATTGCATCGACGTGGTGACCCAGATCGCTGCGGCCCGCACGGCACTGCGCCGTGTCGAGGAAGAAATCCTGCGTGACCATGTCGCCCATTGCGTCGAGCACGCGATCAATTCGGGCGATAAGGCTGACCAGCGCCGCAAGATTGCCGAACTGATGGAGGTGGTCAGCCGCGCCGACCGCTGATCGCGGCACCGTCGCGCTTCGCTGGTGTCCTGAAGTTCGCAATGCCGGCGACCACCGGAGCGAATTTCAGATTCGAAAGGGCGCCAGAGTGGTTAACGGTTCGCCCCGGCTCCGACCTTTATGATCGGTTTACGGCCGCATTGATCTCATCTGTTCAGCCGCTCGCCGGACCGGGTTGGTTAAGCCGCGGTAGCAGCCGTGCTCAAATGCAACCCAAACCGCAGGGAGCATTTTAAACTTCAGCACCTACGGTCTGCGAGCAGCAGAACGCGGGACGTCATGAATAATTCAAACAAGCTTTTCCCTGAGAAGCAGGGCTTTACCCGAGAAGATATTCTCTGGGCACTCGGGATCTGGTCGGTGATCCTCAGCCTGTCGCCGGTGATCGCCTTCTACGTGCTGATGGTGAATTAAAGCGTTTTAGAGCGAGAGCCCGTCACCCGGACTGATCCGGGATCGATGCCGGCTCTCATGGAGAAAACGCGTTAAAATAAAAAGCTGGAGCCATTTCGATTCTGATTCCATCAGAACCGAAATGGCCCCAGGCCCAGAACGCAAAAAACGCGCGGGGGATATCCGCACGTCTGGTGCGTGCCGTCGCGCAGTGGATCAGGCCGCCTGCTTGTGCATGGCGCCAGTCGAGGACGCCGAGCCACGGATCGCTCTCACCGAACGCTCAATCGCAGCCCAAAGCTTGCTGATCTCGGCGGCTGCGCGCCCTTCGGCCGAATATTCCCGGGCCCCCTCACCTTGAGCGAGTGCCATCAGAAGATCCGCGCGGTTGGTGATCTGGCCGCTCCACACCGGCGCCTTGAACTTGGCCAGCGATTCGCGTGCGATGGTGACGATCGGGCTTTCCTCTTCGTCGCGCCGAGCCGGCGCGCCGTTGAGGACGACCGCGTAAGGCTTGCGTGCCGAGCGGCAGGTCTGAATGGTGGCTTGCACGGCGTCGACGTCGAATACGCCAGGACGCGCCGGAATGATCACCATCGTGGCGTTCTTGATCGCGTCTTCGACGACCGCGGACGTATTCGGCGGAGTATCGATGAAAACCCATTCTATACCGTCACGTTTTGCGGCGGCGACAATGCCGCTGACGGAGTTGACCGCCGACTTGATCGGCGGCTCATTGGTACCACGCAATTTGTGCCACAACGTCAGCGAGCCCTGCGGATCGGCATCGATCATCAGGCAGGGCTTCGTCGATTTATGTACATGCGCCGCGATATGTGCAGCCAGGGTACTTTTTCCCGAGCCACCTTTACGCGAAGCAAAAACAATAACGTTCATACTTTGGCCTCCAGATTGACCCCAGGCGCCAAAAATGAATCAGCTCGCTGATTCGCGAAAGCGAAATTTGGAGTCAAAGATGGCCAAATAGCGGATTTGGAAGGGCGCTGGCTTTTGAGTCACACTAAAAGCATCGCAACGACGTCCTGCTTCACTTGAAAAGTGCCTGGTTTTTGTTGACGTCGCTTTGCGCAGATGTTGGTTCTACCTCAACGTGCGTCAGCAATTTGCTGCTTCAGCCGCCATCTTGCGCGTTTGCTGCATGAACAAAACGAGTCCTTGAAGGCGCGTTTATCGGCAGAACTCTGCTTCGCTGAATCAAGTCAGCGGCTTATCCGTTTGTTCGGATTCGAATTTTACCAATAGCCCGTCCCGCTAATACGCATCATCGAGCCGCGCCGGCAAATGCCGGCGATCAGGTCGCGTCACGCCTGACCGACTTCTTCACGCGATGCGGTTTGACGTGCCTGCGCGTCGCCGCCGGCCTGATGCCGACCGGCGCACCGTCGTCGCCCCGCACAGCGTCGGCCTGCGGACTTGATTTAAAAAATACGCGGCACCCCGGCGAAAGCTGATCTCTCTTCTGGATCATGCAGGCGGTGATGCGATCGACATCCGGGATTTCGGAGCTGCAGAGGCGAAAGGCATCGCCGCTGCAGGCCTGCTGCTCCTCGAACGTGTAGGCGTCGCTTGCCTCGGGCCACAACGCCGAACATGACAGCGCTGCGACAAGCATCAAGCCGAGCTGGAATCTCCTGGAACAAGCGACACGCATGACATCCCCCGAATGCTGACGGATGGGATTGTCGGTGAGCGAAATGCGGTTGGCAAGGACCGCACCCTCGAAGTTCGCCGCGGATTCTACGGAGCTGCCTCACATAAGCCGTACCAGTTGCATGGCGGCAACAAGCGCGGAGATCGAAAGCACGACCGATACGATCACGTAACAGCCGGCAGCAACGAGTTCCCCGCGTTCCATCAGATAGAAGGCATCGAGCGAGAATGTCGAGAAGGTGGTGTAGCCGCCGCAAACGCCGACCGTAAGGAATATCCGCATCGCTTGCGGCAGATCCCACTTCAGCGCGAACAAGCCGGCAAAAGTGCCGATCAGGAATGATCCGGTTATATTGATGATCAGCGTGCCCCAGGGAAAATTGGTGCCGAAGGCCCGGCCGACACCGATCGCGACCAGATAGCGAGCGACCGCTCCGGTCGCCCCGCCGAGCGCGACCGCGAGAATGAATTGCGGATTCATCGGCCGGACCTCCCGATCGCGGAGGCACAAGCAGACAAGTAAACACGATGCAGGAGATAAAAAGACAAGCCAGTCACCATTCAGCCCTTTCACACATGAGGGCGGCGAGACCGGCAAAGACGTGCTTCCACCGCGCTCGCGCGCCGGTAGAAGTCATCAGCCAATCGGCGGTTGTCGGGGGACCTCATCCCCATTGCTGGAATGCCAGCACCCTAGAGGTGGCGATGCACAATCGCAAGCATAAAGGCCGGGCAGCGGCTTTCCGGCAGACGTCCCTTCGCGCTAGATTTGTCGTACTGTGCTCGCACCCAGCCGGAGAAGTTGATTCCGCATTTTCAGGAAGAACCGAATGACCGTTGTCTATATTGAAGCTCGCCCCAAGGGCAGGCCGGAAGGAAGCCCGATTACCGACTACGTCGTTGAGGATCACGCGGATCACGTGCTCGCAACTTTCAAGACTCAACACGAGGCGATCGAGTGGGCGAAGAAGAACGAGCACGCGGCGCATGTCGCCCGGGTCCGTCATCTGAATGACAAGAAGAACGCCGACCACTGGCGCAAGGTGTGAGACTTCAATCGGCCGTCATTGCCAGCCGCACAACGGACAGGCGCGCGATCGCGCAGCCGCTCGATGTCCTCAACGGCATGCGTTGCCGGCAGCCTCTAGTTTTTGCTTCAGATCGGCCAGCGCCGCCGCGTCCGCCTCGCTGCCCAGTTGTTTGTATGTGGTGGCGTCAGCGATCTTCTCGCTTACACAGGCGCAGTATTTATCAATCTGGGCTTCTGTGACGTTCTGATCGAGTGAACGCTGTTTCTCGATACAGGGATAGGAAGCATCTGCGATGAATGTACTCCTGGCCTCTCCGCTGATGATGGCGGTGCTGGAGAAGAAAACCTCGCCATAGGCGACAAGCGCGGCAGCGATGCAGAGAAATAGCGCAAGGAATGCGACTGCGCCGTGCGCCGCACTTGCCTTCGATTTCGGTTGCCGCCAGTTCAGAAGGTTGCGCGCGGAAGCGACCAAAACAAAGATCAGCGGCGCCGCGAGGATTTGGCCGATCAGCAGGCTGATCGTCTCGGCGCTGGCGGTGTGGGCGTCGTTCGCAAGTTCGAATCCCCGACCCATCACGACCTGGACGAGCAAGGTCAGCGCACTGAAGAGAAGCCCGACATTCGCGCTCTTCCACAGGCTCCATTTTCGCCGGCCGGATGGCGCATCTCGGCCGGGCCGGTAGCGAAGCTCGGAAGGCGGGAGAACGGATGCTCGGGACTGAATGGAATCACGAGGCGGCGCCGGCTTTGGCGGCTGCCGGAACTCATCGATCTCGCTGACCCGCTTCCAGTCGGTGAGGCCCGGACGCCAGATCAGGTCGCTGCCAGCGAGCGCACCGTCTGCGAGATATTGGAGGATTTGGGCTTCGGTCAGTGGGCCCTCCTGGTTCTCGCCGACGATGATGTGCCAAATCGCTTCCCCGCCCCCTGCCATAATGTCCCTCGGAATGAATTAAATACGGAGTGCAACCTATACGAATGCGCTCCTGACGGGAAACCTTGAGGGTCGGCCTCCGGCCGGTGTGCCAGGCTCCGCGTTCCCAGACTGTTCCTCGTCTCGCAGGAATCCGCGGCGGCGCTTTCGGATCGTGATTGTTCCGGGGAAGGCGCTGGTACAGTTGGGTGGGCTCGAACCACCGACCTCCTGTTCCACAGACAGGCGCTCTAACCAACTGAGCTACAACTGCATCCGGTAGCGGCCCCGCGGCTGGGCGGCAGGAGCCGAACGGGGCGGAAACTAGGTGCAACGCCCGGCTTTGGCAAGGCCAACCGCGCGCCGATCTTCACCGCATCGGCCAAGCGCGGCAATTTGGGCCGGTGGCCGGCCCAAAGGGCGAGGTCGAGGATGTCGCTCTTTGCCGTTCATGCCCCTTCATCGGCTTAAACCAAACACGAAACGAAAAAGCCCGGGTTTTGCCCGGGCTTTTGAGAGGCAAAGGGAGTTCCGGTTCAGGCGGCGGGCTTGAACATCTTCGAGGCGTTGGCCTTGATCGGCTCGGCGCTCTCGGTCGCGACCCGCTGGGTCAGCTCAGCCAGTTCCTTGGTATGGGCGGTGAAGGATTCGAACTGCTTGCGGGTATGGGAGGACCACAATTCGACCGCCTCGGAAGGCGACTTCACGCCGATCAGCGCCTGCGCGAAGTCGAGATTCGCTGTGGCGCTCTCCTTCATCATTTCCATCAGCTTGGCGGAATATTCCTTGGCGCCGCTGCTGAACACTGAAAACACCGCCTCGATGGTGCCGTTATGGCTTTCAGCGGCGTCCTTGAACTTCGCGTAATTGTCGCGAGCCTGCGAGACGCCCTTCTCGGCAAGCGCGCGCATCTGCTCGGGGACTTCGAACGGGATAACAGAGGCAGAGAACGGATCGGTATTTGCCATAGCAGTATCCTTCGCGAGGGGTGAACCGGTGTGACCCCTTGCGCGCCCCGCAACCGAGCAGCCGCGAGCCTCGAACCGGAATCACATAGCAGGAGTTGCTCTTTCGAGCCGTTACTACCCAACACCAATATCATGTCAATTTTGTGCAATGCAACGCAATCTGGCGCGCGAAGCAGCAATTTTGTTTGCGATCGACCTGCCGGCACCGGCAACGGCTTGCAGTGCCGGCTGCAGGCGCGGCCGGAAGTTTGTTGCTGGGGCTGGTTTTGGCCCGCCGATCGCGGCCTCAGTGTTTCGGCTTGGCTGCGTCCATTGCAGCCCGGCTGACGATCTGGCCCATTTCGCTTGCCTGCTCGGCAAGCGTACGCATCTGGGCCTGCACGTAATCGCCGTGCAGTCGCAGCACCTCGGTCAGGTCCTTGGCGTGCACCAGAGACTGGGCGTAATCCAGCGACGCCTGGACGTTCTTCTCGGCAAAGGCGAGCGCCTTGGCGCTGATGTCCTTGGCGCCGGAGCGAACGGTTTCGCCCCGCTGCTCCATCGTACCCGCGGTCTGCTGCGCCGCCGCAAGGAATTTATCGAATGCCTGGCGGGCCTGATCGAAGCTCGCTTCGGCCATTGAGCGCATTTCCTTTGGAATTTCGAAACGGTCACGTATGTCTTCGCTCATGGTCCCACTCCTGTTGAGCTGATGGGGCCAGTTGCAGCCCCGTCCCTGTTTGCCCGTCGTCAGACTAGCCGGGGACGGCTGCGCCGGTGTGACGCGCGCCCTTCCCGGCCGTCGCTGATCATGAATCTTTGATCATCAATCTCTTCAACGCGAGAGCGGGCGGGATGGTTCGGGCCGATTAAGGTTATCCCGCCTTCCCATCTTGTCGCTGTTGTCAAGCCGTGGACCTGCCGGCTGGCCCGGGCGATACTAACACCCCATTAAGGCTGTCATCGTTGGCCGCCGATCCCAACCGGGCCATACCCTGCAGCCATCTCAGTGCGATGAATCATTCGGAATTCCAGTTGCGAGGCGTCAGCGATCAGCGGCTGGCGGTGTATGCAACAAGCCCGCTGCCGGCCTGGCTGTGGTCGGTCGACGGCACGCGGATCAGGTGGGCCAATCCGGTCGGCGCCGCGCTGTTCGGCGCAGCCAATAGCGCGGTACTCGCCAGGAAGATCTTCGGGCCGGCGGACGCCCACCGGCGGCAGGTGGCGCAACTCGCTGGCCGGCTGCCGGCTTCCGGCGCGCTTCGGCTGGAACGGCTGCGCGGCTTCGGCGCTCCGATCGGATCGCTCGCCACCTGCGGCTGCAGCCGGTTGAATTTTTGCGACGGCAGCCAGGGTATCCTCGTTGCGGTGGCCGCCCCGATCGGCCGCACCCTGCCGCTGCAGCAGCGGTTGCAACGGCTGGTCGAAGATATTGAGGCGCCGATTGCCGCCTTCGACCGCGATGGCAGGTTCGTCGGCGCCAATACCGCTGCGCACTCGCTGCCCGGCTTGGGCGATCTGACCGGCACCGGCCTGGACGAGGCTCGCCTGGAGGCGCTCAAGCAGGGCCGTGTTGAACTACCCGTCGGCCCCAATCGTTTGGTGATACAACGCGTCGGTGTCGGCCCGGATGTCGGTCTGGTCGCGCTGATGGAAACGCCGGCCGAGCCAGAACAGGAACAGGACGTGACGGCCCCGGATCACCCAACGCCCGATTACGAACAGCCGGAGCTGTCAGGCGAAGCGCCGGCCGAATTTGCGCTGATCGAATCCCCGCAAGGTGTTTCAGCGGAAAGCTCCGCACCGGAAGCTCTCGCGGAAGCTGCCGCACCGGGTACGGAGACGGCCTCCCACGAGCCTTCGCCCTATACCGAGCCGGTTGCTGACGAGCCAGAAGCGACGGCGCCGGTTGAATCAGACGAATCCGCCGTACCGTGTTTGACTGCGCCGCCGCCCTGGCTCGAGGAACTGGCGCATCATCCGCGCCGGCAGCCGTTGCGCTTCCTGTGGCAGATGGACCGCGACAGCCGCTTCTGGCTCGACAGCGAGGAGTTCAGCTATCTGATCGGCGCTCACGCGGCGTCCGCCTTTGGCCGGCCATGGGGCGAGATTGCTGAAACCTTCGGGCTCGACCCCGACGGCCGCGTGCTCAAGGCTTTCGCCACGCACGACACCTGGAGCGGCATCACCCTGGATTGGCCGGTCGACGGCGGCGACACACTGCCGGTCGAACTTGCAGGGCTGCCGGTGTTCGACCGTGCCCACAATTTCGCCGGCTATCGCGGTTTTGGTCTCTGCCGCGACCTCGATGGCCTGGCACGGCTGGTCGCGTTGCGTCGTTACGAACTGTCCAACCCCCCGCCGGCACCGCAGGCGCTTTCGGCCGATATCGTCACCGCCCGACGCGCCAGTGAACCTGCGGGGAATATTCACGCACCGGACGCAGGCGCCGTCTCGCCTGCCGGGACGGAAGATTCTGCCCCGATCATGGATTCACAACCGACGGATTTGCAAACGACCGTGGAAACGCCTCCGAACGTCGTGCCATTTCGGCCGATCAACGATGCAAAATCGCCCGCCGCTCTGACACCGGTGGAAAACCGCGCCTTCAACGAGCTTGCGCGCCAATTGGCGGAGCGGCTGGAACGGAATAGGCCGGTGCTGCCGCCGCTGGCCAACGAGTCCGAGGCCATCGATACCATCGCCGACGAGCCGGCCAAAGCGCTGGCGACACCGGAAGTCAGCGAACCGCCGCGCTGGCTCGCGCCCACCGAGCCGCCGGCAAAAGGCGATGGCCGCGACCGGACGCTGCTCGACCTTCTGCCGACGGGCGTCCTGATCTACCGGCTCGACCGGCTGCTCTATGCCAACGCCGCGTTCCTGCAGCGGATCGGCTATGACAGCCTGCATGCGCTCGAAGATGCCGGCGGTCTCGACGCACTCTACGTCGAGCCCGGCGGCTCGAGCACCGGCAGCGCATCTGATAGCGGCACGCCGGTGACGATTTCCGCCTCCCGGGGCCTCCCCGATCAGGCGCCGACCGCGGCGCGCCTCCACACCATCTCGTGGGACGGCGATTCGGCGCTGGCGCTGATCTGTCTGCCGGCCGCGGCCGAAAGCACTGCCGCCGAGATCGAGACAAGGCCCGAACCGGAGACGGCCTCGGCTCCTTGTGCCGGCCACGCCAGCGCCGAAGAGCTTGCCACCATCCTCGACACCACTGCCGACGGCATCCTGATGTTCGATGCCGAGGGCACCATCAATTCATGCAACCGCAGCGCGGAGGCGCTGTTCGGCCATGACGGCGCCGAACTGGTGCAGCACAATTTCGTCGCGCTGTTCGCGCCGGAAAGCCAGCCTGCCGTGCGTGACTATCTGGAAAGCGTCAAAAGCGCTGACCTGGCCAGCCTGCTCGATCACGGACGCGACGTATTGGCGCAGGTGCGCGGCGGCGGCTTGATTCCGGTCTCGATGATGATGGGACGGACCCAGGCGCAGAGCCCCAATTTCTTCGCGATGTTCCGCGATCAGTCGCAGGCTAAAAAAAGCGAGGGCGAACTGCACGAAGCGCGCCGGCTCGCCGACCGGGCCGCCAATGCCAAGGCCGACATGCTGGCGCGGATCAGCCACGAGGTCCGTGCGCCGCTCAACGCCATCCTCGGCTTTGCCGAAGTGATGATCAGCGAACGGTTCGGTGCGCTCGGCAATGAACGCTACGGCGAATATCTGAAAGACATCCGCGCTTCCGGCGAGCGGGTGATTGCGATCATCAACGACCTGCTCGATCTGTCGCGGATCGAGACCGGCAAGCTCGACCTCACCTTCTCCAACCAGAACCTCAACGACCTGGTCGAGCAATGCGTCGCGGCGATGCAGCCGCAGGCCAACCGCGAGCGCATCATCATCCGCACGTCCCTGGCGCACACGCTGCCGCCGGTGGTCGCCGATGCCAACGCGCTGCGCCAGATCACGCTCAACCTGATCGGCAATTCGATCCGCCTCGCCAATGCCGGCGGCCAGGTCATCGTCTCGACTGCGCTATCGGATTTCGGTGACGTGATGCTGCGGGTACGCGATACCGGTCACGGCATGAATGACAATGAGGTTGCGGCGGCGATGGAGCCGTTCCGTAACCCGGCACCGTCGGATCAGGCCGGCGACAATTCCGGCGTCAACCTGTCGCTGACCAAGGCGCTGGTCGAGGCCAACCGCGCCCGATTCCAGATCAAGACCGCGCCGCATTCCGGCACGCTGGTCGAAATCGTGTTCGCGCGCGCACCGGCACGGGCGTAAAGCATCAGGGCGGACACCGCCACGCACGGTGCCCGCCCTGCAACAAAATGACGCGGCGACTTTTTTAGGCGTTCTTCAGGGCAACGCGGAATTCGGCTTCAGTCTTCGACTTCACCTCGTCCAGCGTGACGCCGTCGGCGAGTTCGACCAGCGCCATGCCATCCTTGCCGTGCTTGTCGATGGTGAAGACGGCGAGATCCGTCACCACCATGTCGACCACGCGTTCGCCGGTCAGCGGCAGGGTGCACTTCTTCAAAAGCTTGGGGCCGTCCTTGGCGGAGTGCTCCATCACCACCACCACGCGCTTGACGCCGGCGACCAGGTCCATGGCGCCGCCCATGCCCTTGACCATCTTGCCGGGGATCATCCAGTTGGCGAGGTCGCCGTTCTGCGCCACCTGCATCGCGCCGAGGATCGACAGATCGATGTGACCACCGCGCACCATGGCGAAGGAATCGGCGCTGGAGAAATAGCTCGTCATCGGCAACTCGCTTACGGTCTGTTTGCCGGCATTGATCAGATCAGGATCTTCCTCGCCCTCATAGGGAAACGGTCCCATACCCAGCATGCCGTTCTCGCTCTGCAGGCTGACGTCCATGCCCTGAGGAATGTAATTCGAAACCAGCGTCGGGATGCCGATGCCGAGATTGACATAGTAGCCGTCGCGCAATTCCTTGGCGGCGCGCGCCGCCATCTGTTCACGAGTCCAGGCCATCAGACTTCTTCTCCCGTTGCCGCCGCAGGCGCACTGGTCGGCCGCGGGCGGGTGTTGCGGAATTCGATGCGCTTCTTGGCAGCGCCGACTTCGACGATGCGCTTCACGAAAATGCCGGGTGTGTGGATATGGTCCGGATCGAGTTCGCCGGCCGGCACCAGATGCTCGACCTCGGCAACCGTCACCTTGGCCGCGGTCGCCATCATCGGATTGAAGTTACGCGCGGTCTTGCGATAGATCAGGTTGCCGGCGGTATCGCCCATCCAGGCGTGAACGATGGCGAGGTCGGCAAACAGGCTGCGCTCCATCAGATATTTCTCGCCGTCGAACTCCTTCACTTCCTTGCCTTCGGCAATCAGGGTGCCGACGCCGGTCTTGGTATAGAAGGCCGGAATGCCGGCACCACCGGCGCGAATCCGCTCGGCCAGCGTACCTTGCGGATTGAATTCGAGTTCCAGTTCGCCGGCGAGGTATTGCTGGGCGAACAGCTTGTTCTCACCGACATAGGACGAGATCATCTTCTTGATCTGCCGTGTCTCGAGCAGCCGGCTCAGTCCGATGCCATCGACACCGGCATTGTTGGAGACGACGGTCAGGTTCTTGACGCCGGAGTCGCGGATCGCGTCCGACAGGGTTTCGGCAATACCGCACAGGCCGAACCCACCCGACATGATCATCATGCCGTCCTTCAATATGCCCTCGAGTGCCGATTTGGCGTCTGGATAGACTTTGTTCATGAAATCCGACCCGGTGAAAAGAAGGGGATTATTAGGCGCAATCTTTGCGATGCGTCAATGTCGGGATGTTTCGGCCAAAGGAGGTGTTCGGAACGCCCCGGCGGCCTTGAAAGCGTCAAGAAAACCCCGCAAGTTGCGCGGGTTGGCAGGGGGTCTGGCGCCCTGCCCTTTCTTCAACAACGACCGGCGACGCCGACCCCGATCAGGATATGTCATTGACGATGGCCCAAGGAATGAAGCGCCTGGGGATGCCGATTGCGGCGTTTTTCGGCGTGGTGCTGATCGGCCTGATCGCGATGTCCTGGTTCCTGAACCGGGACGCCCTGCGGCAGGCGGTCGAGGACCAGATCCGGGCGGTGACCGGCCTCGATCTTGTGGTCAACGGCAATATCGACGTTTCGGTTTTCCCGGCGAGCTATGTCTCATTTCATAACGTCGGACTGAAGGGCGGCGGCAGCACCGACCCGGCGCTGGTCGTCGACGTCCTGACCGCGAATCTGCGGCTGCTGCCGCTGCTGTTGCAGCGGTTCGAGATCGCTGACGTCATGATGTTGCGCCCGCATATCCACGTCGTGCGCAGTGCCAACGGCGAAAGCAACTGGACGCCGTTCATCGAGACCATCGCGCGCGCCATGAAACCGGGCGCCGACAACCAGGTGTCATTTTCGGAAATCAGGATCCAGGACGGCGTGCTCGGCTATGAGGACGCCTCCAATCATGTGAAAGAGGGCCTCGACGACATCGATCTTTCGCTGGCATGGCCGTCGATATCGCGCTCTTTTGCCGCAACCGGTCAGTTCGACTGGCGGGGCGAACGCGTCGACGGCAGCATCAGCATCAGCGATTTCGTCGCCGCCCTGTCCGGCGACCGCTCCGGCCTCAAGGCGCGGCTGACCAGTGCGCCGCTGAAACTCGCTTTCGACGGCACCGTCGCCGACCGCTCCAGCATGATGATGGAAGGCACACTGACCGTCGACAGTGCCTCGCTGCGCAACGCGTTGCGCTGGACCGGCCAGGCGCCGCCGGGCACCGGCGGGTTCGGCCGCTTTGCACTGAAAGCACGGGCCAATGTCGTCGGCGCGTCGGTCGCGCTGACCAACGTCAATGTCGAACTCGACGGCAATGTCGCCGAAGGCGTGATGACCTACACCAATAACGGCCGCCAGTCGTTGCAGGCGACGCTTGCCGCCGGCGCGCTGGACTTCACACCCTATGTCTCGACCATTCGCCTGCTCGCCAGCGGCGCGCGCGACTGGAACAGACAATTGTTCGACTTGAATTCGCTCTCGACCACCGATCTCGACATGCGGCTCTCCGCCGCAAGGGTGACGGTCGGCTCGACCAGGCTGGGACGGACGGCGCTCGGCGCCAATTTGCGGGGCGGCACGCTGGCCCTCAGCATCGCCGAAGCGCAGGTCTATGGCGGTATCGCCAAGGGCTCGCTCGGGATCGCGCGATCGGATGCGGCCGCCGACGTCAAGGCGGAGTTCCAGCTCACCGACGTCGATCTGCAGGCCTGCGCCAGCGAATTGTTCGGCATCAACAAGCTGTCCGGCCGCGGCAACCTCACGGTCTCGCTGGTGGCATCCGGATCCAGCCCGTTCGGACTGGCCCAATCACTCGACGGCAGCGCGACGCTGACCGGCCATGACGGGGCCATCAACGGGTTCAACGTCGAACAACTGCTGAAGCGGCTGGAGCGACGACCGCTGTCCGGCACCGGCAATTTCCGCAGCGGCTCGACCCCTTACGATAATTTGAACATCTCGCTCAAATTCAGCGACGGTATCGCCACCGCGGACAATGTTCGTATCGATGGTCCGGCAACCCGGCTCACTCTGAGCGGTACCGCCTCGGTGCCATCGCGCGAATACGATCTGAAGGGCGTCGCCAGCCTGGTCTCGGCCTCCAACACCGCATCGGAATTCGAGCTGCCCTTCGTGGTGCAGGGACCGTGGGAAGATCCGCTGATCTTCCCGGCTGACCCGGTCAGCCTGATCAAGCGCTCGCCGGTGGCTGCATCGCTACTGGATGCAGTCAAGGACCCCAAGGCACGCGACGCGGTGCGCTCTGCACTCGAACATTTCGGCGGCGGAGCAAAATCCGGGGACGCCGATGCTACGCCTGCCAACGGACCGGCGACCGTCCAGAATCCAAAGCCCAACTGAGCTGGTCGCTGCGCGCAGTACGCGTCATAACGGCGCAGCGCTCTCGCCGCGCTCACTCGACAGTCTGGAAGCCAAGGAAGCCACGACGATCACTACCGTGATCAGCGCGATCACCAGCGTGCAGATGGCGTTGATCTCCGGCTTCACGCCGAGACGCACCTCCGAATAAATCCGGATCGGCAGCGTCTCTGAGCCGGGACCGGTGGTGAAGCTTGCGATCACGAGATCGTCGAGCGATAGCGTGAATGCCAGCATCCAGCCGGCGGCGATCGCCGGCACCATCAGCGGCAGCGTCACCGCGGCAAATGCCCGCAGCGGATCGCAGCCGAGATCCATCGCCGCCTCCTCCAGGCTGCGATCGAGACCGCCCAGCCGGGACTGCACCACCACGGCGACGAAGCACATTGTCAGCGTGGTATGCGCGATCGTCACGGTCCAGAAGCCGCGTTCGGCGTCCAGCGCCACGAACAATAGCAGCAGCGACAAGCCGCTGATGACTTCGGGCATCACCAGCGGCGCATAGAGCATGCCGGAGAACAGCATACGCCCCCGAAACCGCTCGCCGCGCGACAGCGCCACCGCAGCCAGCGTGCCCAACAGCGTCGCCAGCGTGGCAGACGACACTCCCACGCGCAGGCTCATCCAGGCCGCATCCAGCATTGCACGATCGTTGAAAAATTCGGTGTACCAGCGCGTCGACCAGCCGCCCCACACGGTCACCAGCCGCGAGGCGTTGAAGGAATAGATCACCAGGATCACGATCGGCAGATAGAGAAACGCCAGCCCGAGCGCGAGCGCGGCGACGTTGAAGCGGGATAATTTGTTCGGAGAAGCCGCCATCACCGTCCGGATTCGAGCTGGCGGCGCTGCAGCCGCTCATAGGACAGCAAAGGGATCAGCAGCAGTGCCAGCAGCAGCACCGCCGCGGCGGAGGCAACCGGCCAATCCTTGTTGGTGAAGAATTCCAGCCACAAGGTCTGGCCGATCATCAGGGAGTCGGAGCCCGCGAGCAGATCCGGAATCACGAATTCACCGACGATCGGAATGAAGCACAGCAGTACGCCGGCGGCGATACCGGGCAGCGACAGCGGCAATGTCACCAGCCAGAACACCTGACGCGGCGAGGAGCCGAGATCGGCCGCGGCTTCCTCGAGCGCCGGCTCCATTTTGGCGAGCGTCGCGTAGAGCGGCAGGATCATGAACGGCAGGTAGGAATAGACGATGCCGATATACATCGCGGTATCGGTCGAAAGCCAGGCGACCGGAGCCGAAACCAGATGTAGCGCCAGCAAGATCTGGTTGAGCAGACCGTCATGCTGCAGGATGTTGATCCAGGCATAGATGCGGATCAGGAACGAGGTCCAGAACGGCACGATCACCAGCATCATCGCCACGCTCTGCCAGCGCTTCGGCAGCCGGGCCATGCCGTAGGCGATGGGATAGCCGATCAGCAGCAGGATCGATGTCGAGACTGCCGCGACGACGAGGCTGCGCAGATAGGACAGGACATAAAGATCGTCGGACACCAGCAGCCCGAAATTGTCCGGCGACAGCGAGACGAGCGCGGCCTTGAATGCGGCAAATCCTGCCGTCAGGTCAAACACCGGCACGTAAGGCGGCCGTGCGATCACGGTTTGCGACAGGCTGATCTTGAGCACGAAACCGAACGGCACCAGGAAGAACAGCACCATCCACACGTAGGGCGCGATCGCGGCAAAACGGGCCGGCCGGGCGAAGAGACGACGGGCGCTCATCGTTCCAGCACCACGCAATCATCCGCCGAGAAGGAGGCGACCACCCGCTGGCCGGCGCTATAGGCATCGGCATCGAGCCGCGCCGTGTTGGCGACCGACGCGCGCAGCACGGCACCGCTGTCGAGCCTCACCTTGTAGATCGTGACGCCGCCGAGATAGTTCGCTTCGGTGACGGTCCCTTCCAGGCGGTTGACGCCCCGTGCATCGGCCGTATCGGACGCCGGTTCGAACCGGGACAGCCTTATCTTTTCAGGACGCACCGCGGCACAGAGCCGCGATTGCGTCGGCGGATCGGATGGTAGCGAGGCAACAATCGTACCGACATCGCCTGTCGCGATTGCAACACGTCCCCGCTCATCGAGGTGGGACTCGCCATCGAAGATATTGATGTCACCGACGAACTCCGCGACCCAGCGAGAACATGGCGCTTCATAAAGCTTGCGCGGGGTTGCGACCTGCTCAAGACGGCCACCCTTCATGACACCGATCCGGTCGGCCATCGTCATCGCCTCCTCCTGATCATGGGTGACGATGATGAAGGTCATGCCGAGCCGCCGCTGCAGCTCCATCAATTCGACCTGCGTACTTTCACGCAGCTTCTTGTCGAGTGCAGCGAGCGGCTCATCGAGCAGCAGCACCCGCGGACGCCGCGCGAGCGAGCGCGCCAATGCCACGCGCTGCCTCTGACCGCCGGAGAGCTGGTCGGGCTTGCGTTTCTCCAGGCCTTCGAGCCTGACCAGCGCGACCATCTCGGCGACGCGGGCGTCGATCTCGGACCGCTTCATGGCCGCGCGCTTCAATCCGAATGCGATGTTGTCGCGCACCGAGAGATGTGGAAACAGCGCATAGTTCTGGAACATCATGTTGACGGGACGCTGATGCGGCAGCACCGGCGCGATGTCCTTGCCGTCGAGCAGGATGTGGCCCTGGTCCGGCGTCTCGAAACCGGCGAGCATTCTGAGCAGCGTGGTCTTGCCGCAGCCGCTCGGGCCGAGCAGCGCAAAGAACTCGCCTGCGTTGATGTCGAGCGACAGCCGGTCAACCGCCCGCACCGCGCCGAATGTCTTCACCACGCCGCCAATACGCAACAAAGGCACGCTCGCGGCCGCAATCGGGATTTCAGCTTTCGCCGGCTCCAATGCCGTCTCTATCCTCGATAAATCCATGTCCCTCGCCTGCCGATATTTTCAAGCTAGCGGCGGATCGGATTCGGCTCAACCACGCACATTGCACTATTCCGGCAGGGATCTGGTTCAAATGGCCGTGGCCATGAACGACGCCAGGGCGTCCCGATCTTTTGATGACATGGTCAAGCCGAGCTTGGAGCGCCGCCACAGGATGTCATCGGGGAAACGCGCCCATTCCCTGGTCATGAGATAACGCACCTCGGCGGCGGTCAGCTCGGGCCCGAAAGCCTGGCCAAGCTCGGTGCGGCTCCTGGCATCGCCAAGGACATTCGCCAGGCGCGAGCCATAGGCAGCGACCAGGCGGCGGGCCTCAGATTCGCCCAGGAAGCGCCAGCGCTCGCAGGCCGCATCGACCTCGGCGTCGAACCGCGTCCAGTTGAAATCACCGCCAGGCAATGGCGCACGGGCGGTCCAGCGTGGCGACATCGGATAGAACCGCGTCAGCCGGGACACTGCGCGCTCCGCGCGCAGGCGCGAGGTCGTGGCGTCGCCGCCGAAGATCGTCAACAGGGGCGCCTTGCCGCGCCGGTGGTCGAGCATCATGGCACCATCGCGCATGGCACCACGTCCGGCGGGCTCCAGCACCGAATTCGCGCCGGAGATGGTCATGATCACGTCGGACGGGTCGATCTGCTCGCGAAAATAACGATTGGCGGCGTTGCAGAGATAGGCAACGTCGCTGGCCGGCATCGACACGACCGCGGGATCGCCCTTGAAGACCTGTGCAGCTGTACCGATCAACGTAAAATCCTGCTGATAGGGAATGGCGAAGATCAATCTCCGGTCGTGGTTCTGGAACACGTAGACGGTGTCGATATCGAACAGGCGCCGGACCACGATCTGGCTGATCCTGTTGGTGCTAAGCCCGGGCGGCCCGAGCCGCAGCACGGTCTCCATCACCGAGGCCGTCCAGGCGCCGCTGGCATTGGCAAGCGCCCGCGCCGTGATCACCCGGCGCTCGCCGCGATCGATGACGATGAGCCGCCAGACCTCGGTTCGCTCAGAGCGAACACAGCGCGCGCCGGTACAAATCTCGGCACCGCGTTCGGCGGCATCGACGGCGATCGTGATCACCAGGCGGGAATCCTCGACCACGCAATCGGAATATTCGAAGGCAGTGCCGAACGGCCGCTTCAGCGCGTTGCCGACCGGATGATGCGTGATGTCGATGGTTTGCGAATCCGGCAGTCCGGCACGCGGCGCCAGCCGGTCGTACAGCAGCAGCCAGAATCGCAACAGCCAGGACGGACGCTCGTCCGGATGCTCAGGGATCACGAAACGCGCCGGACGCACCAGATGAGGCGCAGTGCGTAGCCAGATATCGCGCTCGGCCAGCGCCTTGCGCACGCGCAGCAGATGACGGCGCTCCAGCACCGACAAATCGCCATGGATCAGGCGCGGGGTCGCCGACGATGCCGCCGCGCCAAGGTCGCCCTGCTCGAGCAGGATCACGCGCAGGCCACGACCGGCGGCATCGCGCGCAATGCTGACGCCGTTCAAGCCGCCGCCGATGACCGCGAGATCGTATTCCGCCATGCGTGAGGTCTATAGCGTGTTCGCGCGAAGTGAACACCGGTCTTGCGACGGGAACACGATCAACAGGGATGCGTGCTGCGGCTGCGCTTTGAGGCTCTATCCAGTCTTGCGCGCCGGCTGCATCACGTCACTGCGGCCTACCAGCTTGGCATATTGATCGATCGGCGCGGGTTTGCCGATCAGATAGCCCTGCACGGCATCACATCCCTCCTCGGCGAGGAAGCCGAGCTGCTCCAGGGTTTCGACGCCTTCCGCGACGATCGACATGCCGAGCCCATGGCCGAGGCCGATCACGGCGCGGACGATCGCGGCGGATTGCGGATTGCGTCCGAGATTCATGACAAAATCGCGGTCGATCTTGATCTTGTCGAACGGGAACGCCTGCAGATAGCTGAGCGAGGAATAGCCGCTGCCGAAATCGTCCATGGAAACGCGCACGCCAAGTGCCTTCAGCCGCCGCAACAGCGCAAGGCCGCGGTCGAAATCCTCGATCAGCACGCCCTCGGTGATTTCCAGTTCAAGCCGGCCCGGCGCCAGGCCGGTCTCGAGCAGGATCGCATGCACCAGGCCGACCACGTCGCCATGAGCGAATTGCGCCGGCGACAGGTTGACCGCAACCGGCAGCGGCACCGGCCAGGAGGCGGCTTCACGGCAGGACTGACGCAGGATCCATTCGCCCATTTCGACGATCAGGCCGCTTTCCTCGGCGATCGGAATGAAATCGCTCGGCGGCACGAAACCGCGCACCGGATGCAGCCACCGCGCCAGCGCCTCGAAGCCGGTGACTTCGCTGGCCGCTACCGTCGGCCGCGCATTCGCCTGCGGCTGATAGTACAGCGACAATTCGCCGTTCTTGATGGCGAGCGAGAGATCCTGGTGCAGTACGCGGCGATCGCGGATCTGCTGGTCCATCTCCGGCTCATAGAGGCTGATCGAGCCGCGCGACTTGGCCTTGGCGCGGAACAGCGCGGCGCCGGCATTGGCCAGCAGTGAGGCGGCGTCCGAACCATTATGGGGAAACACCGAGATTCCCGTGGTCACGCCGGTGCGGACCGACTTGCCGTCGATCAGGAATTCGTTGGCCAGTGCCTCGGCGAGCTGTTCCGCCAATGCACGCCCCGCCGCGGGCTGCTTGCCGTCGATGATCAGGCCGAATTCGTCGCCGCTCAGCCGGGCGACGACGCCGCCGCGCGCCGAGGCCTGGATGCGGCGCGACACTTCGACCAGCAGCTTGTCGCCGGTCGCATGGCCGAACACGTCGTTGATTTCCTTCAGGCCGTCGAGATCGACGCACAATACCGCGAATTCCTCGTCCGAGCCGGCACAGGCTTCGATCATCTGTGCCAGCGCCTGCAGGAACGCCGCACGGTTCGGCAAATCGGTCAGCCCGTCATGATAGGCCATATGCGCCATCCGCGACTCGGTCTGGCGGCGGTCGGTAACGTCCTCATGCGTCTTGATCAGATATTGCGGCTCGCCGGATTCATCGAGCACGGTCATGCGACGGGTCAGGAACAGGCGCAGGCCATCCTTGGTGCTGATCGGATGCTCTTCGGTGAGCAAGCCTCGTTTCTTTATCGCCGCCTCATCGCGCGAGATGATCAGCTTGGCTTCGCGCGGATTGAAGATGTCGGTTGCGGTCAATCCGACCGTGTCCTCACGCCGCCGGTTGAGGATGGTCTCAGCGCTGCGATTGGCGAGCAGATATTGTCCGTCGCTGACGCGCTGGACGATCAGTGAGACCGGAATGTTATCGACCACCAGCTCAAGAAATTTCTTGGCGTTCTCGAGTTCCTTGGAAAGCGACCTGCGGTCGGTAATGTCGTCGAACAGCGCGATCAGGAATTCAGGCCGGTGGTTCTGGTCGCGGGCAATGACGCGGGTCGAGGCCAGAACGCGCTTGTGCGGGCCGCGCTCCACCGCAAACTCGCTGCGGAACTGGCCGTCCGGCGAGTTGATCGCGGCGCGGTCGGCTTGCTCGATGCTTGCCGCCGTAGCCGGCGTGAACAGCTCATCCGCCCGCTTGCCGACGATCGTGTCGCGCGAAAAGCGCGAGAAGCGCTCGAAGGCGCGGTTGGCGAAAACGTAGCGGCCGTCCTCGATGTTCTTGGCCGCCACGCAGACCGGCACATGGTCGAGCACCGATTCCAGGAACTGCTTGGTCAATGCCAGCTGTTTGGACAGCTTGCGATACTCGCTGCAATCCTCATGGGTCCCGACCCGGCCGCCATTGGGCAACTCGAAATATCTGGACATAACCGACCGCCCGTCCGGCAGGGTGAAGATGGCGCCTTCGAAAGTCCTGACATTGGCGAAATAGTCGTCGGTGGTCGTGCCGAGCGTGCCACGCTCGCGCCGCAACATCACCAGATCCCGTCCGGTCATGCCTGGGAAAATATCCGCACGCGACAGGCCGAAGATTTCGAGATAGCGATCGTTACAGAGCATGATGCGATTTTGCGCATCCGTTATCACCACGCCCTGGC
The DNA here is from genome assembly GCA_035547995.1 of Bradyrhizobium sp. Classification (GTDB taxonomy): domain Bacteria; phylum Pseudomonadota; class Alphaproteobacteria; order Rhizobiales; family Xanthobacteraceae; genus Bradyrhizobium. The sequence goes on along the minus strand of DASZTN010000012.1, from coordinate 25,745 downwards.
TCAGATTGTTCAGGGCGGAACTGACGAACGCGTTGCGGCGCAGTTGCGAGTGCCTGGCTCTGCGCTGCGCCGCGACGATCCAAAGCGCGACCGCGGTCAAGAACGAGCAAATGACGAGGCTGCCGATTGCCAGTTCCCAGACCATGTGGGGATCGGCCAAACCGATAGAGCCCGGCGGCGTAAAATCATCGGGCGCCGCTCGGACAACGGCAAGCGGGGCCGTGAAGCCGATCAGGCAAATGACGGCCCGTGCGGAGATCGAAGTCTTGCCGCCTGCCTGCCAGTTCTCGTCAGCCATCACTCACCCGCGGATTTCCGGGCGGAAGTGTCTGGCTTCACGGGTTTGGATCAGGTAAATGCCTACCCCTGCAACTTCAAAATGTGACTCAAATTACGGCAATTACCGGGACATGATTAATGCCCTGCTAACGGCAGCGCGACCACGAAAGGTCCCGAAGCAAACGAATGGCCACTTCAGCGTGGCGCCCCCCTCGGAATCTCGGTTCAACTTTATCCCTTTGTTGCAGCATGATCTTTTCTGAAAACCGCCCGCCACCTTGGCCGCCGCGCCCCACGAGAATTCCGTCCTAAACAAGGCAGTCTCGGATGAAATCGCTATTGACGCCGCCCGCGCGTCGCCTCAACGAGGGTGCGACAAGTGTGTGACACCGGCTACCCAGCCAGCCATCCCGGGTTCTGAATTCGAATGGACAAAGTAGATTGCGTCGTGATCGGAGCGGGGGTGATCGGCCTCGCCGTTGCCCGGCGGCTGGCGAAGGCCGGCCGCGAAGTCGTCGTTCTGGAGGCGGCCGAAGGCATCGGCACGGTCACCTCGTCGCGCAACAGCGAAGTGATCCATGCCGGCATCTACTATCCCGCCGGCAGCCTGATGGCGCGGATGTGCGTCAGCGGCAAACGGATGGTCTATGAATATTGCCGGGAACACGGCATCCCGCATCGCAATTGCGGCAAGCTGATTGTCGCGACGACGCCGAAAGAGACCGAGAAGCTGCAATCGATCCGCGCCCATGCCGAGGCCAATGGCGTGCTCGACATGCAGATCCTTTCCGGCGAGGCTGCACGAGCCTTGGAGCCGGCACTGAATTGCGATGCCGCTTTGCTGTCACCTTCCACCGGGATCATCGACAGCCACGCATACATGCTGGCATTGCGCGGCGATGCCGAGGATGCGGGCGCAGCCTTTGCGTTCCATACCCCGCTGCTGGCAGCCAAGGCTGCGGACGGCGCGATCGAACTCGATGCGGGCGGCGACGCTCCAATGAGTCTTTCCTGCCGCCTCCTGGTCAACGCCGCGGGACTGTCCGCGCCGGCGGTCGCGCGTGGCATCGACGGCATGCCGATCGACCTGATCCCGCACGCCTATCTGGCCAAGGGCAATTATTTCAGCTGCAGCGCTCGCGCGCCATTCTCACATTTGATTTATCCGGTGCCTGAGCCTGGCGGGCTTGGCGTGCATTTGACGCTCGACATGGCCGGACAGGCACGATTTGGTCCCGACGTCGAATGGGTCAATCACATCGATTATGCCGTCGATCCGGCGCGCGCAGAGCGATTCTATCCGGCGATCCGCCGCTATTGGCCGGCGCTGCCGGATGGCGCGCTGATGCCGAGCTATTCGGGAATCCGTCCCAAGATCGTGCCGCCGGCGGTCGCCTCGCAGGACTTCCTGATCCAGGGTCCAAAGGACCACGGCGTGGACGGCCTGATCAATTTGTTCGGAATTGAATCGCCGGGCCTGACGTCCTCGCTGGCAATCGCGGATTACGTCGGTAGGCTGGCGGGCTTATAAGGTACGGGTCGAACGAAACTCCTGTCCGGCAAGTGCAAAGTACTCACGCGGAAATCGAGCCCTGACAAGCTGCGCATGAAAATCCCGTGCCGTCCATTTGGCAGACGACACGGTGGCCCTTGCGCGATGATCTGGGATGTTGGTGCTGTTAATGTAACGTATCGCTCGCGGCTTGTTTCAGACGCTCGATTTCGTCCTTCACCATTAGCTTCCGGCGCTTTAGCTCGACAATTTGCAGGTCGTCTGTAGAGAGATGTACGAGAGCTTCGTGTAGCTCGTTTTCCAGGATCTTGTGCTTACGTTCGAGCTCAACAAGATGCGCCTGCACTGCCATGCCAAACCTCCTCGGTGGAATTAAACCTCAGATTTGATCCGGATCAGGAAGTCTACACCAGACGATGCGGCTGTCGATGGGGATCGAAAGTCGCAGCCTCGATTTCTTTGATAGCAATAATCAATCGTGACCATGGAACTGGCCGGGCATCCGCATCGTCCGTAACAGATCGGCGTTTCGTTTCAGGCTTGCAGATGGCTGTTACGGGAACGATATTTTTACGAAAGCGCGCTGCAATTCTCGCCACTTGATCGCGTTTTCGGCTACCATGGACCATGATCGAAGATGGGCGTGAACTCGAACTGGAGCTGGCGCGGTTGCAACAGGAGCACCGCGACCTCGATGCAGCCATTGACGCGCTGCATCAATCCCCCGCTCCGGATTTGCTGCGATTGCAGCGGCTGAAAAAGCGAAAACTGCAATTGCGTGACCGCATCGCCTTCATCGAAGACCAGATCACCCCGGACATTATCGCGTAAGTAAAATCGGCCTGACGCGCGGTGACCTTCAGCCGCCAACCGTCAGTTGCCGCAGCATGCCTGTGATCTGGTCTGAATTGTAAGGTTTCGGCAGGAACCGTCCGCCTTCGGGCAAATCCGTTTCGCCGACATGCACGCCAGAGGTCGCGATGATCTTGATCGGAGGCCATCGGCCCCTGACGGCGCGGGCGAGCTTCAAGCCGTCCATCGATCCCGGCATCTGGATGTCGGTGAAAATCACCGCGATGTCGTTACGCGTCTCGAGGATTTCGATTGCCGCGTCGGCGTCGGTTGCCTCAACCGCTTCAAAACCCGCCGCCACGATCATATCGACAGCGTCCATTCGCAGCAGGAACTCGTCTTCGACGACCAGCACCACAGGTTTTTTGGCCAACGCAATCCCCACTGTCGCTCTCCCCTGCAGATATCCGATAAGTAACGGGTATCGTGTTCGTTCCGAATTCTTGGGATTCTCCACAGGAGCAGCGTACCCCGGGGGCCCAGCCTGGTTCGGAGTTGGAAGGTCGCGCATGGCGCCGGAACGGGCTCCATGCGTTTCGCTCATTCGACACCCGTCCTTCCGCGTTAGCCAAAACCCGGCTTGACTCGAAAAGAACAAAATGAGAACATTTCCGACATGAGCTTTTGCGCCAAGCCATCGGAGATCACCGCCATGTCCGACCCTTTTGCGTCATCAGATATCAGCCATTACGAGCAGGCGTGCGACCAGGCGATCGCCATGTGCAACGGAAATATGCGCAGCACCATCAAGGCGCTGATCATGGCCAACGAATATCTGGAAACGGAATTGATGGAATTGCAGGCGGCTTTGGAAGCCGGCGTCGTCGAGAAACTGCCGAGTGCCGCGATCACCGGCGCCAGGGACAACGCCGCCTGACCGTTCGATCCAGCTGGGGCGCTAGGAAGCGGGAAGTCATTGGGAGCAAGGTCATGGCCGATGTCACCTATTACGTCGCGTTGCCGTTCCTTCAGGACGATACTGGCGCGATGATCGCGGGAGCGGCGGAGGAATGCCAGAGTTCGTCGGCAGCGTTACGACGAGCTGAGCTGCTGTCACGAGCAGCCGGTTGCATCGGCGCGATTGCCTTCAGTCGCACCGGAGATCCCATGATCGGCGAATTCGGCGACGCCCGATTGTTGAGAAAATTTGGCAACGTGCCGGATGATTTGAGCACGCTATAGCGAACGCGAAACGCCTGCCTTTCCGGGAGATTACCTGATCGGGTACTGCGCAGCAGCTTGGTGGCGCCTTTGCGCCTTGCGCACATACATGGCGCGATCGGCCTGTTCCAGGGCTTTGCCCGCTTCGGCATGGGAATCGAGAATGGCGACACCAGCGGACACGCCAGCCTTCACGGTGTGACCGCGGAAGGCAAAGATCAGTTGGTCAATGGACTCTTCCAAAGCTGCCGCCTTGGCCTGGGCATCGGCCTCACTGAGATTCCACAGCAGCAGGGCGAACTCGTCCCCACCCAGCCGCCCGATCACGTCGGAAGAACGGATCTGGCCCCGCAGCGTTGCCACCACCGTTTTCAGCACCTGGTCGCCTGCCGCATGCCCGAACAAGTCATTGATCGGTTTGAGATGGTCGACATCCAGGACGATCAAGGCACCGCTGGCCTGATAGCGCTTGATATAAGCGATCGCGCGATTGAGCTCGTGCTCGAAACCTCGCCGATTGGGAATATTCAGCAGGAAGTCGATATTGGCCGAAGCCCGCAGCTCCTCGATTTGCTTGAGCGCCTCTGCCAGTTGAACCCGCAGCCGCTGAATCGTCTGCCTGGTATTGCCAGCCGGGCTCTGCCGCCTGCCAGCCTGGGTTGCAGCCTTGGGCGCCTCCCCGCTTTTGTGGTGTTTGACCGGAATTGGCGCCGGCGCCCTGGTTTTCTTCTTCATAAATCGGCCTGAGAGGCTTGCCGGGATTCACCAAGACAGGATAGTCCATTCTTGATCCCTTGCCACGTCTTGGCCGAACCCCGGGCCGATCTTATAATTCGGCCTATGCTTTTGGATTCCCGCAAAGAATTGACCGCATGACCGCCCCGATCGCCATCATCATGGGAAGCCAGTCGGACTGGGATACCATGCGGCATGCCGCCGATACCCTGGCTGCGCTTGGCGTTGCTTGCGAGAAGCGCATCATCTCGGCGCACCGCACCCCGGACCGGCTGTTCGCCTTCGCAAAAGGCGCCAAGGCTGCCGGCTTCAAGGTCATCATCGCCGGAGCCGGCGGAGCTGCGCATCTGCCCGGCATGACCGCGGCCCTGACCGAGCTGCCGGTATTCGGTGTGCCCATCGAATCCAAGGCCTTGTCCGGCCTCGATTCGCTTTACTCGATCGTCCAGATGCCCGCCGGAGTTCCAGTCGGCACGCTGGCGATCGGCAGGTCCGGCGCCATCAACGCAGCGCTGCTGGCGGCGAGCGTGCTGGCGCTCCGTGACCCCCCGCTGTCAGGCAGGCTGGCAGCTTGGCGCAAGCAGCAGACCGATGCGGTCGGCGAGCATCCGGAGGAACCGGCGTGACCTTGGCTCGACAGGTGAAACTGAAGCCCGGCGATACGATCGGCATCCTCGGTGGCGGCCAGCTCGGCCGGATGCTGGCGATGGCCGCGGCTCGTCTCGGCCTGCGATGCCAGGTGTTTTCTCCGGACCCGGATTCGCCGGCCTTCGATGTGGTTCTGAATGCGACCTGCGCGGAATACGCCGATGTCGAGGCCTTGGAGCTGTTCGCCAACGACGTCGACGTGATCACCTATGAATTCGAGAACGTGCCGGCAGCCTCGGCACTGCTGCTTTCGGCACGCCGCCCGGTATTGCCGAACCGCAAGGTCCTGGAGACCACACAGGACCGCCTCGCGGAAAAGGATTTCGTCCGGCAACTCGGTATCGGCACCGCCGATTATGCCGACGTTTCCTCGGCCGCCGGCTTACGCGCGGCGCTGGCAAAAATCGGCTGCCCCGCCGTGATCAAGACACGCCGCTTCGGCTATGACGGCAAGGGCCAGGCGATCATCCGTGACGGCGACGATCCCGATCGGATCTGGGAAGAGCTCGGCACCAAGTCGGCGATCCTGGAGGCTTTCATTCCCTTCGAGCGCGAGATTTCGGTGGTCGCCGCCCGCAGCGCCGAGGGCCAGGTCGAATGTTTCGACGTGACCGAAAATGAGCACCGGGACCACATCCTGAAAACCTCACGGGTACCGGCTGCGATTTCCGACAAGCTCGCGGCGGAAGCTCGCAGCATTGCCGAGAAGATCGCCACTGCCTTGGATTATGTCGGCGTACTCGCGGTCGAGCTGTTCGTGGTTCCTGGAAAGGACGGAACCAGCATCCTCGTCAACGAGATCGCACCGCGGGTGCATAATTCGGGACATTGGACGCTCGACGGCGCCTCGATTTCGCAGTTTGAACAGCATGTCCGCGCCATCGCCGGCTGGCCCCTCGGCAAGCCTATCCGTCACGGCCGGGTCACCATGACCAACCTGATCGGTGATGAAATCAATTCCTACGAGCAGTGGCTGACCGTTCCGGGCGCGACCGTCCATCTCTACGGCAAAGGAACACCGCGCCCCGGCCGGAAGATGGGGCATGTCACCCAGATCGAGCCGCCCAAGATCGCGTGAGCAAGGCCAGATTGCCGCGCCGAATCGCCTAAAAAAGCGTTCCCCCAGGTGGACATTTCCGCTTCGATCTGCTACATGCGCGCGCTCAGGGTTTAGGGACTGGCCTTTTTGCCGCCCTTCGCTTCACCAGATTTCCACGATCCGATCTACCAAACAAAGGATGCCGCGTGCAGGTTCTCGTCCGCGATAACAATGTTGATCAAGCCCTCAAGGCGCTGAAGAAGAAGATGCAGCGCGAGGGTATTTTCCGCGAGATGAAGCTCCGCGGCCATTACGAAAAGCCCTCCGAAAAGAAAGCCCGCGAAAAGGCGGAAGCCGTGCGCCGCGCCCGCAAGCTTGCGCGCAAGAAGCTGCAGCGTGAAGGCCTGCTGCCGATGAAGCCCAAGCCGGCGTTTGGCGCAGGTCCGGGCATGGATCGCGGCGGTCGCGGTGGCCCAGGTGCTGGACCGCGCGGGCCGCGCTAACCAATCAAGAAATTGCAATATCTGATCCGTGACGCGGGCCTTCGGCCCGCGTCATTTTTTTGCCTGCGTTCCTTTTTGGATCGATAGAGGATCTTCCAGCGAAAGCCTGACCCCGGATTTGATTCAGGGGTTACGGCTATTGCGGCAGGACGGCGTGAAAAACCGACCGCGCGGCCGACAGCATGTCCTCGGCAACGTTCTTGTCATGCTGCTGCAGGGGTGGAGCCCCGTTGTTGTCGGTACGCAATTCCAGTGGCTGCGGGGATGGAATGTCGGCCGGCGGGACCGGGCGACTGGGATCATAGGCCTGGGCTGAGGACGGATAAGGCTGTTGCCCCGACCCGTTCCTATCCGGCGCAAACGTATCGCCCGCCGGCGCCGCAACCATGACCGGAGGCGGAAGCGGCTGCACCACGGCAGGAGGGGGCGCCTGCGGCACGGCTGCTACGCGCGGCGCATCTGGAGCACGCGCAGCTTCCTGGGGGCGCGGCGAACTCTCGCGCAGTCGCTCGATTGCTTCCCGGGCCAGATCGTTGGCATCGCGATGCTCGTCCGGCTTCACCGCGGCTTCGACGGTCGGCGGCGGAGGATTGGCCGGCACAGAGGCTGACATGGCGGGCTGGACCGGGGCGGCCGTCAGCGGGATCATCCTGATCGCCGTCTTCTCCCGCGGCGGAGCCGGGTGGCGATGGATATCGGTGGAAATGCTCGCAGTCTCGGCCGGTTTGTCTTCCGACTTCTCCTGCGCTTTTGCCTGCGCCTTGTCCGCTGCTTTTTCCTGCGCCTTTTCCGCGGGCTTTTCCTGAGGCTTTTCGGCAGCGGCCTTGCCGAACACGGCACTCTCGGAAATACCCTTGGCCCTCACGCCCGCCGCAGGAATGCTGGCGACGTCAGTGGGGGCTTCAGCAGGCTTGCTGTCGGGAGCAGCCGACGACACCGCGGCGGCTGCCGGCGCGGCGGGCTTGGCCGTGATGTAATGATTGACGATATACGCGCCGATGATCGTCGCGGCCACCGAAGGCAATATGTCCGAAGCAAATTTGGCGAGATATTTCAGCATACGGACCACTCCCAGCCCGGGCTTGATGCGGGAACTTTGAGGCGCATTGAGGGATCAACTGCGACAGATAAGTGGCAATTCGTAACCTTCGGTAAACTAGCCGGCTATTGTTTCAATTCAACTTCAAGAAATACGATTTCCTGCGCAGTTTCGTTGAGCACGTCGTGTTCGACGCCGGCTTTGCGGAAGTAGGATTTACCGACGGCGAGCTGCGCCTTGGAACGTTCGCCGCTGGGCGCCACGATGGTCATTTCGCCGGCGGTCACGGGAACGATCACATAATCCATTCCATGGATGTGACGTCCGGTCGCGCTGCCCGGCTCCAGCCGCCACTCGGTGACGCGGACCTCCGCAGTGTCGATCTGTACGTCGGATTTGGCGCTGAGCATTGTCTAGATCCTTTCATCCAGCAAAAGTTATGGCACGAATACCAGGAACACGAATACCGCAAACACCACCAGATGAAGCAGCCCGAACAGGATGTTGGTACGGCCGGTTCCGAAGGTGAGCATGCTGAGGACGAACGTCAACGCCAGGAGCACGATCTCGCGGTCCTGCAGACCAAGAATCAGGGTCTTGTTGAGCGCATGGGCGGCAACCGCCACGGCCGGAATCGTCAGCCCGATGGTTGCGAGCGATGAGCCCAGGGCGAGGTTGATGCTTTTCTGCAGGTCGTTCTTGCGCGCCGCGGCGATGGCAGAGACACTTTCCGGCAGCAGGATCAGGCACGCGACCAGGATGCCCGCGAACGCCGACGGAGCGCCGATCATGGCGGCGGCGGCATCGACCACCAGCGAGAATTTCTTCGCCAGCAGCACCACGGACAGCAGTGAGATCAGCAGCAGAACGATGCTGAGCGACAGCCCGCCGCCGGAGACTTGCCCGGCGTGACCGGAAACACTCCTGCCTTCGCTGATGAAATAGTCGCGATGCCGCGCGGTCTGGGTATAGAGGAACACGCCGTAAAGCAGGATCGTCACCACGCTGACGAAGGCAAGCTGGGCTGTCGAGTAGAGTGGTCCTGGCGTGGTCAACGTATAATCAGGCAGCACCAGCGTAATGGTCGCCAATACTACCAGGACCGACAGATAGAGATTGGCACCGGAAGTCTGAAAATCCTGTTCCCGGTAGCGCAACCCGCCCAGCAGGGTGCAGATGCCGACAAGGCCGTTGCAGACGATCATGACCACCGCGAAGACGGTGTCGCGCGCCAGCGTCGGCACTCCCTTTTCACCGAGCATGATGGTTGCGATCAGCGCGACCTCGATGATGGTGACGGATAGCGTCAACAGCAATGTGCCGAACGGCTCGCCAATCCGCTCCGCGATCCGCTCGGCATGATGCACGGCCGCGAATACCGTGCCGAACAGGATCACCAGCAGCACGGCCGAGAACAATAGCCCGGCGGGCGACAGGGCGAAGGTGTAATCGACCGCCGTGACGAAGCCAAAAAGCATCGCTGCCAGCAGGGGAAACATCCAGGCCGATTTCGGCATCGGGCCGTGCTCGCTCATAGGGTCCGCCATTCTCGGGCGTGAAAATCCGCGCGCCGAACAATATCAGCCATTGGGGGCGCTTATGAAATGGCGGGCGGTCTCGATCGCCCCAAAATCATCCAGATCGTTATGGTCACCTTCGGCAAATCGGACGAATTGCTTGGGCTCATGCGCGAGTGCGAACAGCCGTTTGCCAAATTCAATCGGGACCACGGCGTCACGGCCGCCATGCATGATCAGGAGCGGCGCCGTGACCGCGGCAATTCGCCGGTCCGAATGGAACGAATCGCGCAACAACAGCCGCACCGGCGCCCATCGAAATCGCGGAAGCGAGGCGGCGACATCCGCGATCGACGTGTAGGGTGCCTCGAGGATCAGCCGGCCAAGCCGGTGACTGGCGGCCAGCGCCACCGCAACTCCCGAGCCGAGCGAGAATCCCCAAGCCACGATCCGGTCCGTCTTGTAGCGTGCGACGGTGAAGGCATAGGCGGCCTCGGCATCCTGCAACAGACCCCGCTCGCTGGGATGCCCGCTTGAGCCGGCATATCCGCGATAGGACAGCGCAACGAGGCCGGTGCCATCGGCGGTAATGGCGCGGAACCGGCTCACCCGCCCGGCGAGATAGTCGCCATTTCCAGGAAAATAGAGCACCACGGCATGTTCCGGCTTTGCCGGCACATGCCAGGCGATTAGCTTCTCGCCATCGGCCGTGGACAGAACATGCTCTTCGGCTTCGGCAAAGCCGACGGCGGCAGGTGCCGTTCGCTCGGTGACCGGAATCGGAAAGACGAGCGCGCGCTGCATGGCAAACAGCACAGCAAGAGCGCCAAAATAGCCAAACGCGGCGAAGGCAAGGAGCCATTTAACGATGGTCATGGCTCCCCGCGAGCAAACCTCGTGCCTGTTACATCGCCTTGACGATGCTCTCCGTCATTTTCTTGGCGTCGCCGAGCAGCATCATGGTGTTGTCGCGGTAGAACAAGGGATTGTCGATGCCGGCATAGCCGGAGGCCAGCGAGCGCTTGATGAACATCACCGTGCCGGCCTTCCACACCTGCAGCACCGGCATGCCGTAGATCGGGGATTTCGGATCCTCTTCCGCCGCCGGGTTGGTGACGTCGTTGGCGCCGATCACGAAGGCGACGTCGGCCTGGGCAAATTCGGAGTTGATGTCCTCAAGCTCGAACACCTCGTCATATGGAACGTTGGCTTCGGCCAGCAGCACGTTCATGTGACCGGGCATGCGCCCCGCCACCGGGTGAATGGCGTATTTCACCTCGACGCCTTCTTTCTTCAGAATGTCGGCCATCTCGCGCAGCGCGTGCTGGGCCTGCGCCACCGCCATGCCGTAGCCCGGCACGATGATCACTTTCTGCGCGTTCTTCATAATGAACGCGGCATCATCGGCCGAGCCGAGCTTGACCGGCCGCGCCTCCGCCGTGCCGCCGGCCGCCGCTGCGGTCTCGCCGCCAAAGCCGCCGAGGATGACGGAGATGAAGGACCGGTTCATCGCGTGGCACATGATGTAGGACAGGATCGCGCCGGATGAACCGACCAGCGCGCCGGTGATGATCAGCGCCGAATTGCCGAGCGTGAAGCCGATGCCGGCCGCCGCCCAGCCGGAATAAGAGTTCAGCATCGAGATCACGACCGGCATGTCGGCGCCGCCGATCGGAATGATCATGAGAACGCCGAGCGTCAGCGCCAGGATGGTGTTGAGCCAGAAGAACACCTCGTTGCCGGTCACGACCAGGCCGATGATGCTGGCCACCAGCGCGATCGCCAGCAAGATGTTGATGAGATGGCGCGCGGGCAGGATGATGGGCGCCCCGCTCATGCGCGCCGACAGTTTCAGGAACGCGATCACCGACCCGGTGAAGGTCAGGGCGCCGATGGCGACCCCAAGCGACATCTCGACCAGACTCTGGGTGTGGATGTTGCCGGGCGTGCCGATGCCGAAGGCTTCCGGCGCGTAGAAGGCACCGGCGGCGACCAGTACCGCAGCCATGCCGACCAGCGAATGGAACGCGGCCACCAGTTCGGGCATCGAGGTCATCGGCACCCGGCGGGCGATCACCGCGCCGACCCCGCCGCCGATTGCGACCCCGAGCACCACCAGCAGCCACGCCATACCATCGGCCGGCGGATGCGAGGCGAGCGTGGTACCGACCGCGATCACCATGCCGGCCATGCCGAGCAGATTGCCGCGTCGGCTCGAAGCCGGGCTCGACAGGCCGCGCAGCGACAGGATGAACAGGACGCCGGCGATCAGATAAAGCAGTGCAGACAGATTGGCGTTCATTGGCGAGCCCCCTCCCCTGTCATCATCCGCGACGGCAGATGATCCAGTAACCCGAAATGCCCGTCGCCGGACGAATGCTCCAAGCTTGCTGGATGCCCCGCCTGTGCGGGGCATGACGACCTCTCATAAAGACACACGGCCATCGTCACTTGGTTTTCTTCTTGTACATCGCCAGCATGCGCTGGGTGACCAGGAAGCCGCCGAAGATGTTGACGCAGGCAAAGATCAGCGCGACGAAGCCGAAGCCCCGGGCCCAGACGCTGCCTGATGAAACCAGACCGACGCCGACCGCGAGCAGGGCACCGACCACGATCACCGACGAGATTGCGTTGGTGACCGACATCAGCGGTGTATGCAGTGCAGGCGTCACCGACCACACCACGAAATAGCCGACGAAGACGGCAAGGACGAAAATCGACAGTCGGAACACGAAGGGATCGACGATTTGGGCGGCTTGTTCCATGGCTGCTCTCCTATTGGTTCGTCATTCCGGAAGGGCGCAAGGCGCCGGCCCCGGAACGACGACAGAATTTAGTCTGCACCCGATCACTCACGCGCTCACGATTTGGGCTGGAAATTCGGATGGATGACGGCGCCGTCTTTGGTCAGCGCGGTGGCCTTGACCAGTTCATCATCCCAGTTCACCGCGAGCGCCTTGGTCGACTTGTCGACCAGCGTCTCGATGAACGACAGCAAATTGCGGGCATAGAGTCCCGATGCGGAGGCTGCGACGCGGCCGGCGAGATTTGGAAAGCCGACGATCTTGACGCCGTCGATCTCCACGGTCTCCCCGCTCTTGACGCCTTCGACATTGCCGCCGCGCTCGACCGCGAGGTCGACCAGCACCGAACCCGGCTTCATCGTCTTCACCATCTCCAGCGTGACCAGGCGCGGCGCCGGCCGGCCCGGGATCAATGCGGTGGTGATGATGACGTCCTGCTTCTTGATGTGCTCGGCGGTGAGCGCAGCCTGCTTGGCCTGATACTCTTTGGACATTTCCTTGGCATAGCCGCCGGCGGTCTCGGCCTGCTTGAACTCCTCGTCCTCGACCGCAAGGAATTTGGCGCCAAGGCTCTCGACCTGTTCCTTCACTGCCGGCCGCACGTCGGTCGCGGTGACGATGGCCCCTAGCCGGCGCGCGGTCGCGATCGCCTGCAGCCCGGCAACACCGACGCCCATCACGAATACCTTGGCTGCCGGCACGGTGCCGGCCGCCGTCATCATCATCGGAAAGGCGCGGCCGAAAGCTTCCGCCGCCTCGATCACCGAGCGATAGCCGGCAAGGTTGGCCTGGCTCGACAGCACGTCCATCACCTGGGCGCGGGTAATGCGCGGCATCAGTTCCATGGCGAAGGCCGAAATGCCGGCATCCGCCATCGCCTTGATCGCAGCTTCGTTTCCATAGGGGTCCATGATGGCGATCACCAGCGCGCCGCGCTTATAGTTGGCAAGCTCCGACGGCTCGGGCCGCTTCACCTTGATGACGACATCGGCATCCTTCACCGCCTCGGCGCTGATGGTCGCACCGGCGGCGGTGAACTCCGAATCGGGCAGACCCGACTTGAGGCCCGCGCCCGGCTCGACGGCAACGTCGACGCCCAACGCCTTATATTTTTTCACCGTGTCGGGCGAAGCCGCAACACGCGGCTCGGACGGGTCGATTTCCTTGGCAACAGCAATCTTCATGAGGCCTCCGGCGGCGCGGAGCACGCGCACGGCAAGCTAGCGCTATTTCCGCTGCGATGGATACCGGTTTTGTAACCGGGATGCGGGCAAAAATTCAGGTCACGCCGGCCGCGATGGCGGCACAACCGGCGAACGGTCAGGTGAGGAAAATCGCCATCAGGATGAGAATGATGGCAACGGTAGCGGTGCCGTATTTGACGAGCTTGATGAAACCTTCATAGGTCTGCTCGTGGGCGACGTAATCGTTGCCGTCGGCGGTCGTGTAGGCCACTTCGCTATGGTCTGCCATTGGAGTCCCCAGTCAAAATCTTCCTGCGAGGAATTACCGCAAACCGTTTTCTAGGGCAACGCCGCCCTGCCTATCGGGTCATTCGGAAGGCCGATTGTCCTTTACGAAGAGCAAGAGCCGATCCTTCCAGGAGCCTCGTTTCCCGTTCGACAAATGTTCCGCTCCATCGGACTTCAATCCATTTCTTCCAGTTCGTCGATCATGCCCGATATCACCGACAGGCCGCCGTCCCAGAATTTCGGGTCCTTGGCATCGAGGCCGAACGGCTTGAGCAGTTCGGAATAATGCTTGGTGCCGCCGGCCGCGAGCATCGCCAGATAGCGCTCGGCGAAGCCTTCGGAGGCGTGTTCGTAGACCGCGTAAAGCGAGTTCACCAGGCAATCGCCGAAAGCGTAGGCGTAAACGTAGAACGGCGAGTGGATGAAGTGCGGGATGTACATCCAGAACGTCTCGTAGCCCGGCCTGATGTCGATCGCCGGCCCTAAGCTCTCGCCCTGCACGCTGAGCCAGATCTCGCCGATGCGCTCGGCGGTCAGTTCGCCGTTCCTGCGTTCGGTGTGAACCGCGCGCTCGAACGAATAGAACGCGATCTGCCGCACTACCGTGTTGATCATGTCCTCGACCTTGCCGGCGAGCAGCGCCTGGCGCTGCCTGGCGCTCCCGGTCTGCGCGAGCAGCCGTTTGAAGGTCAGCATCTCGCCGAACACGCTGGCGGTCTCCGCCAGCGTCAGCGGCGTCGGCGCCATCAGCGCGCCGTTCTTCGCCGCCAGCACCTGATGGACACCATGCCCGAGTTCATGGGCGAGCGTCATCACGTCGCGCGGCTTGCCCTGGTAATTCATCAGCACGTAAGGGTGCGCCGACGGCGTCGTCGGATGCGAGAATGCACCAGGCGCCTTGCCGGGACGCACCGGCGCATCGATCCAGCGATTGCTGAAAAACCGCTCCGCAATATCGGCCATCTCGGGCGAGAAGCCGCGATAGGCCGACAGCACCATGTTTCTCGCCTCAGGCCAGGCGATGCTGCCGGTAGCAGCGAATGGCAGCGGCGCGTTACGGTCCCAATGCGGCAATTTCTTCTTTTTGAACCAGCCGGCCTTGAGCCGATAATAACGATGCGACAGCCGCGGATAGGCCGAGCGGACCGAAGCCACCAGCGCATCGACTACCTCCCGCTCGACGCGGTTGTTCAGATGACGCGAATCCGCAACATCCTGAAAGCCGCGCCAGCGATCTGAAATCTCCTTATCCTTTGCAAGCGTGTTGGTGATGAGCGCAAAGGTCCGCTCGTTGGCCTTGAAGGTCCTGGCCAGCGCCTCGGCCGCAGCCTTGCGCTTCTCGCCGGAGCGATCCTGCAACAGGCTCAGGGTCGGCTCGATCGCAAGCTCCTTAGGCCCCAGCTTGAAGCGCAGGCTGGAAATGGTCTGATCGAACAGCCGGTTCCAGGCAGCATAGCCGCTCTGGGCCTTCTCGTGGAACAACTGCTCGATCCGGTCCTCGAGCTGATAGGGCTTGTCCTTGCGCAGATCTTCGATCCAGGGGCGATAATGTGCGAGCGCGGACGTCTGCATCGCCTTTTCGATCGCCGCATCCTCGACGCGATTCAGTTCGAGCGGAAAGAACAACAGATGAATCGAGGCGGCCGTCAGCCGCTCGGAAACATCGCCGTAAAATTTGGAGATGACGGGATCGACGCTGTCGCCGGCGTGCACCAGCCCGGCGTAAGATCCTAATCTTCCGGCCAGATCGTCGATCGCCTCATAGCGCCTCACCGCCTCCGCCAGCCATTGGCCGCCGCCTTCGGTCGCAAGCTGCTCCGCAATCTTGCCTTTATAGTTCGTTTCAAATGCCACGCATTCCGCGTCCATCTTGTCGAGGTCACGCGCAATCTCCGGCGCATCGATGCTGGAGTAGAGGTCGGCTAGGTTCCATTCCGGCAGCTTGCCGGCCTTGCTCATGGCCGCGACCTTGGCTTTGGGGTTCTTGGCTTTGAAGTTCTTGGTTTTGGGCTTGTTGGCGTCGGACTTGCGTTGAGCGGACGACTTACGGAGGGCGGATGAGGAGCGCGAGGTCATCTGGTTCAGGCCTGTCAATATGCGTTTTGAGGCGGAAAATGAGCGTGCGAGAGCGTGATGCCAACCTTTAAGAGGGCGTTAATCGGCTTCGGCGAGAGTGCCCCGATTCGAGACAGATAGTTGTAATGCCCGAGGAAAGCAAAGCCATGGCCGCCCGCGTCTTGATTGCCGATGACGATGCCGTTCAGCGCCGCCTGGTCGAGAATATGGTGCAGAAATGCGGCTATGAAGCGTTGGTCGCCGAAGGCGGCGACGCGGCGGTCGCCATTCTGACTGCACCTGATGGTCCCGACATCGACGCCGTCGTGCTCGACCTTGTCATGCCCGGCCTCGACGGCATGGGCGTGCTGGCCAAGATCCGCGAAGCCGGCCTCAACATTCCCGTGATCGTGCAGACCGCTCACGGCGGCATCGACAATGTGGTGTCGGCGATGCGCGCCGGGGCGCAGGATTTCGTGGTCAAGCCGGTCGGCTTCGAACGGCTGCAAGTGTCGCTCCGCAACGCCCTCAATACCAGTGCGCTGCAGGGCGAATTGCAGCGCATCAAGCATAGCCGCGAAGGCAAGCTGACTTTCGCCGACATCATCACCCGCAGCGAAGCCATGGCGGGCGTGCTGCGCACGGCGCGGAAGGCGGCCGCTTCCAGCATTCCGGTGTTGATCGAGGGCGAATCGGGCGTCGGCAAGGAATTGTTCGCGCGGGCCATTCATGGCAGCAGCGAACGCAGGGCGAAGCCGTTCGTGGCGGTCAATTGCGGCGCCATTCCCGATAATCTCGTGGAATCGATCCTGTTCGGCCATGAGAAAGGTGCCTTCACCGGTGCGACTGAACGCCATGCCGGCAAGTTCGTCGAAGCCTCCGGCGGCACGCTGTTTCTCGACGAGGTCAGCGAACTGCCGCTGAACGCGCAAGTGAAGCTGCTGCGCGCGCTGCAGGAGGGAGCCGTCGAGGCGGTCGGCGGCCGCAAGCCGGTCAAGGTCGATGTCCGCATCATCTCCGCAACCAACCGCAAACTGCTCGACCATGTCAAAGCCGGGCAGTTTCGCGAGGATCTGTTCTATCGCCTGCACGTCCTGCCGCTGACCATCCCGCCGTTGCGGATGCGGCGCGAGGATATTCCGCATCTGCTGCGGCACTTCCTGGCCCGGTTCTGTGCCGAGGAAAACCGCCCGATCACCGGCATCAGCGGCGAGGCCGTGGCGCTGCTGTCGCAGCTCGATTGGCCCGGCAATATTCGTCAGCTCGAGAACGCCGTGTATCGGGCCGTGGTGATGAGCGAGAGCGACCAGCTCGACGTCACAGATTTTCCGCAGGCTGCGGCGCAATCGCTGGCGATCCCCGACGCCCACGGCGCGCCGAGCGAACCCGTCATCATCGGCCCCGGCGCGCATTCGGTGGCGCCCACGGTGGTATCTGGTAATGAGATACCGATAGCACCTCCCCTGCCGACCGTCGGCACCCTCTCCATGCTGACCAGCGCCGGCGACGTCCGGCCGCTCGAAGAAATGGAGAGCGAGATCATCCGCTTCGCGATTTCGCATTACCGCGGCCAGATGTCGGAGGTCGCACGCCGGCTGAAGATCGGCCGCTCGACGCTCTATCGCAAACTCGACGAAGCCGCGGCCGATGATGCGGACGGGAGGGAGTGAACCAGACGAGGGAGCATGGCGTTTAGCGATGGGGACCGAAAATGCCGCCCGCCCTAAACATCTTGAACCGTGGCCCGCCGGTGACAGACAAAGCCCACAGCCCGTGGCAGAAAATTGCGCCGCCCGCCGTGCGGGCGGAATGCGCGGAAAGTCAGTTTATCGTGAGCGGCCCCGCATGGCGCTGGCTGCGTGGAAGGGGCCCGTATATCGTAGCGTTTGCGTGTGAATCGTTGCGTGCAGGCGTTGCTGACGAGAACAAATTCTGGAGCGATTCAGACGCGGACCAATGCTCTCCATTGAACGCGCCATCAACCATCAGGCCGGCACTTTGCGAAAGCTAAGGACCGACATTTTCAATGACTGTTCCATGGCGGGACAGGCTTCATCCGAGGGCTGCGATAATGCGTGACTGTTCGAACAACCGTGCGGGATTCGACCGCGTGCTGATGGCCGTGGCCGCGACCTTCCTCACGGTATCTGCAAGCTCGGCAATGGCGCAGGACGCACCGCGCAGCAACGCCGCTGAACTCGCAATCGAAGCCGCGATCCCCCGACCCGAACCTGCCAACGTCCCGCCGCCGACGGTCAACGATTTCAAGCTCGACAGCATCAAGACGGACACCACCGCCTCGGTGCCCGACGCCAAGACCTCAACGCCCGACGTGGCCAAGACGGACACGGTCAAGACCGATACGTCCAAGTCGGATACGGCCAAGGCCGCAGCCCAGCCCGCTGCCGCGCCACCTTCCGATGTTGCCACCGCTCCGGCCGCAGGCGCTCCGAAGACGGACAATGCCGGCGCGGCGAGTGCGGCGACCGAAGACGCAAAAACCGACAGCAGCACCACCACGAACGACGTCAGCAAGGCCGACGCAACCAAGAGCGATACCGCTAAAAGCGACGCCGCCAAAAGCGATACGGCAAAGGGCGATGCCGACGCGGCAAAGGGCGATGCTGCAAAGAGCGATACTGCGTCGACCAACCCGGCTGACGTGCCACCGGCCTCGTCCCCCGCATCGCCGGCCGCTGAAACCGCCAAGGAGCCGGTCAAGGCCGCCAGCAATGTCCCGGCCCCGGATCAACCGGTCGCCGACAAGCTTCGCGACTTGCTGACGACGAAGTCGTCGCGTTACTTCGACCGCAAGGTCGAGCGGACCGCGGTGGAGAAATTCTACTCCGATCGCAATTTCGCGCCGATCTGGACCCAGGCCGGCGCCCTGACCGAGAATGCCAAGGGCGTCATCGCGCGTCTGCAGAAGGCGGCTTCCGACGGCCTCGACCCGACCGACTATCCGGTACCGGATTTCGCCGCAGCCGCGGCCAGCCCGGACGCCCTCGCAGAAGCTGATCTGAAACTGACCGGCAGCATGATGGACTATGCGCGTCAGGCCCAGAGCGGCCGCATGCACTGGTCCCAGCTCTCGGGCGATATCTCCTATCCCGAGCACCCGATCGATCCTTCGGAAGTGCTGACCCATGTCACCACCGCCAAGGACGCCTCGACCGCGCTCGACAGCTATAACCCGCCGCAGAAGCTCTATCAGGAGCTGAAGAAGAAGCTCGCCGAGCTGCGCGGGGAAAGCGACACTCCGGTGGCCCAGATCGCTGAAGGGCCGATGCTGCGATACGTTGCCTCCCGCAACAAGAAGCGGCCCGCGGAAGTGATGGAAGATTCGCGTGTGCCGGAGCTGCGCACCAGACTCGGTGTCACTGAAAATGCCGACGACGATCATTACGATGCCAAGGTCGCCGAAGCGGTTCGCAATTTTCAGGAAGGCGTCGGCTTGAGGCCAACCGGGGTGCTCGACGACCGGACCGTCAATGCGCTCAACAACCCGAAGCGCGACAGCAAGGAAATCAACACCATCATCGTCAACATGGAACGTTGGCGCTGGCTGCCGCGGGACCTCGGCGCGCCCTCGCTCGGTGACGCCTATGTGATCCTGAACATTCCGGACTTCACGCTGAAGGTGATGCAGCATGGCGCGCAGGTCTGGACCACCAAGGTCGTGACCGGCAAGCCGGGCATCCACGCCACGCCGCTGCTGTACGAGACGATGAAGTACATCACGGTCAACCCTACCTGGAACGTACCGCCTTCGATCGTCTATGGCGAATATCTGCCGGCGCTGCAGCAGGATCCGACCGTGCTGGAACGCATGGGACTTAAGGTCGAGCGAAACCGCGACGGCACGGTGCATATTTCGCAACCGCCCGGCGACCATAACGCGCTCGGCCGCATCCGTTTCAACTTCCCGAACAAGTTCCTGGTCTACCAGCACGACACGCCGGACAAATATCTGTTCGCCAAGCAGGTGCGCGCCTACAGCCACGGCTGTATGCGTGTGCAGTATCCGGATCAGTACGCCTCGGTTCTGCTCAATATCGCCGAGCCAAACGAGCACTACACGCCGGAAAAGATTCGCAGCATGTATGGACCGGAGGAGAAAGATCTGAAATTCCCGACTCCGATCCCGGTGAACCTCACCTACCAGACGGCCTTCGTCGACGACTCCGGCAAGCTGGAGTTCCGCAAAGACATCTACGGCTGGGATGCGAATATGCTGTCCTTGCTGCGCAACGACAAGAACAGGGATCTGGAGGCCGTGATTTCGCATCCGCAACCGAACTATGTCCATGCGGAAGCAGCCGATATTCCGGGGCGGCGATATGCCAACAGCGACAGCGAGCCGTCGGGGATGTCGTTCTTCGAGCGACTGTTCGGAGGCCCGTCTCCCGCTTCAGCGCCGCGCCCGCCGCGGGGGCTTTTCGACCGCTGAGAGGCTTCCGTCCCGATAAGGGCTTTCCGGCAACATCGCTTTCCGGCAACATCAAAGGCCTCGCCTTCGGGCGGGGCCTTCAGCTTTTCGGGTGGCCTCTAGCTTAACGATCGTCCATCCCCATTTCGGCAGCGGCTATTTTTCGCCATACTCCCTGAGTTAGTTAGGGGCGAGTTGGGGGTGGAGAGATATTAACCATCCCGCTTTAAGACTGCGTTCATCTTCTTTCGCCGCTCGGGACGGCGAGGGATCAACGTGATCGGCCTTCGGTGCGTCGATCATTTTCGGGGTGGGCTCTTCGTGCTGGCTGGATTCGCACGCCAATTCAATTCGCTGTCGTGGCGCAAGGCCGGATATCGGGCCGGGGTTCATTTCGGCCTTGTATCGTTACTGCTGCTCGCCGGCGCCGGCTCGGTCCATGATGCGGCCGCGGAGAATGAAACCCGCACCCTTTCGTTCCACCACACCCATTCCGACGAAGACCTCACCATCACCTTCAAGCGCGATGGGCGCTATGACGAAGAGGCGCTCAAGCAACTGAACCATTACCTCCGCGACTGGCGTACCCAGGAGCAGACCGTGATGGACC
The DNA here is from genome assembly GCA_035547995.1 of Bradyrhizobium sp. Taxonomy (GTDB): domain Bacteria; phylum Pseudomonadota; class Alphaproteobacteria; order Rhizobiales; family Xanthobacteraceae; genus Bradyrhizobium. The sequence goes on along the minus strand of DASZTN010000012.1, from coordinate 5,089 downwards.
CCCATTTGTTCGACATCCTGTGGGAGGTCTATCGCGACGTCGACGGCAAGAAGCCGATCCAGATCATCTCCGCCTATCGCTCCCCGACCACCAACGCCATGCTCCGCAGCCGCCGTTCCTCGGGCGTGGCCCGCTACAGCCAACACATGCTTGGCCACGCCATGGACTTCTTCATCCCGGGCGTGCCGCTCGAGCAGATCCGCTATGCTGGCCTTCGGCTGCAACGCGGTGGCGTCGGTTTCTACCCGAGCTCTGGCTCGCCTTTCGTCCATCTCGATACCGGCAGCATCCGTCATTGGCCGCGGATGACGCGTGATCAGCTCGCCAAGGTATTTCCAGATGGCCGCACCGTGCATATCCCCTCGGATGGCGTCCCGATGAAGGGATATGAACTCGCCCGCGCCGATATCGAGCGGCGCGACGGTGACGATCATGCGATGACCAGGACCAGCCTGAGCTTGTGGGATCGCTTCTTCAAGGGCGGCCGCTCCCATGACGATGAGGATGATGTTGCCGACACGCCAGCCGTCATCAAGGTTGCCGATATGACCCCCAGCAGGCCGGCTGTGGCCGCATCGGCGAGGCGCGCCAGACCGCGCGGTATGGCGACCTTGCAGCTCGCCTCCGCCGATGCGCAGCAGGTCCAGGCGGCCATGCCGAAGCCCGACGAGCGGGCTTCCGCCGATAATGACGCAACCAAACCGCAGACGCCGGAAGATATCATCAATGCGCGCGGTTTCTGGGGCAACATCCCCGGCCCCGCAAAGCAGCCGACGCCGGAGCAGATCGCGGCCATCAAGGCGCGCGAAGCGGCGAACTCAGCCGAGCCGCAGTCGAGCGCCAGCATTGCCGCAGCGTTCCAGGCGCTGGCCTACATGCCCGCCCCGGGCGACCACCCCCCGGTCGTCGCAGCCAGCGTCCCTGTGCCGCCGGGTAGCCATCCCGCATCGTCCGACAGCGAAACCCCGGCCACCGGCAGCATCAACAGCGTTGTCGCCAAGGATCAGGGACAGCCGGGCCCGGACGGCACGATCACGACCGCAACCCGGATCGCCGTCGCCAAGGGCAACGACATCTGGCTGCGGGCGCTGATGCTGGCGCCGAGCACGAGCAGCTCGATGTTCACGACGGTGCTCGGCGACACCGACATGACCCTGATGCGCAGCTTCTTCGTCAAGCCGCAAACGACGATCGCGATGAGCTTCTCCAATGATCCGCAGATTGGCCTGCCATGCGATCGCTTTACCGGATCAGCGACCGCGAAGCTGGCCACGACGTCATTCGCCGTGCAGACCGCCGCGCTGCATTGAGGCAGAATCCGATGAGGCATGATCCGACCGGATCGCGCCTCAATCTCTCAACAATCTCTCAAGCCTGATTTTTCGCTGAGATTTTCCGAAGGAGCACAGGGAGGAAACCCATTCCCTCCTCGCGCCAGCAGAGATCCAGATCGGGGAGCGGACGCTACACCCTTACAGCATCCCCAAGGCCTGCATGTAGGTCTCAAGGATGGTTTCGGCTTCCTGCCGCTCCTGCGGGTCCTGCTTGCGCAGCCGCACGATGGTGCGCAGCGCCTTGACGTCGAAACCGTTGCCTTTGCTTTCCGCATAGACGTCGCGGATGTCATCCGAAATCGTCTTCTTTTCTTCTTCCAGCCGCTCGATGCGCTCGATGATCGACTTGAGCTGGTCTTTTGCGAATTTTGTCGCGGGCTCTTCCTTGACCGCGGCAGCAGAGGTGGCCATCGAGTACTCCTGAAGTGAAACTGACGGTTGGGCACGGGCGTACGCGGCTTGCCGCACAGCCAATCTTGAAATGACCCTCAAGTTTGGGACGCCTGACGTCAAGAAAACATCACGCTCATCCACAGCGCGCCCACACCTTCCTGCACGACGCGAAAGAAAGCTGTTGATCGCAGCGCTTCATCTTCCATGGCAGGAAGAGAATCAGCTGCGCACCGAAATGTGGAGGTCCGATTCGTTAAAGCCCAACGATCCTAATGCCCGCTTTGGGCCTTCTGCATAGCGGCCAATTTGTCAGGGCTGGCGGGCTCCTGGAATTTCGATTTCCAGGTCTCGTAGGGCATGCCGTAGACCGCCTCCCGGCTCTCGTCCTTGGTCATCGCAACGCCCTCGGCATCGGCTGCTTCCTTGAGCCAGTTCGACAGGCAATTGCGGCAGAAGCCGGCCAGATTCATCAGATCGATATTCTGGACATCAGTCCGCGAACGCAAATGTTCGACCAGGCGCCGGAAAACTGCTGCTTCGAGTTCTGTTCTGGTTTTGTCGTCCATCGACATGTCGCCGTCCCGCCGTTTTCACGCAAAGAATACTGGATATTAAGTGGGCATTGTCACAGATTCTGCCATATCGCAGCGCTAACAGAGTTCCAACAGGTGGAATTTCGGCCACTGCTCACGCCCCAACCGTTGACAGCGCCTCCCGGCTCACGCGAAATCCCCAAGAAACTGACAAAGCCTCGCTAATGGTTGCCGAAAATCCACAACAGCCCCGTCGATTCGCACATCTTGCCGCCCTGATGCCGCTGCTGGCGCTGCTGATGAGCTGTCTGTGGACCAGCCCCGCTGCGGCGGATTTTCGTCTCTGCAACAACACCTCGAGCCGGGTCGGCGTCGCCCTGGGCTACAAGGATGTCGACGGCTGGACCACCGAGGGCTGGTGGAACATATCCTCGCGCAGCTGTGAGACCCTGCTGAAGGGCACATTGATTGCCCGTTATTATTATATCTACGCGCTCGACTACGATCGCGGCGGCGAATGGTCGGGGCAGGCGTTCATGTGCTCGCGCGACAAGGAATTCACCATCAAGGGCACGGATAATTGTCTGGCGCGCGGCTATGACCGGACCGGCTTCTTCGAGGTCGACACCGGCGAACAGCGCGCCTGGACCGTGCAGCTCACCGAGTCCAGTGAGCAGCAGCCTACCCAGCGGGTGCCCGGGATTCCCGGAACCGTCGGCCCGAACGCGTTTCCCGGCCCATCCGGCCCGACGGGCGGAGCGCCGAGCTTACCCAATACGCCGGGCGGAACGCCTCCGGGCGCGTCTGGTCCACCAGCCGCTACGCCCGAAAGCAAGCCATGAGACGTCTGCGTCGTATCAAGATCCTCGCCACCCTCGGTCCGGCATCGTCCGACAGCGCGATGATCCGGCGGCTGTTCGAAGCCGGCGCCGACGTGTTCCGCATCAATATGAGCCACACGCCACACGACAAGATGCGCGAACTGGTCAAGACCATCCGCAATGTCGAATCCAGCTATGGCCGGCCGATCGGCATTCTCGTCGACCTCCAGGGCCCGAAGCTGCGCCTGGGCTCATTTGCGGAAGGCGCGATCCAGCTCAACAATGGCGAGAGCTTCGTGCTCGATCTGGACAAGGCGCCGGGCGACAGCACCCGGGTCCAGCTTCCGCATCCTGAAATTCTCGCCGCGCTCAAGCCCGGGGATGCACTTTTGCTCGATGACGGCAAGGTGCGCCTGATCGCCGAGGAGACCTCGCCCGAGCGCGCGGTCACCCGCGTCGTCATCGGCGGCAAAATGTCGGACCGCAAAGGCGTCAGCCTTCCCGATACCGATCTGCCGGTCTCGGCGATGACGCCAAAGGACCGCGCCGACCTCGAAGCGGCGCTGGTTACCGGCGTCGACTGGATCGCGCTGTCCTTTGTGCAGCGGGCCGAGGATGTCACCGAAGCCAAGAAACTGATCCGGGGCCGCGCTTCGGTGATGGCCAAGATCGAAAAGCCGCAGGCGATCGACCGCCTCGCCGACATTCTGGAGGCATCTGACGCGCTGATGGTAGCGCGCGGCGATCTCGGCGTTGAACTGCCGCTGGAACGGGTCCCGAGCCTGCAAAAACAGATGACGCGGATGGCGCGGCGCGCCGGCAAACCGGTGGTGGTCGCGACCCAGATGCTGGAATCGATGATCCAGAGCCCGGTGCCGACGCGCGCCGAGGTCTCCGACGTCGCCACCGCCGTCTATGAAGGCGCCGACGCCATCATGCTGTCGGCGGAATCCGCCGCTGGCAAATATCCGATCGAAGCGGTCTCGACCATGAACCGCATCGGCGAGGAAGTGGAGCGCGACCCGACCTATCGCGGCGTGCTGAACGCGCAGCGGGCCGAACCGGAGCCGACCGTTGGCGATGCGATCGCCGACGCCGCACGTCAGATCGCCGAGACACTCGATCTGTCCGCCATCATCTGCTGGACCAGTTCGGGATCGACCGCCCTGCGTGTTGCGCGCGAGCGCCCCAAGCCGCCGGTGGTCGCAATCACGCCGAACCTCGTCACCGGACGCAAATTGTCCGTGGTCTGGGGCGTGCATTGCGTGGTTGCAGAAGATGCCCAGGATCAGGACGACATGGTCAATCGCGCCGGATCGATCGCATTCCGGGACGGTTTCGCCCGGGCCGGTCAGCGCGTGATCATCGTCGCCGGCGTGCCGCTCGGCACTCCCGGCACCACCAACATGGTGCGCATCGCCTATGTCGGCCCGGAAAGCGACGCGGACATGTGACGGCCTGCAAAAGGCGCCGTCAGGCCAGCGTCGCGTCGAGCGTGATCTTGGTATTGAGCAGCTTCGACACCGGACAGCCCGCCTTTGCCTTGCCGGCGAGTTCCTCGAACTGCTCCTTGCTGGCGCCGGGAACCTTGGCCGTCAGCGCCAGATGCACCGAGGTGATCGCGAATCCGTCGGCCACTTTTTCAAGCGTGACGTCGGCCTTGGTTTCCATATGCTCGGCCGTGAGCTTGGCTTCTCCGAGGATCAGCGACAGCGCCATGGTGAAACAGGCGGCGTGTGCCGCGCCGATCAGTTCTTCCGGATTGGAGCCTGGCTTGCCTTCGAAACGGCTGGCGAAGCCGTAAGGATAATCATGCAGTGCGCCGCTCTTGGTTGAGATCGCGCCCTTGCCGTCCTTGATACCGCCTTGCCATTTGGCTGATCCTGATGTCGTCGGCATCTGTCACTCCTTGCTTGTCGGTTGGGGGCCGCTGCGCGGCAGACCGTCCATCCTAACGACAGGGATGCGTCAAAGCGATGTCATGGATTGCCGGATACCGGTTCCCGGT
>DASZTN010000011.1:0-1903 GCA_035547995.1 Bradyrhizobium sp. | reverse complement strand
GCGGCGTTCCGTTCACCCAAGGCCCGGATTGCCCACGCTTTAGTTATGCTCGCCGGAACGACAGCTGCGCCTACCAACCCTATTACTTTTGGTGTTCGTTTCATCTGATTCTTCGCACGAAGGTTGGCAGATCACCGAATTGGGCCAGACCATTCAGGCGCGATTAGAAACCGGGAAATCGATCAAGGCAAACAGGCGCCCGGGATCTGCGCGACGCCCGGCAACAAGCCGTTATTCTGAGCTGAGGGAACCCTGCCAGGAACGGGAATTTTTGGACCAGAGACAGAGGCCGAAAACCGGACAGATCCACGAACGGAGACAGCCACCCACAGAACCAGGGTCAGAAAAGCCCGCCAACGGCGGGCCTTTCCGATCAGTCTCTATACAATGGCAAAACAGTAGACTGGGTGGTGGGCGCGACAGGGATCGAACCTGTGACCCCTACCATGTCAAGGTAGTGCTCTCCCGCTGAGCTACGCGCCCGGAAAACGTCCGCTTGGGTCGCCGCGACCTATATCGGCTCCGGTGCTGGCAGGCAAGGACGGGCGGGCATGAATTACGCAGCCAGCATCTTGTTCACTTCGCTGACCAATTCCCGCAGATGCACCGGCTTGGAAAGCACCTTGGCGTTCTTGGGCGCCTCGGAATCGGAATTCAGCGCCACCGCGGCAAAGCCGGTGATGAACATGATCTTGATATCGGGATCCAGTTCCGACGCCCGACGCGCCAGTTCGATCCCGTCCATTTCCGGCATCACGATATCGGTGAGAAGCATTTCAAATGGCTCCTCGCGTAACCTCTGGTACGCTGACAGGCCGTTGTCATAGGACGACACCTTGAAACCGGCGTTTTCCAGCGCCTTGACCAGAAATCGGCGCATGTCATTGTCGTCTTCGGCAAGGAGAATTTTGTGCATGGCGGTGGTATCGGGACCCGACTTGGAGGAGCAGTCGCCCCACTAAGCCTGAAGAGGGTAAATTTGGGGTGAAAGCGAACTTTGGCTTGGCAGAATGGCTGCGATTATCGACAATGCAGGCTTGAAAAGCGCGTGTCCAGCCGACATTCGATAGACGGCTGCGCAATTTCAGGATGACGTCCGGCAATGACCCAATTTGACGGCGGCCAGCCGCCCCCTTTCGAGATCGCGGAGCCGGCGACGTGGCGGTCTCCCATCATTTTCAATTCCCCGCATTCCGGTTCGGTCTACCCGGAGGAGTTTCTGGCCGCGTCGCGGATCGACCTGGCCAGTCTTCGCCGGTCCGAAGACTCGTTCATGGATGAACTGATCGACGGACTGACCGACGCCGGCTTTCCCGTGGTTCGGGTCAACTTTCCCCGCTCCTATGTCGACGTCAATCGCGAGCCTTACGAACTCGATCCGCGGATGTTCACCGGCCGCTTGCCGAGTTTCGCCAATACGCGATCGATGCGGGTCGCGGGCGGCCTCGGCACCATTCCGCGCGTCGTCGGCGACGGCCAGGAGATCTATCGCGAGCGTCTCAGCGTGGACGACGCACTCGGCCGCATCGAACTGCTTTACAAACCCTACCATCGCGCGTTGCGGCGACTGATCCACAAGGCTCACCAGACGTTCGGAACGGCGATCATCGTGGATTGCCACTCGATGCCGTCCACCGGCATTTCTCACGACGAACCTCGGCGGCCGGATATCGTGATCGGAGATCGCTACGACACCAGTTGCGCGCCGCTGCTTCCGAACATCATCGAGGATATGATGAGGAGCCTCGGCTATTCGGTCGGACGCAACAAGCCCTACGCCGGCGGCTTCATCACCGAGCATTACGGCCGCCCGGCCAGACGGCTGCACGCGCTGCAGGTCGAGGTCAGCCGCGGCCTCTACATGAACGAGCGCACCTTCCAGAAGACCGCCGGGTTCGCGCCG
>DASZTN010000010.1:0-5702 GCA_035547995.1 Bradyrhizobium sp. | reverse complement strand
GATCATCCTGATTTTCGGACTCGGAGACGCCTCCAAGATCGTCACCTCGCTGCTGGTTGTGTTCTTCGTGGTGTTCTTCAACACCTTCGAGGGCGCGCGCTCGGTCGACCGCGACCAGATCAATGCCGCGCGCCTGCTGGGCGCATCGCGCTGGCAGATCACACGGACGGTGATCATTCCTTCCACCATGTCGTGGTTCTTTGCCGCGCTCACGCCCGCGTTGAGCTTCTCGCTGATCGGCGTCATCGTCGGTGAATTCATCGGCGCGGAGCATGGGCTTGGCCGCGTCATCGTCGAGGCCGAGGGACGTGGCGATTCGACCGATATGATGCTGGCCATGATCGTCCTGATGATCGTCGGGATCATCCTTGCGGCGGTGGTTCGTCGCGTGCAGGACTACCTGCTGCGCTGGCAGCCGCGCTTTCACTGATACGGCGGTCTTTTCGGCTGGCACGAAATGTGCACACTCTGCACTCAGTCTGCCTGGAGAAGGGGAGTGCCGGTTGGCTCGATTGCGATTACTGCAGGCCCTCGAAGCGGTCGTCTCGACGGGAAGCATCACCCGCGCCGCTGCCGTCGTCGGAGTCACCCAGCCGGCAATGAGCCGGATGATTACGGAGCTCGAAAGCGAGGTCGGCTGCAAGCTGTTCAACCGGCAGCGCGGCCGCTTCGAACTGACGGCGCAAGGGCATCGCTTCTACGAGGAGGCGGTCACGGCGGCGTTGGCGGCAATCCGGGAAGTGGATCACCTGGCGCGCGAGCTTCGCTCGGACGACAAGAAGAGAATCCGCGTCATCGTGATGCCCGGTCTGCCGCCCGGGATCGTTGCGGGCGCGGTCGCGAGTTTCGCCCCGCTGCATCCGGGCGTGAAGGTGACGGTTCAGAGCAGCTATCGCACCGGCATGGAGTCGGTGATCGCGACGGGGCAGTTCGATTTCGCGTTGGCGACGCTGCCGATCAGCGTTCCGACGGCGCGGATCACGCCGCTTGCAACCTTGCCGGCCGTTTGTCTGGTGCCGCGGGACCGAGGCTTTGCAGTCCATCCGGTCATCCGGCCCGAGCACCTGCGCGATGTGCCGTTCGTCTCCCAGGCCCGTGACGCCATGGTTCGCCGCAAGGTCGACCTGCTGTTCGAGCGGCTGGGGATCAAACGGCGGCTCGCCTATGAGGTCCAGGACCGGGAGGTCCTGCTGGAGATGGTCGCAGCGGGTAACGGTGTGGCGATCACCCATCCGCTGTTCCATCACCCGTTTCCCGACAATGTCGCCATGCGCGCCTTCGAGCCGGCGATTCCGATCGAATATGCCATGCTGCGCTCGCGCACGCTGCTGCGCGAGGGCTGGATGCAGACATTCGGCCGGTTGCTGGAGAACCACGCACGCGCCGCCATCCTTGGGGCGGGAACGCAAAACCGGGCGCGACAAGTCGAGCGTCGGCGGCTCGACGCCGTTGTTCACGCAGGTGGCAGTTTGGCGTAACGCAGCCTGGATCAGGATTCGGCGTGCGGGGCAGCGCTTCAAAGCCTTCAAAGCAATGTCGGCTAGATGCAGTTGCAAATGAGTTGCAATAAAGGGAGAGATACGCCATCTTTGGCAGATGCACGCAAGGAACCCTGAGCTAGCCCCACAATCCCGCAAGGACGTTGCGGCAAATACCGCGCCGGTACCTTCGGGCTGGCGGGCGGAACGGGGCGAGCCATCGCTGGCGGAGATGTTCGCCTCGGTGCAGACGGCAAAGCAGGGCTCGTTCTTTCGCAAGCTATTGGCCTTCCTGGGGCCGGGCTACCTGGTTGCGGTCGGCTACATGGACCCCGGCAATTGGGCGACCTCGCTCGCCGGCGGTTCCCGGTTCGGCTACACGCTGCTGACGGTGGCGCTGCTCTCCAACCTGATGGCGATCGTGCTGCAGTCGCTGTGCACCCGCCTTGGTGTCGGCGCCGGACGTGACCTGGCGCAGGCCTGCCGCGACTCCTTTCCGCGCTTTGTGTCGGTGCCGCTGTGGCTGTCGGCGGAAGTCGCGATCACCGCAACAGACCTTGCCGAGGTGATCGGCACCGCGATCGGCCTCAATCTTCTGTTCCATATCCCGCTCGAGATCGGCGTGATCATCACCGCCGCCGACGTATTCCTCATTCTCGCGCTGCAGGCGTTCGGCTTCCGCTGGATCGAGGCGTTTGTCGTCACCATGCTCGGGGTGATCGCGGCGTGTTTTGCGGTGCAGATCGCGATGGCCGATCCCAATTGGGGCGCGGTGCTGCGCGGCTTCGCGCCGAGCGTGGAGATCCTCCGCAACCCGCAAATGCTCTACCTGGCGCTCGGCATCCTGGGCGCGACCGTGATGCCGCATAATCTCTATCTGCATTCCGGCCTGGTGCAGACGCGCCGCTACGGCGAGAGTGCAAGCGAGAAGCGCGAGGCGATCAAGCTTGCCACCATCGATTCCTCGATCGCGCTGTGCCTGGCGCTGATCATCAACGCCTCGATCCTGATCCTGGCCGCGGCGACCTATCATCGCGCCGGCAAGGTCGATGTCGCCGAACTCGACCAGGCCCACGCCTTCCTGGCGCCGCTGCTCGGCTCGACGCTGGCGCCGACGCTGTTTGCGATCGCGCTGCTCTGCTGCGGGCTCAATTCGACGATCACGGCGACGCTGTCGGGCCAGATCGTGATGGAAGGTTTTCTGAACCTGCGCGTCAGGCCGTGGGTGCGCCGCATGGTGACGCGGCTGATCGCGATCGTGCCGGCGGTGGCCGTGACCATCTGGGCCGGCGAGAAGGCGACCGGCCAGCTCCTGATCTTCAGTCAGGTGGTGCTCAGCCTGCAATTACCGTTCGCGGTGGTGCCATTGATCCTGTTCACCGCAAGCCGCACCAAGATGGGCCCGTTCGTGGCGCCGCACTGGCTGACGGCGCTGGCGGCTCTGACCGCGGCCGTCATCATCGCGCTGAACATCAAGCTGGTATGGGATTATGTAACGGGGTGACGAATAACGAATGGCGAGTAGAACTATTCCCTATTCGCCACTCCCTGTTCGCTACTCGCCTATTCTTGCGGCTCGGACGGCACTTCGCCTGATGCATCGACCCGCAGCCAGCCGCTCGGGGCGAGCCGCTGCTGCGGCAGATACCGGGCCTTGTAGTCCATCTTCTTCGAGCCTTCGATCCAGTAGCCGAGATAGACGTAGGGCAGTCCGAGCCGGCGGGCCCGGTTGATATGGTCGAGGATCATGAAGGTGCCGAGCGAGCGGTCCTGCTCCAATGGTTCGAAGAAGGAATAGACCATCGAAAGCCCGTCGCTCAGCACGTCGGTGAGCGCGACCGCGAGCAGATCGGTACCGCGGCCGGTGATGCCGCTGTCGGGGCCGCGCCGGCGGTATTCGATGATGCGGGTTTCGACATGGCTGTCCTCGACCATCATGGCGTAGTCGAGCACCGTCATGTCGGCCATCCCGCCATGACGGTGACGCTGGTCGAGATAGGCGCGGAAGATCGAATATTGCTCGGAGGTCGGCACCGCGCTGCGCTGCTCGCCGACGATATCGGCGTTGCGGGACAGCACCTTGCGGAAGTTGCGCGAAGGCCGGAATTCGCTTGCGACGACGCGAACCGAGACACAGGCGCGGCATTGGTCGCAGGCCGGCCGATAGGCGATCGACTGGCTGCGCCGGAAGCCGCCATGAGTCAGGAGGTCGTTGAGCTCGCCCGCTTTATCGCCGACCAGATGAGTGAATACCTTTCGCTCGTGCCGGCCCGGCAGATAGGGGCAGGGAGAGGGCGCAGTCAGATAAAACTGCGGGGTATCACGCGAATGCTGGGTCACTGGATGTCGCAGGGCTCCGAACAGAGGAACGCAGCATCGCGCTACGAACGCCAATGGTCAATCGATTTGCCTGGATCATGATCCGATCAGGTTGAATCGGATCATGACCTCATTTGTTTGAGCATGACCCTTTTCGGAAAACCGCTTCACACTTTTCCGGTTCATGTTCCAGGTTAGGATATCAGGTCCTAATATTCCGCTAGCGCCCCGCATATTCAGAACGTCCGCGCCGCGTGCGGCATCGGGCTGCGCACCATCGAGCGGTTGATGACCACGGTTCCCAGGATGATATCGTGCAGCAGGCGGCTGCGGCTGTTGAACAGGCCGACCAGCAGCACGAACGGGGTCAGGAACGATACCGAAACCCAGAACAGGAGCGCATGCGCGGCACCCAGCACGAAATAGGCCGGGGCGCCGTACCAGGTGCGCATCTCCAGATCCATCACCCGCATGCCAAGCGTCGCCGAATGAGGCCCGCCAAGCGTCGAGCCGTAATAGATCAGCGCCCAGATCACCGAGCCCGGCGACACCAGCCAGAACAGCGCCCAGCCAAGCCCGAGCGTGATCACGCCGAACACCGCGATGAAGATGCAGGCCACGATCACGGGGATCGAAAGTACGATCAGGTCGATCAGGAACGCAAATACCCGGCGCGTCAGCACGCCGCGAAATAATTCCGGCTGCATCCAGGGGTCGAAAGCATGTGGCGGAACACCTCTGTCGTCGCGCCATGCTCCGCCGCTGTTACCAGAGCCGCTGTAAGACATGTTCAACCTCCAGGAGGGAGCATCCCTCGCCGCAAGGGACATGGGAACCCCCTGCGCAGTTGCAAGGCCCCACGGTGCAAGCAAACGGCAACATTCCGGCGATTCCGCGGCTTGTGGCAGGCCCGTCGCCGTCATGGCGAGGAGCGTAAACGATGAAGCAATCCCTTCCTGCGTTTGTGGCGCTATGGATTGCGCGGAATCTGTCATCGGGCGCGGATTCGCGCGACCCGTTGGCTCGCAGCAATGACGGTGCGCTGCAGCGTCTTTCCTACGACCGCTTCAGTTTCTCCGCCACTTTCGGCGCGAAATAGGTCAGGATGCCGTCGGCGCCGGCGCGCTTGAATGCCACCAGGCTTTCGATCATTGCCCGCTCGCCATCGAGCCAGCCATTGCCGGCGGCGGCGGCGATCATCGCGTATTCGCCCGACACCTGGTAGACGAAGGTGGGCATCGCAAAAGTGTCCTTTACCCGGCGCACGATGTCGAGATAGGGCATGCCCGGCTTGACCATCACCATGTCGGCGCCCTCGGCGATATCGAGTTCGACCTCGCGCAAGGCCTCGTCGGAGTTGGCGCTGTCCATCTGGTAGGTGCGCTTGTCGCCGGTCAGGGTCTTGGCCGAGCCGATGGCGTCGCGGAACGGGCCGTAGAAGGCGGAGGCATATTTCGCCGCATAGGCCATGATCTGGACGTCGAGGAACCCGGCGGCATCGAGCGCCTCGCGGATCGCCCCGACACGGCCGTCCATCATGTCTGACGGAGCGATGATGTCGCAGCCGGCTTCCGCCTGCACCAGCGCCTGCCGCACCAGCACCGCGACCGTCTCGTCGTTGAGGATGCGTCCGTCCTCGATCAGGCCGTCATGGCCGTGGCTGGTATAGGGATCGAGCGCCACATCGCAGAGCACGCCGAGATCCGGGAATTCCTTCTTGATGGCGCGCACCGACTGGCAGACCAGATTGTCGGCATTGACGGCTTCCGAGCCGTGCTCGTCGCGCAGCGACGGCTCGGTGTAGGGGAACAGAGCAAGACAGGGGATATCGAGCTTCATCGCCCGCTCGGCCTCGCGCACCGCTTGATCGACGCTGAGCCGGTCGACGCCGGGCATCGAGGCCAC
>DASZTN010000009.1:0-42583 GCA_035547995.1 Bradyrhizobium sp. | reverse complement strand
TCGCGCGGCCGGTCAGGAGATCGATCGCGTGCATGCCGGTCTGCCGCGTGGCATTTTTGAGATTGCGCTGCACGATGCCGCCGATGCGCTCTCCTCGCTGCCGCAGGCCTTCGGCAAAATCGGCCAGCAGCGTGTCGACGTCGTCCTGCGGCCGGTACAGGATGGCCGCGAGGCGGTTCGGATCGATCTCGGTAAAATCGACTGTCATGGATTTGGTCCTTTACCTGTTGGTACGCCTCTCCCAATCTTTGAGCAATCTTCATGCCGCACGAATTGATTGGCGGGAAGGCAGCGGCACCTGGTCCATGGGACGATCCGACGCCGATACCAGCGAGACGCCCTTGATTTGAACGAACACATCCAGTCCCTCGGCCAGTCCGAGCGCGTCCCAGGACCGGCGCGTGATGCGCGCCAGGATCCGCTCGCCGCGGCCCTCGGCCCCAAGCGCGAGCACGAGCGTGACCTCGCCGGAGCCGAGCGGTGACTGCGCCGTGATGCGGGCCGGCAGGATGTTGAGGATCGAGCTGTCATGGGGCGGCTTCAGCGCGATGCTGACGTCGCCTGCGGCAATGCGCAGTCGCTGGCGCGTACCGGGCGCGATCGGCGGCGACGGCACCAGCAGGCGGCCGCCTTTGACGCGCAGGAGAAGCAGTCCATAGCGTCCGTCATAGCCGGCAGCCAGCCCGTCAAGGCTGACGGCGGCTTCGCGGCTTGCCACGAGCGGCAGCGCCGGGTCACTCTGCAACATGCGCAGCGGTCCGGCCGCTTTGACCACGCCGTCGGCCATCATCACCAGATGGTCCGCGAAGCGCTCGATCTCCGTCATGTCGTGGCTGATGTAGATCACTGGAAGCGAAAGCGTCTCGTGCAGGCGTTCGAGGAACGGCAGGATCTCGTTCTTGGTCGTGCGGTCCAGCGCCGCCAGCGGCTCATCCATCAGCAACAGCTTCGGCTGCGACAACAGCGCCCGTCCGATCGCAACCCGCTGGCGTTCGCCGCCGGACAGATGCTTCGGCGCGCGGTCGAGCAGCCGCGTGATGCCGACCAGTTCGACCACTTCATCGAAGCCGATCGGTGCCGGAGCGGATTTCGGTGCGCCATAGAGCAGGTTGCCCCTGACCGACAGATGCGGAAACAGGCTTGCTTCCTGGAACACGTAGCCGATCGCGCGCCGGTTCGGCCGCAGAAATATCCGTCGGTCCTGCCAGATCTCGCCATCGACGGCGCAGAAGCCGTCGGGCAGATGCTGCAGGCCGGCGATGCAGCGGGCGACGGTGGTCTTGCCGCAACCTGATGGACCAAAGATCGCCGTGACGCCTTTCGCCGGCACGTTGAAGCAGGCGTCAAGCCGGAAGCCGCCAAGCTTGCCGCGGAAGGCGGCGTTGATCCGGCCCGGGTCGCTCTCAGTCATGCCAACCGCCTTGCGCTACGCTTGTCGATCATCGTCATGGTCAGGATCACCACGAAGGCGAAGATCACCATGCCGCCCGCCAGGATCGAGGCCTCGCGCCATTGCGAAGCCTCGACGTAATCGAAGATCGCAACCGACAGCACCCTGGTCTGTCCGGGGATATTGCCGCCGACCATCAGCACGAGGCCGAATTCACCGACGGTATGGGCAAATCCGAGCACGGCACCGGTCAGGAAGCCCGGCCGCGCCAGCGGGACCGCCACCGTCCAGAAGGCGCGGGCGGGCGAGGCCCGCAATGTCGCGGCGACCTCCAGCGGCCGGTCGCCCATCGCCGCAAAGGCGTTGCGGATCGGCTGCACCACGAACGGCATGGAATACAGGACGGAGCCCACCACCAGACCTTCGAAGGTGAAGGCCAGCGTGCGGCCGCCCCAGAGGCTCGCGATCGGCCCGCCCGGGCCATCGGGACCGAGCAGGATCAAGAGATAAAAGCCGAGCACCGTCGGCGGCAGCACCAGCGGCAGCGCAACGATCGCCGCGACGGCCTCGGTCCACCATGCCTTCGATCGCGCAAGCCACCAGGCGAGCGGCGTGCCGATGATCAGGAGGATCACGGTCGTCACCACCGCGAGCTCGATGGTGAGCAGGACCGATTGCAGGATCTCCGGTGAAAGCAGGCCCATGTGGTTCAGCTCTGCCCGTCGAGAACGTAACCATATTTTGCGATGATCGCGCGAGCCTCCGGCGACTTCAGGAAGCTCATGAAGGCCGGCGCCGCCTGGTTCGCGACACCGCTCTTGAGCAGCACCGCATCCTGGCGGATCGGATGGTAGAGTTCCTGGGGAACGAGCCAGCGCGAGCCGGAATCATTGCCGGTCAGCTGCGACAGCGCGACGAAGCCGAGCTCGGCGTTGCCGGTCTCGACGAACTGATAGGCCTGGGTGATCGTGGCGCCTTCGACCAGCTTCGGTTGCATTGCCTCGTAGACGTGGAGCGATTTCATGGCTTCCACTGCCGCTACGCCATAAGGTGCCGCCGCCGGATTGCAGATCGACAGCTTGGCGAAAGTGGCTGCTTTGAGCGTCTCCTCGCCCTTCACGAGGTTGGGCGTCTTGCTCCAGAGCACGAGTTTTCCGATCGCGTAGGTGAAACGGCTGTCCGGCACCGCAAGGCCGTCGTCGACCAGCTTCTTTGGACGGGAGTCATCGGCCGAGAGGAACACCTGAAACGGCGCGCCCTGCGTGATCTGGGAGTAGAATTGGCCGCTGGCGCCGAAGCTCAGCACCGCGTCGTGACCGGTCTTCTGCTTGAAGGCTGCGGCGATCTCCTTGGCCGGCTCCGTGAAATTGGCTGCAACCGCCACGTTGATTTCACCTGCCTGCGCGTGGCCGGCGGTCAGCATCAGCAGTGCGACGGCGAACTGAATGGATCGGAAAAATTTCATCGGTCACTCCATCATGGGCCAGCGAAGGGGCAATTGAGCAATATCCCGTCATGGAGTGTCACAGCAATCGGCATGCCGGTCGTGCTGCAATGCAAATTGGTGCGGGCCTTGCTTGAACAGCGATGAAATGCAGGCAATCCGGCGGATGGCGACGTGCCCTTGTCGCAAACCGGACAGGCGCGTCTTCAATCGGACAGGATGGCGCTGACAATTGTATGGAGGATCAAATGCCGATCGTCGCATCGCGTGCGGAGCTCGAACGCCTGCTTGAAGACGACGTGCCCTATGGCGATCTGACGACCGAGGCCCTCGGCATCGGGACGTCGGCCGGCTTGATGCGATTTGCTGCGCGCGACCCGATGGTGCTGGCGCTGGCCGAGGATGCGGCGGCCATCATCGAGCTCGCCGGATGTCGCGTCGAACTTGACGCGACATCCGGGACCTTCCTCGCGCCGGGCGCGCCGATCCTCAAGGCCAGCGGGCCAGCCGCCGCGCTGCTGCGCAGCTGGAAGGTGGCGCAGACATTGATCGAGATATGGTCCGGTGTGGCGACCTCGGCGCGTGCGATCGTCGAGGCGGCGCGAGCCGTTTCGCCTGGAATCGCGGTTGCCTGCACGCGCAAGAACGTCCCCGGCACCAAGCGTTTTGCGGTTGCGGCGGTGAAGGCCGGCGGCGCCGTCATGCATCGGCTCGGCCTGTCGGAGACGGTGCTGGTGTTTCCCGAGCATCGCGCGTTTGTAGGAAGGCTGCCGCTCGCGGAGATGGTCGAGCAGTTGCGGCGCGCCGCGCCGGAAAAGCGGCTGGTTGCCGAGGTCACGACATTCGAGGCGGCGGTCGAGCTGGCGGTGGCGGGCTTTGACGTGATCCAGGCGGAAAAATTCACGCCCGAGGACATCGCCGCGCTGGTTGCGCGGATGAAGGCAATGGCGTCGGTCTGGAACAGGCCCATTGTCGCCGCGGCAGGCGGCATCAATGCCGCAAACGCCGCCGCCTATGCACAAGCCGGGGCCGACGTCATCGTGACCTCGTCGCCCTATCTGGCGCGGCCTTGCGATGTGCAGGTGCAGATCAAGCCGTTGGGTGTTGAAGAGCGATTAGCGTCGGAGGCAGCGTAGGATACGCTCCAGACTGCAGATGATGCCACGATCATGCGATGGCCACGACCTCTGAGGCGCCTAGCCGGTTGCCCGAGGAAGGAAGCCTGTTGTCGTGATCTCGGCGGAGATTTCCTCAATCGTTTTGCGCTGTTCCATGGCGGCTCGCCGGACCAGCGCGAAGGCGATCGGTTCTGCTACGGCATGCGAGTGCATCACCTGAAGGACGGCTGCCAGGACCACGCGACGCGATCGAAGACGCTGTTCCAGCTTGGACACCTGACGCTTCAACTCGTTGGTACGCTCGGCCCGCTCGAAAGCCATCACCAGTGCCGCGTAGATGCCCGCAGAGCGCAGCGGCTTGACCAGGAACGACGCCGGATCGAGCTCGAATACCAGCTTCAGGCGGCTCGGCGTTTCCGTGCCGAGCAAGGCAATGACCGGGTAGCGCTGAAGTAACGTACGCTGTGCCGGCGAGGTCAATGGCAGGAATTCGTCGTCGATCAGCATCACGTCCGGGCAGCAATCCATCGCGGCGCCGGGCTCCCATGCAATGACGTCGATCCCGAGACGTTCGAACTGACGCCTGACGATGGAGGCGTCGCGTTCATCCTTGATGGCGACCAGCGCTTTGCGTCCGCGCAGCGAAAATGAAGACGGTTTGCTCATTTTACGATCCGCAAGTGCGGCGCATTCGACGGCGCTCTGTCCCTTGCGGGACTGACGGCGACATCGAGCTGCGTCAGATAAGGATCCGGCCTAACCGGCGTTTCGGCTTCCCAGAAGATGTCAAACTGGCCTTCCGCGTTGGAGACGGCCAGACGCGGCGTCAGGACGCAGTGATTGTTGCCGCCGTCGATCCAGACCGGTCCCTGTGGCGAGTTGTAACGATGGTCCGCCGCGGCGCGCCGCACCTCGCCGATATTGGATGTGCCTGCGCGCCGCAGTGCCCGCGCCAGCAGATAGACCGCGACATAGGCGGATTGCCCGTCGACGGAAGGACTGCTGTCCTCGCCATAACGCGCCTTCCAGCGCGCGACGAAGGCGCGGTTCTCGGGCAGGCGGATGCTCTCAAAATAAGCCGATGAGGTGATGCAGCCGGCCGAGGCCGGTCCCACGATCTTGAGTTCCGGCTCGCACAGGCTGCAGCTCAGCATCGGGATGTCGAGGCGGGCCGCAGTGGTCGCGGCGTGAAAGGCGCGGATGAAATCATAGCTCGAACTACCGACCAGCGTATTGAAGACGACGGGTGGCCTGCGTCGCACGATCTCGTCGACGATGTGCCCGACCGAGCTTTCGCCCAGTTCGAGCAGCCGTTCGGCGAGAATATGCCCCTGTGCCGCCGTCACCAGCTCGCGTGTGACGCGATTGGTTTCCCAGGTCCAGACATAGTTGGAGCCGACGCAGAAGATCTCGCGCGACAGATTGTCGAGCACGTAACGCACCAGCGGCAGCACATTGTGGTTGGGGGAGGCGCCGACATAGATGACGTTGTCGGAGCATTCGAACCCTTCATAGCGCGCGGGATACCAGAGCAGGCGGTCGGTGCGCTCGACGATCGGCAGTACCTGCTTGCGCGATGCCGAGGTATAGCAGCCGATGATGTGTTCGACCCCGACGTTGCGAATGAGATCGTCGCAGACGCTATGATATTCAGAAACGATTCCGCGAGGATCGCGGACATGTGCAGCGATCGAAAAATCGAATTCGGTCTGGTTGTTGATCTCGTCGACCGCCATCATGGCGCTCTTTAGGATTTCGTGCCCCATGGCCTTATAAGGGCCGTGCTGCGAGCAGATGATCCCGACTGGAATGGAAGGCTTTGTCATCGATGGCTTTCGTGGCAACTCGTAAAGCAAATCACCATCGCAGATATTGATGCAAGAGGCTTTGCCGATTTGCTGCGCATGGACCTCGTGAAATTTGTGCAGCGAGCCTCGTTGACAACGCGCACGTCACTTACTTAGAATTTTCTCCTACAGGGCTTACTGTCGAACCTTGCGTGCGTCGATCGGGCCGATGAAGTCTCGATCCCTGCATGAAGTGCTCCGTTCGATCCCGGGCCCTTGCGATAGATCATAGCCGCGGCATTTGAGCCATTCGTCACCTCATTCGGAGGGGCGGGTGGCTTTTTTTCTTTTGCCGCCAATAAATTGGCGATGCATCCGTGTCGCCAAGCCGGAGGTGTATGCGCGGTGAACGGTCGTGTCTGCGCTTCACGCCAAGCGTGGGATGGGAAACCGTGGGATGGGAAACGATGTCGGCGACGGATATTCACTATCTCGGACTTGTTGAGATTGGAGAGCTGATCCATGCGAAGAAGCTCTCCCCGGTCGAAGTGACCAAAATGATGCTCGAGCGGATCGAGCGGCTCGACGACAGGCTGAAGTGCTACGCCTATGTGATGCCCGAACAGGCACTTGCGGAAGCGGCTGCAGCCGAGAAAGACATTGCATCCGGCAAGATCAAAGGGCCGCTGCATGGCGTGCCTATCGCGGTTAAGGATCTTTGCTGGGTCAAGGGCGCGCCGGCTGCGCACGGCATGACGATCCATGGTGATTTCCGCCCAAGCGAGGACGCGACCGTGGTCGCGCGGCTGAAAGATGCGGGGGCGATCATCCTCGGCAAGCTGCAACAGACCGAGGGGGCCTACGCAGATCATCATCCGAAGATCGATCCGCCGAAGAACCCCTGGAACGCAGACTTGTGGCCCGGCGCGTCGTCGAGCGGATCGGGCGCCGCCACCGCCGCGGGCCTCTGCTTCGGATCGTTGGGCACTGACACCGGCGGATCGATCCGGTTTCCCTCCGCGGCGAACGGCATCACCGGTCTCAAGCCGACCTGGGGACGGGTCAGCCGATACGGTGCCTTTGAGCTTGCCGCCACGCTCGATCACATCGGGCCGATGGCGCGTAGCGCGGTCGACTGCGGCGCGATGCTGGGCGTGATCGCAGGCCAGGATCCCAAGGACACGACATCTGTGCCGTTGCCAGTGCCGAACTACCTCGCCGATCTGCCCGGTGACCTGCGCGGTGTGGTGATCGGCGTCGATCGGCGCTGGACGAGCGATGGCACCGACGAAACCGCGAGCGGCGTGCTCAGCGAAGCGCTGCGTGTCGCCGCCGATCTCGGCGCCAGGATCCAGGATATCGCCTTTCCGGATCCGACGGCCGTGATCGAAGACTGGTTCCCGCTGTGCGGCATCGAGGCGGCGGTCGCGCACGAGGAAACCTATCCTGCGCGCAAGGACGAGTACGGTCCCGGCCTTGCGGGCCTGCTCGATCTCGGCCGGCAGCAATCCGGCATGGACTACCAGAAGATCGTGCTCCGGCGCGAAGCGTTTCGGGGAGCGGTGCGGCTGCTGTTTGAATCGGTCGATCTGATTGCGGTTCCGGCCCAGGCGTTCGCCGCGCCGACGCTGACCAAGATGGCGACGCTCGGCGAGGACGCGTCCCTCATTGCCGGCCTGCTCCGCTTCACCTGTCCCTTCGATATGACCGGAAGCCCGACTGTCACGCTGCCTGCAGGCTTTGCATCGAACGGCGGTCCGGTTGCGTTCCAGTTTGTCGGCCGCCACTTCGGCGAGGCAGGTCTTGTCCGGGCGGGCGACGCGTTTCAGCGGGCCACCGATTGGCACCAGCGTCATCCCGCGATCTGAGTCGAGGAGCCATTCGCATGAGCGCAGACGACTGGTTGAAGAATTCGATTATGGCGAAGCGGGCGGTTGCCAAGGGCGCGACCGGTGCGACGCATAGTCTGACCATCGAGCAGCAAGGCGGCTTCCACTACGTCTATGGGCCTTACGCCAAGCCGACACTGTCGATCGAAGCCGGCGCGGTCGTCGTCGTCGAGACCGAGGATGCGTTCGGCGGCGCGCTGACTAGCGAGAGCGATAGCCCCACCGCAAAGCTGAACTTCCCATACCTGAACCCGCAATGCGGACCGATCGCGGTCAAAGGCGCGAAGAAGGGCGACTGCCTTGCGGTCTATATCCGTGATGTCGAGACCCGCGGCGCGCAGCCGGCCGGAACGACCTGCATCATTCCGGAGTTCGGCGGATTGGTCGGCACCGGCTCGACGGCGATGCTCAACCCGCCGCTGCCCGAGAAGGTCAGAAAGCTGCATGTCGACAGGAACGGGGTGCGATGGAACGACAGGATCACGCTGCCCTACGAGCCGTTCATCGGCACGATCGGCGTCTCGCCCGAGATCGAGGCGATCTCGTCGCTGCAACCCGATTATCACGGCGGCAACATGGATCTTCCCGACGTTGCCCCCGGCGCCGTCCTCTATCTGCCCGTTCATGCCGAGGGAGGGCTGCTCTATGTCGGTGACTGCCACGCCACGCAGGGAGATGGCGAGCTCTCCGGCGTCGCGCTGGAGCAACGCGCGACGGTCACGCTTCAGATCGACCTGATCAAGAATTGGAGCTTTGGCTGGCCGCGGCTGGAGACGCGCGATTTCATCATGACGATCGGCAGCGCGCGTCCGCTCGAGGACGCCGCTCGCATCGCCTATCGCGAACTCGTGCGGTGGATGAGTGCCGATTACGGCTTCGACGAGATCGACGCCTACATGCTGCTCAGCCAGGCCGGTCGCATGCGGCTCGGTAACATGGTCGACCCGAAATACACGATGGGGGCGTCCATCCTGAAGAATTACCTCAAGCCATGACTTCCAATCACTCGCAAGGACATCGCAATGAACTCAGGACGTATATTTGGAATGGTTATGCTCGGCGCCCTGTTCGGCGCGATGGCGTCCGGTGCGGCGCAGGCGGCCGATCCTCCATTGAAGATCGGTCTGCTGGAGGATGTCTCCGGCGACCTTGCGTTCATGGGCATGCCGAAGCTGCACGGCTCGCAGCTGGCGGTCGAGGAGATCAACAAGAGCGGTGGCATCCTTGGACGGCAAGTCGAATTGATCCATCTCGACCCGCAGGGCGACAATGCCCGCTATCAGGAGTTTGCACGGCGTCTGCTCGGCCGCGACAAGGTTGACGTGCTGATCGGGGGCATCACCTCGGCTTCGCGCGAGGCCATCCGTCCGATCGTCGACCGGACCAGCACGCCGTACTTCTACACCAACCAGTACGAAGGCGGCGTTTGCGACGCCAACATGATCAGCACGGGCGCGGTTCCCGAGCAGCAATTCTCGACGCTGATCCCCTGGATGGTCGAAAAATTCGGCAAGAAAGTCTACGTAGTCGCCGCTGACTACAATTTCGGCCAGATTTCGGCGGAGTGGAATCGCAAGATTCTGAAGGATCTTGGCGGCGAAGTCGTCGGCGAAGAATTCATCCCGCTCGGCGTATCGCAGTTTGCTCAAACCATCCAGAACATCCAGAAGGCCAAGCCTGACTGGCTTCTGATGCTCAATGTCGGCGCGGCCCAGGATTCGTTCTTCGAGCAGGCGGCGGCAGCAAAACTAAATCTGCCGATGGGATCATCGATAAAGATCATGCTCGGCTTCGAGCACAAGCGGTTCAAGCCGCCAGCACTGAACAATATGCACGCCACCGCGAACTGGTTTGAGGAGATCGATACGCCCGAAGCCAATGCCTTCAAGCAGCGCTGGCACGCCAAATTTCCCGACGAGATGTACATCAACGACATGGGCTACAACGCCTACCACGCGATCTACATGTACAAGATGCTGGTCGAGAGGGCGAAGTCGACGAAACTTGCAGACATCCGCAAGGTGATTGCAGCCGGCGATGCGTGCATCGATGCGGCGGAAGGCAGGATATGCATAGATCCGAAAAGCCAGCACACCTCGCACCGCATGCGGCTGATCTCGGTCGGACCGCAACATCAGGTCACGGTCGAGAAAGACTATGGAACGATCCAACCATATTGGCTCGGCCAGATCGGTTGCGATCTTACCAAGAGCAATCCCAAGGATCAGTACACGCCGAGCCATCTTCCCAACAAGACATGATCCGGGTCAGGCACGATTTTTGCTCGTCTGATGGGGCAGGTCCTGACCGCGATCGGGATAGTGGCGCTGCATCGCTGCGGCGCCACTGCAGGAAGTAGGAGACAGGAATGTCGGCGGCCGACCTCTTCTCGTTCTTTTACCAGTTCGCTGACGTTTTTTCCTTTCTCATTCTCTCGGCGTCAGGGCTCGCCATCGTGTTCGGTATGATGGGCATCATCAACATGGCGCACGGCGAGTTCATCATGTGCGGCGCCTATGTCACGGTCGGACTGGTGAACCTTGGCTTGCCGCTCGCCATTGCGCAGATTCTTGCCGCACTGACGGCCGGCCTGATCGGTGTCGCGGTCGAGTACCTGATCGTGCGCCGCTTCTACAAACGTCCGCTCGATTCGCTACTCGCCACCTGGGGGCTGAGCCTGATCGTCACGCAATCGATGCTGCTGATCGTCGGCTCGTCGATCCGGGGCATCGGAACGCCGGAAGGCAGCTTTGCTGTCGGTGAGTATACTTTTTCGACCTATCGCCTCGTGCTGTTCGGCTGCGCCGTTGCGGTCCTGCTCGGCCTCTATCTCATCTTCATGAAAACGCGGTTTGGCGTTTTGGCGCGGGCGACCACGCAAAATGCGGCAATGGCGAAGGCTCTGGGCGCCCGGACCGGGCGCATCTATGCGGTCAGCTTTGGCATCGGCGCCGGTCTCGCCGGTCTCTGCGGCGCGCTCTATGCGCCGACAATGACATTGATCCCGACGATGGGTGCGACGTTTGTGGTGGAGAGCTTCGTCACCGTTGTGGTCGGGGGCGCCAATGTCCTGCTCGGAACTGCGCCTGCGGCCGTCTTCCTGGCAATGATCCGCATGGCGCTCAATGCAAGTTATGGCCAGGTCATCGGACAGATCGGCATGCTGTTTGCGGTGATCCTGATCATTCGTGTTCTACCCGAGGGACTGTCCAGTGTGCTGGTGCGCCGCGGACGCTAGGCGGGGAATCCGATGTTGAAGCTACTTGACGGCCCGCAGACGCTCGGACGCGGCAGGATCTTCTGGTCCTGCTTCATCGTCGTGCTGGCCGCCGCGCTGATCTATCCGCTATTCGCCGACTCCTACGATGTCGGTAATTTCTCCTACTTCTTTATCTGGATCTTCATGGCGCTCGGCCTCTGCCTGATGTGGGGTTACGGCGGCATGCTGTCGTTCGGTCAGACCTTCTTCTTCGGCATCGCCGGCTACGGCTATGGCGTGCTGGCCATCAACATGGGTGGCGGCACGGCCACGATTGCCGCGCTCGTCCTCTCCGTCCTCATTGCGATGGTTGCGGCGGGAATCCTCGGCTACTTCATGATCTGGGGCGGCATCAGCGGCATCTTCTTCGGCATCGTGACCTTGTCGGCGACCCTGGTGCTTGCGTTCTTTCTCGGGCAAACGGCCGGCCCGGAATGGCATATCGGTACGGCGCGCCTCAACGGCTTCAACGGCATGAAGGGCATGGACCCGCTGGCGATCGGTGACTTCTATATCGACGGATCGGCGCTCTATTACGTCATGATCGCGCTCATCGTGATCGTCTATATCGCCTTGCGCATGTTGGTGAACTCGAGCGTCGGCAACGTGATCGTGGCCACGCGGGAAAATCCGCAGCGCGCCGAGATGCTCGGCTACGATGTCCGCCGATATCAGCTTCTGACCTTCGTGATCGGCAGCGGCCTCGCCGGCCTCAGCGGCGCACTTTACACCTCCTGGGGGCAGTTCATCACCCCGTCGAGCATCGGCCTGCCGGCGGCGGCGATGCCGATCGTGTGGGTGGCGTTCTCCGGACGCAGCGACCTGACCGCGACGCTGGTTGGATCGTTCCTGCTGCTGTTCGGCTTTCAGACCATCACCGTCTACAGCGAGCAGGCTGCGCTGGTGCTGATGGGAGCACTTCTGCTGGCCACGGTGATG
Organism: Bradyrhizobium sp.; assembly: GCA_035547995.1. Lineage (GTDB taxonomy): Bacteria > Pseudomonadota > Alphaproteobacteria > Rhizobiales > Xanthobacteraceae > Bradyrhizobium. The sequence continues at coordinate 30,757 of DASZTN010000009.1, read as the reverse complement.
CTGGCCTCGCAGGGATTTGTGCTCGGCATCGGCAAGCTTGTTGCCGATTATTGGATCAGGCGTCGGCGGCGTGACGCCGGTCCCGTACTGGCAGACGCCGGCCGCCTGCAATCGGATGAGACCTGACCAATGGCTCTTGTCGAAGTCAAAGGCGTCTCCAAGCGCTTCGGTGGATTGATCGCCGTCTCCGACGTCGACCTCACCATCAATGCCGGCGAACTCCACTGCCTGATCGGTCCAAACGGGGCAGGGAAGAGCACGCTGTTCAAGCTGATCGTCGGCCTCTATCCGCCGACCAAGGGCAGCATCTTCTTCGACGGCACCGAGATTACGAACGAGCGCCCCTACGCGCGCGTCCAGCGGGGCATGAGCATGAAGATGCAGGCACCGAGCGTCTTCAAGGAGCTGCCGGTGCGGCAGAATATCCAGATTGCGCTCCAGGAGCGTCTTTCCGGGTTGGAATGCAGCGCCGAGGAGGAGCGGCTGCTCACACTGCTCAACCTGGCGCAGGACAGCGGTAAGCTGGCCGGTGCGCTGTCGCATGGCCAGCAGCAATGGCTCGAGATCGGCATGGCGCTGGCGCTTCAGCCGCAGCTCCTGCTGCTGGACGAGCCGACGGCCGGCATGTCTCCGGAGGAGACCTTCAAGACCGGCGAGCTGATCAAGTCGTTCAATGCCGAGGGCATGACGGTTCTGGTGGTCGAGCACGACATGGCCTTCGTGCGCCAGGTCGCCCAGCGCGTCACCGTGCTGCATCTCGGCCGGATATTCGCGCACGGCAAGCTCGAAGCCATCCTTCGGGATGAAAAAGTCGCAGAAATTTACCTGGGTACGACCCATGCCCACTGATCGGATTTTGGATGTCTCGGAGCTGTGGGCCGGCTACGGGGCGACGCCCATCCTGCAGGGTGTCAGCCTATCGGTCTCGCGCGGCGAGGTCGTTGGGGTGATTGGCCGCAACGGCGTCGGCAAGTCGACCTTGATGCGCTGTCTTATCGGCCTTCTCCAGACGTGGCGCGGTACGATCAGCTTCATGGGCGAGGATGTGACGCGGCTCGAGGCCGACGCCCGCGCCCGTGCCGGCTTCGGTTACATCCCGCAGGGCCGCGACGTTTTCCCGCAAATGAGTGTTGAGGAGAATTTGCAGGTCGGCGAATTGATCGGCGGCCCCGACGGAAAAAAGCTGCCCGAGCTCGTTTACGAGTATTTTCCGCGATTGAAGGAGCGCCGGCGGCAGGCTGCCGGCACCATGTCGGGCGGTGAACAACAGCAGCTCGCGATCGGGCGGGCGCTGATCGGCAATCCCGCCTTGATGATCCTCGACGAGCCGTCCGAGGGCATCCAGCCGTCGATCGTGCAGCACATCTGCGACGCGCTGAAATCGTTCCGCGACGAGCTCGGCACCACGATCATCTTCGTCGAGCAGAATCTCGACACCATCCTGGCGATCGCCCAGCGCTGCTACATCATGGAAAAGGGCAAGATCACCCGGTCGCTCACCGGCGAGGAGGTCAATGCGGACAATGTCCGTGCCCAGCTCTTGTTGTGAATTGCACGGCCGCGCAGCGAGGACTGATGCATTCGCTGCGATCAACAAGGATGGAGGGATTGAACATGGATCTGGGACTGAAGGGAGCAAACGTCCTGGTCACGGGCAGCACCAGGGGCATTGGCCGCGCGATCGCCGATACCTTTGCCGCTGAAGGCGCGAATGTCGGGATTTGTGCGCGCAACCAGGCGGATGTGGACGACGCCGTCGCCGCAATCAGGTCGAAAGGCGTTACGGCGTTCGGAAGTGCGGTCGACGTCTCCAGCGGCCCGGCGCTCAAGGCGTGGGTGAACGACATGGCATCGAAGCTCGGCGGTATTGACATCGTCGTCGCCAACGTCAGTGCGCTGTCGATCGGGCAGGAGGAAGAGAGCTGGGAGAAGGAATTCGCCACCGACATGATGGGAACGGTCCGGCTGGTCAACGCGGCCATGCCGTATCTGGAAAAAAGCGGCGCCGCTGCGATCGTGACCATCTCAAGCGTCTCCGGCCGCGAGGTCGATTTTGCCAGCGGTCCCTACGGGACCTTCAAGGCCGCGATCATCCACTACACGCAGGGCCTTGCCTATCAGCTTGCCGGCAAGGGCATCCGGGCGAATTCGGTGTCGCCGGGCAATACCTATTTCGAGGGCGGTGTTTGGAACATGATCAAGGACAACAATCCCGAACTCTACAAGACCGCGCTGGCGCTCAACCCGACCGGCCGCATGGGCACGCCGCAGGAGATGGCGAACGCTGCCGTATTCCTTGCGAGCAAGGCGGCAAGTTTCATCACCGGCACCAACCTCGTCGTGGACGGTGCCTTGACCCGCGGCGTCCAGTTCTAGCCGCGGCGAGCAGACTGAAGGCAGCAAACCCGTGCTGACCGCGGCGTCGGTTCCGCCAAGCATTCCCGATAAAACAAGGGCGTCAAATGTCTGAAGGTTTATTGCACTACAAGTCGATCACCGAAATCAGCGAGCTGTTTCGCCGTGGCGAGATGCGGCCTTCGGAGGTCACCGAGGCCATGCTGAACCGGATCGGCAAGCTTGATGGCGAATTTCACGCCTATGCGGCCGTCCTTGCCGAGCGTGCCTTGGCCCAAGCGAGGAGCTACGACGCTGAGCTCGCCAGGGGCATCTGGCGCGGCCCGCTTCATGGCGTCCCGATCGGACTGAAGGATCTCTGCTACACGACGTTCGCGCCGACCACGGGCGGCACCAGGATTCATGCGGCGTTCGTGCCGTCCTTCAATGCGACGATCGTGGATCGCCTCGAGCGCGCCGGCGCGGTCACGCTCGGCAAGCTCAAGATGACCGAGGGCGCCTATACGAGCCATCATCCGGATGTTCAGGCCCCGCTCAATCCATGGAATGTCGATTACTGGGTCGGCTCCTCGTCGACCGGATCGGGGGTGGCGACCTCTGCCGGACTTTGCTACGGCGCGATCGGCAGCGACACCGGCGGCTCGATCAGGTTTCCCTCGGCCACCTGCGGCTTGACCGGGATCAAGCCGACCTGGGGGCGCGTCAGCCGGCATGGTGTTTTCCCGCTGGCCGACTCCCTCGATCATGTCGGACCGATGTGCCGGAGCGCAGCGGACGCTGCAGCCATTCTGGGCGTCATTGCTGGCGCCGATGTCGATGATCCGACCGCCTTGCAGGCGCCGGTACCGAACTATCTGGCCGCAATCGGAGATGGGGTGCGAGGGCTGCGGATCGGCGTGGACCGCCAATACACCCAGGACGGCATCGATCCGCAGGTCGTGTCAGCCCTGCTGGAGGCCGAGCGCACGCTTGCGGATCTCGGCGCCGATATCCGCGAGGTTGAGTTCCCGTCCTACGAGAAGCTGGTCAGCCTGTGGATTCCGATGTGCTCGGTGGAAACGGCAGAAGCGCATCTTGCAACTTATCCGTCACGGAAGGCGGAATATGGTCCAGATCTCGCGCAGCTGATCGAGCAAGGGAGATCCTTAAGCGGCGTCGACATCGCCGCGATCCATCACGAACGGCTCAAGTTCAGCGGCAGCCTCGCTGCGTTGTTTCGGGACATCGACCTGCTGCTCATTCCCACGATGCCCGTGCCGATCCCGACTTTGACGAAGATGAGCGAATATGGCGCCGATCCGAACGTGCTGTTGAGCATCCTGCGCTTCACCGCCGTGTTCGACTTCTCGGGCAGCCCGACGATCACCCTGCCGATGGGCATGGCATCGGACCGGATGCCGCTCAGCATGCAGCTGGTCGGCCCGCATCTGTCCGAGGATGTGCTGGCGCGCGCAGGACACGCGTTCCAGTCGATAACGGATTGGCATACGCGACGACCCGTGGATTGAGATCAGCTCTGTTCATGTCATCGCGCGGCGCGGGACGCCGCAACGTACGGTTTGGCCGTTGCGCAGCACGTGCGGCCCAAAAGGTCCGCAAGATCAACCCGGCGAAGCGATGAACGCGATAGACGGATTGATGCCTGAAGTGCTAACAGAACCAGTATGTTAGCTCATCGATTTTGCGTTGCCCCCATGCTCGACTGGACCGATCGGCATTGCCGCGTGTTCCACCGTCTGATGACGCGCCGTGCGCTGCTTTATACGGAGATGCTGACCACCGGCGCTGTGATCCATGGCGACCGCGAACGCCTGCTGGGTTTCGATGCGAGCGAACATCCGGTGGCGCTGCAGCTTGGCGGCTCGGATCCGCACGAGCTGGCGAGGGCGGCGAAGATCGGCGAGGATTTCGGCTATGACGAAATCAACCTCAATGTCGGTTGCCCGTCGGACCGGGTGCAGGATGGCCGGTTCGGCGCCTGCCTGATGGCCGAGCCGGGGCTGGTGGCTGAAGGCGTTCACGCCATGAAGCAGGCGGTGCGGATTCCGGTCACGGTGAAGTGCCGGATCGGCATCGACGATCAGGACCCGGAGGAGGCGCTGGATAAGCTGGCGCGCCATGTCGTTGCCGCCGGCACCGATGCGTTGATCGTTCACGCCCGCAAGGCCTGGCTCAAAGGACTGTCGCCGAAGGAAAATCGCGACATCCCGCCGCTCGATTACGACCGGGTCTATCGGCTGAAGGCGTCGCTGCCCAAGCTGCCCGTCATCATCAATGGCGGCATCACCAGCATCGCGGAAGCCAGGCGGCATCTCGCTCACGTCGATGGCGTCATGCTGGGACGCGCGGCCTATCAGGATCCGTGGCGGCTGCTCTCGGTCGATTCCGAACTGTTCGGCGAGACGCCGCCGCACGCCACGATGCAGGACGTGTTCGCCGCGATGCGTCCCTATATCGAGCGCCAGCTGGCCGCCGGCGTGCGGCTGCATGCGATCACCCGGCATTTCGTCGGCGCGTTCCACGCCGTACCCGGCGCACGCGCCTTCCGCCGTCATCTCGCTGAACGCGGCGTCAAGACGGACGCCGGCGTCGACGTTCTGCTCGACGCGGTTGCGCTGGTCGGCGGGCGCGCGGCCGAGCCGGTTGCCGCGTAGTCGGAAAAAGCAATGCGCCCGCAATTCAGGCGGGGTCGTCAGCGGTAGCCGTGCAGCATCAACCGGTCGGCACGGACTTCCCAGCTTTCCATCCGGTCGAGAAAGCTCATGCCGAGCAGGTTGGTTTTCATCAACCCGTGCGGCACCACCAGCGCCGGCACCGAGCGCTCCACCAGCCTGCCGATCGCGAGCCGGTCCAGCGTCAGCCGCGCCGCCTTGGCATGTCCGCCGGCGGTTTCGAGATCGACGTCGTAATTGAGCAGTTCGAGCGGCAGCCCCACCGCCTTGGCGGTTTCATAGGTGAGAACGACCTGGGTCGCGCCGGTATCGACCACCATCGGGGCGCTGACGCCGTTGATCCTGGCCTGCAGCGCGAACTCGCCGTTTGCGCTGCGCGCGATCTGCACCTCGCGCTCCAGCGGTTTCGCGTGCTTGTGCAGCAGATAGGAAACGCGACTGCCGGCGCGCACGAGTTGCGCGGGACCACCATAGGCGACCACGGCGCCTGCGGTTGCCGCCAGCATGATCAGCACGAGCAGGATGCGGATCACAGTCCACCTCTCGCGCAGGAGGTCGTGTTGCCCGGAGCCTTTCCGGTTCCGATGGAATCAGAACCGGGCTCGGGCTCGTTTCGATGCGCCTTCCTTGCGTGAACCGGTATCCATCCCGGATCAGGTCCGGGACAGGCTTTCGCTCGAAGATGTTCTAACCCGCTTTCGGCGCGGCCGCTCCAGGCGGCACCAGGCCGGCCTCGGCCATGCGGGCCGGGAGCAGTGCCATCACCTCGCGCCGCTCGGCGCTGTCCATCCGCGGCCAGCGCGCGATCTCCGGCAGCGTGCGACCGCAGCCGAAGCAGAGGCTGGTTCCGGGATCGATGATGCAGACGGCGATGCACGGCGATTCTTTGCTCATCCGGTAATAGTGAAACGTGGCGGGGGGCTTGCGCAAGCATCCCTTACAGCCCCGTGCCGGCGCTCAGGATCGGCTTGTTGCGCGGCCTGCGCTTGTCGTCATTGCCTGCGGTCTCCGGCTGCAGCGGCGGCGCTTCCTCCGCCATCGGTGCCAGGGCCGACATCACACGTTCCGGCGGGAAGGTCACGATCACTTCGGTGCCAATGCGAAGCTTCGACTTCAGCGTGAAGGTGCCGCCATGCATGTCGATCAGGCTCTTGGCGATCGGCAGGCCGAGCCCCGCACCTTGCTCGGCGGATTTGATCGAGTTCGAGCCCTGGCCGAATGAAGCGAGCACGATCGGAATTTCGTCCTCGGCGATGCCCGAGCCGGTATCCTTGACGCTGAGATATTGTCCGCCGGATGCGGTCCATCCGACCTTGAGCCAGATCTCGCCGCCCTGCGGGGTGAACTTGATGGCGTTGGACAGGAGATTGAGCACGATCTGCCGCATCGCGCGCTCGTCGCCCCAGATCCGCGGCATGTCGTGCTCGAACACTTCGTGGATCGTGATGTTGCGACTCGAGGCGCGCAGCTTGAGCAGATGATGGCACTCGGCGACCACATGCACCAGCGACACCGCCTCCTCGTTGAGCTCGTAACGGCCGGCCTCGATCCGCGACAGGTCGAGAATCTCGTTGATGAGGTTGAGCAGGTGGACGCCGGAATTATGGATGTCCGCCGAATATTCCTTGTAGACCTCTACCGCATGGCTGCCGAAGATTTCGCTTTTCATCACCTCGGAGAAGCCGAGGATCGCGTTCAGCGGCGTGCGCAGCTCGTGGCTCATCTGCGCCAGGAAGCGCGACTTGGCGACGTTGGCGGATTCGGCGCGGTGCCGCGCTTCATCGGATATCGCCTTGGCCTGTTCGAGTTCGGCGATCAGCGCATCCTTTTCGGCGCGCGCCTGCAGCGTCGCCAGCGTGCTCGAATGCAGCCGCCGCGCCAGCAGTGCAAAATAACCTTCCGAGGCCAGCGCCAGCAGCGCCAGCACGCAATTGTCGAACGTGCCGCTCAGTGCGAAATTGGTGGCGATCGCCGCGGTGACCGGCACCGTGGCCGCGAGCGCTGCGATCGGCAGGTTGGCCGCAACCATGCTCGACACCGCGATTACCAACAGCATCAGGAACATGATCACCGTATTCGAGGTGATGTCATGATTGGCCGGATGGATCAGGATCGACATCCAGCACAGGCCGTAGACCAGATCCAGCAGCACAAACCGCCGGCGCCAGATGCGGGTCGGCGTAAGCGTGGTCGGTTCGGCCAGAAAGCGCGCGCAGTTGCGGGCGATCACCACATGGACGCAGAGCATGCTGAAGGTCCACGCCGCCGCCGAGAACGGCTGCATCCAGAATCCGAACAACAGCCCGGTCGCGACGATGAGCAGCATCACGACATAGGCCGCCGACAGCCGGGTCTGGGCGTATTGGCGCAGCAGCTCGCGGTCGAAGGCTGGGCGGATTCCGCTGGTCGACGTCAGACGGTCGCGGGCTTCGCGCACCCGCTGCGCAGCCGCCCGGCGATTGATGGCCGGCGCAGCTGCAGGCGTCTCAGCCGGAAGCTGAACGACCTCTGGCTTTTCAGCGGGGTTACTCATCAGACAAACACAAACTCTCCCCGCGAACCGCGCGGGCTTTTGCATTGTCTATCTCTGGCCCCAAATCATTAAGAGCAGCCTTAAAGAGCGAGAGAATCTCGTTAACGCGGGGTTAATAAACCCTCTCCAGATTTGTACGGCGGATCAGCCGAAGGCGTAATCGGCCATCGTTGCGGCACATGCCATATGCGCGTCATTCCGGGGCACGCGAAGCGTGAACCCGGAATCCATCAGGCCGCAGATTGCTTGGATGAATAGATTCCGGGTTCGCGCCAATGCGCGCCCCGGAAAGACGGAGAAAGCTTTCGCGCCGAAATCACCGTTCCAGTCGCGCGAGCAGGCTCGACGTATCCCAGCGCTTGCCGCCCATCTTCTCCACTTCCGCATAGAAGGCGTCGACCAGCGCGGTGACCGGCAGGCTGGTGCCGTTGCGGCGGGATTCGGCGAGGCAGATCGACAGATCCTTGCGCATCCATTCGACCGCGAAGCCGAAGTCATATTTGCCTTCGTTCATGGTCTTGTAGCGGTTTTCCATCTGCCAGGACTGCGCCGCGCCCTTCGAGATCACCTCGATGACGGAGGCGACATCGAGCCCGGATTTCTTGGCGAAATAGATGCCTTCCGACAGCCCCTGGACCAGCCCCGCGATGCAGATCTGGTTGACCATCTTGGTGAGCTGTCCGGCTCCGGCAGGACCCAGCCGTTTGCACATGCGCGCATAGGCGGCGATGATCGGTTCCGCGCCGGCATAGGCGTCCTCGCTGCCGCCGCACATCACCGTCAGCACGCCGTTCTCGGCACCGGCCTGGCCGCCCGATACCGGCGCGTCGACGAATTTGAAGCCGCGCTTGACAGCTTCGGCGTCAAGTTCGCGGGCGACCTCGGCCGATGCCGTGGTGTGATCGACAAAGGTTGCGCCTTTCTTCAGGCCGGCAAAGGCGCCATCGGCGCCGATCGTCACCGCGCGCAGGTCGTTGTCATTGCCGACGCAGCACATCACGAAATCCTGGCCTTCGGCCGCGGCTTTCGGCGTCGGCGCGGTGCGTCCGCCGAACTTGTCGGCCCAGTCCTTCGCCTTGGCCGCGGTGCGGTTGTATACCGTGACCTCGTGGCCTCCTTTTTTCACCAGATGTCCTGCCATGGGGAAACCCATGACGCCGAGACCGAGAAAAGCGACTTTAGCCATGTCTACAACCTTGGAGTTTGCCGGCGGCGTTGGTTCGGCCGGCGTTATGTTGGGGGTGAAGCGGCGGACCGTTCGCTGATGGAACAGGCCCCGTCTTTCGAAAAGTGAACGGGCGGTACAATAGCTCCACTGGCATGAAGGGCAACCGTCTCCATCTGGAGCGGGAAGAGGGCGGATTTTCGCCCTCTGGCGGCCAGATTCTGCAGTCAGGCGGGTATTCTTTTCCGCCGGATCGCCCTATCTGTCGCATCGAGAGCATAAATTTAGGAGAGGCGCGTTGAGCGTAACGCAACAGCAGGTTCTGGACAGCCTGGCCAAGGTGAGGTCGCCGCGCGGTGTCGGCCTCGGCAATGCCGGGGTGTTGTCGGCGATCTCGATCAGCGACGGCAAGGTGTTCTTCTCGATCAATGTCGATGCCGCCGAAGCCCGCGCCTGGGAAGCTACGCGGGCCGAGGCCGAGGCTGCGGTGCGTGCCATTCCCGGCGTCACCACCGTGATGGTTGCACTGACCGCCGAACGCAAGCCGGGCGCGGCGGCGAGCCCGCCGCGTCGTGCAGCGGGTGTTGCGCCCGCCGCATCGCATCATCAGCCGCAGGCCGCCGGTGGCTCGCCGATGGCGCGGCAGGCGGAAATTCCCGGCATCGCCGCCGTGATTGCGGTCGCCTCCGGCAAGGGCGGGGTCGGCAAATCGACCACCGCGCTCAACCTTGCGCTCGGCCTGCGCGATCTCGGCCTGCGCGTCGGCCTGCTCGACGCCGATATCTACGGTCCTTCGGTGCCGCGGCTGACCGGCATCCGCGACAAGCCGCAGCTCAATGACGACAAGAAAATGATTCCGATTTCGCGGTTCGGCCTTGCGATCATGTCGATCGGTTTCCTGGTCGACGAAGACACCGCGATGATCTGGCGCGGCCCGATGGTGATGTCGGCGATCACGCAGATGCTCCGCGACGTCGCCTGGGGCACCCTCGACGTCCTCGTCGTCGACATGCCGCCCGGTACCGGCGATGCCCAGCTCACGCTGGCGCAGAACGTGCCGCTCAAGGGCGCGGTCATCATTTCGACGCCGCAGGATCTGTCGCTGATCGACGCGCGGCGGGGACTTGCGATGTTCAAGAAGGTCAACGTGCCGGTGTTCGGCATCGTCGAGAACATGAGCTATTTCCAGTGCCCGCATTGCGGCACGCGTTCGGATATTTTCGGCCATGGCGGCGCGCGGCACGAGGCCGAGCGGCTCGGCGTGCCGTTTCTCGGCGAAATTCCGCTGCATATGGCGATTCGCGTCACCTCGGATTCGGGGATGCCGGTGGTGGAGAGCGAACCCGATGGGCCTCATGCCCAGATCTACCGCGAGATCGGCAAGAAGGTTCGCGACCAGCTTCAGGGCATTATTGCTGCGGCCTGAGGCCGTGCTTTAACGGCTTCTGAAGCGTTTTCGAGCCAAGAGGATAGCGGTTGGGGTGAAGAAAGCGCGTCAAAGAGCAAAGGCTGGAGCCGGGTTCTGATTCCCAGAACCGAAAGGCTCCAGATCGGCTTCGAGCTGCTTCAGGGCTGGTTTAAGATGGTGCTGCGGGACCCATTCAACTTTCGTTTAATCCGCCCCGTCATGCCTTTGTTGCGTTTTCGCAGACCGACTTTCGTGTTAAGGCCCGCGGCGAATGCCTTTTCGGCCGATGCCGGGATGCCATTGCCGCCGAAACATCAATACGCCAGGAAATCTGGGAAACGGCTACTCAAGGAGATGCCTGAATGAAGCGTCGTGATTTTTTAAAAGTTTCCGCAGCCGGCGCTGCCGCCACCGCCGTGGCCTCGCCCGCGATCGCGCAGTCCTCGCCCGAGATCAAGTGGCGCATGACGTCGAGCTTCCCGAAATCGCTCGACACCATCTACGACGGCGCGACCCAGTTCGCGCAATACGTCGCCGACATGACCGACAACAAATTCCAGATTCAGGTGTTTCCGGCCGGTGAAGTCGCGCCGGGCCTGCAGGCGCTCGATGCGACCTCCAACGGCACGGTCGAGATGAGCCACACCGTCTCTTATTATTATGTCGGCAAGGACCCGACCTTTGCGATCTACGCGTCGGTGCCGTTCGGCCTCAACGCGCGCATGCAGAACTCCTGGTGGTATCAGGGCGGCGGCCGCGAACTCGGCAACGAGTTCTTCAAGAAATACGGCGTGATCGGTTTCCCCTGCGGCAACACCGGCACCCAGATGGGCGGCTGGTTCCGTAAGGAGATCAAGACCGTTTCCGATCTCTCCGGGCTGAAATTCCGCATCGGCGGCATCGCCGGGCAGGTGCTGCAGAAGCTCGGCGTGGTGCCGCAGCAGCTCGCCGGCGGCGACATCTATCCGGCGCTGGAGAAGGGCACGATCGACGCGGCCGAATGGGTCGGTCCCTATGACGACGAGAAGCTCGGCTTCGCCAAGGTCGCCAAATATTATTACTATCCGGGTTTCTGGGAAGGCGGCCCGACCGTGCACGCCTTCTGCAATCTCGAGAAGTGGAATTCGCTGCCCAAGAGCTATCAGGCGGTGATCGAGAACGCGACCGCCAACGCCAACACCTGGATGGCGGCACGCTACGACATGCAGAACCCGACCGCTCTGAAGCGTCTGGTTGCCGGCGGCACGCAGCTCCGTCCCTTCACCAACGAGGTGCTGGAAGCCTGCCTCAAGGCGACCAACGAATTGTGGGGGGAAATCTCGGCCAAGAACGCTGACTTCAAGAAGTCGATCGATGCCATGCAGGCCTATCGTTCCGATCAGTATCTGTGGTGGCAGGTCGCCGAATATACCTTCGACAGCTTCATGATCCGCTCGCGTACCCGCGGCTGATCTGTTTCTGACCGCAATGCCGAAGCCCGGTCTTCCGACGAGGAAGGCCGGGCTTTTTGCATCGATGATGCAGCTCTCCTAATCCCGCCGCGCCGCAGTCCAGCGATCCGGGTCGGGGCTGTGCCCGATCAAGGCGAGACCGTAGGCGATCGATTCGAACTGGTCGCCCGAGGTCAGCCGCTCGTTGCCGAACCGTTCGGTGAACAGCCGCTGCACCGCTGGTACGAAGGATGTCCCGCCGGTCAGGAAGATCTTTTCGACGTCGTCTGCGGCGATGCCGGCTTCGCCAAGCACCTTGTCGATGGTGGCGCCGAGCCGGTCGATATCCTCAGTGATCCAGGCTTCGAAATTTTTCCGCGTGATCGTCTTGCGGATGTCGATGCCACCGGCATTGAATCGGAAGTCGGCCTCGTCGCGGGCCGAGAGCGCGACCTTGGCGTCGGACACTGCGCGATACAGTGAAAAGCCGAGATCGAGATCGATGATGCTGATGAAATCCTGCAGCGGAGCAGGCTTCAGCGCGGTGCGCGAGAGCTCGCGGAGTTCGCGCAAGTCGCCGCTGCCCTTCATCATCGCCAGTTGATGCCAGTGCGCGAGATTCGAGTAGTAGTGATTGGGGATCGGCAGCACCTTGTCGAATGAGCGGTAGCCGGAGCCCTTGCCCAGTCGCGGCGAGACCACGCGGTCGACGATCCGATAATCGAAGGTGTCACCGGCGATGCCGATGCCGGCATGGCCGAGTGGTTCGGCGCGCAGCATGCCCGCTTCTCGCGAGAAACGCATCACCGAGAAGTCGCTGGTGCCGCCGCCGAAATCCGCCACCAGCACGGTGGCGTCGCGCTCCAGTCCGCGGGCGAAGGAGAAGGCCGCTCCCACCGGCTCATAGACATAGCGCGCGTGTCCGGCGCCGAGCCGTTCGAATGCCGCCTGATAGCGCTGCATCGCCAGTGCCTCGTCGGGATTGCCGCCGGCAAAGCGCACGGGGCGGCCGACCACGATGGCGGGAGCATCGAATCCGAACCGCTCTCCGCCATGGCGTGCCAGGGTCCGCAGGAACGCTGCGAGGATATCCTCGAACCGGTAGCGCTGCCGGAACACCTGGGTGGAATTGAAGCTGGCGCTGGCGGCAAAGGTCTTGAACGACTGGATGAAGCGGTGGACGTGGCGTCCTTCGAGGAACTGTTCGATCGCCCACGGGCCGCCTTCGGCCTGAGCACCGCTGCCGGGCGGATCCTCCCAGAAGCAGAGTGCGGTGACATAGACGCTGTGTTGTTTGCCGCCATGATCGAAGCGGATGGCCTCGACCTGGCCGTCGCTGCTCGCAAGCGCGACGACCGTATTGCTGGTGCCGAAATCGATGCCGATCGAGACGGCGGACGAGGTGTTCGCCATGGACCATCTCTGACGGAGGATTGGAAGGGGGCGGGGTAGGGGCGGGACCATTAGCGGCTTTGCGCCGCGCTGCCAAGACCCCATGCATGGCCCGGGCGGATGTCCGGCGCAAATCTGCGACAGACATTGTTGGAGGTGGTTTCAGGACGCCCAGAAATCTACAACTCGCCTCCGCTTTTAGCGGCATAGCAGACGTGATCGAACCTGCTACCAGTTCGACTCCTCAGGTGAGCCCCACTTCTCGCAAAAGGCTTCGATATCGTTGCTTTGAAAATCGGCAAGACGTTCGATGATCGTTTCGAAAGGCCAATCCCACCAGGCTATCCGGCTCAGCCGAGCCGCAATCTGCTCCGGAAAGCGCATGCGGATCGTTTTTGCCGGCACGCCGCCAACAATGGTGTAGGGCGGGACATCGCGTGACACGACGGCGCCTGCAGCAAGAACGGCGCCGTTGCCGATCGTCACGCCCGGCAGAACGATGACAGCATGGCCGATCCACACATCGTGGCCGATGGTGACCAGGGCCGCGCGCCGGTCCCTGAAGAACTCTGCATCGCGAACCGCCTCTGCGCTGTAATACTCGGGACAATAGGTGAAACGATGCAGCGAGGGGCGGTCTGTCGGATGGTTGGGGGCTCCGATGCGAACCGAGGCGGCAATAGCACAAAACTTGCCGATGCGGGCGTCGGCAACGATGCAGTTCGGCCCCAGATAGCTGTAGTCGCCCAGTGACGCATATTCGATGTGGGTGTTGGCCAGCACCTCGCAACAGGCCCCGATCTCGGCTTCGCGCAAGGTCGCGGATGGGTGGATCACGGTTTCGGCGAGCTTGGGCGATGTGCGGCGGTCGTGCATTTACAGGCTTCGCTTCCTACTGGAAATGCGCGTCATAAGACCGTCAGATGTCGGTTTTGTGAATGATCGACCTGACGTTGACGGCCGCCATTTGAGGCCTGGCTCGTGCTTGCGAAAGAGCGCTTTTCGGCCTTTGGCCGATCCGCCATTTTCGTTGCGCTGAGGAATTTAGTCGCTATCGGCGAGCAGCCGCCTCCGGGAAACCGATCACTCCAGCCTGATGGGGAGAAGCGGCCAACAGGCCGCATCTTGCGCCACAAGGCTATGGGTAGATCGATCGGCAGGGTTCAATCCAACCCATGGATCATGATCCGATCAGACGGAATCGGATCATGCCCTGGCAGAACTCTATTATTTCGCCGGCGGACCGAAATCCAGCGGCGGCGGCGTATCGATCTGCGGAATGTCGATGTTCACCTTGTTGAGATCGATCTGCTGCGGCTTGTCGAGCAGGCCGGTGACGGTGATCGGGAACGCAATCACCAGGAACACCATCAGCGCCTGCAGGCCGACCCAGGGCAGGGCGCCCCAATAGATGTCGGAGCTCTTCACTTCCTTCGGCGCCACGCCGCGCAAGTAGAACAGCGCGAAGCCGAACGGCGGATGCATGAACGAGGTCTGCATGTTGACGCAGAGCATCACGCCGAACCAGATCAGGGCCGGGCCGTCTCCGACTACCGGGCCGAGGATCTTCTGCGCGATCGGCGCGATCATCGGCAGGATGATGAAGGCGATCTCGAAGAAGTCGAGGAAGAACGCCAGGAAGAAGATGAACAGGTTGATGAAGATCAGGAAGCCCCAGGCGCCGCCGGGCAGCGACGTCATCAGGTGTTCCAGCCATGGACCGCCGTTGACGCCGAGGAACACTACCGAGAAGCAGCTCGAGCCGATCAGGATGTAGGTGACCATGGTGGTGATGCGCATGGTCGTCTCGTAGCCCTGCTTGATCAGGCCGCGCAGGTCGGGAATCCGCACTGCCTCAAGGCAAATCCACACCACCGCGAGATAGGTGACGGCAAAGGCCAGCTTGAAGGCAAGTCCCTCGGTCATGAACATGCCGATCATGGTGCCGATGCCGCCGGCGATCACGCCGATGATCAGCGCCTTTCTGCCCTTCGAGCTGAAATCCTTGTGGTGGATTGCCGCCAGCACGATGGCGCCGACCGCGCCCATGGCGCCGGCTTCGGTCGGCGTCGCCAGCCCCATCATCATGGTGCCGAGCACGACGAAGATCAGCACCGCCGAAGGGATGATGCCCATCAGGCACTTCTTCCACAGCGCCCAGCCGGTCAGCGTGCGCGCTTCCTTCGGCACCGGCGGCAGATAGCTCGGCTTGAACAGGCCGAGCACGAAAGTGTAGCCGGCGAACAGCAGGATCTGGAATACCGACGGACCCCAGGCGCCGAGATACATGTCGCCGACCGACTTGCCGAGCTGGTCGGCGAGCACGATCAGCACGAGCGAGGGCGGCACCAGCTGCGTGATCGTGCCGGAGGCGGCGAGCACGCCGGTGATGTAGCGCATATTGTAGCCGTAGCGCATCATCACCGGCATCGAGATCAGCGCCATGGCGATGACCTGCGCCGCCACCGTGCCGGTGATCGCGCCGAGGATGAAACCGACGATGATGACGGAATAGCCGAGGCCGCCGCGGATCGGACCGAACAACTGGCCCATCGAATCCAGCATGTCCTCGGCAAGGCCGCAGCGCTCCAGGATCGCGCCCATGAAGGTGAAGAAGGGGATCGCCAGCAACAGATCGTTGGACAGCACGCTGCCGAACACGCGGCCTGGAATGGCCTGCAGGAAGTTCAGGTCGAAAAATCCGAGATGGATGGCGAGGAAGCCGAAGGAAAGCCCGACGGCCGCGAGCGTGAAGGCCACCGGGAAGCCGATCAGCATGGCAACCACCAGGCCGCCGAACATCAACGGCGGCATCATGCCGATCGTAATCATTGCGTGGGCCTCTCGTACTTGGCGTCGATCGTGGTTTCACCCCGCAGCGCGGCGATGCGCTTGATCACTTCCGAGACGCCCTGCAGCGCCAGCATGACGAAGCCGGACGGAATGACGAATTTGATCGGCCAGCGCACCAGGCCGCCGGCATTGCCCGACACTTCGCCGATCGAATAGGACTGCATGAAGAACGGCCAGGACAGATAGGCGAGCAGCAGGCAGGACGGGATCAGGAAGAACAAGGTGCCGATCAGGTCGAGCCAGAGCTGGCCGCGCTCGGAAAGATAGAGATAGAAGATCTCGACCCGGACGTGCTCGTTGCGCTTGAACGTATAGGCGGCGCCGAACATCACCAGGATGGCGAACATGTACCATTGCAGTTCGAGCCAGCCGTTCGAACTATAGTCGAATGCGTAACGGATCATCGCGTTGCCGGCGCTCACCAGGCAGGCGCCGAGCACGAGTAGATTGCAGACGTACCCGATCTTTTCGTTGATCAGGTCGATCGCCGCGCTGATTGCCAATAATGGCCGCATGGTCTTCTCCCCGGCGCTGCCGTCCGGGAGCGCCGATCGTTAGGACAAACGTTGCATCGCCGCCGCGTCGTGAACGCGGGGAGCCGAGACGCGGCTCTTCTTCGCGAGCTATTGCAACGACGGTCCTCCCCCCGGTTCCGCTTCTGCTGTCTTGGCTGGGCATCAGCGCAGCGGCTTTATTCAGCCGGGCTAGCTCGAAGCGGGGCGCACCATTTCAGCGGGAAGTGGCGGCGTCAATCGGAAAATGGACAAATTGAGGCAGGAATCACGCTGGTCCTGATTCCATCAGAACCGGAAAAGCTCTGGAATCCATCGCGTCGCATTCTCTCCGTTGAATCACGGATTTCGGCTGCAGCCCTGCGGGCTGCGCCGGAACGACGGGATTTCTGGGCAGGACGAATAGGGCTCAGCCGCCGGTGACGCTCATGTGGCGGCTGACGCTCGGCCGGTTGTGCCTGCGGTCGATGATGAAGTCGTGGCCCTTCGGTTTCAGGCCGATCGCCCGGTCGATCGCGGCGCTGAGCAACTCATCGTCGGGCGAGGCGCGCAGCGGCCTGCGCAGGTCGGAGGCATCTTCATGGCCGAGGCAGGTATGCAGCGTGCCGGTGCAGGTGATCCGGACCCGGTTGCAGGATTCGCAGAAATTATGTGTCATCGGCGTGATGAAGCCGAGCTTGCCGCCGGTCTCGCTGACCTGGACGTAACGCGCCGGACCACCGGTCGTCTCGGGGAGATCGGTCAGGGTATATTGCTGCGCCAGGCGGGCGCGGAGCAGCGACAGCGGCACATACTGATCGATGCGGCCTTCGCCGATATCGCCCATCGGCATCACCTCGATCAGGGTCAGCGCCATGCCCTTGCCATGCGCCCATTCCATCAGCGAGGGGATTTCCTCCTCGTTCATGTTCTTCAGCGCTACCGCGTTGATCTTCACGGCAAGCCCTGCGGAGCGGGCGGCTTCGATGCCGGCGAGGACCTTGTCGAGATCGCCCCAGCGGGTGATGGCGCGGAATTTGACCGGATCCAGCGTATCGAGCGAGACATTGACGCGCCGGACCCCGCAATCGCGCAATTCGGCAGCGAAACGCGCCAGCTGCGAGCCGTTGGTCGTCAGCGTCAATTCATCGAGCGCGCCGCTGCCCAGATGGCGGGACAGTGAACGCACCAGCGACATCACGTTGCGCCGACCCAGCGGTTCGCCGCCGGTCAGCCGCAGCTTGCGGACGCCCTTGGCGATAAAGGCCGAGCACAGCCGATCGAGTTCCTCGAGCGTCAGCAGATCGGCCTTTGGCAGGAAGGTCATGTCTTCCGCCATGCAGTAGAAGCAGCGCAGGTCGCAGCGGTCGGTGACCGACACCCGCAAATAGGTAATGGTCCGGCCGAACGGGTCGGTCATCGGGCGGGTCAGCGACGTCAGGGGACTCGCCAAGGAACTGGCAACGGGTCCATTCATTCAACCGGCCTTGTTACTGCAACGTCCAAAGCCGCAATGTATGCATCATGCTGGCCGCATACAATCACGACCTTGTCGAGCGCTGTTGCAGTTCAATGGCTTGCGGCTGGCGCAGCTTGTCCGGGATTTGGGAACGCCGCGTCGGCCGGCGGCGGGGCTGCGGCGGCCTTCGGCTTTGGCTTGTGCCGAATGCTCCTTTTATGCTTCGGCGGCGGCCCGGCCGGCTGCAATTCGGCGACGACCGGATTGGGGTCGATATTGACCGAGGCCGGAGTGGTGAGGTCGCCGGGAATACGGGCCACCGTCACCGGCACGGTAGCGGGCTGATACTTGTCCATCGTGTAGGTGACGGAGAAACCGGTGTCGGGTGGCGACAGGGAGACGGTGCAGGGGGTCTTGCAGCCTGGCCCGAGCGACGTCTTGGCGTCGGCCCCCTGCGGTGTCGAATCAAGCTGAACCTGGACCGTCGGTGGCGTCGACTTGAATGGGTTCAGAGAAAAGGAAGAACAGCCGGCCAGGCCGAAGCCGGCGGCGACAATCAAGATAACTCGACGCATGATAAACCCGTCAACTCTATGTGGCGAACTGCCACAATCCCCGGCCGGACCATAGGAGCGTCGGAACGGTCACGCAACCATGCCCAACCTTATCGTTAAGTAATGGTTAACCATGATGTTGGGCGAATTTGTCTAACAGATACAGTAGTTTATGCGCCTAATTTGAGCTCGGCTCGAGCAGCAGGCTGTCCACAGCCGCCGGCAGTTCGACCATGTGGGCGATCAGCCGGTCGGGCTTGAGATCGGCAATCGGCACCTCGGTATATCCAAATTCGACCCCGATCACCGGGATACCGGCGCGCCGCGCCACGCCGACATCGGTGCCGGCATCACCCACCATGACTGCGGACTTCAGCTCACCGCCGGCGCGCGCCAGGGTCTGCCGCAGGATCGCCGGATCGGGCTTGGAGACGCCGAAAGTGTCCGCGCCGCAGATCGCGACGAATCGCCGGCTGAGCCTGAGCTGGTCGAGCAGGAGCTTGGACAGCCATTCCAGCTTGTTGGTGCAGACTGCGAGCTGGTAGCCGCGCGTCGTCAACTCGTCGAGCGCCGCTTCCAGTCCCTCGAACGGGCGGGAGAAGTCGGCGATATGGGCCGCATAATGATCGATGAAATCGCTGGTCAGGCGGGTGATATCCGCGGTGCCCGCGGTGCGCCCCTCGGCCTCCAGGCCACGCTCGATCAGCCGCCTGGCGCCGGCACCGATCATGGTGCGGGCGGAAGCCGGTGGAACGGGTGGCAGGCCCTCGCGTTCCAGCACAAAGTTCAACGCATTGATCAGGTCGGGCGCGGTATCCACCAGCGTGCCGTCGAGATCGAAGACAACGGTGCGAACAGGGGTCATTCGGCGAGCGCTACAGCGTTTTCGAGCGAATGGATACCGGTTCGCGTCGGGAAAACGCGTCAAAACAGGAATCTAAAGCCCGGTTCCGATTATCAGAACCGGGCTTTAGCGGGCCGGCGCCGATCATGCAAGATGCTCCGCCCATCGCCTTGCGGCGCTCCGGCCGGCCGCGGCGTTGGTTACGGCTATTTAATCCAGATTGGCCGGCTCCGGACCGGCGGTTAAAGCTGTTCCTCGTCATAAAACGACGCTAGATATGCGCCGCCGGAACGGCCGGCCGCGCACCCCCGAAGCGGCTGTTGAGGTGGACCTGCACGTGGATATGGACGACTTGAAACGGCAAGCCGCGGCGCGTGCGCTCGAAGAGGTGCGTGACGGCATGAAGCTTGGTCTCGGCACCGGCTCGACGGCTAAGCATTTCGTCGAATTGCTGGGCGAGCGGGTCCGCGCCGGGCTCGACGTCGTCGGCGTGCCGACTTCGGAAGTGACCCGCGCCGATGCCGAGCGCTGCGGCATCCGCCTGACCACGCTGGATGAGGTCGACCGGCTCGATCTCACGGTTGATGGCGCCGACGAAATCGATCCTGCCCTCAACGCGATAAAGGGCGGCGGCGGCGCGCTGCTGCGGGAAAAAATCGTCGCCACGGCGTCCGACCGCATGATCGTCATCGCCGACGAGTCCAAATGGGTTGAGGTGCTCGGCCGGTTTCCGCTGCCGATCGAGGTCGTTCCGTTCGGCCTGGCAGCGACGCAGCGCGAGGTGGCAGAGGCGTTTGCGCAGAGCAGCGTTTCCGGGCAAATGGTGCTTCGCAAGGGCAGAGACGGCCACGTTTTTGTCACCGATGGTGGCCACTGGATTGTCGATGCCCACCTTGGCCGGATCGCCGACGCGCCACGCCTGGCCGCGCGCTTGAGTGCGATTCCGGGCGTGGTCGAGCACGGCCTGTTCATCGGCATCGCCAAAGCCGCGGTACTGGCGGGTGCGCAGGGAATTCGCGTTGTAGAACAGCGGTGAAGCCGCAATCTTAGGAGAAGTTGAATGAAGAGCCTTTCGAGGATTTTGTCGGCCGCTGGCCTCGCGCTGGGGCTGGTTCTTGCCGGCGTTCCGGCCGAGGCCCAGACCCAAGCGCAGCCTTCTCCGGCAGCCATTGCCGCGGCCACGGAAATCCTGGCGATGAAACATGCGAACGCCATGTACGCCAACGCCGTGCCCAACATGGTGGAGCGGACCAAAGAAGCGCTGATTCAAAGCAACCTGAACTACCAGAAGGATCTCAACGAGGTCGCCCCGATCGTCGCCAAGAACCTGGCTGGCCGCGAGCAGGAGATCGGCGTCGGGATGGCGAAGGCGTTCGCCTCCGAATTCACCGAACAGGAACTGAAGGACCTCGTGACCTTCTACAAATCGCCGCTTGGTCAGAAGCTTTTGACGGCCGAGCCCAAGGCAATCCAGGACAGCATGGCCTTCATGAACCAGTGGGCGCAGCAATTCGCGGAAGTCGTCAACGGTGAATTCCGCGCCGAGATGCGCAAGCGCGGCAAGCAGATCTGATCCGGCCGGGACGTTCCAATTCCAACGTTCGCATCCCATCTAAGCAGGCGCGCTTTTGCGAATGTTGGAATTAAAGAACCACCAGAGCGTTTTCGAGCGAAATGGACATGGTTCGCGTGAAGAAAACGTATCAAAACAAAAAACCTGGAGCCGGTTCTGATTTCGTCAGAACCAAAAGGGCTCCAGGCTGGCGAGAACCGAGATGGCGGAATTCGATGTCGATCTTTTCGTGATCGGGGGCGGTTCAGGCGGCGTGCGCGCCGCGCGGATCGCCGCCGGTTACGGTGCACGGGTGATGGTTGCCGAAGAGTACCGGATGGGCGGTACCTGCGTGATCCGCGGCTGTGTGCCGAAGAAGCTGTTCGTGCTCGGTTCTCACGTCCATCAGGAGATCGAAGACGCCGCAGGCTTCGGCTGGTCGATTCCATCCGCAACTTTTGACTGGCCGACGCTGGTCGCCAACAAGGACAAGGAGATCGCGCGGCTCGAGGCGATCTACACCGCCAACGTGGAGAAGGCCGGCGGCGAGGTGGTCAAGGCGCGCGCGATGCTCGATGACGCCCATACCGTCCGCCTCAGCACCGGCCGGACGGTGACGGCGGGAACGATCCTGATCGCGACCGGCAGCGCGCCCAACCATGGCGCGATGATTCCCGGCATCGAGCACGTGGCCTCGTCGAATGAAGTCTTTCATTTGAAGGAGCTGCCCAAGCGCGTCGTGATCCAGGGCGGCGGCTACATCGCGCTGGAATTCGCCGGCATCTTCGCCGGCTTCGGCTCCGACGTCACCGTGATCTATCGCGGCGACAACATCCTGCGCGGCTTCGACGAGGACGTCCGTACCCATGTCCGCGCCGAGATGGAAAAGCAGGGCATCACCATTCTCTGCGGCTGCACCGTCACCAAGGTCGACAAGGTGGAGAAGCCGGGCCGCGAATTCACCACCCATCTGTCGAACGGGTCGAGCCTTGCGTCGGATCTCGTGATGTTTGCGATCGGCCGGCATCCGAACGTCGCCAATCTCGGCCTGGAAAAGGCCGGCGTCGCCATCAATCCCGCCAATGGCGGCATCCAGGTCGATGCCTGGTCGCGGACCTCGGCGCCGAATATCTATGCGGTCGGCGATGTCACCCATCGCATCGACCTGACGCCGGTGGCGATCCGCGAGGGCCACGCCTTCGCCGATACCGTGTTCGGCAAGCACCCGGTGCAGGTCGATCACTCGAATATCCCGACCGCCGTGTTCTGCCAGCCGGAGGTCGGCACGGTCGGCCTGACCGAGGCCGAGGCCCGCGCGCAGTTCGACCGCGTCGACATCTACAAGACCGATTTCCGGCCGATCAAATCGACGATGTCGGGCCGCGACACCCGCATCCTGATGAAGCTGGTGGTCGACGGCACCACGGACCGCGTGGTCGGCTGCCATATCGTCGGCGATACCGCCGCCGAGATCGTCCAGGCCGTCGCCATCGCGGTGAAGATGAAGGCGACCAAGGCCGATTTCGACGCGACCTTCGCGCTGCATCCGACCGCGGCCGAAGAACTCGTCACCATGCGCACCCCGACCGCGCGCTACGTCCGCGAGGCCGCGGCGGAGTAGGGTGGGCCGCGGCGCTAGAGCTTTTCCGGTTCTGATGGAATCAGAACCGGGCTCTAGGTTTTTGTTTTGACGCGTTTTCTTCACGCGAACCGGCGCCCACTTCGCTCGAAAACGCTCTAGGCGATAAATTGTATCCCGATGCTTCGCACGAAAGAAACGATGCGTGAAGCGAGGTCCAACGCGGCTAAATTCAGCGCTCCTTTGCGGGAACGACGAAGATCTGACCGGGATAAATCAGATCCGGATTTCGGATCTGCTTACGGTTGGCCCTGTAAATAACGGCATATCGTGTGCCCGCCCCGTAGCTGACACGGCTGATCCGCCAGAGGCTATCGCCGCGGGCGACGGTGGTGGTCGCGATCTTCGGGACCGTCACGGCTGACGGCGAACCTTCATCCGGCGAAGCGGCGGCCGTGGCGGAAGCTGCGTTCGGTTGCTGCCGCTCGGAGGAGGCGGCCTGCTCCGGGACGGAGCCGGTGACCAGACCGTTCTCTGGAACATTGGACGGTACCGAGGTCATGAGCGCCACCGGATTCTGCGGTGGGTTCGGCTCAAGCGCGACCTTTACGGTTTGTTTGGATGTGACTTGCTTGCCGTCAGGTTGTCTGGACCGCAAAGCCAGTTCGTAGCTGCCCGGAGGAAGCCGGGTCGGCGTCATGACGAACTGGCCGGACTGATCCGCGATCGCCCGATCAAGGGGCTCACCGTCACGCAGCAATTCCACGGTTGCGCCGGGTGCGGCCCGCCCCGCGATCACCGCGTCACCCGTGGATTCGATCCGGGCGACGTCGAAACTGGGCGTACCGTCGGTGGCGTCCGACGCCGGCGGCGGTGCAAGCGCGGCCATCAGGCCGCTTACTTGCGCTTGTGCGGATGCGAGCGGTGCCGAACTCTTGTCTTCTGCAACGGCCGCCTCTTGGGCGCCAGGTGCCGGCGCGGCAACTGCGGGTGCAGCGGTTGCGGCTCTGGCTTCAACTGGCGGCTCGTGGCGGACGTACCGGATGCCATAGAAAAGTGCGGCCCCACCGCCCGCGACCAGCGCCAGGGACAACGCGACTATTCGGCTCATCGACGTGGCAGTCATGGTGCTCATCCGTTGGCTTGTCGGCCTTTCTGTTCCGACCGAATCGGAAACAGGCCCAGCTATTTACCATGAGGAGCTTTCTTAATCGGTACACTTCACTTGAAACGCTTCCGCGGCAACACTGCGCCGATCTGGTCCGATCATCAAGTCCGTGGCCGAAACTGACAATCCGGCGAGCCGGCCTCCGTGAACCAGGGACTCCGGTTTTCGGCAGGTAGACCCTGCGAGTCGCACGTTACCGCCTGTTTCTTCACATGCGCGATCGAGGCGATCTCGACCAGCGCTTCCGGCTTGACCAGCCCGCACTGGATGCAATAGCGCGCCGGCTTGTCGCCCGGGAAGAACTCGGCATAGACCTTGTTGATGGCGGCGTAGTTGGCCCAATCGGTCAGGAAGATCGAGTTGAACGTCACGTCATCCATGGTGCCGCCTGCGGTCCCGACCATCGACTTGATGATGTTGAGGACATGGCGGGTTTGGGCCGCGGCATCGCCGACATGCACGACATTGGCATCGACATCGATCATGGTGCGGCTGCATTTCTCGGTCGAGCGCGATCTGGCGGCCGGCCTGCTGGTCAGCGTCAAGCTGAGGGATTCGCATCTGCTGGCGACCGGAATTGGAGGTCTGCGTGCACCGGCCGCGGGTGCTCTCGGCAGTCGCCCAGGCGTTTCTGAACGAAATCAGTCCGCCTGCACGGGCGAAATTCTGAGGCGGCGTTCGGTTCGATCCTTAGGGCAGGGAGCGCGCTATTTGCGCTCCAGGTGCCACGCGCCGTCCCAGTCGGCCGGTGGCGGGTTGTGCTTCAGCGCATCGATGCGGTCGATGAATGTCCTGGAGGGACTATCGCCAGGCGCGGCTTCCAGTGCGCGGGCGAAGGCGCTCCGCGCCTCGTCCCATTGCCGGGCCCGATAGGCGGCGAGCCCTTCGGTATAATGTGTCCGCACCAGCAATTGGCCGGGCTCGAGTTCGCCTTTGCGGCCCATGATCTCGAATACGGTCTGCGGCTGTGATTGGCCGAGCACGACCAGCCGGTCGATCTCGCGGAATTCGACCGTCTCCTTGCAGGCGGCCGCGGTGGCTTCCGAGACCAGGCAGCGGCAGCCATAGGCCTTGTTGGCGCCTTCCAGGCGCGAGGCCAGGTTCACGGTGTCGCCCATCACCGTGTAGCTCATCATGAAATCCGAGCCGATACTGCCGACCAGCGCCTCGCCGGTGGCGATGCCGATGCGGATATCGCAGTCGATCGGGATGTTGCGCACGCCGAGCTGTTCCGGCAATTCCTTGCGCAGCCGCGCGACGCGGCCGATCATGTCGATCGCGGCAAGGCTCGCCAGCTGCGCCTGCTCGGTTTCCTCGACAAAGGGCGCTCCCCAATAGGCCATGATGGCGTCGCCGATATATTTGTCGATGATGCCGCGGTGGGCATGGATCGGCTCGGACATGGTCGAGAGATAGAGGTTCATGATCTTGACCAGGCCGCGCGGCGTCACGCCTTCGCTCAGCGTGGTAAAACCCTTCATGTCGCAGAACATCACCGTCATGACCCGGCGCTGTCCCTCGGTGGCGGCAATCGCCGGCTGTTCGAGCAGGCCTTCGGCGACCCGCGGGTTGATGTAGCGCCCGAAGGTCTCGCGGATGCGCTGGTTCTGGCGCAGCGTCTCGATCATGCGGTTGAACGCCGCCGAAAGCTGCCCGATCTCGTCCTGGGTGGTGATGGTGATGGCGCCATCGAGCCGGCCGGCCTCGACTTCGCGGGTACCTTCGAGCAGCCGCATCACCGGCCGCGTGATGCCGCTGCCCACCATCATGGCGAACACGAAGCCGAGCACCGCGGCAATTCCGGTGACGATTGCCGAGATGATGATCGTCCGCTGCTGCGCGGTCATGACCCTCGCGGCGTCGGTATGCACCTGCGCCAGCATGTCGGCGCGGATCTTCTCGATCCTGCCATTGAATTCGTCGCGCAGCGCGTCCGAATGCCTCATGGTTTCGCGGGCGGCAGCAAAATCCCTGGCATCGAGCTGCTTCAATAGCGTCGCGTTGTCCTCGTCGAGGCGCTCGTGCAGATCGTTGACGGCGTTGTCGATCCGGTCGTCGATGCGGCCCAGTGCGGCGTTGTCGGAGGGCGTAGAGGGATCGGCGATGATCTCGCCGATCAGTTGCCTCGCCGAACTGGCCTCGCGGTTGAGGACGGGTTCGGTCTCCTCGAAGGTCTTTTGCGCGGCGGCAAAGGCGGCATCGTCCGGCGGCGTCTGCATCTTCGCCATCGCCATGCGCCGGAGCGCCAGCGAATGCTCCATCGAACGGATATTGACGCGGGCGAGATGGGCATAGGCGGGGATATACCGGTTGGTGAGTTCGTCGAGCAGATGGCCGACGCGATTTGCCAGCACGATCGACAGCGCCGAGGTGATGACGGCAAGCACGATCAATCCGGCGGCGATGCCAACGATTTTCTGCCTAATTGATTTTCGAAACATGGCTCGTTCGGTTGGGCGCTCGCAGCAGAGCCGCCCGCGGAAAAATTAATATTTTGTCGAAAAGAGTATATCACACGCGGCCCGGCGTTGCGCCTCTCCGTCATTCCGGGCTTTCCCCGCTACGCCCGGGCCCCGGAATGACGGATGAACCGCGGAAGAAATCAGCCCTGCGCGCGCCGGATCAGGACCGACGTCTTGTCGACGAATGACTTCATGTCCTGATCGGCCCGGCGATAAAGCGCACGCTCCACCGTGATCGAACGGCCCTGAACGGTCTTGCGGCAACTCTCGTTGATATAGACGCCGCCGACCGACTGTTCGCCATTTTTCGGCTGCGCCTCCTGGCAGGTCCAGCCATCGGCGCCGTAGCGCGATTTGACCTGCATGCCGAACAGGAACGCTTTCTTGCGCAGGTAGAGCCGCGCCTTCGGGTCGGTTTCGATGCGAAGGCCGGCCACCATGCCCTTGTCGTCGACCAGCAAGGTCAGGATCGCCGGATGTCCGGCAACGATCGTGCCTTCGCGGCTGGTCGAGGGATCATAGTCAAACCGGATCGCATGCAGGCCTTCCTGATCGGATGGGCATTTCGACCAGTCCGACCAGGCGGCGATGCCGTGCCCCTGTTCATTCGCGCAGGCGAAATTCACGTAGCCCGCGGCGGGCAGGGCGCTGACCGCCATTCCGATCCGGATGTCGCGCAGGTCGTTGCCGGGCTGCGCGCCGGCCGTTGCGGTGCCGGCTGCGAGGCTGAGCAGCACGCCGCTCGCCAACGCGAAGATCAAACGTGGCGATCGCATCATTTTGCCTCCGCTGCAGGAGCAGGGCCCGACGCCTGCTCGGATTTCTTGTAGATGTCGCAGACCCGCGACGTTGCGGAGAAGAAGGCCGCGCATTCGGCGAAAGTGGGCTCGCCCTTTCCCTTGATATGCGCGAGCACATAGTCGGCGACATCCTCGATGTCCTTGGGCCGGAGAAACACATTGGCTTCCTGCGGCATCTGATTGCCGGCGTCCTGCCGGTTCATGCCGTAGCATTTGCTGGTGTCATAGGCGCCGCGTTCGAAGAACGGCATGCCGGTGCCGGGCCGGCCGCAGCGCACCGTCTCCATGATCTGCTCGCGGGTGAGCTGGGTCTTGCGCAGCGACAGCGCATCGCCGCCATATCCGCCGCCGCCATTGCCGTGCCACTTGTGACAGCCCATGCAGTTGGCCCGTTTGAAAACCGCCTTGCCCGCATCGGTCGGATCGGCAGCGCTCTCGCAGTGCGCCGCGATCGGGCAAAGTACCGCAACCATCAATCCCACCATCGTGGTGATGGAGAAAATCCTGGAAATTGTCATCGATGTCTCGTGCTGGAAGGAGAGGAGGGGCCCGGCGCGGGCCAGGCCCCTTGCGGCGTCAGGTCAGAGCGAGAACACGTAGAGCATCGAGCCCGGCTGCATCTTCTTCAGCTCGGGCGTCGAATCGATGAACCACTTGTCCCAGGCGCCACCAAGTCCGACCAGGATGGCGATGTACTGCTTGCCGTCCACGGAGAAGGACATCGGCGGTGCGTTGACGCCGCCGCCGGTGTTGAATTCCCACAGCTTCTGCAGCGACTTGCCGTCGAAGGCGATCACTTGGCCCGATGGCTGGCCCGAGAACACGAGATCGGGCGTTGCCAGGATGCCGCCGAGATCGGGGAACGGAAGCTCCGCCTTGGCCGCGACCTTTCCGGTCGTCACGTCGATCGCCGTCACGCTGCCGGTGATCTTGAACGGCTGGCTCGGCCCGCCGCCGGTGAAGAAGTCGCGCGGCTTGAGCTTCGCCGGCGTTTCCTCTTCGACCGTGATCCGGTTGCAGCTTTCGATCACCGGGATGTACCAGAGCTTCAGGTCCGGATTGTAGGCGGTGGGAGGCCAGTTCTTGCCGCCCATGTTGCCGGGGCAGATGTCCGTGACCTTTTGTTCGCGGTTCGGTGTGACGGCATAGGTCTGCACCTGCTTGTTGGGATCATATTCCACCGGCTTGCCGGACTCCGGATCGATGCCCTTGGTCCACGTCACCTTCTTCACGAACGGAAGGCCCCAGACGAACTTGCCGGTGTCGCGGTTGACCGCATAGGCAAAGCCATTGCGGTCGGCTTCGAGGTCGAGCTTTTCCGTTCCGTTCTTGCCGGGCACATCGACCAGCACGTTCTCCGCCACGCTGTCGTAATCATAGGGGTCGTTCGGCGTGTGCTGGTAATGCCACTTGATCTTGCCGGTATTGGCATCAAGCGCGAGCGTGCTGTCGGTGTAGAGGTTGTCGCCCGGACGGTAGGCATTATCCCAGTCCGGACCGGGATTGCCGACGCCCCAGAAGATGGTGTCGGAGGCCGGATCGTAGCTGCCGGTCACCCAGGTCGAGCCGCCGCCGCTGGCGGAAGCGTTATTTTCATCCTTCCAGGTGTTGCTTCCCGGTTCGCCCTTGCCGGGAATGGTGTAGGTGCGCCAGACTTCCTTCTGCGTCTTCAGGTCGGTTGCCGCGATCCAGCCCCGAATGCCGTATTCGGCGCCGGCAACGCCGGTGATGGCCATGTCCTTCACGATCAGCGGCGCGCCGGTGATGACTTCGCCCTTGTCGGGATCGGCGACCTGCCGCTGCCAGGCGACCTGGCCGGTTTCCTTGTTGGTGGCGATCAGCCTTCCGTCGAGCGTGTGCGAGATGACGAGATCACCCCACAGCGCGACGCCGCGATTGTCGACGCCGCAACAGGCGACGGCGCCGGCCCAGTCGTGATCGGTCTTCGGATCCATCTTCCAGAGCAGCGTGCCTTTGCCGCCATGGGCGTCGATCTTGTAGACCGAGCCCCAGCCGTCGGTGACATACATGAAGCCGTTCTCGACGATCGGCGTGCCTTCGAGACCGCCATGGGTCCAGATTCCGCCGCCTTCGACGCCGCCGAGCTGCATGGTCCAGGCGACCTTCAGGTTCTTGACGTTACCGGCGTTGATTTCGTTCAGGCTGGAAAACCGGGTGGCGGAGAAATCCTTGTGGTGCAGCAGCCAATTGCCGGCCTCCTTGTCGGCATTGAGCAGGCGTTGTGGGGTGACATCGTCCGCGCGGACGGGAGATAAGCTCGCCATTGCAGCAGTCGCGGCAAACACAACCGCAAGCGTGCCGGCGCGCGCAGCGCCTTCGAAGCGTCTCATGGGTGTTCCTCCTAAGGAATTTTTTGAAGTGTTTTTTGCCTTGCAGCACACGCCCGACATATTCGACGGCGTGGGCAGCGACTCCGATGCCTGCCCAGGGCGATCTATTTGACGTGCACCTCCGTTTCGATGGTTCCAGCCTTCTGGAAAGTGACCGTGCAGCGGAATGTTTCGCCGGCAACGAGTGGCTGGCGTGTCTGCAGCAGCATCAGGTGAAATTGGTCGGGCTTCAGCACCGCGCCGGTTCGGGCCGCGATCGGGATTGCAGAAATCGCGCGCATTGCCGGCGCGCCTTCTCCGCGATCCACCGTATGCTTCTCGGAGAAATTCGCAATCGGACATCTGGCCCGCAGCAGCTGGTCCGCATCGTCGGACGCGTTGCGGATCGTCATCGAAAGCGGGACATCGATTCCGGTCTGGCTCGAAGCCGGGACCGATGCGTCAGTGATCTGCAGCGCTTCGCTGGCGGCCACGAGCTTGGGATCAAGAATTAGGTATGCCAGGAGGGGCGCTGCAGTGCCGAAGAAGAGCTGTTCGAAACGGAATCGCCGATTTCGAATCCTTGGCAACGTTCAGCTCCCAGCCAGCCCGATGGTTTAGTGATTTGCACACCTGCAGTTGAGCAAATGTGAGGCGGATAAAAATTAAAGGGAAGATTTGGCAGCGAATGCTTGCAGCCGATCTGATATTCCGCGCTGCAGTCAAAGCACGGCCATCGCCTTGTCGCGCAAGCCGAGAAAGCTGCGCACCATCATACGCAGCTCGCCTTCGTGCCCTATCAGCAGATGTCCACCGGCCTCGTAGATGACGAGTTCTGCATAGGGGATTTTGCTGGCAGCGAATTCAGCCGCCGGCAATGTGTTGAATCCATCATCCCGCGCTGCAACGATCAGGGTCGGAGCAGCGATTTTTTCCAATGGCAATTGATGCAGCTCGGTGTGGCTGTCGACATTGATGCCACGGAAGCGCAGCGACAGCGGCTTGATATTCCGGATGATATTCATGACCCGTGCCTGCTCGGCCTTCGGCGAAGCGGCGAACAATTCCGGCCGGATTCCGATGAACCGAACGAGCAGCGATGGTGCGATGGTCTCGGCGGCCCACCAGACGAAATCGGCGCCGCGATTGACCAGCCAGAACACCAGCCGGCTGCCGCGGCTGGTTTCTACCGCGACCGGCCTTGATGGGGCGTAAGTGCTGGGGCTGATCAGCACCAGCGCGGTGACCCTGTCCGGATGGCGCAGCGCCAGCTCGATCGCCGAGCGCGCGCCTGCCGATGCGCCGATCACCGCGGCCTTCGAGACATTCAGATAGGACAACAGCGCTGCATGCGCATCCGCCTGCGCTGCGGCAGACCCGTCCTGCGGAATTGGTGTGCGCAGATATCCGAACCGGGAAGGCGCGATGATCCTGAAACCTTCGCCGACGATATCGGCGGCATTGGCGACACCCTGGTCGAAGCCGCCGCCGGCGCCGTGGATCGACAGCAGCGGAGGGCCGGAGCCATTGTCCGCATATTCGATCGGCCCTGCTTTGGTGCCGGCGATCAGGCTGCCCCGGCGTGCGGCCCTGTAGGCGCGATCGAGTTCGCTTTTGTAGAGGAACACGATTCCGGCAACCGCTCCCGCCACGACGACAGACAGGGCAAACAGGAAAAGTTCCGTAATGCTCATCGCCGAAGGCTCCGTG
>DASZTN010000008.1:0-33081 GCA_035547995.1 Bradyrhizobium sp. | reverse complement strand
ATCGACCTGCCGCATATCGACGACACCGGCAGCGCCGGCATCGGCCTGTTCCGCACCGAGCTGCAATTCATGGTCGGCCAGAGCCTGCCGCGCACCAGCGATCAGCTCGCGCTCTATCGCACGGTGCTTGACGCCGCCGGCCCCAAGCCCGTGACGTTCCGCACCCTCGACATCGGCGGCGACAAGGCGCTGCCCTATATGGAAACGGTGATCGAGGAAAATCCCGCGCTCGGCTGGCGCGCGATCCGCCTCGGTCTCGACCGGCCGGGCCTGCTGCGGGGCCAGATTCGTGCGCTGCTGCGCGCCGGCGGCGGCCGTGCGCTGCGCATCATGTTTCCGATGATCACCGAGGTCGCCGAATTCGATGTCGCCAAAGGCATCATCGAGCGCGAGCTGACCTATCTGCGCCAGCATGGCCATGCGCTGCCCGAACGGATCGATGTCGGCACCATGGTGGAAGTGCCGGCACTGCTCTATCAGCTCGACGAGCTCCTGAAGCGGGTCGATTTCGTCTCGGTGGGATCGAATGATCTGTTTCAATTCCTGTTCGCGGTCGACCGCGGCAATGCCAAGGTTTCCGAACGCTTCGATACGCTGGCGGCGCCGATCCTGCGGGCGTTGCGCGACATCGTGCGCAAAGCCAAGGCCGCCAACAAGCCAGCGTCGCTGTGCGGCGAAATGGCATCGAAGCCGATCGGCGCGCTGGCACTGATCGCGCTGGGCTATCGTTCGCTGTCACTTTCGGCGACCGCGCACGGACCGGTCAAGGCGATGATCCTCGACCTCGACGCCCGCAAGGCGGAGGCGATGATAATGCCGCTGCTCGACGCACCATCCGGCAGCGTGTCGATCCGCCAGAAGCTGATCGAGTTTGCCGAGGCCGAAGGGCTTTCGTTGTGAGCTTGCAAATGTTCGGACGAACACAATCTAACTCCCCTCCCCCACAGGCGCGGAGGGAACGCTGCATGGCCGATTTGAAAAATGCTTCCTGAAGCCAAACTTGATGTCCTGCTGGCGCATCACGCTTCGCTCGAGGCCGAGTTGCTGGGCCAGGTGAACTCGGAGAACTACGTGCGGATCACGCGCGAGCTCGCCGAACTCAACCCGCTGATCGACGCGGTGAAGGCCTATCGCGCCGCCCGGGCCGAGATCGCCGATACCGAGACGCTGATCGCCGATCCCGCAACCGAACCGGACATGCGCGGCATGGCCGAAGCCGAGCTCGAATCGCTGCATGCGCGCATCGCCGAGTTGGAGCAGCAGATCCGTATCGCGCTGTTGCCCAAGGACGCCATGGACGATCGCAACGTGGTGCTGGAAATCCGCGCCGGCACCGGCGGCGATGAGGCATCGCTGTTCGCCGGCGACCTGTTCCGGATGTATGAGCGCTTTGCCGCCTTGCAGGGCTGGAAGGTCGAGGTGATCTCCGCGAGTGAAGGCACTGTCGGCGGCTACAAGGAAATCATCGCCGAGGTGCAGGGCCGCGGCGCCTTCTCCAAACTGAAGTTCGAATCCGGCGTCCACCGGGTCCAGCGCGTGCCCGACACCGAGACGCAAGGACGCATCCACACCTCGGCGGCGACGGTCGCGGTGCTGCCCGAGGTCGAGGATGTCGATGTCGACGTCAAGAACGAAGACCTCAAGATCGAGACCATGCGTGCGCAGGGCGCCGGCGGCCAGCACGTCAACAAGACGGAATCGGCGATCCGCATCACCCACATCCCGACCGGAATCGTGGTCATGATGCAGGACAGCCGTTCTCAGCACAAAAACCGCGCCTCGGCGATGAACATCCTGCGCTCGCGCATCTACGACGCCGAGCGCCAGCGCCAGGACGCCGCACGCTCCGCCGATCGCAAGGAGAAAGTCGGCTCCGGCGACCGCTCCGAACGCATCCGCACCTACAATTTCCCGCAAGGGCGCGTCACCGATCACCGCATCAATCTCACGCTCTACAAGCTGCCGCAGGTGATGTCGGGTGAATCGCTGGGCGAACTGATCGATGCGCTGACCACCGAGCACCAGGCCGCCCAGCTTGCGGCGCAGGGCGCGGCGGCGTGAACGACACGCTCACTGGACTTACCATCGAGACCGCCCGCCGCGCGCTGGCCAGGCGCTTTGAATCGGCATCCATCGATTCGGCCGAGCTCGACGCGCGCATGCTGGTCTGCTGTGCATTGGGTCTCGATCTCACCGGCCTGATCACGCAGGCAGCGCGGCCGCTCACCGCCACGGAGGCGACGCAAATCGAGGCCATGGCGCACCGTCGTCTGGCCGGCGAGCCGGTAGCGCGGATCCTCGGCCAAAAGGAATTCTGGGGGATGGCGCTGACGCTTTCAGCCGCCACGCTGGTGCCGCGGCCGGATACGGAAACCGTGGTCGAACTGGCCCTGGAAATGCTCCGCGCCGTACCCATATTAGGGAGGAAGCCAAGGATTGCCGATATCGGCACGGGATCAGGTGCGATTCTTCTGGCATTGTTGTCCGAACTTCCCGATGCCTATGGTGTAGGCACTGACATCAGTCTGGCGGCGCTGAAGACCGCGAGGAACAACGCTGCCAATCTCGGCTTTGCCAAACGCTGCGCTTTTGTCGCCTGTAACTATGCCGCCGCGTTGCGCGGTCCGTTTGATCTGATCGTATCGAATCCGCCCTATATCCGCTCCGCCGACATCGCGGGGCTTGCGGCGGAAGTCCGCGATTACGATCCGCATCGCGCACTGGATGGCGGGGCCGATGGATTAGCCGCTTACCGCACACTGATCGCGCAGGCGGGCAAAATTCTGACGCCCAACGGTGCGCTCGTCGTCGAGGTGGGCCACGATCAAAGTGGCCAAGTTGAACGATTGATGACGACGGCAGGGCTTATCCATGACAGACCGGCAAAGGCCGATCTGTCCGGCATTCCGCGGGCCGTTGCGGGCCGGAAAATGCCCCTATAAAGCCTGATTGAAATGCAAAAAAACCACTTGGAATATCCCGCGGGAGCGACTACGTTCCCTGACAACATCGGCCCAGGGTTACTGGCCCCGTAAATCTTACGGGAGAGGTCAGGGTTCTCAGAGCGAGAGTCCGCCCCGAGAGAGGTTCCAAAAACGCAGGTCTAATTAGGCGCGACGGCTATTGAGAGCTTGCGCTGTACCTGACCGCAAAGCGAACGAAAGCCTGTTATTGCGCTCGAGTGTTCACGCAACAAAGCTGTGCTTGTTTTGGCAGGCGGAATGATTTGATGCAGCCGGCGGGCGTGCCGGGCTGTGGGGGAACGCGTCTTTGTTGACCGTGACGTATGGCAAATTGGGTGTGCAAGCGAACCGCACCGCCATTAGACCCTTGATGCGAAATGCGTCGGGCAAAACGACGACGATACCGACAATCCAAGGCGTTAACCTCAAGGCTTGAAACTTCAGGGCTGGAATAAAGGCAAGACATGAGAAACGGTCAAAACAACAAGCGGATGCGCAACCGGAATAACAACAATAATAACAACAACCGGCGCGGCCAGAATCCGATGACGCGGGTATTCGAATCGAACGGCCCCGACATCAAGATCCGCGGCACGGCATCTCACGTTGCAGAAAAATACGTGCAGCTCGCACGCGACGCACGTTCCTCCGGCGATCCCGTTGCCGCCGAAAATTACTATCAGCACGCCGAGCATTATTTCCGCCTGATCGCCGCGGCGCAGGAGCAGATGCGCCAGAACCAGCCGCAGCCACGCATCGACAACGACATGTCGCCGGATGATGGTGACGACGAGGCTGATTATTCGAATTTTGGCCAGGAGCCCGGCTTCGTCCCGGTGCAGCAGCAGCCCTTCGTGCCGCGTGACAATCATCCGCGCGAAGGCCAGCCCTATCCGCGCGAGCAGCAGCAGCCACGCGAGCACAACCACAATCGCGAACACCGTCAGCAGCAGCAGCCGCAATATCAGTCGCAGCCGCCGCAGCCCCAACCGGCAATCGCCGACAATGGCGGCGTGGACCGGTTGCCCTCGTTCATCACCGGAGGCCCGCAGCCGCAGGTCAATGGCGGCTATGAGGGCAATGGCGGTAGTGAGCGTGGTGAACGTTTCCCGCCGCGCCGCCGGCGCCGGCCGCACGGTCCGCGCCCCGAGAGCGTGGCCGCACCGGCCCAGAGCGAGGATTTCAATCCGGGCGGCGAGTGAGTCTCCGGCCGAAATAAATCCGAGCGGCTTGATCGTCGGATCCGGTTCTGATGGCCTCAGAACCGGACCTTTTTTCTGGACGCGTTTTCTCCAGGCGAAACGGATCAGGTCCCGGACGGGTTTTCGCCGGTAAACGCTGCGGACCAGAATATTTTTTCATCCTATCCCCTTGCCGGGGTCGGCGGCGCCAGCACCGGCGGCAGGGCTGGAATCAGCCGCTTGCTTTCACGCCGGGCGGGAATCGGGCGGTAGACCTGCTTGGTTGCTTCCACGATATGCACGCCAGCGAACGGCAATGAGAGCGCTGCGCCGAGACGTTCCCAGGCCATCGCCCAGCGCAGCAACCAGCCGCCCGCCACCGGCGGCATGAACAGTGCCTCGCCCCAGGCGGTCGGCGTAAACCAGGTCTGCCGCAACAGCTGCATGATCTGCGAGCGCGAATAGGGCCGGCCGTGACCAAAGGGCGTATTGTCGCTGCGGGTCCATACACCACGCCGGTTCGGAATCACGGCCATCATCCGGCCCGACGGCGCCAGCACCCGCCAGACCTCGCGCAGCAGATTTTCCGGATCGTCCGACATTTCCAGCGCATGGACCAGCAGGATGCGGTCGACCGCCGAATCCGGTAGCGGCAGCGACATTTCATCGACCAGGGTCGCAAGCGTCGGCCGTGCGGTCGGCCACTTCAGCACGCCCTGGCGCGCCGGCATGAAGGCAATGCAACGTTCACTGTCTTCGCGAAACAGCCCGAGATAGGGCGTAGGATAGCCGAGGCCCAGCACCCGCTGTCCCTCCGCGTTCGGCCAGTGCGCCCGGATGCCGCGATTGATCAACTGCCGCGCCACAATGCCGAGACGCTGCGAATAGAAGTCGCGGAGATCGATAACATCGATACCCATGCACCCAATGTAACATGTCGAGGGCTGAGAAAACCCACCCCAATATCGCCTTGCCGATTTGGCGTTAACGCCATAAATCCGAGCCGGATGTGGCGGCGCGTTGGCGCTGCCGCCCTATTCTGGATCATGGAGCTTACATGGCCGCCGCGATTCGCCTGTTCCCCTGTCTCTCTGACAACTTCGGATATTTGATCCACGATCCCGCCACCAAGGCCACCGCCTCGATCGACGCGCCGGAAGCGGCTCCCGTCATCGAGGCGCTCGAGCGGGAAGGCTGGACGTTGACCGATATCCTGATCACCCACCACCATCACGACCATGTCGGCGGGGTTGCCGAACTGAAGGACAAATACAAGTGCCGGGTGGTGGCGCCGCACGACAAGACCACCAAAATCGCCAATGTCGACTTGCGCACCAAGCAGGGCGATGTGCTGAAGATCGGCAGCCTGTTGGTCCGGGTGCTGGAGACGCCGGGTCATACGCTGGACCATGTCAGCTACGTCTTCGACAATGAAAAGGCGGTGTTCGCCGCCGACACGCTGTTCTCGATCGGCTGCGGCCGGGTGTTCGAGGGCACCTATCCGATGATGTGGGATTCGCTGTTGAAGCTGCGGGCGCTGCCTGACGATTTCGATCTTTATTGCGGCCACGAATACACCGCCTCCAACGTCAAATTCGCACTCACCATCGAGCCGGACAATCCGGTGCTGAAAGCGCGTGCGGAGGAAGTCACGCGGCTGCGCGCCGCGGGTCAGCCGACCATTCCGTCAAAGCTCGGCGCCGAGAAGAAGGCCAATGTGTTCCTGCGCGCCGATGAACCTGCGGTTGCCGCCGGCCTGCACATGAAGGGCGCCAATCCGGCCGACGTGTTCGGCGAATTGCGCGAGCGCAAGAACAAATCCTGATGAACGCTTTATCGGCCGCCGACATCATTGCCCGGCTTGGCCTTCAGCCGCATCCCGAAGGCGGCCATTACCGCGAGACCTTTCGCGATAAGCGCGTCGACGATGGCGGACGCTCCGTTACGACCGCGATCTATTTCCTGCTCGCGCGCGGCGAACGCTCGCACTGGCACCGGATCGATGCGGTCGAGATCTGGCACCACTACGCCGGCAGCGCGCTGATATTGCAGATTGCCGACGACGGAGGTCAACGCAGCGTCAGGCTCGGGAGCGATCTTGCTGCCGGCGAAAGGCCGCAGGCGATCGTGCCGGCGCAAGCCTGGCAGGCGGCTGAAACCGCGGGCGACTGGACGCTGGTCGGATGCACCGTCGCGCCTGGATTCGATTTTGCAACCTTCGAGCTGGCACCAAAGGACTGGACGCCCTCGTAGGGCGTGCCGCACCTCGTCGTTCGGGGTTCGCTCCGAACTCCTGCCAGTCTAGCGCTTCCACACCATGTCTTTCGCAGCGATCAATCCGCCGCCCGCGATCAGCACCGCCGCGACTGCAATGACAAAGCTCAGTTTGGCGAAGCCGGCCAGGATCAGGAATCCGGTCGAGAGCAGCGGCGTCGCATAGGATGCCGCGCCGAGCACGCGGATGTCGCCACGCTTCATGCCGATATCCCAGGCATAGAACGCTGCGCCCACGGGACCTATGCCGAGCCCGGCAATCGCAAGCCATTGAATGATGGTCTGCGGCCACACCGTCACCTCGATCAGCGAATGCACGGCGGCAGCCAATAGCGCCGTCACCAGGCAAAAGCCGGCGACCGCGTCGGTCGGCACCGCCTTGAACCGCCGTGACAGCACGGAATAGCTCGCCCAGACGAAGGCCGCGACAAAGGCCGCGATCAACCCCGGAATCTGTCCCGGCGTAAACTCATGGCCACGATTGCCTGCGAACAGCAGCACCGTACCGGCAAGTCCAAGCAGCGCGCCGACGATGTGATGCGGCGCCAGCCGCTCGCCGGGCAGCAGCGACGAGAACAGTACGATCAGGAGCGGCCAGAGATAGTTGAGCAATCCGGCTTCGGCCGGCGGTGCAAAGCGCAGCGCCAGGAAATACAGCGCGTGATAGCCGAACAGACCGCCGACCCCGACCAGCCACACAGCCAGCGGCTGGCGCAGCGATTTCATCGCCTCCCACCGGCCGAACCAGGCGAATGATCCCACCATCGCGCCGATCGCAAAGGTCATGGCCGCAAGTTGAAAGGCGGGAATGGTGCCGGTTGCGACCGTCATCACCGCCAGCAGCGACCACATCAGGATCGCGGTCAGTCCGATCAGCGTGGCAGTGCGCGAGGTCATTGATCCGTCATTCCGGGGCGCGAGGAAAACCGGGCAAAGCCCCGAAATCAAGATTCCGGGTCCACGCTGAACGCGTGTCCCGGAATGACTACATCAAAACATCACGCGTGGTACTGCCCGCCATTCACCGTGAGCGTCGATCCGGTGATGAAACCGGCATCGTCGGCGGCGAGAAACACCACGGCGCGGGCGATCTCCTCGGGCTCGCCGAGGCGATTGACCGGGATCTGCGGCAGCACGCTTTTTTCCAGCACGTCCTTTGGCACCGCCTGTACCATCTCGGTATTGATATAGCCTGGGCAGATCACGTTCACGGTGATGCCGATCTTGGCGTTCTCCAGCGCAAGCGCCTTGGTAAAGCCGAGGTCACCGGCCTTGGCAGCCGAATAGTTCACCTGGCCGAACTGGCCTTTCTGGCCGTTGATCGAGGAAATGCTGATGACGCGACCGAATTTCCGGGCGCGCATGCCCTCGATCACCTGGCGCGTCATGTTGAACAGCGAGCCGAGATTGGTGTTGATGACCGAATTCCACTGTTCGAGGGTCATCTTGTGGAAAGCGGTGTCCTTGGTGATGCCGGCATTATTGACGAGGACATCCACCGGCCCGAGATCAGCTTCGACCTTCTTCACGCCGTCGGCGCAGGCCTCAAACGAGCTGACATCCCATTTGTAAACGGGAATGCCGGTCTCGGCCTTGAACTTCTCCGCTGCGGCGTCATTGCCGGCATAGGTTGCCGCGACCTTGTAGCCGGCGTTCTTCAACGCCCTGCTGATCGCCGCGCCGATACCGCGCGTACCTCCCGTCACCAATGCCACACGTGCCATTTCGATTCCCTCCTTGGTCGCGTTTTATATGCCGGATTTGAGCCGGTCTTTTGATGACCTCTCCACGATAATCGCTCCAAGATAAAAATGCCCGGCGCGAGACCGGGCATTGATTTCTATCAGTGCGGACTGAAGTTGACAGATGATCTTTTCATCGTTCAACTCATCAGTCTGCCTATTGTTCAGTCGCGTGCAATGCACATAGCGATGCCCATGCCGCCGCCGATGCACAGCGTGGCGAGGCCCTTCTTGGCATCGCGTTTCTGCATTTCGTACAGCAGCGTCACCAGCACGCGGCCGCCGGATGCCCCGATCGGATGGCCGATCGCGATCGCGCCGCCATTGACGTTGACCTTTGACGTATCCCAGCCGAGGTCCTTGTTGACGGCGCAGGCCTGCGCAGCGAACGCCTCGTTGGCCTCGATCAGGTCGAGGTCGGCGACGTTCCAGCCGGCCTTCTTGAGTGCGGTGCGGGAAGCCGGGATCGGGCCGGTGCCCATGATCTTGGGATCGACGCCGGCCTGGCCCCAGGAGACGATGCGGGCGAGCGGCTTCTTGCCTTCCTTGGCGGCCTGCCTGGCGGTCATCAGCACCACGGCAGCGGCGCCGTCATTGATGCCGGAGGCGCTGCCAGCAGTCACGGTGCCGTCCTTCTCAAAGGCCGGCTTGAGCTTGGCCATCGCGTCCAGCGTGGCCCCGTGACGCGGATATTCGTCGGCATCGACCACGATGTCGCCCTTGCGGGTCTTGACGGTGACCGGGGCAATCTCGTCCTTGAACCTGCCGGCCTTCTGCGCGGCCTCGGCCTTCTGCTGCGAACCGACGGCGAATTCGTCCTGCTGGGCGCGGGTGATCTGGTATTGCCGGGCGACGTTCTCGGCGGTGTTGCCCATGTGGTAGCCGTTGAAGGCGTCCCACAGCCCGTCCTTGATCATGGTGTCGACCAGTTCCAGGTTGCCCATCTTGACCCCGCCGCGCAGATATTGCGCATGCGGCGCCATGCTCATCGATTCCTGGCCGCCGGCGACCACGATCTCGGAATCGCCGTTCATCAGCGCCTGGTAGCCGAGCGCGACCGAGCGCAGGCCCGACCCGCAAAGCTGGTTGACGCCCCAGGCCGGGCTTTCCACCGGAATGCCGGCGGCGATCGAGGCCTGGCGGGCGGGATTCTGGCCCTGGGCTGCGGTCAGGATCTGCCCCATGATGACTTCGGATACCCGCGCCGGCTCGACGCCGGCACGCTCCAGCGCGGTCCGGATGGCGACCGCGCCGAGGTCGTGGGCCGGCGTGGTGGCGAAGGCGCCGTTAAAACTGCCGACCGGGGTGCGGGCGGCGCTGACGATGACGACATCGTCTGACATGGACATCTCCTAGAGCTTGAGAAAATGGATGGCGGGCGGCCGGATGGCGGGCCTGTCTCTCGGTTCTATCCTGTTAACCTAAGGATTAAGTGTCAATCGGCCAGAGGGCGGAAATGCCGCTGCGCTGCTGCTGAATTAATCGGGTTTGGGTCTTTGCTGCGCAACATTGTGCACCAAATTAACCGTCGTGCATAAAACGGTAGCCGAACTTTGTTGAAAATGCTTACTTTGTTGCGTTGCGTTGCTCGATTGCCCTTCGGCGATGCCGTGGGGTCCCCCGTCCTCGGTGTCATTGTGTGAGCCCATGGCGAAAACAGACCAACCCACCACGATCAAGAAATACGCGAATCGGCGGCTCTATAATACCGGTACAAGCACTTACGTGACGCTCGAAGATCTCGCCGCGATGGTGAAGGAAGGCGAGGACTTCCTCGTCTACGACGCCAAGACCGGTGACGACATCACCCGCTCGGTACTCGCGCAGATCATCTTCGAACAGGAAAACAAGGCCGGACAGAATCTGCTGCCGACCACGTTCTTGCGGCAATTGATCCGTTTCTATGGCGACAGCATGCAGATGGTGGTGCCGAAATATCTCGAACAATCCATCGACACGCTGACCAAGGAGCAGGAGAAATTCCGCAAGCAGATTGCGAGCACCTTGAGCGGGACACCGTTTGCGCCGCTGGAAGAGCAGGTCCGGCGCAACATGGAGCTGTTCCAGCAGACGTTCTCGATGTTCAAGCCATTCGTGCCACCGCGCAGCACCGAGGCCGACAAAGCCCCGGAAACCGCGCCGGAGGAAGGCAATATCGACGATCTGCGTCGTCAGATGAAGGACATGCAGGAGCGGCTCGACCGCATGTCAAAGGAAACCAAGAAGGAAGAGTGATCGCTTCCAAAGCCTGGCGCTGATCGCATCAGAACCAGGCTTTTGGCTGTTGTTCGACGGTTAGCTGGTCCGGCCCGCAGATGACCCGTCAGCGGCCGGCTTTCTCCAGCGCCGCTCCGTTGATGCGAGCCCGATCAAGCGGCCCTGGATGTAATCGCAGCCCCAGTCGCGCAGCATCATGGCCGATTCCTCGTCCTGCACCCACTCCGCCACGGTCTTGATGTTGAGCCGCCGCGCCAGATCGATCAGCGTCTGCACGAAGGCGCGATCGTCAGCCGAATGCGCGATGTTCTGCACGAAAGCACCGTCGATCTTGACGATATCGACGCCAAATTTGCGCAGATTTCGGAACGAGGTATAGCCGGCCCCGAAATCGTCGATGGCAATGCGGCTGCCGAAATTCTTCAGCCGGGTGACGAAACCGCGGACGTCATCGACATCCTGGATTGCGACCGTCTCGGTGATTTCCACGATCAGCCGTTCGCCGATGCCGGGATGCGCGTGCATCAATGATTCGATCGACGCCCACCAGTCGCAATCCATCGTGGTCTCGGGCGAGATGTTGAGGCTGAGCCGAATGTCCGGCGCCGCTGCAAGTTCGGCGATCACAAGCTCGAGCACGCGGTGATCGACCAGCCGGATCAGGCCGAGCCTTTCTGCTACCGGCACGATATCCGGCGCCGCCAGCACCTGGCCATCGGGCTGCTCCATGCGAACCAGGCATTCATAGAAAGCCGCATCGCGCGAAGCCGCTTCCACCACCGGCTCGAACGCCGTGACGATCCGCCGTTCATTCAAGGCCGTGACGATTTCGTCGGTGACGCGGATGTTGACGCGGCGCTGCGCATCGCGCTCGACGTTCGGACGCCACAGCGCGAACGAGCCGGCGCGGCGCCGCTTCGCGGCATCGAGAATCTCCTGGGCACGGTTGATCGCTTCATCGGCGTCGCGGCCATAGCGCGGCACGCTCACTGCGCCGATCGAAGCAGTGACGGAGACCGGCCCGGATCTGGTCGGCACCACTTCATCGCGCACGGCGGCGAGAAAACGCTCCGCGGCTACATTGGTGTCATCGACGGTGCAGTTCTTCAGGATCAGGCCGAACTTGTTGCCGGAGAAGCGGCCGAGCACATCGCCGGCGCGCAGGCGGGCGCGGATCCGCGCGGCCACTTCCGCGATCACCGCGTCGGCGACGTCGAAACCGAAGGCATCATTGATGCGGGCCAGATGATCGATGCCGATCAGCATGAAGGCGCAAGCAGAGCGGAAGCGCGTCACTTCCTCGATGGTCTCGGCAAGCGCGGCGATCAGATGGGTACGGTTGAGTTCGCCAGTGAGCGGATCGTGCTGCGACAATTTCAAGAGCTGCTCGTCACGGGCGTGACGATCATTGTTCGCCCGGACGATGCCTTGCGCGCGGACCGGCCTGCCGCTGCTATCGGCGAACCAGACGCCGGATTCCTCGATCCAGCTGATGGGGGCCGCCGTGCTTGCCCGTATCCCATATTCGATCCGGTAGGGCGCGCCCTCCGCGCTCCGGGCGAGCGGAGACGGGGTCAAGGCATCGCTGCGGATCGTGCGGTTCGGTTCGATCAGCCTGGAAAATGC
The DNA here is from genome assembly GCA_035547995.1 of Bradyrhizobium sp. Lineage (GTDB taxonomy): Bacteria > Pseudomonadota > Alphaproteobacteria > Rhizobiales > Xanthobacteraceae > Bradyrhizobium. The sequence goes on along the minus strand of DASZTN010000008.1, from coordinate 21,078 downwards.
GCTCGCGCTCGTCAGCGCCTCCGGCGGAATGTCGGGAAATACCGCGGCGACGTGATCGCTCCAGGCGATCTGGTCGGTTGTGATGTCCCAGACGAATGCCACCTGCCCGAGCGTGGCCAATATGGTTGAAGCTTGCGGAGGGGCCAATGTCACACTCGCCTCGTTTCGGGACAGTGCCGGAGTGATTTCCGGCCCCGGAGCATAGTGCCTAAACTGCCAATCACCCATAAATAAACCGGAAACCACCTTGGGTGATGGGCGTGGAACGATGAGTGTGGTTTCGGCATAGGCTTTGCGACAGGAAGATGATGAGGAATTGAAAGTTCCAAAACGAGACAGGTCTTAGCCGAACCGGATTTACGATGTTGCGTGACGATGGCGTGGAGCAGGCAATAGGCGACAGCGCGGAAGCCGCGGAGACCTCGTCCTGCAGGGCGCTGGTGCCGCAGGTCCAGACGGCGGAATGGTCGATGTGCCAGGAGCCGCCCCAGCCCAACTCGACCTTTGTCACCCAGCTGATTGCAACCGAGACGCAGAATCCATTTGCACCCAGCCCAGGACCAGCGGCGGCGCTGAATGCGTTTTCGGCCTATCGCACCAGCCAGCACCGGATCGAGGATGCCGGTGTGCGGGCGCAGGAAAATCACCTGAGCTAGCGCTTGGTCACCGGTTCTGACGCAGCAGAGCCCGCCCCCAGTGCTTTGACACATTTTCTCGGCGCGAAACGATTCCGTCTTGGATCAAGTCCGGGACCGGCCTTCGCGCGAAAACCCTAGGTATCAATGCTTGGGCTCTTCCGGCGACGGTGAAGCGTGGCCGGGCTGCAGCTCGGGCGAGGCCACTTCCGGCGATGCCGCGCCGGAGTCAGGTTGCGCCTCCTTCGGTTCGAGGCGATCCACTGGCATGGGCTCGACGACCGGCGCCGCAGCCGGCGTTGGTGATTCAGGCGGTGCCGCGGGGGCCGGCGGCGGCGGAGCATATTGCGGCCCGGCGGTGGCAACACTGCCTGGCGCGGCCACAGGCGCCATCACGACCCGGCGGCCGCGCCGCACATGCAACGCGGTGCCCGACAGGAAATCAGCCAGCGCGAGCAATGTCAGGAGGAAATAGGTCGAGGTGCCGAAACGCGGCCACATCAGGAATTCGGCGGCAGCGCCGCCGAAGATGATCAGCGACAGCAGATGATCCATCAAATATTTCGCGCCGGGACGTGCGCCCTTGATGACCTCGAGCAGCAACAGCAGGATGCCGAGGGCAAGCAGCACGTCGGTCAGGTTCACCGGCCAGTCGGCGCCGGAGATCAGGGGCACCTTCACCAGCGTATCGCCGAAGGACACGCTGGGCATCAGGAACACGATGATGTTGTAGAGCGCGACCGGGATCAGAAGCAGCGGAAAACCGACCATGGAAAACGGCGCCTTGTTTCGAGCTGGAGAATCAATCGTTCTCCGGCGAGGCTTGGGATACCCCTAACAACCCGCCGCGGGAACCGTCTTATCTCACTCGTGGGCCGAATTCAGGTGCTACCGCCGCTGGACGGATTGGACGTTGGTCGCAGGAGCCAGCGCCCGGATCCTTAAAGACCCGGGAAACCACAAACGCGATCAGGATTCTTTCTTCTTCAGAACCTGTCGGCCCTTGTACATGCCGGTTTTCAAATCGAGGTGATGCGGACGGCGCAGCTCGCCGGAGTCCTTGTCCTCGACATAGGTCGGCTTCTTCAACGCATCCGCCGAACGGCGCATGCCACGCCGCGACGGCGATGTTTTTCTTCTGGGAACAGCCATATCGGTATCCTCTAAGGGGGTAGCTCCAAGGGAGTATTTTGGGGCATCGTCCGCAACCGGACGGCTCAGCGCCTTGGGCGCGAGCTAAAACGCCGATAAGGGCGGGCTTATAGAGGATGAGGTCATATAAAGCTAGCCGCTTTCGGGACAAAACCGTCCTGTTTTCGGCTCAACAGCCCAATTTCAGTGCCAGCAGTGCAGCAGCTCCTGGGATTTGGCCCGGATCACGTAGGTCCCGGCCAGCCGGCGCAGGCCGGGTCCCGGGTTACGGGCGCTGCGCTTGATCGGGTTGGGCAGGATCGAGGCCAACAGCGCCGCCTCGTGCGGCGTCAGGCTGGAAGCCGGCCGGCCGAAGGCGTATTCCGCACCCGCATTGGCGCCAAACTGGCCTGATGGCCCGAGTTCGGCGATGTTGAGGTAAATTTCCAGGATCCGCTGCTTCGGCAGCACGAAATCGATCCACAGCGCCAGCGGGAATTCCAGCGCCTTGCGCACGATGCTCCGGCCGGGCCACAGGAACAGGTTCTTGGCGACCTGCTGGGTGATGGTCGAGCCGCCGCGGGTGACCTCGCCTTCTTCGGCGTCCTCGATCACGTCATTGAGGGCGTCCCAATCGATGCCATGGTGGATGCAGAATTTCGCGTCCTCGGCCCCGACCACCGAGCGCGGCAGATAGGGCGACATGGCGCGGAGATCGATCCATTGCCGCAACACTGGCGCGCCCTTGAGCCAGCGCCAGGCCATCAGGGTCGAGACCGGATGGCCTGTGCGATAGAACGGCACAAGCAGATAGGGCAGCGCCAGCACGACGAGCAAAATCAGCAATAAACTTCGGACAATGCGCAAAACTGAGGTTTCTGGTTAAGACCTGGCACCCCCAATGGACCGGGCCTCGGTGACATCCCCATGATAATTCGGGGGTTTTCCAGCACTTTTAAGGCGTCCATCCAGCCGGCATTGGAATTGACGAAGGCTCCTTCATAACCGATTGTCCGGCCCAAATTGACCTGGAGCCATTCTAGATGACTGCGACGACTGCCGACTTTTCGAAACGCCTGGACCAGACGGCGGAGGATACCGAAGCCTTGCTGGGCAGGCTTCTGGCCGACGCGCCGCTGCCCGACGAGATCGTTCGCCCGAAGCGGCTGATCGAGGCCATGCGCTATTCGAGCCTCGGCGGGGGGAAGAGGCTGCGCCCGTTCCTGGTGGTCGAAAGCGCCGCCGTATTCGGCGTGCCGCGCGACTCCGCGCTGCTCGCGGGGGCGGCGCTCGAATGCATCCATTGCTATTCGCTGATCCATGACGACCTGCCGGCGATGGACAATAGCGACCTGCGCCGTGGCCGCCCCACCCTGCACAAGGCCTATGACGACGCTACCGCGATCCTCGCGGGCGATGCGCTGCTGACGCTGGCATTCGACATCATCACCCGCGACGAGATCCACAAGGACGCCAATGTGCGGCTGCTGCTGACCCGGGCGCTGGCGCGGGCCGCCGGCATCGGCGGCATGGCCGGCGGTCAGATGCTCGACCTTGCCGGTGAAGGCCGGTTCGGCGACCGCGAGCCGGTCGACGTCGCGAGGTTGCAGCAGATGAAGACCGGTGCGCTGTTGCGCTTCGGCTGCATTGCCGGGGCGATCCTCGGCCAGTCGTCGGCGAAGGAATATCAGGCGCTCGACGATTACGGCCGTGCGCTGGGCGAGGCCTTCCAAATCGCTGACGATCTGCTCGACGTCGAAGGCGATGCTGCCGCGCTCGGCAAGCAGACCGGACAGGATGCGGCGCTTGGCAAGACCACCTTCGTCACCCAGCTTGGGATCGACGGCGCCAAGCAACGCCTGCGTGACCTGCTGGCGCGCGCCGATGCCGCGCTTTCGATCTTCGGCGTCAAGGGAGACGTGCTGCGCGCCGCGGCGCGTTTCGTTGCCGAACGCAAGAGCTGACCATGCCGGTGACGGGCGAGGCCGAAGATCCCGTCATCGAACGTTTCCGCAGGATGGCGCGACCGGTGCGGGTCGTCTATGGACGGCCGCGCACCTTCATTTCGGTCCTCATCGGCATCGTTGCATTCTTCCTGCTGCCGACGTCGCTACGCGCAGTGACGCGCGCGCTGATCGGCTGGGATGTCTTCATCGCCGCCTATCTGCTGCTGGTCTACACCATGGTGGTGCGCAGCGGGCTTTCGCATATCAAGCGGAATGCAGTGCTGCAGGATGACGGCCGCTTCCTGATCCTGCTGGTGGCGAGTCTCGGCGCCTTCGCCAGCATCGCCGCAATTGTGTCCGAGCTCGGCACCTCGCATCACAGCGTGCCGGAGCTGGTGCTTGCCACCATCACCATCACACTGTCCTGGGCCGCAGTGCACACCACCTTTGCGCTGCATTATGCCCACGAATTCTACCGCGGCAGCAAGCCTGGCGGCCTGCAGTTTCCGAGCGGCGATACCCATGAGCACGCCGACTATTGGGACTTCGTCTATTTCTCGTTCGTGATCGGCATGACCGCGCAGGTCTCCGACGTCGGCATCACCGACAAGACCATCCGCCGCACCGCCACCGCGCATGGCATCGTGTCCTTTGTCTACAACACCGCGCTGGTCGCTTTGATGGTGAATATCGCAGCGAGCGCGATTTCGAGCTGAACCTTCGATCATTCAAACGAGGCTGCTGCCTTCATCAAGGTCCGCGGTCAGCCGCCGTCCCGATTTCACCGATGGCCCGGTGACGATGAAACTCGGGACGGCTGGCCGATCGTCTGCCGATCCTGCAGCAGCCCCAGGGCTCAAAGCCTCAGACCAGCGCCTCGCCGGTCTGTTTCGCGACCTGCCGCTGCACGAAATACATCGCGATCAGCGACAGGATCGAGGTGGCGACGACGACGTAGCCGAGCCGGTCGAAATGCAACAGCGAGCCGTCGGCATTCTGCGCGATGATCGCCGCCGCCAGCACCGATCCGAGGCCGCCGGAAAGCTGCTGCAGCGACGCGCTGATTGCACTGAACGAGCCGCGCTGGCTCGGCACCGGAATTGCCGAAATCAGCGCCTGCGACGGAATCATCCGCGAGAAGATGCCGACGAACATCAGCACGTTGACCAGGATGACGGTTGGCAGCGTCACCCGGCCGAGATGGGTATAGATCGTCACCATCACCACCGACATCAGGCTACCGAACACGAAAGTCGGAAACTTGCCAAACCGGTCGCTGGCCCGTCCGACCAGCGGGCCGGTGAAGATGCTGAACAGGCCCGAGACGAGATAGATCGTCGGCAAGTTGATGATGTCGATGCCGAGATTGTGCACGGTATAGGCACTGCCGAACGGCATCAGCATGAAGCCGCCGGTAGCGAGCAGGGTGGTGACCATGAAGGCCAGCGTGTAGCGCGGCTGTCCGACGGTGGCGATGAGATGTGCAAACGCGTTCCTGTCCTGCTTGAGCCGCAAATGCGCATTCACCGGCTGCATCAGAAACAGGATGGCAATGATGGTGACGATCGCCAGGCCGACCAGCGCGCCGAAGGTGACATGCCAATTCCAGTGATTGGAGAGAAACAGGCCGACCGGAATGCCCAGCACCTGGCTTGCGGCAAACGCGGTCTGCACAAAGCCCATCACGCGGCCGCGTAGATGCAGTGGAAACAAATCGGTGACGATCGCCAGCACGATCGAGCCGATCACGCCGCCAAATAGTCCGGTCACGATCCGGCCGAGCAGAAGCAGGTGATAGTTCGGCGCCAGCGCGCACAGCGTGGTACCGGCGGTGAAGCCGGCATAAAAGAACAATAGCAGCCGCTTGCGATCGAACCGATCGGCAAAGCCCGCGGCAAGCACGCCGGAAATGCCGGCGCTGAAGGCATAGGCCGAGACCGCCACACCGAACTGTGCCGCCGTGATGTTCAGCGCCGGCATGATGATGGCGCCGAGCGGCGACATGATGATGAAGTCGAGAATGACCGTGAACTGGGCCAGCGCCAGAAGCGCCACGAGGCGCGTCTGATAGCTCGAAAAGCCGCGCTCCAGTTGCTGTTGATCCTCGATCGATGCAGCCAAGGTTTGTTCGGTCATGACACTCAATATTCAGCTGATGGAAGGGTCGGCGCCGGACGGCAGCGCTGCGTTTGCCGCCGAGAAAATGGGGTCGGTCCAGCCTGATTGCCACGACACCCGCGCAAAGCCGAGTTTCAATCGAATGGTTGAACCTGCAAAAGCAGGCGAGACATTGTCCAGGCGGAATGGCCGGGTCGCGAGCCGCTGGCATGTTCGAAAAACAGCGTAAAATCAAGCCTGTTAAGGGATGGTAATATGCTGGCCGTATGATTCATTTTCGGGTTGATGTATTTCTGCCAGGCGCCGCTCGCCTGTTTTGGGTTCGGGCGGTAGTTTGATCCGCATCGATTCGACGAGGTTTTGAAGATCATGACCATCCGCCTGCATCGCGGCGATCTGCCCGATCTGTCCCGCTACACCGATTCGGTGGCGATCGATACCGAGACCATGGGGCTGCATCCGCATCGCGACCGGCTCTGTGTGGTGCAGATGTCAAACGGTGATGGCAGTGCCGATGTGGTGCAGATCCCGAAGGGGCACACCGATTCGCCGAATCTGAAGGCGTTATTGGCCAATCCCAAGATCACCAAGATTTTCCACTTCGCCCGGTTCGATCTCGCCGCGCTCTACGGCAATTTCGGCGTAATGCCGCAGCCGGTCTACTGCACCAAGATCGCCTCGCGGTTGTGCCGCACTTACACCGACCGTCACGGCCTCAAGGACCTGGTGCGCGAGGTGCTCAATATCGAACTGTCGAAGCAGCAGCAGTCGAGCGATTGGGGTGCCGATGTCCTGAATGAGGCGCAACTGGCCTATGCAGCGTCCGACGTGCTGCATCTGCATGCCTTGCGCGAGAGACTGGATGCCATGATTGCGCGCGAAGGCCGTACCGAACTGGCGCAAGCCTGTTTTGATTTCCTGCCGACGCGCGCCAAGCTCGACCTGCAAGGCTGGGAGGCCGAGGATATTTTCGCTCATTCGTGAATTGCCGAACAAACACAGTTTGCACCGCTCTCCGCCCCGTTTCGGACACACTCCTCGGAAGATGTCTGGCCTGCATCGGCAGATCATGCCCGGATAGATTGGGATGGCGCGACCGGCCTTCGCGATCCGCATTTTGTTGAACCAAGGTCTGGTTTGCCCAAAGATCGGGCTTAAACCTATTGAAGGGACAGCGGAGCTTTTTCGTCAGCTACGGATGGTTTGACAAGATCAGGCGCTTGATGAGCGCCAGCGCCTTGGAGCAGCGGTGAATTCGATTCGAAGCCAAACGGCAGTCTATGATGCCCGACTGGAGGCGCGCTTTGCCGCGGCGGCACGCCATAGCCGGATGGTGCGGGTGCTGCGTATCGCGGTTCCTGCCGCCGTGCTGCTGGCGATGTCGATGATTATCGGAATTTCGATCTTCAATCCGTTCCGGATGCTGCTGCCCAAATTGCCTGTCGATGTCGACAACCTCGTTGTCTCCGGCACCAAGATCACGATGGAATCGCCGCATTTGTCCGGTTACACGCCTGATAAGCGGCCCTACGACGTCTGGGCGAAAGCCGCGATCCAGGACGTCACCGATCCCGATCACCTCGATCTCAAGATCCTGCATGGCAAGATGCTGATGGAGGACCAATCGATGCTTACGCTCGACGCCAAAAAGGGGTTCATGAACACCAAGGACCAGACGCTGGACCTGCATGACGATATCTTTTTGCAAACCTCGGCAGGGTATCAAGCACGGCTGAGCCAGGCGTTTGTCGACATGGCGAAGGGGACAGTGACTTCGGACCATCATGTCGATGTCAAATTGACGAATGGAACGCTGTCGTCGGACCGGCTCAGGATTACCGGCGGCGGCGAAGTGGTAACGTTCGAAGGCAACGTCGTGATGCATCTGGACAGGCTGCCTCCCTCCGATCCACCGGCGGAATCTGCTACCGCCTCGGCGCAGCCGGCTCCCCCTCCTCCGGAACCGGCACCGGTGCATTCCAGGTCGCGGTCTTCATCCCACAGGTCCGCCAACCCGAAATGATGTTCATGACGATGTTTTCTTGGGCCCGGTTCAGGACGGCGCGGATCGCGTATAGCATCGCCGCCTGCGCCGCCATGTTCGCGCTGCCCTATGCGGCCAGCGATGCCCGTGCGCAGAGCTCGGTGCAGGGCGTACCCAACGCGATGCAAGGCTTTTCGCAGAATCGGGACCAGCCGATCCAGATCGAGGCGGCAACGCTCGAAATGCGCGACAAGCAGAAGGAAGCGACGTTTTCCGGCAATGTGAAGGTGGTGCAGGGCGATACCACCATGACCTCCAACACACTCGTGGTGTTCTACGAATCGAAAAATCAGCCCGGGGCGGGCGGCAACGCGAAGGCCGGCAAAGCCGCACCGATGCAGTCTGCTACGCCGGGTCCTGACGGCAGCTCCTCGATCCGCCGGCTGGAGGCACACGGCAACGTCGTCGTCACCCAGAAGGACCAGGTCGTGACCGGCGAAAAGGCCGTGTTCGACACCAAGACCAATCTGGTCACGATGGGGGGCGGCGTCGTCCTCACCCAGGGCAAGAATGTATTGCGGGGGGACCGGCTGATCGTGGACATGACGACAGGGGTCTCGCGGGTCGAATCGGACAGCGGCAAGGTCCAGGGCCTGTTCGTTTCTTCCGGCCAGCAGGGCGGCGGGCCTCCAGGCATTCCGGGCCTTGCCACCCCGGGCGGAGCGCCAGCCTCAAATAAACCGAAATAATATCAAACGTTTGCCTCAGCCTCGCGGCGGCCACCGTTGAAGCTTGCAGGGTGAGCCTGTATCTAGCGGGTGCCGGCGCGGGGATAAGCACCTCGGGAGCGGCGGGTGCGGCTGGGCAACGGACGTCCATTCCTTCATGGTTCGCAAGCGAATCGATCCCCCCGTGGGGCGTCTTCCGCGGGATCAGCGTGAAAGGCTGAGCTGAGCTTCGATGGTGGACTTACTCGGCATGTTCCGGCGGCGTTCGGCGAAGCGCAAATCGCAGAGCTTTGGCCGCGCGCATGACGATATCACCTCGCTCGGCGATGGCTTCGGCTCGATGCTGGCGAGCCCGGTGCGGGATGCGCCGCCGATGGCGCGCATCGACCCCTCCTATGCCGATCCGCGCACTGAGCGCCCGTCTCCTGCGGCTGAAAGGCCCCGGCCACGTCCGAAAGCCAAAACCACCGGCGCAGCAGCCGGGGCGCCGCAGCTGTTGCGGCGGCCGGGCTACCTGGCTGTGCATAGCGTGGAAAAAAGCTTCGGCTCCCGGCAGGTGGTGCGCGGCGTCAGCATCTATGTCCGCCGCGGCGAGGCGGTCGGCCTGTTGGGTCCTAACGGAGCCGGCAAGACCACCGTGTTCTATATGATCACCGGCTTGATCCCGGCCGACCGCGGCGCGATCGAACTCGACGGTCACGACGTCACCAAGCTGCCGATGTATCAGCGCGCCCGGCTCGGGATCGGCTATTTGCCACAGGAAGCCTCGATCTTCCGCGGTCTCACCGTGGAGCAGAATATCCGCGCCGTGCTCGAAGTCGTCGAGCCCAGCCGCAAGAAGCGCGAGCATGAGCTCGACTCCCTGCTCGACGAATTCAATATCACGCGGCTGCGCAAATCACCGTCGATCGCGCTGTCCGGCGGCGAGCGCCGCCGTGTCGAAATCGCACGTGCGCTCGCCACGCGGCCCAATTACATGCTGCTCGACGAACCCTTCGCCGGCATCGATCCGATCGCGGTGGGCGACATTCAGGATCTGGTCCGCCATTTGACCAATCGTGGCATCGGCGTGCTGATCACCGATCACAACGTACGGGAAACGCTTGGCCTGACAGATCGCGCCTATATCGTCTATGCTGGCGAGATCCTGACCGAAGGTAGTCCGGACGAGATCGTCAACGACCCTGACGTCCGGCGCTTGTATCTGGGCGAGGAATTCCGGCTCTGATTCTCGGCTTGGAATTTTTCTCGGCTTGGAATTTCCGGACTGGAACCGGCAACCAAACTCGCCGCCGGCGTGCCGGAATCAAATTTTCTAATCCGTCAAGCCGTGTACATTAGCTGTGGACTAGTTTAAGCAAGAATCGGACCAATTTTTGGGAATGGTTCTTGCTTCATGGCGCTGACGCAGAGACTAGAGTTCCGTCAATCGCAGTCGCTGGTGATGACGCCGCAGCTGATGCAGGCGATCAAGCTGCTGCAATTGTCCAATCTCGACCTCTCGACCTTCGTCGAAGAGGAGCTGGAGCGGAATCCGCTCCTGGAGCGCGCCGGTGATGCTCCCGAGGCGCCGGTTGCCGGCGAAATAGGGCCGGAACGGCCCGAATTTTCCGATTCCGACGATTCCGGCTATGGCAATCCGGATGGCGACCACACCGGCGGCGCGGGAGAAGGCTCCGAGCCGGTTCAGGAGGAATGGCTGAGCCCCGATCTCGGCAGCCGCACCGAGATCGAACGCACGCTCGATACCGGCCTGGACAACGTCTTTTCCGAAGAGCCCGCTGAGGCTTCTGCAAGAGCCGCGCAGGATGCCGCGCCGACCGCCTACACCGAGTGGGGCGGCGGCGCTTCCAATGACGATGAATACAATCTTGAAGCCTTCGTTGCCGCCGAGGTCACGCTGGCCGACCATCTGGCCGAGCAGCTCTCCGTCGCAGTCAGCTCGCCGGCGCAGCGCATGATCGGGCAATATCTGATCGATCTGGTCGACGACGCAGGCTATCTGCCGGCCGACCTCGGACAGGCTGCCGAGCGGCTCGGCGCGTCGCCCGAAGAGGTCGAAAACGTGCTCACGGTGCTGCAGAAGTTCGATCCCCCGGGCATCTGCGCGCGCAGCTTGAGCGAATGCCTGGCGATCCAGCTCCGCGAGCTTGACCGCTACGATCCGGCGATGCAGGCGCTGATTGAGCACCTCGACGTGCTGGCCAAGCGGGATATTGCCGCGCTGCGCAAGATCTGCGGCGTCGATGATGAAGACATTGCCGAGATGATCGCCGAAATTCGCCGGCTCGATCCCAAGCCCGGCCTGAAGTTCGGCGCCTCGCGCGTGCAGACGGTGATCCCCGACGTCTATGTGCGTCCCGGCCCCGATGGCGGCTGGCATGTCGAGCTCAACAGCGACACCTTGCCGCGCGTGCTGGTCAACCAGACCTATTATTCCGAATTGTCGAAGACGATCCGCAAGGACGGTGACAAGTCCTATTTCACCGATTGCCTGCAGAACGCGACCTGGCTGGTGCGCGCGCTGGACCAACGCGCCCGCACCATCCTGAAGGTCGCAACCGAGATCGTGCGCCAGCAGGACGGCTTCTTCACCCATGGCGTCGCGCATCTAAGGCCACTCAATCTCAAGGCCGTGGCGGACGCGATCCAGATGCATGAATCCACGGTGTCGCGGGTCACAGCCAACAAATACATGGCGACCAATCGCGGCAGTTTTGAATTGAAATATTTCTTCACGGCATCGATCGCTTCCGCCGATGGCGGCGAGGCGCATTCGGCGGAGGCCGTACGCCACCACATCAAGCAGCTGATCGACGCCGAAGATCCCGGCGCGATCCTGTCGGACGACACGATCGTGGAACGATTGCGCGAAGCCGGCATTGATATCGCCCGCCGCACCGTCGCGAAATATCGCGAGGCGATGCGGATTCCGTCTTCGGTGCAGCGGCGCCGCGATAAACAGAGCATGCTTGGTAATGCGCTTCCTGCTTCGGCCGCCTCCTCCGATCGATCTCGCGACCCCGCTCCGGCTTGATTGCGCTGGCCATAAATCGCGGTAGTCTCGGTTCCCCCTTCATCCAATCGAGGTCATCATCATGACTCTTCGGGTTTCGGGAAAAAGCATCAGCATCGGCGAGGCGCTGCGCGGCCGCGTCAGCGAGCGAACCGAGGAAGTCCTCCGCAAATATTTCGACGGAAATTATTCCGGCCATATCACGCTCAGCAAGGATGGCTTCGGCTTCCGTACCGATTGCGCCTTGCATTTGGACTCCGGGATCACGCTGGAAGCCGATTCCAATGCCACCGATGCCTATGCCAGCGCCGACCAGGCGCTGCTGATGATCGAAAAGCGCCTGCGTCGCTACAAGAGCCGTCTCAAGGACCGTTCGGCCCGCAAGGCTCACGCCGCCTCCGCAGCGCTGGCGGAGATTGACGGGGCGGCGCTGGACGCCCCCAGCTACGTCATCGAGGCGCCGGCGTCCAACTCGGAAGGCGAAATGGAAGGCTACAATGCCGTGGTCATCGCCGAGGCGACGACTTCGCTGAAGCGCCTTTCGGTCAGCGAGGCGGTCATGGAACTCGACCTGACCGGCGCTCCCTGCATGGTATTTCAGCATGGTTCGAGCGGCCGGGTGAATGTCATTTACCGCCGCGCGGACGGCAATGTCGGCTGGATTGATCCACCGGCTGTTAACTCTGGGGGGTAAGTGCCGGCGGGCATTGACGCCCCCTCGGCTCCTCCCTATGGTCCGGCGCGCTTTAAGGATGGGGATCGGACGGTCCTAAAGGACAGCCTTACAGCAGTTGGCACCGGGCTAGCGTTGGAGTAGAAGGCCCGCGGCCGGGCCCCCCGGGCATCAAGCCCGCCTCCCGCCGTATCTTCTTGACGCTACCGCTTTGAAACCTATTTCGCAGCTGACGGTTCATTCACCTCGGAACGCCCAATGACGATTACCGATCTGGTCGCACCCGAGGCGATTCTTCCCGCACTCAAGGTCAACAGCAAGAAGCAGGCGCTGCAGGAGTTGGCCGCGCGGGCAGCGAGCCTGACCGGGCAGAATGAACGCGCCATCTTCGAAGTCCTGCTGCAACGGGAGAAGCTGGGAACCACCGCGGTCGGTTATGGCGTCGCCATTCCGCATGGCAAGCTTCCCAAGCTCGAGAAGCTGTTCGGTCTGTTCGCGCGTCTCGAACGCCCGATCGATTTCGAGGCGATGGATGGCCAGCCGGTTGATCTGGTATTCCTGCTGCTGGCGCCCGAAGGCGCAGGCGCTGACCATCTGAAGGCGCTGGCGCGGATCGCCCGACTGTTGCGTGACCAGGATGTCGCCAAGAAGCTGCGCGCCTCGCGCGATGCGCAAGCGATCTATTCGGTGCTGGCGCTGCCGCCCGCCAGCGCTGCTTAAGGTCTATCGTTCAAACATTCCCGCGATTCAAATATTCCCGCGATCAGGACTTTCCTTACCGTTCGGAGAGCGCGAGAAATCCGGCGAGGCACGGATTTTTATTGGCAAGCGACCAATACAGAAGCTGGTCGATCATCGGCGGATTATCGACCTTCCTGAACACGGCGCCCCTGATCTGCGAGCGCTGCATCGACGCCGGCACGAAGGCGATGCCGAGCCCTTCGGCAACGAAGTTGACGATGGTCTGCTGCAGATAGACTTCAAGTCCGATGATCGGGTCGAAACCGGCCGCCCGACAGCACTGCACGACACTGTCGTGAAGCGATGATGCCTGATCGCGTGGCACAATCAGGAAACGCTCCTGGGCGAGCGCCTTCACCTCGATCTTCCGCGACTTCGCCAGCCGGTGGTGTTCCGGCAAGACCAGGCTGAGCGGCTCGCGCAGCAGCGGATGCGTCCTGAAGCGCGATCCTTCGCTGCCGGGGAAACTGATGGCGACGTCGATCACACCATCCCTCAAGTCGCTCTCGAGCGCATTCGGCATCAATTCACGCACCCGCAATTCGACCTTGGGGAAAGCGCGCTGGTAGCGTCGGGTCAGTTCAGGCACCACGCTGTAGGCGGCACACATGGTAAAGCCCATGGTGAGCTCGCCGGCTTCGCCGCGTCCGGTCGCCGCGGCATTGCGCTTGGCCTGCGCAACGAGGCGAAGAATCTCGGTCGCATCGGACAGAAACTGGCTGCCGGCTGCCGTGAGCGCCACGCCCTTGGAGGTGCGTACAAACAGCGCAGTGCCGAGATCGCGCTCCAGGGCGGCAATCTGCCGGCTCAGCGGCGGCTGTGACATATGCAGCCGCGCAGCGGCACGGCCAAAATTGCCGGCCTCTGCCAGGTCGCAGAAATAGCGGAGCTGGTTGAGGGAAAGGGCCATCACAATCATACCTATAAGGTATCAAGATCAGCTAAAACGGCATTGGAATGGAATGACATGGATCGGCTAGTCAAGCCCTCAGTTCTGAAGGGGCTTTTCCATGCTTGCATCGCTGTCCGTGGTCTGTCCGGTGTTTGCCGTGATCGTCGCCGGCTTTGCCTGCGCCCGCCTGGAATTGCTCGGCCCTACCGCGAGTTCGGAGCTGAACCGCTTCGTTGTCTATCTCGGCCTGCCTGCGCTGCTGTTTCAAGTGATGGCCGAAGCGAACTGGCCGGCTCTGTGGCAGCCTGGCTTTATCGCTTCGTTCACGATCGGAACGTTCATCATTTTCGGCGGTACGCTGCTCTATCGTGTCGCCAGCGGACACCATCTGACGGACGCCTCGATCGATGCGCTGAACGCCGGCTATGCCAATGTCGGTTACATCGGATTTCCGCTTTGCGAGCTGATCTTCGGCCGCGAAAGCCTGGCGCTGGTGACGATCGCCACCATCATCACGGTGAGCGCCTTGTTCGCCGTGGCGATCGTTTTCGTCGAAATCGGTTTGCAAACCGAACGCCGCCCGCACCATCTGTTGGCGAAAGTCGCCAAGGCGCTGGCACGTAATCCGCTGCTGGTTGCTCCGGCCCTGGGCGCGCTGTGGTCGGTGCTCCACGCGCCGATTCCGGAACCGGCAAAGGTGACGCTGCATATGCTCGGCAGCGCGGCAAGCCCTTGTGCCCTGGTATCGCTCGGCCTGTTCCTTGCCGCCAAGCACCGCGGCAGCCGTTCCAGCCGGCCTGTCGCGGCCATGCTCGCCGCGCTGAAACTGGTCATCCAGCCGGCCATCGCAGCCGTCTGCGCCTATGGCATCTTCAAGCTGCAGCCGGTGCCGGCGGCGATCGTCGTGCTGCTATCCGCACTGCCGACCGGCACCGGCCCCTTCATGATTGCCGAATTCTACAAACGCGAAGCCGTCGTGACCTCCGGAACGATCCTGTTCACGACCATGGCGTCCGTGATCTCATTGACGGCCTGCCTGATGTTGATCGGCCATGCACCGGGCTGAACACCCCACAGCCGGCATACAGACGAATAGCCGATGAATAGAAAAAGCCTGCGCATTTATTCCCGGCGATCGGGACAAATGCGCAGGCTCTAATTCTCACGCCGTCGATAGCGGCAAAGGCTGCCGGGATGCCTCTAGTGGACGCTCACTGCCTGGAGTTCATTGCTCCATGCATTCGCAATGGCTGCTTCCCGGCTGTCGGTCAGCATGATCGGGGTGCCGTCAGCGGCGTGGAGCGCAAATAGCTTGAGGCCCGGCGCAATTTTCGGCGCCTCGGGAAAGAGATCCGGAACATCTTCGGAGCGGACCTGCTTCACATAGGCGATATGGCCCTCGCCCAGATGGGCCAGCGCCTCGGGAGAGACGCTCGTCGGTTCGTACGCAACATTACCATCGGTCATGGTCTCGACTCCTTTATGAGACTAAGCGGTCGAGTCCGCTACTCGTTCCATTATTCGTGTTCATTGATAGCGATTGTCTTAACGACCCGTTCCGGCTCAGGCCGGGCCAGATCGATCGACAACAGCCCGTTCTTCAGATCCGCGCCCAGCACCAGCATCCCCTCCGCCAGCACGAAGGTGCGCTGGAAGTGGCGCGCGGCAATGCCGCGATGGATGTATTGCCGAGCCTTGTCGTCCTGCTGGCGGCCGCGGATGACGAGCTGATTTTCCTCAACGGTCACATCGAGTTGGTCACGGGTAAAGCCGGCGACCGCAAGCGTGATGCGCAGGCGTTCAGGCTGCCCATTGCTGCGTTCGCACCGCTCGATGTTGTAGGGAGGATAGCCGTCAGCGCCTTTCACGACCCGATCGAGCGCACGCTCGATCTCGTCGAATCCCAAAAGGAACGGACTGGACAACGAAGGAACACGAGACATTCCAAAGTCCTCTCGAAGCGACTTTGAGGGGCCCTTGCGGCACCCCATTTGTGGCCGTCCGGCGGGTTTGCCGTTCGGTCGAAGCCGAATATGGGCATGATTTGGCAGGCGTTCAAGCGGCCGGGAACCTGGCTAAATTACCTTTCCCCATGGTTAAATTTCGATCCGGCGCCGACCATCGCCGCTGAACAGATGGAGTTTTTGCCGAGGTGCAACCGCCCGGACGTGTTCGCCGATCGCCGGCGCGCTCGTCCCCGGCAGCCGCACGATCAATTCGCCCGGGGCCAGTTCGCCGGGATTGGCGGCCACGCCGCCTGCCTGGCGCTGCCGGGTTCCGTAGACGAAGGTTTCGGCGCCGACCCGCTCGACCGCGCCTACGGTAAGATCGAAGGCAATTCCGGGAACCTCGGTCGAGACCAGGAAATCCTCCGGCCTGATTCCCAGAATGGCCGCTTCGTCCGGGGCGGCGTTCCCCAGCCAGGCCTTGAGTTCATCCGCTTGCATCGAGAGCAGGTTCATCGGCGGCGCGCCGATGAAGGACGCAACGAAGGTCGTGGTCGGCGTTTGGTAGATGTCCAGCGGAGTGCCGATCTGTTCAATCCTGCCGCCATTCATCACCACCAGCACGTCGGCGAGCGTCATCGCTTCGAGCTGGTCGTGGGTGACGTAGATCGAGGTCGTGTTCAGCCGGCGTTGCAACTTGCGGATCTCGACGCGCATCGCGATGCGCAGCTTGGCATCGAGATTCGACAGCGGCTCGTCGAACAGGAACACCTTGGGCTGGCGCACGATGGCGCGTCCCATCGCAACGCGTTGGCGCTGGCCGCCGGACAGTTGTCCGGGCTTACGATCGAGCATGGCGGTCAGTTCGAGAATGCGCGCGGCTTCCTGCACGCGTTTATCGATCTCGTCTTTCGGCATGCCGCGATTGCGCAGGCCATAGGCCATGTTGTTGTAGACGCTCATGTGCGGATAGAGCGCGTAATTCTGGAACACCATCGCGATGTCGCGCTCGGCGGGCTCGACCTGGTTGACGATGCGACCGCCGATATCGATCTCTCCGCTGGTGACGGTCTCGAGTCCCGCGACCATCCGTAGCAGCGTGGACTTGCCGCAGCCGGATGGACCGACCAGAACGCAGAACTCTCCGTCGGCGACATCAACATCGACGCCCTTGATCGCCTCGATGCCACCCGGATAGGTCTTGCAGACGTTGTGGAGCGTGACGCTAGCCATGGGAAGCCTTTGGAGCGAATAGCGAGTGGCGAATGGCGAATGGTTGAGGCGAATGACCAGCGGCGAATGGCGAACAGGACGCTGATCGAATTTCCTTCCCTACTCCCCATTCGCTACTCACCATTCGCATCATCCTCATTTCTCCGTCTCGATCAGGCCCTTGACGAACAGGCGCTGCATCAGCACCACCACGGCGACCGGCGGCAGCATGGCGAGCACGGCGGTGGCCATCGCCACCGACCATTCGGTCAGGGCGTCATGCACGTCGATGATCTTCTTGATGCCGATCACGATCGTCTGCATGTCGTCACGCGTGGTGATCAGGAGCGGCCAAAGGTATTGATTCCAGCCATAGATGAAGAGGATCACGAACAGCGCTGCGATATTGGTGACCGACAACGGCAACAGCGTATCCCAGAAGAATTTCATCGGGCCGGCGCCGTCCATCTTGGACGCCTCGACCAGTTCTTTCGGCACCGTCATGAAAAATTGCCGGAACAGCAGCGTCGCAGTGGCTGAGGCGATCAACGGCAGGATCAGGCCCGAATAGGAATCGAGCAAATGCAGATCGCTGGTGATCTTGTAGGTCGGATAGATCCGCACCTCGACCGGCAGCATCAGGGTGATGAAGATGGTCCAGAACGCCGTCATTCGGAACGGGAACGAGAAGAACACGATCGCATAGGCCGAGATGATCGAGATCGCGATTTTTCCCAAGGCAATGCCGATCGCCATCACCAGGCTGTTGAGCAGCATGGAGCCGACCGGCTGCCGTGTCGTCCTGCCGGTGCCGGAGACGAGCGTATTCCAATAGGTTTCCAGCCCATGCGAACCCGGAGTCAACGACATCTGGCCGTTGGCAATCACCGTGTTGTCATGGGTCGAGGCGATGACGGCGAGATAGACCGGGAAAGCGACGATGATGACGCCGATCAGCAGCACCAGATGAGGCAACAGGTTTCCGAATCTGCGATGCTCGACCATGGCGGCTAATAATGCACTTTCTTTTCGACATAGCGGAACTGGAAGGCGGTGAGGCCAACGACGATGATCATCAGGATCACCGACTGCGCCGCCGAACCGCCGAGATCGGCACCGGCCTTGCCGTCCTGAAACACCTTGTAGACCAGTGTCACCGTCGCACCATTCGGCCCGCCGCCCGTTGCGGTGTCGATGATGCCGAGCGTGTTGAAGAACACATAAGTGATGTTGACGACAACCAGGAAAAATGTGGTCGGAGAGAGCAGAGGAAAAACGACCGTCCAGAAGCGCCGCATCGGCCTGGCGCCGTCGATGGCGGCGGCTTCGATCACGCTTTTCGGGATCGACTGCAGGCCCGCCAGAAAGAACAGAAAATTGTAGCTGATCTGATTCCAGACCGCGACGATCACCACGAGGATCATGGCATGGGTGCCGTTCAGCACCGGATTCCAGTCGATGCCGGCGCGCTGCAGGGCACGCGCGATCATGCCAAGCCCGGGCTGGAACATGAAGATGAACAGCACGCTGGCGACGGCGGGCGCCACGGCGTAGGGAATGATCAGGAAGGTCCGGTAGATTTGCACGCCGCGAATGTTGCGGTTGGCCATGACAGCGAGCAACAAACCGATTGTCAGCGAGAAAAACACCACCAGCGCCGAGAACACAAAGGTCACGCCGACCGCCTGGTAATATTCCGGCGTCTGCAGCAGATCGACGTAATTCTCGAACCAGACGAACTGGGTGGAAAGCCCGAACGCGTCCTGCACGAGGAACGATTGCCAGAGCGCCTGCGCCGCCGGCCAGTAGAAAAAGATCAGGGAGACCGCGAGCTGCGGCAGGATCAGAAGATAGGGCAACAGCTTGTTGGAAAAGATCGCCCGATTTTCCATGAAGCCTCGATGACGGGATCGTAACCGCGCAAGCGCGGTTACGATCTTTCAGCCGTTACACAGCCTTACTTGACGGCGGTGCGTTCAAATTGACGGAGCATCTGATTGCCGCGTGACACCGCGGCATCGAGCGCATCCTTGGCGGATTTCTTGCCGGCCAGCGCCGCCTCGATCTCCTCGGCCCAGACGTCACGCATCTGCACCATGCCGCCAAAGCGTAGTCCGCGCGAGTTTTCCGTCGGCGGCTTGTTGGTCAGCTCCTTGAGCGGAACCTCGAGGATCGGGTTCTTTTCATAGAACCCGGAGGCCTTGGCCTTCTCATAAGCCGCCTTGGTGATCGGCAGATAACCGGACACCTCGTGCAGGTAAACCTGGCGGTCGGTGTCGGAGAGGAAGGCGAAGAATTTGGCGATGCCCTTGTATTCTTCCGGCGACTTGCCGGCCATCACCCACAGCGAAGCGCCGCCGATGATCGAATTCTGCGGCGCGTCCTTGACGTCCGGAAAATACGGCATCGGGACCGCAGTGTAGTTGAATTTCGCATTGGCCTTGACGTTCGGATACAGCGCCGATGACGTCATGAACAACGGGCATTCGCCCGAGGTAAAGCGCCCTTCACCGGTATTGGTACGCCCGGAATAGTCGTAGCTCTTGTCCTTTTGCAGCTCGACGAGATTTTCCAGGAGCTTCGTTTCCAGCGGCGTGTTGAATTCGAGCACAGTGTCGAATCCATCGAGGCCGTTGGCCTTGGTACCGATCGGCACGTTATGCCATGCTGAAAACTGCTCGATCAGTCCCCAGGTGATCCAGCCGGTCGAGAAGCCGCAGGTCGGGCTCGTCGCATGCAGCTTCTTGGCATCAGCGAACACTTCCGGCCAGGTTTTCGGCGGCGTATCGATGCCGGCCTTTTTCAGCGCGTCGAGGTTGACCCACATCACCATGCTCGACGAGTTGAACGGAAACGACAGCATCTCGCCTTTCGAAGTCGAGTAATAACCGGTAATCGCCGGCAGATAGGCGTTAGGGTCGAACGGCTCGCCCTCTTCCTTCATCAACTGATAGACGGGCTTGATCGCGCCCTTGGCGGCCATCATGGTCGCCGTGCCGACTTCGAACACCTGCAGGATTCCCGGGGCATTGCCGGCCCGGAACGCGGCAATGCCCGCGTTCAGCGTGTCGGCATAGCTGCCCTTGAAGGTCGGAACGATCTTGTAGTCGCTCTGCGACGCGTTGAAATCGTTGGCGAGCTTGACCACGACGTCATTATTCGGACCGGTCATTGCGTGCCACCATTGAATTTCGGTGACCGCCCGCGCCGGCGTAGCGAACGCGAAAGCGAGCGCAACCGCTGCAGATGCGCCGATTTGCCTGAAAGCCATCAATATTCCCCCTTGCCAATTTAATCCTTACGCGCGCTAGCAGCGCCCGGTGACGTATAAATGACAATAATGGTACGGGGGAAGCGATGACTGTGGAAGCGACAAAATTACCGCAGACCGCACTGCCCTATAAAACAACCTGGCCCCGGCAACCGCGGCTTCGTACTTTCGTATGACGCGAGGCGCTTATCCGGCTCGCGTCATACGTCCACGGGTAACCGCTGTCGCAGGAGCCAGGCGCTAGCGCCGTCGCTCGGGACCGCAGACTGCGCCCTTGGCAATCAAGGCCTCGATCTCGCCTTGAGAGTATCCAAACTCCGACAGCACTTCCTGCGTGTGCTGGCTGAACTTCGGCGGCGTGCGACGCAGGCTCGGCTTGCTGCGTTCGAGCCGGATCGGAGAGGCGACACCTTTGTACCAATCCTTCTCGATGACATCGCCGCGATAGATCGTGTGCGGGCTCGTCAGCGCCTGATCGATCGACTGCACCGGGCCGGCGGGAAGGCCGGCGGCGAGCAGACGATCGCAAAGCGGACCGGCGTCGTGCAGGCTGAACACCGCCGCGAGTTCGGCGCGCAGCGCGTCGCGATTGGCAACGCGGTCCTTGTTGCGGGCAAAGCGCGGATCGGTGCCGAGTTCGGGCTTGCCGATTTCCTTGCACAGCTTGCGGAAAGTGGCGTCGTTGCCGACCCCGGTGAAGATCTTGCCGGTGCGCGTCGGAAACACCGAATAGGGCACGAGGTTGGGATGCTCGTTGCCGGTCAGCGCCGGCGGCTTGCCGTGCA
>DASZTN010000007.1:0-7850 GCA_035547995.1 Bradyrhizobium sp. | reverse complement strand
TCGAACCATAGGGCCGAGATATAAGCCGCCGGCCTCGTGGTTCGAGACGGCGCTGACGCGCCTCCTCACCATGAGGGTTCGAGAAGACGATCTTTGGAAAGCGCGAACGCCGTCTCGCACGCGAACGCGTTACGCCGCCTGCGACGCGCGCTGGCCGAACTTGTTCAAAAGTTCTTCCACTTCGGCCGCAGGCCTTGCCGGGCTGAACAGATAACCCTGCACCTGATCGCAGCCTTCGGCGCGCAGCCAGTCGAGCTGATCGACGGTTTCGACGCCTTCCGCCGTGGTGGTGATGTTGAGGCTGCGGCCAAGGCTGGAAATCGCCCGCACGATGGCGCCGCAATCCGGGCGCTCTGCCAGATCCTTGACGAAGGAACGATCGATCTTGATCTTGTCGAACGGGAAGCTTCTGAGATAGCTGAGGCTCGAATAGCCGGTGCCGAAATCGTCCATCGAGATGCCGACGCCGAGTTCGCGCAGCTGATGCAGGATGGCGAGATTGGCTTCGGTCTCGGCCAGGAAGATCGACTCGGTGATTTCAAGCTCGAGCCGTGTCGGCGACAGGCCGGATTGCCCCAGCGCCGAAATCACCATCTGCACCAGATTGCGGCTGCGGAACTGTACCGGCGACAGGTTGACGGCGATCTTGATGTTATCAGGCCATTTCGCGGCTTCGGCGCAGGCTTCCCGCAACACCCATTCTCCGAGCTGGACGATCAGGCCGATATCCTCGGCAACCGGCACGAACTCGGCCGGCGAGATCATGCCCTTTTCGGGATGCCGCCAGCGCAACAGCGATTCGAAACCGCTGATCCGGTCGGAGGCGATATCCACCAGCGGCTGGTAATGCAGCTCGAACTCGCCATTGGCAAAGGCGCGGCGTAAGTCCACCTCCATCTCACGGCGCTTCTGCGCCTGCAGATCCATTTCCTTTTCGAAGAAGCGATGGACGCCGCCGCCGTCTTCCTTGGCTTGATACAGCGCCATGTCGGCATTGCGCATCAGCTCTTCGCTGGTGTCGCCGTCGCCGGGCGAGACCGCAATGCCGATGCTGGCGCCGATCACCACCTCCATCTCGTCGATGCCGTAAGCCGCGCTCACGATCTTGATCAGCCGGATGGCAAAATCGCTCACCTCGTTCGGCGAGACGTCGGAAGCCATGATCACGGCAAATTCGTCGCCGCCGAGCCGCGCCACCAGATTGTTGCCGCGCACCTCCGACCTCAGCCGTTCCGCCACCATCGTCAGCAGACGGTCGCCGATCGGGTGGCCGAAGGAGTCGTTGACGTTCTTGAACAGGTCGAGATCGACATAGAGCACCGCCACGCGCTTCTTTCCTTCAGCCTGCTCCAGCGCCTTCGTCAGGCGCTCCTGGAACAGCGCGCGGTTCGGCAGATTGGTCAGGCCGTCGTGATGCGCCATATGGGCGATCCGCGCCTCCGCCCGGCGCCGTTCGGTGATGTCGGCAACCGCAACCAGGAAAGCCTCGCGGTCGCCGAACGGGACGCGGCGTCCATAGGTCAGGACTTCGATCTCGCTGCCATCGGCCTTGAGATGGCGCCAGTTGCGGCTGTTGTAAGGCTTGTCGCCGATCTGCTGCAGCGCCTGGGTATGGCTGCTCCATTCGTCCTGCGGCCAGATCTCCTGCAACTTCATCGACAGGAATTTTTCGCGGGCATATCCATAATGCCTGACAGCCGCGTCATTGACGTTGAGGAAGCGCATGGTTTCGATGTCGAACACCCACATCGGCATCGGATTGTTGTCGAACAGCAGGCGGAACGAGGCCTCGCGCCGCTTCAGCGAGGTGACGTCGGTCACCGTCAGCGAGAGAATATCGCCAAACGCCGTGACGCCGAGCTTGAGGTTGCGGTCGTCGCTGTCGATCTCGAACTGGTCGCTGTTGCCGCTATTGACGACCTCCTGCAGCCGCCCGATCACCTCCGGCAGGCACAGCAGGTTGCCGCCGGCGCCGAGCCTGCGCCAGAGCAGAGCCGAGGTCGGCATCTTGAGCAGCCGCGCCGCGCCCTCGTTGTGATGAACGACCTGGAAATCGAAAGGCTGGCCGGCACCATCGCGCAGGGTTGCCAGCGAAAGCACCCCTTCGTCGGTGCGCGAGAATACCGCATCGAGCAGATTATACGGCGCGCTGCGCTCGTTGACGTAGGCGCCGATCAGCGTGCCGCCCCAGCGCGAGAAAGTCGGCAGCGCCAGGATGTCATAGGCCTGGGCGATGCCGTCGCGCACGCGGTGAGCGACCGAAAGATGCGGGCGGCGCTTCTTGAGCGCATTGGCGGCCGCCTCGCCGAGCGCGGTCGCGCAATCCGGCGACAGCGTCGTCAGCGGAATATCCCAGCGCTCGTCGTCCAGCCATTTCTGGGCGTAGCGGCCGGTGCGCGAGATGCCAAAGGTTTCGTCGTCATGCCGCAACAGGACGATGTGATCGGCGAGCCGGCCAAGGCTTCCCAGCATCACATCTTCATAGCCCGGCAATCTCCCGTCCGGGCGCAGCGCGGCCTGCCACTTGCGTTGCAGGATCGCAATATCGTTGAACATTTCCGAACCGGCTTTCCCGGACGTTTTCTTGGCCGCACTCATGACGCCCCGTAACGCGCAACGCATGTCCCCGCCGGCATCCAATGCAGGCCAGCTTAATGCGGTGTAAACATTACCTTTTGCGCTGCGAAAACGGTCTATTATGACAGTTTTAAGTCGCCGGATGGTTAGTGCGTATTAGCAACTATGACACGAACGCCCTGATAATTTAGGGATTTAAAGGTGCCGCGATCTGGTGCCCGGCGCTCAGTTCCAACGCCTTGACGATCGCCGAATGATCCCACGCCTTGCCGCCATGCGCGGCGCAGGCGTTGAATAATTGCTGGGCGGTTGCGGTCGCCGGCAGCGCGACGCCGAGCGCGCGGGCGCCTTCGAGCGCGAGGTTAAGGTCCTTCTGGTGCAATTCGATCCGGAAGCCGGGCTCGAAATTGCGCTTAACCATCCGTTCACCATGCACTTCGAGAATGCGGGAGGATGCGAAGCCGCCCATCAGGGCCTGGCGCACCAGCGCCGGATCGGCGCCGGCTCTGGAAGCGAACAGCAAGGCTTCACCGACCGCTTCGATGGTCAGTGCGACGATGATCTGATTGGCGACCTTGGTGGTCTGGCCATCGCCATTCTCGCCGACGCGCGTGATGTTCTTTCCCATCGCCTCGAACAGCGGCCTGACCTTGTCGAAGGTCGCCTGCGGTCCGCCGACCATGATGGTCAGCGACGCCGCGCGCGCGCCGACTTCGCCGCCCGAAACCGGCGCATCGAGATAGTCGGCGCCGAGCGCGTTGACTCTGCGCGCGAACTCCTTGGTCGCCAGCGGCGAGATCGAGCTCATGTCGACGACGGTCTTGCTCCGCGCAAGTCCTTCGGCAACGCCGCTCCTGCCGAACAGCACCGCCTCGACATGCGGCGTGTCCGGCACCATCAGGATGATCACTTCGGATCTCTGCGCAACCTCCCTGCCCGACTCGCAGGCGACGGCGCCGTAGCGGATCAGTTCTTCGGGAAGCGCGGCGACATCATGCAGAAACAACCGGTGGCCCGCGGTCTGCAGATGACCGGCCATCGGCCTGCCCATGATTCCAAGTCCGATAAATCCGATGTCGGTCATATCAGCTTTTCCTTTGCGATCATTCAAGCCGCCACCGCCCTGTCGGCGAGCCAGGCAAGACTTTCATCGGTTGTGGTCTTCGGCTTGTATTCGCAGCCGATCCAGCCGGCGTAACCGATCTCGTCGAGATGGCGGAACAGATAGGGGAAGTTGATCTCGCCGGTGCCCGGCTCGTTGCGTCCGGGATTGTCGGCAAGCTGGATATGCGCGATGCGGCCGAGATGTTTGCGGATGGTCGGCGCCAGATCGCCCTCCATGACCTGCATGTGGTAGATGTCGTACTGGATGAAGAGATTGTCGGAGCCGACCTCGGCGATGAGGTCCTGCGCCTGCTGCGTTCGCGACAGGAAGAAGCCGGGAATGTCGCGCGTGTTGATCGGCTCGATCAAGAGGCGGATATTGTGCTTCGCCAGCGCACCGGCGGCGAAGCGCAGATTGTCGACGAACACCCGATGCAGCGTTCCGGTATCGGCGCCATCAGGGGCGATGCCGGCGAGGCAATTGAGCTGCCGGCAATCGAGCGCCTTGGCATAATCGATCGCCTGCTCGACGCCGGCGCGAAATTCCGCGATCCGATCCGGCAGCACCGCAATGCCGCGCTCGCCCGCCGCCCAGTTGCCCGCGGGCAGATTATGCAGCACCTGGACCAGACCGTAACGGTCGAGCTTTTCCCGCAACGCCACCTTCTCGTAATCATAGGGAAACAGGAATTCGACACCACTGAAACCGGCGGCCTTGGCGGCGGCGAAGCGATCGAGGAACGGCAGCTCGTTGAAGAGCATGGTCAGATTGGCGGCGAATTTCGGCACGATCGAACCTCCGGGAAAATATCAGACCGGCATCAAAACGGGCCGCCGCGCAGCGTCGCCTTGCGCGGCCGTATCCAGCGGCAGATCGAGAACTTCCTCGAATTCGACGACGTTATCGATCTCGGTGCCCATCGCGATATTGGTGACGCGCTCGAGGATGAACTCGACGACCACCGGGACCTGATGCTCCGTCATCAGCGCCCGCGCGGTGCGAAACGCCGCCGGCGCGTCTTCGGGACGGGTAACGCGGATCGCCTTGCAGCCGAGGCCTTCGGCGACCGCGACGTGGTCGACGCCGTAGCTGCCGATCTCGGGCGCGTTGACGTTCTCAAACGACAACTGGACGTGATAGTCCATGTCGAAGCCGCGCTGCGCCTGGCGGATCAGGCCGAGATAGGAATTGTTGAGCACGACGTGGATGTAGGGCAGCTTGAACTGCGCGCCCACGGCAAGCTCTTCGATCAGGAACTGGAAGTCGTAATCGCCAGACAGCGCGACGATGTCGCGGTCTGGATCGGCGGCGCGCACGCCGAGTGCGGCAGGAAGCGTCCATCCCAACGGGCCCGCCTGCCCGGCATTGATCCAGTTGCGCGGTCCCTGAACCCTGAGGAATTGCGCGCCGGCGATCTGCGACAGCCCGATCACGGTGACGTAGCAGGTGTCGGGACCGAACGCCTTGTTCATCTCCTCATAGACGCGCTGCGGCTTGATCGGCACGTTGGTGAAATCGCTTCGCCGCAGCATCGATCGCTTGCGGTCGTGACATGCGGCCGGCCATGCCTGACGCGGCTTGACCTTCCCGCTGGCGCGCCACTCCTTGGCGACCGAGACGAAAAGCTCGAGCGCCGCCTTGGCATCGGAGACGATGCCGAGATGCGGGTTGAACACGCGCCCGATCTGGGTCGGCTCGATATCGACATGCACGAAGGTGCGTCCTTTGGTGTAAACGTCGACCGAGCCGGTGTGGCGATTGGCCCAGCGATTGCCGATGCCGAGCACGAAATCGGATTCCAGCATGGTGGCGTTGCCATAGCGATGGCTGGTCTGCAGGCCGACCATGCCCGCCATCAGCGCGTGATCGTCGGGGATCGCTCCCCATCCCATCAGGGTCGGCACCACGGGCACGTTGACGGTCTCGGCAAATTCGACCAGCAGCTTGCAGGCATCGGCGTTGATGATGCCGCCGCCGGCGACGATCAGCGGACGCTCGGATGCATTCATCATCTCGAGCGCACGCTCGATCTGCTTGCGGCTCGCCGACGGCTTATAGACCGGCAGCGGCTCATAAATTTCGTCATCGAATTCGATTTCGGCGAGTTGCACATCGAGCGGCAGATCGATCAGCACCGGACCTGGTCGTCCCGAGCGCATGATGTGAAAGGCCTGGCTGATCGCGCGCGGCACCAGCGCCGGCTCGCGCACGGTGACCGCCCATTTGGTGACGGGCTTGGCGATCGCTTCGATATCGATGGCCTGAAAATCCTCCTTGTAGAGCCGGGCGCGCGGCGCCTGTCCGGTGATGCACAGGATCGGAATCGAATCCGCGATCGCCGAGTAGAGACCGGTGATCATGTCGGTGCCGGCCGGGCCCGAGGTGCCGATGCAGACGCCGATATTGCCGGCCCTGGCGCGGGTGTAACCTTCGGCCATATGCGAAGCCGCCTCGACATGGCGGGCCAGGATGTGGTTGATCGAGCCGCGCTTCTTCAGCGCCGAATAGAGCGGATTGATCGCCGCGCCCGGTACACCGAAGGCGCAGCGCACGCCCTCTTTCTCGAGAACACGAACGGCGGCATCGACGGCCCGCATCATCGCCATGGGTCACCTCGCTAAACGAATGTTCGCTGATCTTTGAGGGATCGCGCGGCGATCTCAACGAGGTCGGCCCGGCTTTTTCACGATACGGAAATCCTGGGTGAAAGAAGCGTTGGATCAGCGAGACTCCAATGGCTTCGTCATGCCCGGCCTGGTGCTGCCTGGTGCCGGGCATCCACGTCTTCGCTGCCACAAGAAGAAAGACGTAAATGGCCAGGACAAGCCCGGCCATGGCCAGGAAGCCAGGTTCTCAGCCGCGCTGCGGCAGGATACCGCCGATCGCCGAGGTCAGTTCGAGCGCGGCTTCCTGCACGGCCTTGCCGAGCACCGCGAGGCGATCGTCCGGCACCCGCGAGGTCTTGCCCGATATCGAGATCGCCGCGTGCGGCTCACCGAGGCCGTCATAGACCACGGCCGAGACACAGCGCAGCCCGACCTGAGCCTCTTCGTCATCGACCGAATAGCCGCGCTCGCGGATATCATGCAGCGACTTGCGGAGATCGCCGGGCCGCACGATCGATTTCGATGTCAGCCGTGGCAAGCCCTCGCGCCGGATCACGGCGAAGACTTCGGCCTCCGAATAGGCCGACAGCAAGGCCTTGCCTAAACCGGAAGTCGCCATCGACACCCGGCCGCCGACCCGGCTCACCGAACGCATCAGTTCGCGGCTTTCGACGCGGGTCAGCACGATCAGCACGCCGTCATTGACCACGGCGAGATTGGCCGTCTCGTGGGTTTGATCGCGCAGCTTGCGCAAGTAAGGCAGCGCCTGGGTGGCGAAACTATCGCGCTTCATGAAAGTGGCACCGACCAGATAGCTGGTGGCGCCGATCCGCCAGGTGCTGCTGGCGCGGTCGAACTGGACGAAGCGCCGCCGCTCCAGTGTCGTGAGCAAACGATGCGCAGTGGAAGGCGACAGGCCCGTTCTGATCGCAAGATCCGTCAGCCGATAGCCCTCGCCATCTTCAGCAAGTGTCTCGATGATCCGCAGCGCGCGATCGACCGATTGGACCGCGCCGTCTCTTGCGACCGAACCGGTCTCCGTTTCACCGGCACGAGGCACCCTGCTCTTCATGGTGATCCTCCCTATCAACGGCTTCCGCCGGACAGCATCAGAATTTGCTTGCCATTTGGCATTCAATATACCAGATTAGCTTTGTCATGGAAACTACTGAGCTGGTGTTTCCGCTCCGACCACGTCTCTTCCCAGACTTTAAGCCACGGTGTCACCGTGGCTTTTTTCTTTTTAGGGCGGCGTGCAATCGCCTGCAGTGCTGCTTCCCGGCCGCCCCTGCCGCGCCAACCAGGAAGCGTCTTGCAATTTGGAATAATGTATACCAATACTGATCAAAAGATCAGGGAGGATCGATGAACATCCACGAATACCAGGCCAAGGCGCTGCTGGGCGAATTCGGCGTGCCGATCTCGAAGGGCGTGCCGGTGCTGAAGGCCTCCGATGCCGAAGCCGCAGCCAGGCAGTTGCCCGGCCCGATCTGGGTGGTGAAGAGCCAGATCCATGCCGGCGGCCGCGGCAAGGGCAAGTTCAAGGAAGCCTCCGCCGGCGA
>DASZTN010000006.1:0-19894 GCA_035547995.1 Bradyrhizobium sp. | reverse complement strand
CAAGGTGCTGGCGCGGCGGCAGATCGAAACCTATTCCAAGCTGTTCCACACCGTCGATCACGTCGAGGGCATGCTGCGCCCCGGCTTCGATGCGCTCGATGGCTTCCTCACCCACTGCTGGGCTGTCACCGTCACCGGTGCGCCGAAGCTGTGGGCGATGCAGTTCGTTGAGGACAACGAGCGTTCGTCGCGGCGCTGGTATGCCGGCGCGCTCGGCTATGTCGGCTTCGACGGCAGCATCAACACCGGTCTCACCATCCGCACCATCCGCATGAAGGATGGGCTTGCGGAAGTGCGGGTCGGCGCCACCTGCCTGTTCGATTCCGATCCTGCGGCCGAGGACCGCGAGTGCCAGGTCAAGGCGGCGGCGCTGTTCCAGGCGCTGCGAGGCGATCCGCCGAAGCCGCTGTCGGCGGTGGCACCGGACGCGACCGGCTCCGGCAAGCGCGTGCTGCTGATCGACCATGACGACAGCTTCGTGCACATGCTCGCGGATTATTTCCGCCAGGTCGGAGCCGCCGTGACGGTGGTGCGATACGTCCACGCGCAGCAGATGCTGGGCAGCAAGGACTATGATCTCCTGGTGCTGTCGCCGGGACCGGGGCGGCCGGAGGATTTCGGCATCGCCAGGACCATCGATACCGCGCTGGATAAGAAGCTGCCGATCTTCGGCGTCTGTCTCGGCCTGCAGGCGATCGGCGAGTATTTCGGCGGTCACCTCGGTCAGCTCAGCCAGCCGGCGCATGGGCGGCCATCCCGCATCCAGGTGCGAGGCGGACGGCTGATGCAGAACCTGCCCAATGAGATCGTGATCGGCCGCTATCACTCGCTCTTCGTCGAGCGTGACAGCATGCCGGAGGTCTTGTCGGTCACCGCGACCACCGAGGATGGCGTGGCGATGGTGATCGAGCACAAGATCCTGCCGGTCGGCGGTGTGCAGTTCCATCCGGAATCGCTGATGTCGCTCGGCGGCGAAGTCGGCCTGCGCATTGTCGAAAATGCCTTCCGGCTCGGGGTACCAGTCAATTGAAAACGGATCGTCATCGCGAGCGAAGCGATCCAGTGCGGTTGAAAACCGGATTGCTTCGGCGCTCCCCGCAGTGATGGACAAGCTAAATGGGAACGGGAAAAACCAATGACTTTTGAACAAGACCTGAAAGAAGCAGTCCGTACCATTCCCGATTATCCCAAGCCCGGCATTCTGTTTCGAGACATCACCACGCTGCTCGGCGACGCGCGCGCCTTTCGCCGCGCGGTCGACGAACTGGTGCAGCCCTGGGCCGGCTCGAAGATCGACAAGGTCGCCGGCATCGAGGCGCGCGGCTTTATCATTGGCGGGGCGGTGGCGCATCAGGTCTCGGCCGGCTTCGTGCCGATCCGCAAGAAAGGCAAGCTGCCGCATACCACCGTGCGCATCGCTTATTCGCTGGAATACGGCCTCGACGAAATGGAGATGCATGCCGACGCCATCCTGCCGGGCCAGCGCGTGATCCTGGTCGATGATCTGATCGCCACCGGCGGCACCGCGGAGGCGGCGGTGAAGCTGCTGCGCCAGATCGGCGCCGATGTCGTCGCCGCCTGCTTCATCATCGACCTGCCCGACCTTGGCGGCGCGGCGAAATTGCGAGCGATGGATGTGCCAGTACGGACGCTGATGAGCTTCGAAGGGCATTAATTCCCTCCGGAGCTGTGCCGGGTTACGACGTCTGCAGGATCAGGCTCAGTTCCAGCTCGCGGAAGCTGAGATAGTTGCGGCGGATCCATTGGTGCAGCTCGGTCGAGGAATCCCGCTCCTGGCGCAGGTAGTCGGTGAACGAGAAGGTCTGCCGGTCGATATAGGTCTTCAGGAAGGATGGTAGCGCGGCGATGTGCAGCATCCGGCCCTGCGACAGGGCTGGAGGCAATTCGCCGCGCACCACATGTTCATTGTCGACGGTGATGAGCGCGGAGCGCGGCAGCTGTTGCCGCAGCATGTCGTGGCTCCGCGCCGAGACGCGGTCGACATCCGCGACGAACAGGATGACCGGTGCGACGCGGCGCCGTGCCGCTTCCTTGATGAAGCCGATCTCCTCGCACATCTTGAAGAATTCGTCGAAGGCGTGGAAGCCGAGGTCGATGACCTTGGCGACGCCGTCGTTGATGATCAGCCGGTCCATCAACTGCATCTTGCCGTAGGTGTCGTCGATCTCGGCCGTCTCGGTGATTCGCGGCAGATAGTCGAGCAGCGACGGCTCCTTCAGATTGATGTCGAAGGAGGTCACCGTTCCGTTCTTCAAGAGCAGGAATTCGCTGAGCAGCCGCGCAACCACCGTCTTGCCGACAAGAGGGCGAGGGGAGCAGACGATATAGACCGGCGTGAAACTCATTAAGAGCTATATCAGGCGAATTTCATGCCTAATCCAGCCCGATCCCGCCGACCGTTGCAATTATTTTTCTATTTTTCGCCGCTGCGCGTCACCGATTTGCTGGCGCCGACCAGGTCGGTCAGCTTGATGCGGTCGTACTCACTCCAGACATTGGCCAGCCAGTGCCGGACATAGCCGCGCAGCACGAAGGAGTAGTTGGCGGCTTCGTCGTTGACGCCTTTGTTGGCGACGAATTTGAGGAACGGCACCGAGGCAACCTCGACCTGTTCGAAGGCCATCTCGTTGAGCTTGGGGATGGTAAGGTCGGTGGCGTCCTGGATGCGGTGGAAATAGGAGTTGTAGGTCGACTGGTCCCACTCGAAGAAGCTGGTGTTGTTGATGAAATTCTTCACCAGGAAGTACTTGGCACCCTGCATGAAATTCGCGGTTTCGGCGATTTCGTCGAGCGAGGCGATCGAGGGTCCCAGTATGTGGAACACCGAGAAGGTGATCTGGCCGGATCGCGCCGCATCGAGGAAGCCGATGTCACGCAGCGAGGCCAGCGCCGGGGACATCAGTCCGGCGCGGACGTCGATCACGGTAACGGAAGGGCTGACCGTATTCAGCGTATCGAAGATCTTCATCTGGTCCGCGGTCGTCGTCATGTCGACGATCTCGGTGATGTCAGGATGGAACCGCTTCAGCGTGCCGCGCGGCGATTCGGTGTCAAAAGCTCGCGTGGGCACGTTGTTGGCGTTGAAATAATCCAGCAAGGTTCGCGAAACGGTGGTCTTGCCGACCCCGCCTTTATCGGCACCTACGACAATCACTACCGGCTTTGCCATGAACTTTCCCTTTGCGCCCCGGGTCGCGCTGGCGACCGCAATGTTTGTGTTCCTGCTTTGGGCGCGAACATGGCAGAAACAAGGGAGATTTCAATTCTTTAAGAGCGCGTTTGGAGAATAAACGCGGCTGATGTCGCCTATGCAAAGGCCTTGCCGGATGCAATTTGACGCAAAATCTAGCGATTGCCCCACGGGCCGGGAGGATCGC
Organism: Bradyrhizobium sp.; assembly: GCA_035547995.1. Classification (GTDB taxonomy): domain Bacteria; phylum Pseudomonadota; class Alphaproteobacteria; order Rhizobiales; family Xanthobacteraceae; genus Bradyrhizobium. The sequence continues at coordinate 16,496 of DASZTN010000006.1, read as the reverse complement.
TCCAGGGGCCAGGCCGCGGCGGGCTTTCGGGCCCAGCCTGCGCATCATGCGGACCCCAGGGACCCGGAGCGGAAGATGGCATCGGCGGGGTGTCGGATGGCGCTTGCGGCGCATCCCAGGGGCCTGCCGGTGGCGGGGCCAGCGCCAGCGGTCCGGGATCGTGGCCGCCGGCGAATTTCACCAGCGCCGCAACGCGTTGCTCGACGGGGGGATGGGTCGCGAACAGGTCGGAAAAGCCCTCCCGCGGATTGTCGACGCATAACTCCATCACTGCCGAGGTTGCGCCGGGAAGCTCGCCGCGGCCTTCGATCTTGCGCAAGGCCGAGATCATGGCATCCGGGTTCTTGGTCAGCTCAACCGACCCGGCATCGGCCAGGAACTCACGCGAGCGCGACAGCGCCAGGCGCACCAGCTGCGACAGCAGCCAGGCGAGCGCGATCAGGACGATCGCCACGATAACGATGATGACCGCGGCGCCGCCCGAGCCTTTCCTGTTGTTGTCTCCATTGCCGGAAGATGACGAAGAGGATGAGGACGACCAGCCGCCGCCATAGCCCCATCCGAAATTGCCGAAATTGGCAAATCCCCGGAACAGCAGCTCGGCGAAAAAGCCAACCACGCCGGCGATGATCACCGCGATCACCATCATCTGCACGTCGCCGTTGCGGATATGGGTCAGCTCGTGGCCGAGCACGGCCTCGATCTCGTCGTCATTGAGCGCGTCGAGCAGGCCACGGGTGACGGTGACGGCATATTGCCGCCGGTTCAGCCCGGTGGCGTAGGCGTTCAGTGCGCCGCTTTCGACGATCTTCAGTTTCGGCATCGGGATGCCGCGGGAGATGCAGAGATTCTCCAGGAGATTATAGAGCTTCGGCTCCTGCTGCCGCGTCACGTCCTCGCCGCCGGTGACGGCATCGATGATCGACTGGTGGAAGAAATAGGCGATCACGATCCACAGCGCCGCCGCGCCGGTCGAATAAGGCAGCGTCCGGATCACGTCCTGCAGGGCAACAGCAAGATAATAATCGACCGTGCCGCGGCTGTTATGGGCAACCTCGATGATCAGCGCGCCGGCGTAGACGATCACATAGACCAGCAGGAACAGGCCGGCGAGCAGCACCATCGAACGAAACCGGTTCGCTTGGATATGCGTGTAGAGACCGTAGGCGGCCATGCAATGCTGCCCTGGGCGATGTCGTTAAGGTCAGAACTTGACCGCCGGCGCCTGCTCGACTTCAGCCCGGCTGGTGCCGAGATCAAAGAAATCCTTGCGGGTGAAACCGAACGTGCCGGCGAACAACGCGGCCGGCATCTGCTGGATGCCGGTGTTGTATTCCTGGACCGCATTGTTGAAGAAGCGGCGGCTGGCGGCGATCTTGTTCTCGAGATCGGAAAGTTCGCTCGACAATTGCTGGAAGTTGGCATTGGCCTTCAGATCCGGATAGGCCTCGGACAGCGCGATCAGCCGGCCGAGCGCGCCGGTGAGCTGGTTTTCGGCCGCGGCAACCTGCCCGGGACCCTGCGCCGAGACCGCGGCATTGCGCGCCTTGATGACCTCGTCCAGCGTGCCGCGCTCATGCGCGGCGTAGCCCTTTACGGTCTCGACCAGGTTGGGAATCAGATCGTGCCGCTGCTTGAGCTGCACGTCGATATCGGCGAAGGCCTGATTGACACGCTGGCTGAGTGTGACAAGGCGGTTATAGGCGCCGAATGCGAAAATGACGAGAATGACGATGACGCCGAGAACGATCCAGCCCGCTGACATGACCCAAAAGCTCCTGTGAGACGCACAATATGCAGCTTAAACGAAACGGCGAGGCGCGTCAGGTCCCCGGTTCCGAAGCCGCCCGGCACTAGTCCCTCACAGTAAATGGTCGGTTCAACGACAGATCGTTCCCGGCTTTCCTTAATTTAAGCCATTAATGTCGCACGCCAGGCAAGGGGGATCCGACACAAGCTAGCCCTGCCGCCATGACCTGCCGCTACGGGCAGAATCTTCACGGGCGAAATCTTATGGCTTGGCGATATGCCAGGCGCCGTTCAGAAAACCATCGCCCTTGATGTCACCCGGCGCGGCATCCTTCTTGAAGGTATAGAGCGGCTTGCCCTTGTAGGCCCACATCTTCTTGCCGTCGTCGCGAACTACAATCGTCATGTCGCCCGACGGTTTGGCATCAGCGCCGGCGAACAGCGGCGGCCAATTGTCGGCGCATGGACCGTTGCACATCGACTTGCCGCCTGCATCCTTGTCGAACGTATACAGCGTCATGCCTTTGGCATCGACGAAAACCTTGCCCTTCGGTGTTTCTGCAGTCTTCAGCACGTCGGCCGAGGCAGACGAAGTGGCGAGAATGAAGGTCAGTGCCGCGATTGCGGCTAATGCCTTGGACATTGTAAACTCCTGATGAAATCCGTTGAGACGCGGATGCGTCGTTGAGACAAACGCCGGCTCTGCGGAATTATTCCCCGCTTCATGTTTCCTCGAAGGCCGCATCACCCCAGTTGATTTTCTTAAATCGCTGATACGATGTCTTGTCGCGGCGCGGGACGACGGCCTTTGAAAGGCCGTTTGACGTGCAGAGTTTCACGCTGACGGCAGCCTTGTTGACGAGTGGCTGCGCCAGCACGCGGGCGGGGCGTTGCGATGGCGGTGAGCGTGTCAGTGCCACATAGCTGAATTTTTCGTCCTCAAACGGAAGATCGGCGCCCTTCAACTGTCTATGGGCGCGCAGCCGGGGCAGACGCTGGGTGAAGTGACACCAGTCCGGCGCCTCAAGCGGGCATTTGCCGTCGTGCGGGCAGGGCGCCGCGACATGCGCCCCGCGCGCAATCAGCCGAGCGCGCAGTGCGATGATGCGAGCATAGCCGGCGGGCGTGCCGGGCTCGACGACCAACAGCGTTTCGCGGGCCTTGCTCCAGAGCAGTTCGGCAAGCGCGGCCTGTTCGTTATCCGCGATCTCGCCGATCATGTAGCTGGCGATGACGAAATCGGCTTGCTCTGCGGTTGCGAGGGTCGCAAGCGCCTCGCCTCGCTGATAATCCATTTGGTGAAGCCGGCTGCTTTCGCGAGCCAAGCCAAGCGCCAGCGCCCGCAACGCGTCGTTGGCGTCGATCAATGTGAAGTCCTTCAGCGACGGCAGCGCCTCGGCCGCGGCCCAACTCGCCGTTCCCGGGCCGGCGCCTGCATCGAGCAGGCTATCCGGTGCGAAGTCCGGCCTGATCTCGCAAAGCGCATTCAGGCATGCGGTGACCGCGGCATAGGTCGCAGGCATCCGGGCCAGCGCGTAGGCCAATGCGTCGGCTGCGCTGCGGATCGCCGCGGAAGAGCCGCCGCTGCGATAGGTCTGCGAGATCAGCGCGGCGCGGCCGGCCGCTTCATTGAGCGAGACGCCCTGCAGCCTGGCGTCGAGGGCGGCCTTGAGTTCGGCGGGCAGGTCGGGTGAGGTCACATCCTTACCCTTCCTTGAGGAGACGTTTACGCGACGTGCTGGTCGAGGATCTTCACCGCGTTTTCGAGATCGACCGAAACGAGCTGCGAGACGCCGCGTTCGGCCATGGTGACGCCGAACAGCCGGTTCATCCTCGCCATCGTGATCGGATTGTGGGTGATGATGATGAAGCGCGTTTCCGTCGTTCCGGTCATCTCGTGCAGCAGGTTGCAGAATCGCTCGACGTTGTGATCGTCCAGCGGCGCGTCAACCTCGTCCAGCACGCAGATCGGCGAGGGGTTGGTGAGGAACACCGCGAAGATCAGCGCCAGCGCCGTCAGCGCCTGCTCACCGCCGGAGAGCAGCGACAGCGACTGCGGCTTCTTGCCGGGCGGCTTGGCGATGATTTCAAGACCGGCTTCGAGCGGATCGTCGCTCTCGATCAGATGCAGCGCCGCTTCGCCGCCACCGAACAGCTCGGTGAACAGCCGCTTGAAATGATTGTTGACGGTCTCGAACGAAGTCAGGAGGCGTTCACGCGCTTCGCGGTTGAGGCTCTGGATGCCCTGCCGCAGCCGCTTGATCGCTTCGACCAGGTCGTCGCGCTCGGTGGTGAGCGCGGTGTGCTGGGTTTCGACCTCGCGCAGCTCTTCCTCGGCGCGCAAATTGACCGCGCCGAGCCGCTCGCGGTCGCGGCGCAGTTTCTCAAGATCTTCCTCGATGGTGGCCAGCGGCGGCAATTCCGTCTCCGGCGTGATCTCGGCAAGGCCGGCCACGGCCTGCGGCTCGACCTCCAGCATGTCGTGGATTTCACGCTCGACATCGGCGAGCCGGCGCCTGGCGCCTTCCATGCGCTCTTCCGCGCGCGCGGTGGCTTCGCGGGCGCTCGACAGGGCTTCGAGCGAGGCCTTGGCGGCGCGATCGGTTTCCGCCATGGCGAGCTCCGCTGTCGCGAGCGCATCGGCCGCGACGCGGCGGTCGTTCTCGGCGAATTCGATTTCGCTGATCAGCGCGCTGCGCTTCTCGGCAAATACCGCCGGTGCATCTTCGAGCTCGGCGCGCTCGGCCATGACCTCGGTGATGCGGGCCTCGATGGTGGCGAGCTGCGAGGCCGCGCTCTCCTTGCGGTTGTTCCACTGGGACTGTTCGGCGACGATGGCCTGCAGGCGGCGGTCCGCCAGTTCTGCCTCGCGCGCCAGCGCCTGCGCTTCGGCCCGCACCTGGGCGGCGAGGCGGCGATGGCCTTCGATATCGGCGCGAACGGCGGCGAGTTTCGTCTCGGCTTCGACGCTCGGCGGCATTTCTTCGAGCGCCGTGGTCGCGGCCTGATGCGCAGCCTCGGCCTCGCCGCGATCGGCGGCCAGACGCGTATGGGCTTCGGTCAGCGCCGACTTGCGCGCCGCATGGCGATTGATCTCGCGCTCGGCGTTGGCATGACGTTCGCGCGCCGCCTCGGCCTCGCGCTGGGAAGCGCGCCATGCTTCACGGGCGGAGGATTCGGCGGAGGCTGCCGCCTTCAGCTCGGCCTCGGCGGCTTCCAGCGCCTGCCGCTTGGCGGTGGCATCGATGCGCGCCTGTTCCAGCTCGTGCTCGATATCGACCAGCCGCGCTCGCTCGGCGAGCCGCCGTGCGGCGCCGGTCGGGGCATGGGCGGCGGCGACGAAACCGTCCCAGCGCCAGACGTCGCCTTCCAGCGACACCAGCCGCTGGCCGGTCTTCAGTTGCGAGAGCAGGGCGGCGCCGCGTTCCTTGGCGACGATGCCGATCTGTGCCAGGCGGCGCGCCAGCTCCGGCGGTGCCTGCACATGGGCGGCCAGCGACTCGACGCCGTCGGGCAATGCCGGATCACCCTCGGTGACGCCGGAATTGGTCCAGCGCATCGGCGCCGAAGGATCGACCGGCGCATCGAGATCGTCGCCCAACACGGCACCGATCGCCTTCTCATAGCCCTTGGTGACGGTGACGCCGTCAATGATCGGCGGCCACAAATTCTTGGTTTCGCCATTGACCATCTTTGAAATGGTGCGGGCTTCGGTCTCCAGCCGCTGCACGCGCTTTTCCGCATCGGTCAGCGGGGCGCGGGAGCCTTCGAGCTTGGAGCGCGCGGCGACATGGGCGGCTTCGCTCGCCTGAACCAAAGCTTCGGCCTCGGCGCGGTTCTGCTGCGCGGTCTCCACGGCCGCTGCCAGTTCCTCGATATCGCCGAGACCGCCGGTGGCCTCCGCCAGCTTCTGCTCCTCGGCCTGGACATTGGCGATTTCCTGATCGAGCCGCGCCAGCCGCTCGCGATGCGTCCGCACATCCGCCTCGAGCTGCCGCCGCTTGGCGGTGAGATCGGCCAGTGCCGTCGTCAGTTCGGCGAACATCCGCTCGGCCTCGGCCAGCGTCGCCTCGGCCTCGGCAACACGCTCATCGACGCCGCTGCGTTTTTCGACGCGCGACTTGATTTCTTCCTTCAACTCGACGTCTTCGATCGCGAGCCGCTGCAGCGCGGCATCGGCATCGCTGGTCTGCTGCTGCTCGCGGGCAATGTCGGCCGAGAACTGGTTCAGCCGGCGATCAAGCTCGACCACGCGCTCCTTGGCGCGCTCTTCCTCGCGGTCGAGCATCTCGCGCGCGTTGTTGAGCCGCTGCAGGCCGGCTGCGGCGCGGGCCTCGTTGTCGCGCAGCGCCGGCAATTCGGAGGCGCGGATCGCCTGGATGCGTGCGGCCTCGGCCTGCTCGCGGGTGCGCTCGGCCATCTCGCGGACGCTGAGGTCGTGAACGTGGCCGGCTTCCGCCACATCGGCGTTGGCGCTGAGCCAGCGCAGATGAAACAGCGTGGCTTCGGCCTTGCGCACCTTGGCGGCGACCTCACGGTAGCGGATCGCCTGCCGCGCCTGCTTCTTCAGGCCTTCCATCTGCCCGGATAGCTGTCCGACCACGTCTTCGACGCGGGTGAGGTTGGTCTCGGCCGCCTTCAACCGCAATTCGGCTTCGTGGCGGCGGGCATGAAGCCCGGCGACCCCTGCCGCATCTTCCAGCACGCGGCGGCGCTGCTCAGGCTTGGCCTGGATGATCTCCCCGATCTTGCCCTGGTGCACCAGCGCCGGAGAGCGCGCACCGGTCGCGGCATCGGCGAACAGGATCTGCACGTCGCGCGCCCGCACGTCGCGGCCGTTGATGCGATAGACCGAACCGGCCTCGCGTTCGATCCGGCGCGAAATCTCCAACAGCTCGCGGTCATTGACATTGGCCGGTGCAGTGCGATCGGAATTGTCGATCGTCATCGTCACTTCGGCATGGTTGCGCGCGGGCCGGTTGCCGGAGCCGGCGAAGATCACCGCGTCCATGTCGGTGGCGCGCAGCGACTTATGCGAGGTTTCGCCCATCGCCCAGCGCAGCGCTTCCACCAGATTGGACTTGCCGCAGCCGTTCGGTCCCACCACGCCGGTCAGTCCCGGCTCGATCATGAAGTCGGTGGGCTCAACGAAGGTCTTGAAACCGTGAAGACGAAGACGGGTGAGTTTCATGGACACATTGCTCTGTTGGCAGGACACGAATCTCCCTGCCGTGACAATACCATAGAAGGCAATGTCGGTGTGTGGGCGAGTCGCCTAAGCGGCTCTCGTGACCGGCGACAATGGCGAGGCCGGGGCCGAAGGGCAACCGCCGCTACCGGCTTTTCCAAGGCTTTTGAACCCGGGAAGCTTTCGGCAAAAGCTTTTGAAAATGCTTCTATAAATGTGTCTGAGGTGCTTGCGCGGACTTGACTTCAAAGTTCCGCGCAAGCAAGGCCAGAGAATCAGCTTTTCAGCAGCGCCTTGATCTTCTTGTCGAATTCATCGAACGACGCTTCGCCCTTGATCTCGTCGCCGCCATTGAGAAAGAAGGTCGGCGTCGAATTCACCTTGAGCACTTCGGAGGCGTATTTCTGGTCGGCGGCGATCTTGTCGAGCAGGGACTGGTCTTTCAGGCAATCCTCGACTTCCTTCTGGCTGAGGCCTGCCTGCTTGCCGATCTGGGTCAGGGCCTCCGTGGTGTTCTTCATCACCCAATCCGCCTGCGAGCGGAACAGCAGATCGACGACGGTGAAATATTTGTTGGCGTCGCCCTTGGCGATGCAGCGCGCCAGCATCGAACCCGCCGCCGCTTTGATGTCGAGCGGGAACTCGCGGAAGATGTAACGGACCTTGCCGGTGTCGATATAGGTCGACTTGATCTTCGGGAAAACTTCTGCGTTGAACGCCGCGCAATGCGGGCAGGTCATCGAGGCAAATTCGGTGATCGTCACCGGGGCATTGGCCTGGCCAAGCGCCATATCCGGCAGCGACACCGGCTTGGCGACATCGGCTGGGGTCTGCGCCATTGCCCCGCTGATCAGGCGAAGCGGCGAGAACAGGCCGGTGAAGGCGGCAAACCCGGTCAGCGACAGGGCGGCGGTGAAGGCGCGGCGCGTAATGATCAACGGTTGGCTCCCGGATTTCGGCGCATAGACGCCTAAAGGACCTAAAGAAGAGGCTGTTCGCTAGCTTGAAACCGCAATTGTGGCAATGGCGAGCTGCCATTTCCTGACATCGGGGCGGTGTGGTGGTTCAGAAGTTCTCTTCACCTCTGCCGTGAGACCTTCAAGAGAACTTCTGAACGAAAACCACACTAGAATCATAATCTTCTAGTGTCCTTCTCGAATTCGAAGTTCGCTCCGGTGTCGCCGCAGAGATTGCGAACTTCGATCCGGGACACCAGCCTCAATTTCGCTTGATTGAGGCACCGAGCCGGGCCAGCGCGGCGCGCAATTGCTCGTCCTCGACGGCGGACAGGCTCTCGGCGACCGTCGCAACCGTTTTCGGGTCGGGGCCACGGGGCGCTGCGGGCCGGCTTCGGCGCGACAGCGGCGCCTGCCGCAATGCCAGTCGGCCGACCGCGTGCCAACCGAAGAATCGGTTGACGCGCTCCAAAATGGTGTCGGAAGCATGCTGGATTTCCAGCGCCGTCGGGCCTTCGACCCGCAGCACCAGCGTTGCCGGCTCCTGTGGCTGCCCCTCGACCGGACGTGGCCACTGCATCTTCAGTGGCTCGGAGCATCTGGCGACGTCGCTGCCTGCGATCTCGGCCCAGCGCGTAACCAGTTCCCGCGCCGCGAAGCCCTGCTTGGCAAAGGCATCGGAAAACACGTCGTTGAGCAGGACGGAAAGCGGCTTGGCGCTGATCGGGCCGGGTTTGGGCATGGGTCTTCAAGGCTTGAGCGGTTGAGCACGCAGCGATAACGCTGAAAGCAAAATAGTTTTCCTCTTGAGATTCGGGGCGAGACCTTCGGTCGACACCGGAATGACGTTATACGGCAGCATGACCTTATCAGGCACAGTCCTCAGACGAAAGAAAGCCGCCCCGGTCGATCCCGCCGAAGTGGCGACCGATCGGCCGGAGCAGCTGCTCGCCTGGTATGACCGTCACCGCCGCCGGCTGCCATGGCGGCCGCCGGCCGGCGAGCGTGCCGATCCCTACAAGGTCTGGCTGTCGGAAATCATGCTGCAGCAGACCGGCGTCAAGACGGTCGGTCCCTATTTCGAGAAGTTCGTGGCGCGATGGCCGGATGTCGCCGCACTCGGTCGGGCCTCGCTGGACGATGTGCTGCGGATGTGGGCGGGGCTCGGCTACTATTCCCGCGCGCGCAACCTGCATGCCTGCGCGGTCGCGGTGCTGCGCGACCATGGCGGCATGTTTCCGGATACCGAAGAAGGTTTGCGGGAACTGCCGGGAATCGGGCCATATACCGCGGCGGCCGTCGCCGCGATCGCGTTCGGCCGGCGCACCATGCCGGTCGACGGCAATATCGAGCGGGTGGTGTCGCGGCTGTTCGCGGTCGAGGAAGTGCTGCCGCAGGCCAAGCCGCTGATCCAGAAGTTCGCAGCGACACTGCTTGGTCCCTCACGCGCCGGTGACGTATCACGCGCTGGCGACGTGAAGTCACGCGCCGGCGATAGCGCGCAGGCGCTGATGGATCTCGGTGCCTCGATCTGCACGCCGAAGAAACCGGCCTGCGTGCTGTGCCCGCTCGGCGCCGGCTGCACGAGCCGCAAGCGCGGCGATCAGGAGACGTTCCCGCGCAAGGCACCGAAAAAGGCTGGCGCGCCGCGTCGCGGCGCCGCCTTCGTGGTGACGCGCGGCGGTGAACTTCTCGTCCGCAGTCGTGCGGAAAAAGGCCTGCTCGGCGGCATGACGGAGGTGCCGAACTCCGACTGGCTCGCCGGGCAGGACGATAAGGTGGCGCTCGATCAGGCGCCCCTTCTCGAAGGCGTCACGCGCTGGCACCGCAAGGCCGGCGTCGTGACCCATGTCTTCACCCATTTTCCGCTCGAACTCGTGGTCTATACCGCGAGCGTCCGGCCAGATGTGGAGGCCCCGCCCGGCATGCGTTGGGTGCCGATCGCGACGCTGGACGATGAGGCATTCCCAAACCTCATGCGCAAGGTGGTCGCGCACGGCCTCGGCCTTTAGCGCCGGCGCTGCGGGATGGACGGCGGAAGCAGGTGCGGATAGCTTTCCCCGCCTTTCGAGGAGAGGACCTGCGATGCTCAAGCTCTATTATGCTCCCGGCACCTGTGCGCTTGCTTCCCATATTGCCCTGGAGGAAGCGGGCGCCGCCTATACGACCGAGCGGATCGATTTCAAGGTCAACCAGCAGAACAGTCCGGAATATCTCGAAATCAATCCCAAGGGGCGCGTGCCCTCGCTGGCGACCGATCGTGGCATCCTGACCGAAACGCCGGCGATGCTGGCCTATATCGCCCAGAGCTTTCCAGAGGCGAAGCTGGCGCCGCTCGACGATCCCTTTGCATTCGGACAGCTGCAGGCTTTCAACAGCTATCTCTGCTCCACCGTGCATGTGGCGCATGCCCACAAGATGCGCGGCTATCGCTGGGCGAGTGAGGAAAGCACCTTCGCCGACATGAAGCGTTTTGTCCCCAAATCGGTCGGCGCGAGCTTTGCGCTGATCGAGCACAAGATGCTGAAGGAGCCGTGGGTGATGGGCGAGGCCTATACGGTGTGCGACGCCTATTTGTTCACGCTTGCCGAATGGCTGGAAGGCGACGGCGTCGATCTGGCGACGCTGCCGCGGGTGATCGATCACCGCAAGCGCATGTCGGAACGGCCGGCGGTGCGCAAGGTGATCCAGCAGGAGCGGGGCTGAAATGCCTTCTCGTCATTCCGGGTTCACGCGCGAAGCGCGTGCCCCGGAATGACGGAAGTTATGCGTTCACGCCACCTTGGTCTTGAGGTGGCCGAACATGAAATTGCGAGCTTCGTCGTCCATCTCCGCCTTGAAGGTGAATTTGTCCTTCAGTGCAATGGCGCGCGCCGCCGCCGGACGGGCCGAGATTTCATCGTGCAACCGCTTCACGTTCGGATATTTGGTGAAGACGTCGTCGCCGAGCACGTATGGCGCCATGCGGACCCAGCCCCAGAACGCCATGTCGACGATGGTGTAGGCATCATCGACCATGTAGCGGCTTTTCGCGAGGTGATCGTCGAGGATCTTGTAGTGCCGATGCGCTTCGTACTGATAGCGATTATGCGCATATTCGAGGTCCTTGGGGGCGGCATGCTTGAAGTGAACGGCCTGTCCGGAATATGGACCCAGGCCGGTCGCGATGAACATCAACCACGACAACAGCTGCGCCCGGTTGGCCGGCGTGTTCGGCGGCAGGAATTTGCCCGTCTTCTCGGCGAGATACAGAAGGATCGCGTTGCTGTCGAACACGAAGATGCCGTCATCGTCGATCGCCGGTACCTTGCCGTTCGGATTTACTTTAAGGAATTCCGGCTTGAACTGGTCGCCCTTGCGGGTATCGACCGGGACGGGTTCGTACGGCAGGCCGGACTCTTCCAGGAACAGCGCGACCTTGTTCGGGTTCGGCGCGCCGTTGAAGTAGAATTTGAGCATCGGAGAATCTCCCTTCGTCGTTGTTGGCCCCGCAATCGGGCCGCGGCTGCCCGCCGCGAGCGGACACGTCCATGCGCAAATTTTAACGGAAAGCGCAAGCGACGAGTTTGTGAAGTGATGATCGATCTTAGATCGTCATTCCGGGATGCGCGCAGCGCAGGCCCGGAATCCATTCATCCAAGCAATCTCGGGCTTGATGGCTTCAGGGCTTGCGCCAATGGAGCGCCCCGGAATGACGGATAGAAAGAATCTGACGGCTCAGCCCGCCGCCATCTCGGAACGGATCTCAGCGCGCAACTCGTCGATCAGCCGCAGGCCGTGCTTGGTCTCGATGTGCCAGAAGGTCCAGCCGTTGCAGGCCTGCGAGCCCTGCGCCACCGCACCGATGCGGTGGATCGAGCCGACCTTGTCGCCAAGCATGATGGCGCCGTCGGCGCGGACCAGCGCGCCGAGTTTTTTCTTGGCATCGAACAATTTGCTGCCGGGAGAGATCATGCCGCGCTCGATCAGTTCGGAGAAGGCGATCCGCGGCGCTTCGCGCGCGGTCATGAATGGCGCGAGCGAAGCCTCCGGCAGCGGCTCTACGGCGGCGATGCGCCCTTCGGCCGCTTTCGCGTAGGCCTTGTCGCGCTCGATGCCGATGTAGCGGCGGCCGAGCCGCCTGGCCACCGCACCGGTGGTGCCGGTGCCGTTGAAGGGATCCATCACGAGATCGCCGGGCCTGGACGATGACAGCAGCACGCGCGCCAGCAGGCCTTCCGGCTTCTGGGTCGGATGCACCTTCTTGCCGTCCTCGCCCTTCAGCCGCTCTTCGCCGGTGCACAATGGAATCAGCCAGTCCGAGCGCGCCTGTACGTCCTCATTGGCGGCCTTCAGGGCCTCATAATTGAAGGTGTAGCCCTTGGCTTTCTCGTCGCGTGCCGCCCAGATCATGGTCTCATGCGCATTGGTGAAGCGGCGGCCGCGAAAGTTCGGCATCGGATTGGTCTTGCGCCATACGATGTCGTTGAGGACCCAGAAGCCGAGGTCCTGCATGATGGCGCCGACACGGAAGATGTTATGGTAGGAGCCGATCACCCATAGCGTCGCCGACGGCTTCATGACCCGGCGGCAGGCGAGCAGCCAGGCACGGGTAAAATCGTCATAGGCGGCGAACGATGAGAACTTGTCCCATGCGTCATTGACGGCATCGACATGCGATTCGTCGGGACGCTTGAGTTCGCCCTTGAGCTGCAGGTTGTAAGGCGGATCGGCAAACACCAGATCAACCGATGCAGCCGGCATCTTCGACATCTCGGCGACACAGTCGCCTACGATGATGCGGGATTCTGGATAGGACTCAAAATTTGTGCGGGGCGCCCTTGCAGACGCCCCGCGACGCGACACAACCATGACTCAATTACTCTGACTCAGGCGACGCTGTCGGCGACGCGGGACCAAACAACCGACTGGCTGTACATTGGCTGGGCAAAGTAAAAATCGACTTAATCGGTAAATTCTTTCACGCTAGGCAATTTTTGCCGAGCGGGCTATTGATTAACGGATCGGAAATCCTGCGCTGACGCCGATGAGGCGGCGCAAACGGAAATGAAGGAAGACGCCATGCGTTACGATGATTTCCGCCGCAGCGACGACATCGAAGATCGTCGCGACGACAGTGGCGGCGGATTCGGCGGCGGTGGTGGTGGTTTCGGCCTTCCGATCGGCGGCGGCGGACTCGGCATCGGCACCATCATCGTGCTCGGCCTGCTCGGCTACGCCTTCGGAATCGATCCGCGTGTCCTGATCGGCGGTGCGGAGATTCTCACAGGCGGCGGCCAGGCGCCGACTTACCAGACCGACCGGCGTTCGACTGCGAGGACCGGTGCACCGACCGACGAAATGGGCAGCATGATTGCCGGCATTCTCGGCGAGATCGATGATCGCTGGAGCGAGATATTTCAGGCCAGCGGTCAGACCTACAAGGGTCCGCGTATCGTGCTGTTCCGCAACGTCACCAATGGCGGGCGCTGCGGCATGGCGCAATCGGCAATGGGGCCGTTCTACTGCCCGCCCGACCAGAAGATTTTCCTCGATACCGGATTTTTCCGCGAGGTCGAGACCCGGTTCCATGGCTGCTCGGGCAATGCCTGCAAGTTCACCGCGGCCTATATCATCGCCCATGAGGCAGGCCATCACGTGCAGAACCTGCTCGGCATCCTGCCGCGGGTAACACGGCTGCAGCAACAGGCCGGCAGCAGGGCCGAATCCAACGCGCTGCAGGTGAGGGTCGAATTGCAGGCCGATTGCCTGTCCGGCGTCTGGGTCAATCGCGAGGAGAAGAAACGTCCAGGCTTCCTCGAGGCGGGCGATATCGATGCGGCGCTGACGACGGCGGCGGCGATCGGTGATGATACGCTGCAGCGCCAGGCGACCGGGCGTGTGGTGCCGGATTCGTTCACGCATGGCTCGGCTGCGCAACGCAAACACTGGTTCATGACCGGCTATCAGCAGGGCACCGTCCAGGCCTGCAATACTTTCGGCGGCGGTGTGTAGAAAACCGAAGAGGCAAGGATGTCCTCCATCGACGAATCAAGAACCTTCGTGCCGCTCAACATCGCGGTGCTGACGATCTCGGACACGCGATCGCTGGCCGACGACAAGTCCGGCACCACGCTGGCCGACCGGCTCACCGCTGCGGGCCATCATCTTGCCGCGCGTGAGATCGTCACCGATGATGTCGAGGCGATCCGCGGCGTGATCCGGAAATGGATTGCCGACCCGGGCGTCGACGCCATCATCAGCACCGGCGGCACCGGCTTCACCGGCCGCGACGTAACGCCGGAGGCGATCGAGCCGCTGTTCGAAAAACGGATGGACGGCTTCTCGATCGCGTTCCACATGCTGAGCTATCCCAAGATCGGCACCTCGACGATCCAGAGCCGCGCCACCGCGGGCGTGGCCGGCGCCACCTTCATCTTCTGCCTGCCAGGTTCGCCCGGCGCCTGCCGCGACGGTTGGGACGGCATTCTGGCCGCGCAGCTCGATTACCGCTCGCGGCCCTGCAATTTCGTCGAGATCATGCCGCGGCTCGACGAACATCTGCGCCGGCCGAAGGCGAAGGGTGCAACGGCGTAGCTTCACGTTGGTCATTCCGGGATGGCGCGCTAGCACCAGACCACAGATGCGCAATTGCGCATCGGGGAATCTCGAGATTCTCAGGCGCGCAATTACGCACCATAGTTCGCGTCTTCGACGCGCTCCGGAATGACGGAGGAAGACTACAGCTTCATGTCCCAGGTCTCGCCGACCAGATCGACGCCAAAGCTATGGTGCTTCTGTTCGGCGGTGAGGCGGAAACCGGCGCTCTGATAGATGCGGCGCGCCGCGACCAGGATGCTCTGCGTCCATAGCGTGATCGAGTGGTAGCCGGCCTGTCGTGCGAAGCGGATGCATTGCTCGACCAGCGCGCGTCCGACGCCGAGTCCTCGCGCTTTTTTCTCCACCAGCAGCAGCCGCAGCTTGGCGACGCCGCCCGATCCGTTGACCAGGAAGATCGAGCCGACCGGCTCGCCGTCGATCTCGGCGATCCAGCAATGCTCGCGGGCGGGATCAAAGGACTTGATGAACTGCGCGGCGATTTCCGCGACCAGCGCCTCGAAGCTGATGTCCCAGCCATATTCCTGCGCATAGATCGCGCCATGCCGCGAGGCCACCCAGCCGATGTCGCCGGGGCGATGGCTGCGCAGCAGGAAACCGGCCGGCTTCTGCGCCGTCGGCTCCAGCGTGCGTGCAATCGTCGTCATGGCGTGAACGATGGCTCCGCGCTGTTCGTTATTGAGCGTGCCGAGCAGGTCGGCGACTTCGCTGCGCGAGCGGCTGTCGAGCTTGGCGAAAGCGGCGCGGCCTTTCGCGGTCAGCGCCAGTTCGTTGGCGCGGCCGTCGGCCTTTGACGGCTTTCGTGTCACGATCTGGCGGCGCTGCAGCGCCTGCAAGGTGCGGCTGAGGAAGCCGGGATCGAGGCCGAGCGTGCGGGTCAGGTCGGTGGCCGTGCAGCCTTCGTGCTGCGCGATTTCGTAGATGATGCGCGCTTCCTGCAGCGTCCACGGACTATGCAGGAGCCTGGGTTCGATGATGCCTAGCTTGCGGGTATAGAACCGGCTGAAGCGGCGGACGGCGGCGACTTGATGTTCCAGCGCAGGGTCGAGGGAAATATTTGATTTCATCAACCTATTATTTGACAATATCAAATATATTGCAAGCGCAGCTCCTCGGCTCTCCGGCGTGAGAAAATGAAGACTCAGGCGACGATGATCCGGCTGCGCAGCATGGTGCGCGAGGAGCGGCCGAGCTGGCGCAGCAATCTTGCCTCGGCGCGGCGGCTTTCGGGCGCGTGGCCGCCGAGCCGCTCGTAATGGTCGCGCGCGATCAACAGCCCCTGTTCGGCTGACGGACCGGCCACCGTCCGCGCCAGGAATTTCAGGATGTCGCGCAGGCCGGCGCTGGCATAGGGCGAGCGAGCGTAGCGGAACACCGCCGCGCGCGGCCGATCGCTCATCGACACCCTCTGGATGAATTGCGCCGTCTCCTCGATCCAGCCGCTGTCGAGCACCGCGCCGGCATGAAGGAACATCAGCCACGGCGAGCGCGCCTGCCTGGCGCCCGCGGCAAGCGCTGCGGCACGCGTTCCCTCGAAGGCGATATAGTTGCAGCCGGCAACGTCGGCGACCCGCTCGATCGTATCGCTGGCCGCGCGATCGACCAGCAGCACTTCGCGCACGACGCCCGCAGCCGCGCCGGGCACCAGCGCCGCCAGCGTGGCGACGGTAGTCTGCTCGACGCCGTCGGTTGGAATAATGACGCTCAACATCAACCGAGAACTTCGCTCGCTGGTGGAAACCCTGTTCTGTTATCACCTTGTCACAATCAGCGCAGCCTGCCGGCTGCAGGTTTTTCAAGCAAACCCGACTAAGGTATCGCGACGGCGGCGCGGGATAACGCCGAATCTAAAGCGTCAATGTTCTTGATTTGTTCTAATGGCGTGCTATGTTCTCGCCATGAGCCGAGCATCCTCACATGCCCTCAAGCACCCGCCGGTCAAGGCGCCCTCCGAGCCGGCGGGTGCGACCGCTGCCTTCCCGGAACTCGCGGTCGCGATCGACCGC
>DASZTN010000005.1:0-94729 GCA_035547995.1 Bradyrhizobium sp. | reverse complement strand
ACCCTTGCGGGGAATGAGGTGCGGCGGGCAGCGCGCAAGGTCGGCGCCGTCAAAAGCGATGTCACCGTGGCTTCGTGCGACGAGGCCCATGATGGCGCGCAGTGTCGTGGTCTTGCCGACGCCGTTGCGTCCGAGCAGGGCAACGACCTCGCCCTCGCGCACCTCGAGATTGACGTCGTGCAGGATTTGGCTGGCGCTATAGCCGGCATCGATGCCGCTGAGCGTCAACAGCGGCTGCCGTTCGGCAGGCGCGCCACCGGTCGCGGCCGGCTGGACGCGCTTGGTGCCGTGGCGTCCAAGATAGGCTTCGAGCACTTTCGGGTCGTTGGCAATCGACGACGGCTGGCCTTCGGCAATGACATGGCCCTGATGCAGCACGGTGATCCGGTCGGACAGCGTCAGCACCCGATCGATATCGTGTTCGATCAAGAGCACGGTATGGCTGCGCGAAAGTTTTCGGATCAGCGTGCCGATCCGCTCGCGATCGGAATCGCCAAGACCGGCCAGCGGCTCGTCCAGCAGCAGCATTTCAGGCTCGGTCGCCAGCGCCACCGCGATTTCGAGCAGGCGCTGCTCGCCATGCGCGAGATTGGCGCACAGTTCATAGGCGCGGTCGGCAAGGCCGACGGTGGCCAGCAGCATCCACGCCTTCTCACAGACGCCCGGAAGCCGATAGGCGTCACGCCACAGCGAAAAGCGATAGGGCGAATGCGCCTGCGCTGCCACGCGCACAGTTTCGAACACGGTCAGGTTGGTGAAGACGCTGACGATCTGGAACGATCGCGCAAGGCCGGCGTCGATGCGCTTGTGCGCGGGCATCCTGGTGATGTCGGATCCGCAAAATGTCAGCGTTCCCCCTTCATGCGACATCAGTCCGGTCAGCATGTTGAAGAAGGTGGTCTTGCCGGCGCCGTTCGGGCCGATCAGGCTGTGCAGGGTGCGCGCCTTGACCCTGAGATCGATTTTGTCGGCAACCACCAGCGAGCCGAACCGCTTGGACAGGCCGCTGACGGTCAGGACGAGGCCGTCGCCGACCGCCGACGAAGCCGAGTCGAGGTCAAGCAGGCCCTTGAGGTCTTTCGGCGGCGGTGGAATGTCCTCGGCCGTCAGCGTCCAATGCGGCCGCTTCCTCAAGCGATACCAGATCCCCGAGACGCCTTCCGGCGACAGCAGAATGAAGGCGATCAGGATCGCGCCGAAGAACAGCCACCAATGCTCGGTCAGCGAACTCAGCTGGTCGCTCAAGACGATGAAGATCACCGCGCCCCAGGTCGGCCCGAGGAAGTGATGGATCCCGCCCAGGATCGTCATCATCACCGGATCTCCGGCATGCTGCCAATTGAGGTTATCGGCATAGACGCTCTGGATCAGGAAGGTCAGCAGACTGCCGCCAAGTCCGATAACGGTTGCCGAGACGATGAACGCAATCAGCTTGGCACGCTTGGTGTCGTATCCGAGGCAGCGAACGCGCTGTTCATTGTCGCGCAGCGCCTGCAGCACCCGCCCGAATGGCGAATGGACGATGCGCCAGATCACGTACATTCCGCACAGCACCACGGCGACCACGAAATAATGATAGGCCAGCGGTGAAGTGAGGCTTGAGCGCGAAATCCCCTGCAAGCCGTTTTCGCCGCCGGTGACGTCGGTCCATTTGAAGGCGATCTCGTAAAACAGTTGCGTGAACGCCAGGGTCAGCAGCGAGAAATAGATGCCGCGCCGCCGCAGGATCAGAAGCCCGATCACGAGGCCGAGGACTGCCGCGGTCACTGTGCCGAACAGGATCGCGAAATACATGTTGTCGTAAAGGTCGAGCACGGCGATGCCGGCAGCGTAGCTGGCCGCACCAAAAAACGCGGAAGCGCCGAACGAAACCAGGCCAGTGTAGCCGAGCAGCAGGTTGAAGCCGAGGCCGTAAAGCGCATAGATCGCGATCTGGGTCGCAAGGCTTGCGGTCGAGCCGATCCGCGGCAGCACGAAGGGCAGCACTGCGAATACGATGCCGGCGATCAGAATCGGGTGCAGGAACCACTTGCGGGCCGGCTTCATTCGAATCGCTCCCAGCTCTCGCCGAGCAGTCCGCGCGGCCGGATCAGAAGAACAACGATCATCAGGGCGTACATCACGGCGGTGGATGCGGCCGGCCAGAACTGAATCGACAGCGCGACCGATATTCCGACCAGCAGGCCGCTGATCACCGCGCCGCCGAAACTGCCGAGGCCGCCGATGGTGACGACGACGAAGGCAGGCATGATCGCCGATTCCGACATCGACGGCACCACGCTCCATAGCGGCGCAGCTAGCACGCCGGCGATCCCTGCGACCGCGGTGCCAAGGCCGAACACCGCGGTGAACACCTGCTTCAGGTTGATGCCGAGCATGCTGACCATTTCGGGATCGCGACTGCCGGCGCGAATGATGCGGCCGTAGCGCGTGCCGTGCAGGAACAGCCACAGCGCGGCCAGGATGATGATCGTCACCACCAGCACGAACAGCCGGTATTTGGTGACGAGCACCGGGCCCCAGATGATGAAGCCGGACAGGAAATCCGGTGGATTGAATGGACGGCCGGCGGCGCCCCAGATGGTGCGGATCAGCTCTTCGATGAACAGCGCGATGCCGAAGGTCATGAACAGGCCGAGCAGCGGCTCCTTGCCATAGAGCGGGCGCATCAAGGTCATCTCGATCGCCATACCGATAATGCCGACGCCGAGCGGGGCCAGCACGATCGCCCATGGGCCGACATGGTCGCGCAAGGTAAGTGCAAAATAGGCGCCGAGCGCGAAATAGACGCCGTGAGCGAAGTTTACGACCCCAAGCATCCCGAAGATGATCGAAAGTCCGATCGCGATCAGGACGTAGAGAAAGCCGAGCACGAGCCCGTTGACGACCTGCGAGATAATTAACCCGGTCATGCCGCATCCATTGAGGGCCGAAGCATGATCCGGAAAGAGCCGGCTTTTCCCGCGACGAACGTGAAAACGCGTTCGCCCGGGAAGATCATGCTCACACGAACATGAAGGACCATGGTCCCATCCAACCGGACCGGATCATGATCCAGACGAAAGGCGGCGAGCGGCGATTGCCGCTGCGCCGGCCCGACCAACGAGAACCTTTGGTCAGCTCTTGAAGTGGCAGCCGATGTCGGCCTCGCTGCCATAGGCCGCTTCGAGCTGGGAGGGATCGCTGGGATATTCGCTGTCGATATTGAAGTAGTCGTATTTGTCGGTGATCTTGTCCTTCACCGTCGCCACCAGCAGCGGCTGCACCAGCTGGTGATCGAAGTTGCGGAAATAGATCGGCGCATCCTTGTAGCCGTCGAACTTGTGTTCTTCGAGGAAGGCGACCAGTTTCGCCGAGTCGGTCGATTTGGTTTCCTTGATGGCGGTCAGGATCGAGGTGGTGCCGAACCAGTCCTGCCAGCCCTCGACTTCCGGCGGTGCGCCGAACTTCTTCTTGTAGGCATCGACGAATTCGGAGCTGCGCTTGGTAAGATGCGGACCGGTGTAATTCCACAGCTTCGGATAGGTGCCGAAGGCGGCCTCCGGACCGGCGGCCCACAGGTCGGTGTCGTTGACGATCGGGGCCGACAGCGCCATCTGCCGGGTCAGCCCGATCTCGTGCATCTGCTTGAGGAAGTTGGTGATGTCGGTGCCGCCGATGCCGACATAGAGCACGTCAGGCTTGGCCTGGCGCAGTTTCAGAATATACGAGCTGTAGTCGGTGGTCCCGAGCGGCGCCTGGTCGTAGCCGACTACTTCGCCGCCGCCCTTCACGACGACATCCTTCATCTGGTTGTAGGCGTCGATGCCCCAGGCGTAGGAGGCGACGACGAAATACCATTTCTTGCCGTGCTCCTTGAGCCGCGGATAGACGCTCTGCACCGTGACCTTGTTGGGAAGGTCGACGCGGAAGGTATATTTGTTGCAGTTCTTGCCGGTGATCTCGGTTGCATTCGGCCCGGTGGCCATCAGCAATGTCTTGGCCTGCTCGGCGACCGGCATGATGGCGAGAACGTCACCGCTCGAAACGCCGCCCTGGATCGCGACTACCTTTTCCTCTTCGAGCAGCTTGCGCATATTCTGCTGCGTCGATTGCGGACTTGATTCATCGAGCCAGACGATCTCGATGGGACGGTCGAGCACGTGGCCGCCGAAATCGTCGACGGCGATCAACGAGCCGTTATGTCCGGTCTCGCCCTGGATGGCATAAGTGCCGGACTTCGGCAGCAGCATCCCGATCTTGATCGATTCCGCGGCCCGCGCGGTAATCACGAACGGCGCGGCGACCTGCGTCGCGCCGATCGCGGCCCCTGCGAGCAGCGTCCGGCGGCTGATGCCGGGCGCAGAACCCTTGGTGATCTTCATGATCTTCTCCCTGTCTGTGCTGTGAGCCGCTTATGTTCGCGGCCTTGATGACGCGGTTGCTTTGCGGCGACAGACGAAGATGGGATCGGGTTTTGGCCTGTCGAGACAGCCATGCAAGGCGCCGGCTGTATCCTGACAGTTGAAAACGCCCGTGAAATCCGCCTCCGGCAAAGCTGCCTGACGAGCTTACAGTGAAATCGTTTTCCGTCAAACCCGGTTCAAGGGCCTGCGCTGCTAAAGGCTAACCGTACCAAAGGATGAGGATGTCACTTCCGCGGGAACGGTCCGGGCGGCGTCGAGTTGTTATTTGCGGCCGTTTTTGCGCTCCGTCTCCGCGAGGGCGCATTTGCGGTCTTTCCACCTGCGCTCGAACACAGCCAAAAGCCATTTACACTGAAATCGTTTTCTGAGATAGCGAAGCAGTGGCTCGCTGCCGCGGGCCGCCGTGCGTTTTGCAATCGAGCGAGGCCCTCGCCATGACGGACAGACTCTTTCTGGACGCGCTGGATCTTTGCGCCCGGAAATTGTTGGAAGACGAGCCGACGCTCGGCGTGAACTTTCCCTATGTGACGGCGGCATCGGGCGCGTGGGAGACGATGCCGGCGTCGCTGTCAGCCGGTTATCGCGGCGCCAATTGGAGCCACGGCAACTGGTTCTGCGGCTTCTGGGTCGGGCTTCTACTGGTTGCTTATCTGCGCAGCGGCGATGAGAAATATCTGCAGCTTGCCGATCAGCGGCTGTTGCTGGTGGCGCCGCGCGCCGCCGACGGCAACACCCATGATATCGGCTTCATCTTCTATCCGAGCGCGATCGCCGCCTGTCACATCACCGGTGAAAAACGTTATGGCGACCTGGCGCTGCGTGCGGCCGAGCAATTGCGGCGCCGGCTGATCATGACGCCGAAGGGCAGCTATATCTCGTCCTGGGGACCGCTCGACGACGAGCGCGGACGCCGGTCGTCGGCGATCGATACCATGGCCAATCTGCCGCTGCTCTACTGGGCCGGTCAATATGATCGTGACGCGAGCTTCATCCTCGCTGGCGAAGCCCACGCGATGATGACGCTAGGCGCGTTCATCCGCCCCGACCATTCCACCTACCATGCCGTCGAATATGACCTTGCCACCGGCGAGCGGCAGCGCGGCTTCACTTTCCAGGGCTATGCGGACGAATCGTGCTGGCCGCGCGGACAGGGCTGGGCGATCTATGGTTATGTTCGCACCGCCGAAGCGACCGGCAAGCGCGAATATCTCGACCTCGCCGAGACGCTCGCCGAGTATTATCTGCGCCGCACCGGACCGAACCTGGTTCCGTTCTGGGATTTCGACGATCCGAAAATCCCGAATGCGCCACGGGATTCCTCGGCTTCGGCGATCGTCGCCTCGGCGCTGCTCGATCTTGCCGCCCTGCACCCGGACGAGCAGAAAGCGGCGCGCTGGCGCCAGAAAGCCCTCGATATACTGACGGCTCTTTGCCGGAATTATCTTGCGACCGAGCCGTCGCATCGCGGCCTGCTGAAACAGGGGTGCTATTCCAAGCCGCATAATGAGGGCGTGGCGAGCGCGGTGATGTTCGGGGATTTCTTTTTCGCCGAGGCGCTGTGCAGCGCCGTCATGCCGGGCAAGTTGCGGGCAACGCCTAAACGTCTCAGCGCCTGAAAATACCTATGACGTTTTCGAGCGCCGTCCGGCCGCTACTGCGCGCGGCGGCGCGGTCGAGGCGCGAATGATCAGCCGATAGGGCAACTGCACGGATTTGGGAATCGGCATGCCTGCAATGGCGTTGATCAAATAGTCCGCCGCGCCGCGGCCGATCTCGGCGGCTGGAATGCTGATCGTGGTCAGCGGCGGATCGACCTGGGCCGAGAGTGCGACATCGTCGAAGCCGGTGATGGAAAGCTGCTGCGGCACGCTGATGCCCATCCTGCGCGCTTCCGCCATCGCTCCGATCGACAAGGTGTCTGTGGTGCAGATCACCGCCGTGGTGTCCGGATGATCATTCATCAATTGCCGCAGCGCGCTGCGGCCCTGCGCCAGCGAATGGTCGGCGCGGATGATCTGGCTTGGCTGCAGGTGGATGCCGGCTTCCGCCAGCGCCTTCTGGATACCGTCGAGGCGCGCGCGCGACCGGTCGTTCGACGGCGGTACATTGGCAATGGTGCCGAACCTGACATGGCCGAGCTCGATCAGATACTGGGTGAGCTCGCGCGTGGCACGCTGATTGTCGATCCCGATCGCGGGAATGCCGCCCTGGGCCTTCGATACATAGGTGGTGATCACGGGAACGCCGGCCTGCTGGATCAGGGCGCGGAGCTCCTGGCCGTGCGAGCCGCCGACCAGGACGATGCCGTCAATGCCGCGCTCGATCAGGCTTTGCAGCTCCTGCAATTCGCGGCGCTGGTCATATTGCGAATTGGCGATGAACAGCGTGTAGCCGCTCTCGCTCAGGCGGTTCTGCAACGCTTCGACGCCGTCGGCGAAAATGCCAAGTCCGAGCGTCGGCACGATCGCGCCGATCGTGCGCATGCGGCCGGATTTCAGGGCGCGCGCGGCGCTGTCGCGGGTATAAGAGAGGTCGGCGATCGCCCGCGTCACCTTGTCCCGCAGTTCGGGACGGACGATCTCCGGATGGTTGAGGACGCGGGACACCGTCGCCGCCGATACCGCCGCCTGCCGGGCGACATCCTCGATCTTGACCTTGGCGCTGGCACGGCCCCGCGGGCCGGCGGCCGGTTTCTTGTCCATCTCAGCATACTCGTGCGGATTGTCTTTTCGTCGATCGTCTTTTTGGCGGTGATGCGCGCATGGAGTGGATGCCGGTGCGAAACGATGCTGGTGGAACATCTAGAACATCGGAGCGCCGGCATGAAGAGCCGAGGCGAGCGAAAGCGGTGGCAAATGGCTGTTAATTGCCCGTGCTCTTTCATGGCGAGGGCTCCAGCGGTCCCGGAAGCTTGACTCGGGCCCCGGTGGCCTCCTATTCTGAAAACGATTTCAGAATATCGGGTCCGAGCCCGCGAAAGCACGAAAAACAATGGTCGATCTTCTGAGGGGCGTCCGCGTCGTCAGCTTCAATCACTTTCTGATGGGACCAGTCGGCGTTCAGTTCCTTGCCGATCTCGGCGCCGACGTGATCGCGATCGAGCCGCCGGACGGAGCCTTTCAGCGCAAATGGGGTGGCGCCAACAAGAACATTGACGGACAGAGCATGTTGCTTCTGACCGGCAACCGCAACAAGCGCAGCCTGACGCTCGACCTGAAAAAGCCGGAAGCCATCGAGGTCGCAAGGAAACTGATCGCGACCGCCGACGTGCTGGCCGAGAATTTCAGGCCCGGCGTGCTCGACAAGCTGGGGCTTGGCTTTGACGAGGTTCGCAAGATCAAGCCGGATATTATCTATGCCGCAGCCTCCGGTTACGGCGCCGACGGTCCCTACGTCAATCGGCCCGGCCAGGATCTGCTGGTGCAGGCGCTATCAGGCCTCGCGACGATCACCGGAACGCGCGAGCATGGCCCGCGCGCGGTCGGCGTCTCGGCGATCGATCACCACGGCGCGGCGCTGTTTGCCGCCGGCATTCTCGCCGCGCTGGTCAGGAAAGAGCGGACCGGGCAGGGCGGCCGCGTCGACGTCAGCCTGCTGTCGGCGGCGATCGATCTGCAGATGGAATCCTTCACCTGCTATCTCAATGGCGAGCGGCCTGGGGATGTGCGCCAGCCGGGGTCGATCGCGGGCTGGATCTATGGCGCGCCCTACGGCATCTACGCCAGCAAGGATGGTCACGTCGCGATCTCGCTCGGATCACTGGATACGTTGGGCGATGCACTCGGCATTCCCGCCGCGCAGCGGATCGCCGATCGCGACGCCTATAGCCGTCGCGATGAAGCCGCGAGCGTCATTGCTGCGCGCGTCGCCGAACTGACAACGGCCGAATGCGTGGAAAGACTGGAGGCCCGCGGCATCTGGCACGCCGCCGTCAACGACTATTGCGAGGTGGTTGCTGATCCGCAGGTGGTGCATAACCAGAGCTTCCAGACTGTGAAGGGAGCGACCGGCTCGCCAGTGACGCTTGTCAGCCATCCCGTGCGTTACGACGGCAAGGTGCCGGAGATCAGGCTGCCGCCGCAGAAACTCGGTGCACAGTCGGAGGAGATCCTCATGGAACTGGGCTACGACGCCGCGCAGGTGCAGGCGCTTTACACCAAGGGTGCAGTCGGCGCGGCTGTCGAGTGAAGCGGCGACCTGAATGAGCTGAACGATGCCGGCCCCGCCGGCAAATCTCCAACCCAGAGGCGCGATCAATGACAGCGATGCACGCGAAAATTGGCGATTCCGTCAAATTCTCCAAGACGGTCGGCGAATCCGACATCTACCTGTTCGCCGGGCTGACCGGCGACCTCTCGCAGAACCACGTCGACGAGGAATTCATGAGCCATTCGATCTATGGCAAGCGGATCGCTCATGGTGCGCTGCTGGTCGGATTCATGTCGACGGCATCGACCCGGATGATCGAGGAGAGTTTGCGGCAAGGCATCGACTCGACGCCGGTATCGCTCGGCTATGACGGCATCCGTTTCCTGAAGCCGGTCTATATCAATGACACCGTGACGGTGCTCTATACGATCTGCGAGATCGATGACGAGCGGCGGCGGACGCTCGCCGATATCGAAGTCAAGAACCAGCATGGTGATCTGGTCGCGGTCGCCAAGCATCATCTCAAATGGACAGAGAACGCAAAGCAGCGTGCAGCCTGAACGGCTGATCGGTTCTGATTGAAACAGAGCCGGGCTTTAGGTGCTTGCTCGAGACGTGTTTTCGTCAGGTAAATCGATCTCCCCCGGATCCGGGTCCGCAGCAGGCCTTCGCTCGAAACGCCATGTAGAAATGGCGTCCTTCCAGCCCCTTGCCTGATGTAACGTTATAACGTTATATGGAGGCAATGGGGATCTGAGGGGAAAGGCGGCCATTTTCGTGGAGGCCAACGGAACGTTGTTGCGCACCTTCGTGCAGCGATGCGGCGGCTGCCTTGCGCTGGCAGCGCTGATTCTGCAGTTCGCCTTGTCGTTCGGGCACATTCATGCCCGGGACATATTCGGCGACCTTTTCGGTCAGAACGCCGCCTATTCAAGTTCCGGCGCCGCGAGCGGTCGGCACCAACCTGACAGATTGGAAGCATCGAGACAGCATCCGGGAAAGCTGGCGGATGATGACGATCATTGTCCGATCTGCTTTTCGACATTCCTGCTCGGCACTTCCTTCATTCCCTGCGTGCCGCAGCCGCCGCTGCCGTCGCGATTTGCGGATATCGATCGTCTCATTGCACTCGCCTTTGATGGGCCTTCTCAATCCCACCGTGGGCCATTTCAATCGCGCGCTCCGCCGCTCGCCGGCTAGGTTTTCTTCCGCGCTCACGCCTGTCCGTGCGCTGCCGAGAGCTGAAGCCCACACTTCTTTCCTCGTCGTGGATTGATCGCCGCTGGCGTGTTGTCCGGCCGATCGTAATCGGTTGAGATCCGAATCATATCCGTGACGGAGGCGGCATCGGCTCTCCTTAGGTTGCAATCAGGCTCGCACCCGGTTGGTGTGGCGTGTGCCGGAATGCCTGTCGAAAATCTGAATCTGCCGCGGCTTTGTTGCGGTCGTTCGCATCCGAACTCCTGCCAATGGACACGCCATGACCAAACGAACACGCGTGCTCGCCTGCGCCGCGCTGCTGTTGTCGCTGTCGGTCGAGCGCACTGACGCGCACCCGCATGTCTGGGTAACGTTCCATAGCGAGATCCTCTATTCCGCCGACGGTGCCATGACCGGCATTCGTCACGCCTGGACGTTCGATGACATGTTTTCCGCCTATGCGTTGCAGGGCATTCATCACGCCAGGAAGGGCGAATATACGCGCCAGGAGCTTGCCTCGCTTGCCCAGCTCAACATCGATTCGCTGAAGGAATATGATTACTTCACCTTCGCGCGCGCCGACGGCAGGAAGGTCGGGTTTGCGCCGCCGGTCGACTATTGGCTCGAATACAAGAACCCGGCGCTGATCCTGCACTTCACCCTTCCGCTGCCGGCGCCCGAGGCAGCAAAGGCCATGCAGATCGAGGTCTACGATCCCTCGATCTTTGTCGATTTCGAGTTCGCCAAGGACAAGCCGGTGTCGCTGGACGGCGCGCCAGCGCAATGCGCGCTGACGATCCAGCTGCCGCATCAGCCGACGGCGGCAGAGCAGTACCGGCTCAGCCAGCTCGATGTCACGCCGCTCGATGCTTCAAGCACCTATGGAGAGCTCTTCGCCAACAAGATGCTGGTGAGGTGCCCGTGAATCCTTTGCCCGGTTATTGGTCCTACCATTACGAAAGTCGGCCTATGAGCTTCCACAATGGTCATCTCACGCGCGGCGCCATCCTGCTGATCGCGTTCGCCGCACTCCTCGTGGTTAGTTGTATCAACATGGCGCACGCGCAAGGGCTGCCCTTTGGAGCGCCGCATCCGGCCGGCGGCCTTCTGTCGCAATCAAGCTGGATGGCCTGGATCTTCGCCAGGCAGGCAGCGTTCTACCGTTCGCTTTCCGGCTTCATCCGCGCCTCCAAGGACAATGGCACCGCGATGTGGGCGCTGTTCGGCGTCTCGTTCCTCTACGGCATCTTTCATGCCGTTGGCCCCGGCCACGGCAAGGCGGTGATCTCCTCCTATCTCGTCGCCAATGAAGAGACCTGGCGCCGCGGCGTCATCCTGTCGTTTGTTTCAGCGGCGATTCAGTCCATGGTTGCGATCATTGTAGTTGCGATCGCCGCCGTCCTCCTCGGAGCAACGGCCAAAGCGATCGGCGCGACCGTGCATATTGTCGAGATCGTCAGCTACATTCTCGTCATTCTGATCGGCCTGCGGCTGCTGTTCGTCAAAGGCCGCAGCTTCGTTATCGCGGCCCGGCAACTTCGGACGCGTCGCGATTTGAGCGCCGCGGTGTCCTCGATACCGTCCGGCAAGCTATTCCATCGCCACGGAGCAGGTGCGGCCGGCTGTGCGCAATGCGAGGCGGGCGGACATGCAGACCCCGTCCACGGCTTCCACTGCCATGATGATCACGGCCATGACCCTCACGCGTCCGCCTGGGGACATGCCCACGGACCGGAACCTATCGAACTTGCAGGTGCCGGCGGCTGGCGCCGCGGCCTGTCTGCGGTCATGGCCGTAGGATTGCGGCCCTGTTCGGGCGCGATCATCGTTTTGATCTTCGCGCTGGCGCAGGACCTGTTCTGGACCGGCGTCGGCGCGACGCTGCTCATGGGGTTGGGGACGGCGATTACCGTGGCCGCGATCGCCACCATTGCGGTCGGTGCGCGGCAGGTGGCGAGCCGGATCGCCAAGTCGCGCTCCGGGATCGGCATGCTCGCGATGAGGGGGATCGAGGTCGGCGCTTCGGTGCTGATCATCGCCTTCGGTGTGTTGTTGCTGGCCGGCTATATGGCGAGCGAGCAGCTCTGGATGTTCACCGGTTAGCGCGACGCAAGCAGGTTGCCGGATGCCGGCTTTTTTCGCCAATTGATGGTGGCGACGAGAACGCCGGCGAGGATCATGCCGGCGGCGATGATCAACTGCGTATCCACGGTCTCGTGCAGCATTAGGACGGAGCTGGTGATGCCGATGATGGGCGTGAAGAGAATTCCAATGGAGGTGGTCGTCGCCGGCACGCTGCGATTCACAACGGCCATCGCCCAATAGCCGAGAGCATTGCCGACGGCGCCGCTATAGCCGAGCGCGACCAGAAGCGGCATCGAGAAGATGATTTTCGGCGGCCCTTCGAATATGAAGGCCAGCGCGCTCAGGATGATTGCGGCGAGCAAGACTTCCCAGAACACCAGCTGAAACGGCGTCGCGATCCATCGATGCGCGCGGGTATAGAGGATGCTGACCGACCAGGCCAGCGCCGACAGCAGCAACAGGCCGTTGCCGAAAATCGCATTATGGTCCCGCCAGTCGAGCGCGGTCGGATTGAACATCACGACAAGGCCGGCAAGGCCCAGTGCGATGCCGGCGATGCGCCGCGGCGGCAGCGGTTCGCCCATGAACAGCCGCGCCGCGGGTGCGACCCACAGCGGTGTCGTATAGCCGAGCACCACGGAGCGTCCGACCGGCACATATTTAAGCCCTGCCGTCATCAGCGCCGAAAACGCCACCATGTGAAACAGCGATATCGCCATGACGACCGGCATGTCACGGCGACTCGGTACGATGAATTGTCCGGTCAAAATCAGAATCGGAAGCAGCATGACCGCCGCGATCACGGTTCGAATCGCTGTCGCCCATAGCGGCGTGACATCGGCGACGATGAATTTCGTCACTGTCCAGTTCAGGCCCCAGGCCAGCACTACAAACGCAAAAAGCGACAGCGTTACCGCTGTCGGCAAAGGGGGACTGCTTGGCCTGCCGCCTGCTTGTTCAGCCATCTGCCGCTAAAGTTAGCTTGTACTAACCAAATGGTCAATTATAGTCCGTCGCCGCCGATTGCGCGGCAACCGGATTGCCTGGATGACCTTTACCGAGAAGTTTTCGGGCCGGTTGCGCCCGATAGCGGGGAACGTCTGATGTTGCTGACCCTGTCGCAGCTGCCTGAAGAGGCCTCATTCGACGTGGTTGTCGTCGGCGCAGGCGGCGCCGGAATGGTCGCCGCGCTTCTGAGTGCGACCAGGGGTCTGAAGGTTCTGCTGGTCGAGCACACCAAATATGTCGGCGGCACCACCGCGCTTTCGGCCGGAAGCGCCTGGATCCCCAATACGATCCATGCCGCAAATGCCAGTCCTCCTGACAGCATTGAGCGCGCGGCAACTT
The DNA here is from genome assembly GCA_035547995.1 of Bradyrhizobium sp. Lineage (GTDB taxonomy): Bacteria > Pseudomonadota > Alphaproteobacteria > Rhizobiales > Xanthobacteraceae > Bradyrhizobium. The sequence goes on along the minus strand of DASZTN010000005.1, from coordinate 81,542 downwards.
ATCTGCGTCACGCGGTCGGCAATCTCTCCAGCGAAGAGATGCGCAGCGCTTTCCTTGACCACGGGCCCAAGGCGGTTGCCGAGCTGGAAGCGAGGACGGAGGTCAAATTTCGCGCCCGTTCGCTGCATCCGGACTATCGGACCGAGCTCGAAGGCTCGACCTTGTGCGGCCGCGTGCTCGAAGCCGTGCCGTTCGACGGCCGCAAGCTTGGCAACCTCATGTCGATCATTCGCGAGCCGATCCCCGAATTCACCGTGCTCGGCGGCATGATGGTCAACCAGGAGGACGTCGCCCATCTGGTCAGGATGAGCCGGTCCTGGACCTCGTTCAGGCACGGCATGAAGATCATCCTCCGCCATGCACGCGATCGCCTGAGCTACAGGCGGGGAACGCGGCTGATGATGGGCAATGCGCTGGTCGGCCGGCTGCTGTTCTCCCTCGATCAGCAAGACGTGCCGATCCTGATCGAGGCCAAGGTCACGCATATCGATGCCGGCAGCGGCCGGATCGGTGCTGTTTCAATCGAACAGCACGGTCAGGTGCGCAGGATCGAGGTGAAGCGGGGCCTCGTCATGGCCACCGGCGGCTTCAACCGCCATCCGGAGTTGCGGAATGAATTGTTGCGCAAGCCGGTCGCTGCCTATTGTCCCGGTGCGCCCGGGCATACCGGTCAGCTGCATGAACTGGTTGCCGAGCTCGGAGCCCGCTACGGTGATGGCCCGGCGGATAGTGCATTCTGGGCGCCGGTGTCGGTGCGGCAGCGGCCGGATGGCTCGACGGCGGTGTTTCCGCATTTTCTGCTCGACCGCGGCAAGCCCGGCATCGTCGCCGTCAACGCCAAGGGCCGACGTTTCGTCAACGAGGCGGTGTCGTATCATCCCTTCGTGGAGGGAATGTACCAGCTCATCGACGGCGAGCCTTCGATCCCTGCATTCCTGATCACCGATGCCAACGGGCTTTGGAAATATGGGCTCGGCATGGTGCGGCCCGGACCGTGGAGCAAGGCAAAATATCTGGCCGATGGTTATCTGGTGAAGGCCGGCAGCCTGAAAGAACTTGCCGCCAAGCTTGGCGTGACGCCCGACGGTCTTGCGCAAACCGTCGAGCGTATGAACTTCTACGCAAAGACCGGCGTCGACGAAGAGTTTGGCCGTGGCAGCACCGATTATCAGCGCATCACGGCGGGGGATCTCTCGCACAAGCCCAACCCTTGTCTCGGGCCGATCGAGCAGCCGCCATTCTATGCGGTGAAGCTGTATCCAGGCGACATCGGCGCTTCCCGTGGATTTGTCACCGATAGCAATGCGCAGGTGCTGGCCGGCGACAACACGCCGATTGTCGGCCTTTATGCCTGCGGCAATGACATGAACTCGGTGATGGGCGGCAAATATCCCGGTCCCGGCATTACCATCGGCCCGGGAATCGCGTTCGCCTATGCCGCTGTGAATCATTTGTCGCGGCCGGCGTGAACTGCTGTTTTCAGCGCCTGCGGTGCACAGGCGCTGGGCAATGGCGTCGCAACCAAGCTGTTCCAGCCGACGATTTGGCGCGGCCTTATGGCGTCTTCCGGCGAAGCGAATTCCGGTTCGCGTGAAGAAAGCGCGCCAAAAACAAGAAACTAAGGCCAGGCTCTGATTCCGTCAGAACCCAAAACTTCAGCCGATTTTCGCTGGCACGAAGCTTGCTCCGATTTGACGATTGACATCCTAACTAGTTAGTCAATTATGGAGGTGAGCTGATGGTCAGCGTCGTGAGCTCTGCAGGCGCCCGAAGAACGCAGCCGGCCGGGGAGGAGAGACAGATGACGATCGAGAAGGCGTTGCCGGCAAAGCCGGTGACACGGCGCACTTTCGTCGCTTCGGTGGCGGCGCTCTCGCTCGGCGGTATGCGCATGTCGCGCGCGCAAACGCTGGAGCCGCTCAGCGTGCGCGTCGATTTTGCGCCGTGGGGCGTTCACGCCGCGCTGCATCTGGCGCAACAGAAGGGCTGGTTCAAGGAAGCCGGCCTCAATATCGACCTGCAGGACGGCACCGGTACGCTGAACACGATCAATCTGGTTGGCGCCGGCCGCTCGGATGTCGGGCTCGTTCAACTGGGGCCGATGGCGATCGGAAAATCCAACGGCGTTCCGGTCAAGTCGTTCGCCGGCTTCCTCCGCAAGGTCGACCTTGCCATTCTGGTCGATGCCGAAAAAGGCCCGAAAGATCCCAAGGGACTGGCCGGTCTGAAGATCGTCTGCTTCGCCGGCAGCACCGCGGCGCCGTTCATCGATGTGTTCCTGAAGCGATTGGGCTTTGAACGCGGCGAGGGGCCGAACAAGGTCAATTTCGTCATGGTCTCGCCGACTTCGATGGTGTCGACCTATGCCAGCGGCGGTGCTGACGGTTTCATGTCGCTGAAGGAATTCGGCGAGCCGCTGGTGATGAAGACGCGGCCGGCGCACTCGTTCCTTGCGGCCGATTACGGCATCGCCTATCCGAGCTATGGGTTCATGGCGACCGAGGAGACGATCTCCAATAAGGCGGACGCGCTGCGCCGGCTCAATCAAACCCAGATCCGCGCCTGGACCTATATCTTCGCGGATCCGGCGCATATCGACGAGGCCGCCAAGGCCATCATCGCCGACCGCCCGAACAATCAGCTCGATCCCGACTTACTGAAGGCGCAAATCACCCAGTGTCGGGAGTTCTTCGATACGCCCAACACCAAGGGCAAGCCGATCGGATGGCAGGCGCCTGAAGACTGGAAGCTCGCCATTGCCTCGATGACCGAGGCCGGCCTGCTGAAAGATGCGCTCACGCCGGAGGGCTGCTTCACCAACGATCTGATCGGAAGCTGACGCCGATGGCCCTCGCATCGGTGTCGGCCGCCCCGGCGCGGCCCTATGTCAGCATCGCCAATGTCGGGAAGTCCTACGCGACCTCCGAGGGGCCGGTGCGCGCCCTCGGCGACATCAGTCTCGACATCAGGCATGGCGAGTTCGTCAGTATTGTCGGGCCGTCGGGCTGCGGCAAAAGCACCTTGTTGAAATGCGTCGCCGGCCTGCAGTCGGCGAGCGTCGGTGAGATCCGGGTCAAGGACGAGAGCGTGGTTCTGCCGCCGGACAACATGGGTGTCGTGTTCCAGCGCGACGTCCTGCTCGACTGGCGTACCGTGCTCGACAATGTGCTGATCATCGCCGAATTCCGCGGCTTGCGCCGGCGCGACTATATCGATCGAGCGCGATCCCTGCTCAAGACCTTTGGGCTCGAGGGCTACGAAAATCGCTTTCCCTGGGAATTGTCCGGCGGGATGCGGCAACGCGCCGCGATCTGCCGTGCGCTTCTGGTCGATCCCGAACTGCTGCTGATGGATGAGCCGTTCGGTGCGCTCGATGCGCTGACGAGGGATGATCTCAACATCGAGCTTGAACGGCTCTGGTTCGAAACCCGCAAGACCATCATCTTCATCACCCACGGCATCGCCGAGGCGGTCTATCTGTCGGATCGGGTGGTGGTGATGTCGCGCAATCCCGGCCGGATCGCAGAGATCATCGACATCGACATTCCCCGGCCGCGGCCGCTGAGCGTCCGCAACACGCCCGAGTTCGGCAAATACGCCCAGCAGATCCGTCACCTGTTCGCTTCGCTCGGCGTGGTGAGGTCCGAGTGAAGCAGATGAGCTTGTGGAAGCGAACGGAATACACGCGCACCGTCGTGGTGGTCCTGGTCAGCCTGATGGTGATCTGGGAGATCGTCGTTCGGCTGCTGCGGATCAAGGCGTTTATCCTGCCGGCGCCGTCGAGCGTATTCCTGGATATCTTCAACTATCCGCAATTCTACTTCGAGCAGTCGCTTTACACGATCTACGTCACGATGGTGGGATTTGCGATGGCGGTGGGAGCGGGCATTGGGCTCGCGGTCGCGATCATCTCCTCGCAATTTCTCGAGCGCACGCTTTACACTTTGCTGGTGGCGCTCAATTCGGTGCCGAAGGTCGCACTGGCGCCGCTGTTCGTGATCTGGCTCGGCACCGGCGGTGCGCCGAAGATCGCCATCGCCGCCCTGATCGCGGTGTTTCCCATCGTCATCAATACGACGCTCGGTCTGCGTGCCGTCGATCCCGAGATGATCAATCTGGCGCGCTCGGCGCGAGCAACCAGGCGGCACATCATGATGAAGATCCGGTTTCCGAACGCGCTGCCGAGCATCTTTGCCGGCGCCAAGGTCGGCATCTCCTTTGCGCTGATCGGCGCGATCGTCGGCGAGTTCGTCGCCGGCGAGAACGGCCTTGGCTATGTGATCCTCACCAGCCAGAGCACCTTCAACACGCCGCGGGCGTTCGGCGCGATCCTGCTGCTCGGCGTCATCGGGACCATCATGTTTTTTATCGTCGACCTTTGCGAGCGATGGCTGCTGCCGTGGCACGTGTCGCTGCGTAACAGCGCCGAGGCGAAGTAACAGGAATGAAAGCGATGAGCGAGACCGGGGTAGGCGCGCGCGTCAGGCGCAAGGAAGACCGGCGTCACTTGCTGGGACGCGGTCAGTTCACCTCCGATTTGCGATTTCCCGGCACCAGGGATGCGGCCTTCGTGCGCAGCCAGGTCGGGCACGCCCGCATCAAATCGATCACCGTGCCGCCGGAATTGCGTTCGCGCGTCATTCTCGGCGGCGACCTGATCGGCACCAAGCCGATCCGCGCCGTCACCGACGTGACCGGCTTCAAATCCTCCGACTATCCGATCCTGGCGACCGAAAAGGTGCTGTTCGTCGGCCAGCCGATCGCGCTCTGCATCGGCGACACCCGCGCCGAAGCCGAAGACATCGCGCAACGGGTCGAGGTCGAATATGACGAACTGCCGGCGATCTCCGATCTGAGCCAGGCCTTGCTGCCGGGTGCGGCGCTGCTGCACGAATCCTGGGGCGACAATCTTTTCATTGCCAAGGATTACGAGTCCGGCGATCTCGAAGCCGCGCGTCGCGAGGCGGCGGTCGTGGTCGAGCGCGAATACAAGATGAATCGGCAGGCCGGCGTGTCGATGGAAGGCCGCGCCATCCTCGCATTCTGGGACGAGCGGCTGTCGGAGCTGACCGTCTACAATTCCAGCCAGATGCCGCATCAGATCCGCTACGGGCTGTCGTTGTTCCTCGACTTGAGGGAACACCAGCTCCACGTCATCGCGCCCGACGTCGGCGGTGGATTCGGCATCAAGAACATCCTCTATCCGGAAGAGATCGCGGTTGCCTCGGTGGCGCGTCATACCGGCTTTCCGCTGCGCTGGATCGAGGATCGCCGCGAGCACCTGTTGTCGTCGATCCATGCCCGCGAGCACTTCTATCGCATCAAGGCCTACGCCGATGATCGCGGGCATATTCTCGGGCTCGATGTCGAGATCACCGTCGATGGCGGCGCCTACGCGACCTGGCCGAACGGCCCGTTCATGGAGACCGGCATGGCGATCAAGAACGTGCCGGGGCCCTACAAGATCAAGGCCTATCGCGCCCGCAGTCTGACGGTTGCGACCAACAAGTCGCCGATTGGCCCCTATCGCGGCGTGGCGCGGCCGGGCGCGTGCTTCTGCATCGAACGCACCATCGACGAGGTCGCCCGTGCGGTCGGGCGCGAGCCGCACGAGGTTCGCATGGAGAACATGGTGACGCCGGAGGTGATGCCATATCGCTCGGCAACCAACCTGCTTTACGATAATGGCGACTATCCCGCGTCGGTGGCCAAGGCGGTGGAGTTGCTCGATGTCGAAGCGGTGCGGGCGCGCCAGAAACGGGGCGAGCCGGATGGCCGGTTGATCGGCGTCGGCTTTGCCACCTATACCGAGCAAACCGCGCATGGGTGCGGCGAATGGATCACGCGCGGCGTGCCGATCATCCCCGGCTATGAATCGAGCACGGCGCGGCTGATGGGTGACGGGACCCTGATGCTGCTGGTCGGCATCCAGTCGCATGGTCAGGGACTGGAGACCACGCTGGCGCAGGTCGCGCATCAGGAACTCGGCATCGATATTAACAAGATCTCGGTGCGCCACGGCGACAGCTCGCTGTGTCCGTTCGGCATGGGCACCTTCGCCTCACGCAGCATGGTGATGGCCGGCGGCGCGGTAGCAAAGTCCTGCCGCATGCTGCGCGATAAGATCAAGCTGATTGCGGCCAATCTGATGCAGTGCAAGCCCGAGGACGTGACCGTCAGCGGCGGCAATGCCTATGGGCCGAACGCCAGCGTGTCCTTTGCCGAGATCGGCCGCGCCGCCTATGTTCGCCAGGACGGGCTGCCGCGCAATGTCGATCCGACGCTCGATGCCAATGCAACCTACTCGCCCGGCATCGATACCGGCGTGTTCTGCTATTCGACGCAAGGCGCTGTGGTCGCGGTCGATCCCAACACGGGAGGTGTCGAAATTCTCGATTATGCGGTGGTCGAGGATTGCGGGACCATGGTCAACCCAATGATCGTCGATGGCCAGATCGTCGGCGGCATCGCGCAGGGAATCGGCACCGCGCTCTATGAGGAGATTCCCTACGATCCGAACGGTCAGCCGCTGGCGACCACGTTCGCCGACTATCTGATGCCGGGCGCAACCGAAATTCCGGCGATCAAGATTGCCCATATGTGTACGCCGGCGCAGCATACCGAATATGGAATGAAAGGCATGGGCGAAGGCGGCGCGATTTCGCCGCCAGCCGCGATCGCCAACGCGGTCCGTGACGCCCTTTCGAGGCTGGGCGCTGAAGTCAACGAGACGCCGATGACGCCGCGCCGGGTACGCGCCGCGATTGCGAGATCGACATCCACCATCAGCGTGGCGGCGGAGTAAAGCGACATGAAACCAGCGCCATTTACCTATACCCGCGCCGACTCTGCCGCGCGCGCCATCGAGCTGATCAAGGCGAGCGATGGCTTTGCGAAATATATCTCGGGCGGCCAGACGTTGGGGCCGATGATCAATCTCCGGCTGACCCAGCCGGATGCGTTGATCGACGTGTCCGACATCGCCGAACTGCGCCAGGTGCAGGAGAGCCCGCGTGAGGTCCGGCTTGGCGCGGCCATCCGCCATGCCGAGATCGAAGACGGCAAGGCCGCCGATCCCTCGCAAGGCTTGATGCTGCGCGCGGCGCGAACGCTGGCCTATCGTGCGATCCGCAATCGCGGCACGATCGGCGGCAGCCTTGCGCATGCCGATCCGGTCGCCGAGTGGCCCACGATCTTCACGGCGCTGAATGCGATGGTCCATGTCGCCAGCGCATCCGGCAACAAGACCATTCCGATCGGCGATTTCCTGCTCGGCTATCTGACGCCCGCGCTGGATGAGCACGATCTCATCACCGCGATCAGTGTGCCGCGGCTGCCGAGCGGATGCCGAACCGGTTTCCAGAAATTCTGCCGAAAGAGCGGCGAGTTCGCGCATTCGCTGGCGGCCGTAGTGCTGGCCGGCAAGCAGGTCGCCCGCGTGGCGCTGGGATGTGCAATCGGTAAGCCGATCCTGTTGCCCACGGTGGCGTCGATTGCAGCCGGCGCCGGCCAATGGCGCGATGGTTTGGCGAATGAAGTCGCGCGCGCAGCGGTGCATGATCTCAAGGCAGCCGGCGCCGAACTCGATGATTACGACGAGCATCTGCACGCCACCATCGTTTCGCGTGCGGTAGAGGAGGCGTTACGGTGAACAGACTGTCGATCACGCTGAACGGTACGCCGGTTGACGCCAGCGTGGAGGAGCGGACCTCGATCGCCGACTTCGTTCGCGACGGTCGCAACCTCACCGGAACGCATCTCGCTTGCGAGCATGGCGTCTGCGGCGCATGCACCATTCTGGTCGACGGCGCGCCGGTTCGCGGCTGCATCACCTTTGCTGCAGCGCTGGAAGGTCGAGACGTCAAGACTATCGAAGCATTCGCCGATGATCCGTTGATGGAGATCATTCGCGAGTCGTTCTCTGCAGCGCATGGCCTGCAATGTGGTTTCTGCACGCCGGGAATGCTGTTGACGGCGCGCGATATCATCCTGCGTGGCCGCGCGCGCAGTACGGAAGAGATTCGCCAGGAATTGTCCGGCAATATCTGCCGCTGCACCGGCTATGCGGGGATCGTCGCCGCCGTGCAACTGGCCGCGGAAAAGGCGCGCAGCGCAGGAGCGCTGCAATGATCTTCGAGAACAGCTTTGTTGTTGCCGCAGCGCCGGACGACGCCTGGAAGATCATCCTCAACGTTCCGGAAATCGCGCCATGCCTGCCCGGCGCCAATCTCACCGAGCAGGTCGATGACAACACTTATAAGGGTAATGTCTCGGTCAAGCTGGGGCCGGTGGCACTGACGTTCAATGGTACCGCGCAGATCGTCCAGCGCGACGATGCCGAGCACACCGCCGCGGTTCGCGCCAATGGTTCGGATTTGAAGGGGCGCGGCGCGGCCAAGGCCGAAGCCCGTTTCAAGTTGCTGCCGGATCCCCGAGGCAGCAAGGTGCAGGTGGTTACCGATCTGACATTGACGGGCTCGGTGGCGCAATATGGCCGCGGCGCCGGTCTCATTCAGAGCGTCGCATCCGGTCTCATCGAACAATTTGAGCAACGCCTGAACGAACGGCTCGGTAAGGTTGTGACGAGCGACGGCAATCCGGCCGCAGGCGAGGCCGCAACACCAGCTCCGCCCAACACGATCGGCTTGAAGATGCTCTGGCGCATCCTTGTGGCCAGCGTCAAAAACATGTTCCGGTAAGGAGAAAATCCCTGTATTTCTCGACAATCGGCGGGGGATCATCGATAGCAGATTTGGACGGGCTGTGGCGAGGCATCGTGCGCATTCGCTCAATGCTCCCGACGCCGACCAGCAGAACAAACTCGCTTCCGGGTTGTTCCAAGGTGGGCGGAAACCGCGACCATTTCGGCAAGATATGCTTGCAATGACGACGATGAGCGACCGTCGCCCGGAGGAGTGACGCGTCGCCCGCATAGCGCCGAGAGTAAAGGATGGTACGGAGAAATTTACGAAACAAGGATGCGAGTGCAGTTCGTTCGAAAATCGCGAAGCCCGCGCCGAAAAAGGCGACCCGCGATCCGGAACGGACCAAGCAGCGCATATTGACGGTTGCCTCGGACGAATTTGCCAACAAGGGCTATGACGGCGCCCGTGTCGATGAGATCGTCCGGCGCAGCAAGGTCAGCAAAAACCTGATCTATTATTATTTCGGCAGCAAGGAGGAGCTGTTCATTGCCGTCCTTGAATCGGCCTACGTCAATCTGCGCGAACAGCAGGACGCGCTTGGCCTCAATGCCATCCCGCCGGAGGATGCGATCAGAAAGCTGGTCGCCGACCTCTTTCACTACTGGCGAAACTCGCGGGCCTTCATCGGCTTTCTGACATCCGAGAATTTCCACAAGGCGAAGCATATCAAGAAGTCGAAATTCGCACCCAATGCCTATCAGAAACTGATCGAGAGCCTGTCGGGGGTCCTGGAAGCCGGCGTGAAGCAGGGCGTCTTTCGGGATGGCGTCGACCCGATCAATCTCTACATCTCGATCTCCGGGCTGAGCTATCAGTACTTCAGCAATCAATACACGTTGTCGTTCGTGCTCAACAAGGACCTGACCTCGAAGGAGGCATTGGACGCGCGCCTGAAGCATACCGAGGACGTTATCTTAGGTTATCTGCGGCCGACCGGTCATTAGCAGCGATTTGAATGCATCGTGGTTCAATCGAGCCAGGATCATCGCTTTTGTGTTGACTAAATGGTCAACTAGAAATAGCCTTTGATAGGTACATCGATGGCGGTTTGTCTGGAACGGTGCCGATGCGGGCGATTGAGGTGTCTCGATATCGAGACACCTTGAAAGTGCGCAGCTGGCGGGGGACCGGCACCGTTCCTGCCGCGTTCGGTGCAACAGGTTTGCTTGAGGTTACAGGAGAACTAAATGGCTACGGCAAGACACGCTCGCCCCAAGGAGCTGGAATCGGCTTCACTGGAGCAGATCATGGACCGCTATGTCGCGCGTTTCGCCGACCGGCGCGCGGATTGGGCGGCGTTCGAGGACGCCAAGATCGAGGGCTTCAAGCGCGCGCAGCATCGCTTCATCGGTGCTGGCGGTTCCGGCAAGCACAACGATACTTCGGCGATTCCGGCGGGAAATTTCACGCTCTCGATCATGTTCGTGCCGCCCGGCCAGGGTAACGCCGCGCATACCCATGAAGTCGAAGAGGTGTTCTTCGTTCTGCAGGGCTATCTCGACGTGTTCGTGCAGGACGAAGATGGTCGCAAGATCACCAAGCGGCTTGGCCCCTGGGAATGCATTTCCTGCCCGGCCGGTGTGATTCACGGCTACGAGAACAACAGCCTTGAGCCGGTCTATTTCCAGGTGATGCTCGGCCGCGGCAAGCCGGAAACCATGGGCTATGCCGACGACGAACTCTACAAGCGCCGCGACAATCACCTGAAGGCGGCCTCGTGACGGTCTGAGCGATCGCTCTCCTCAAAAAAGAACCTCCGGCCATCAACGGCCGGAGCAGATTGTTGGGCTGAACAAGTTTTCTTAAGGCGGTGCGATACGGGCTGGCGGATCACGCAAGGATCAGGCCGGCCCGTTTCTTGATCGTCTGGATCAGGCTGAACGGCGCCAGTACCGAAGTCTTTGGGTTGGATGGCAGGGTCGTCGACCGGATCGAGGTCGAGATTTCGCCAAACGCTCCGCGCGCCACGAACGAATGATTGTTGCCGTTGGCGGCGGGATCGACGATCAGCCGTACCTTGGTCTTCTCAAAACCCAGCCCGGCCAAAGCCAATGCCGCGACGACGTTGGCGTTCTGCGGAAACTGCAGCGCGGCGGTTCGTGCGTCGCATTCGAGGAATGCCGTCGCCTGCGTGACCGAAGCAAGCTCGATCATTTTTTCCGCAGGCGTGCCTTTCCAGGCTGCCGGTGCCTTGCGGCCGGAATATTCCACGGAATCGAGGCCGGCCTCGCGGGCGGCGCTGAGCGCGTCGATGCCGCCAAGCGCGCCGCCCGGGATCAGCAGGCGGCCGCCGCCATTGGCGGCAGCGTTGCGCAGCGACTGCTCGAGCGCGGCATCGGCCAGGGCGCCGACCGAGACGACCAGAAGATCAGTCCCATGGCGGATCACCACTTCGCCGGAATCCCTCAGCGCCTGGTGGCCTGCGCATTCGACCACCAGATCAGGCCGCGTCGCCAGCAGCGCGTCAATGCTGCCGACGACAGGAACGGAACAGTTCTCCGGAGCCGGAAGCGAAAAGACCGCGCTCACCTCGATCGAGGGTTCAGCGTTCAAATGCTCGATGACAAAGCTTCCGATCGCTCCATGACCGATGACTGCAATCTTCAAAGGTTCTCCCCAACTCTGTGCAAAAGCGCATGACTGCGCAAATGTTGACTATGTAGTCAACATGATGTCAAGTTTCGCCGCCTGCGGCATGACCCCGAAATCATGCGGAAGCGAGGTGGATTCGTGATCCCGCCAGCCTCGTCGGGATCGCGATCCGGCGGGCGGGTTGTAGGTTTAATTCAAGACGGAACGGAAGAAAATGACCACGAGTAATGTCGGCACCTCGGCCCAGGCGCCCGCGCAGAAGGATGGCGAGTTCTCGGTCCGCAACCCGTGGACCGGCAGCGTCGCCTTCACCGTCCGTCCGGGCGGTGCGGCTCAGATCGAGAGCAGTGTGCTGGCGGCGAAGGCGGCGTTTCGGCAATTTATCAAGACTGCTGCCCATCAGCGCGCATCCTGGCTCAATGGCGCGGCCGCTGCGATGGAGAAGGTGGCCGGCGAGATCGTCGAAATGACGATTGCCCATATCGGCAAGCCGCGCAAGGCAGCCGAGATGGAAGTCAAGCGCAGCATCGCTTTCGTCCGGGCCTGCGCGACCCATCTGCACAGCCTCAACGGCGAGGTGGTGCCGATCGACATGGTTCCGGCCGGCGCGGGCCTGTTCGGCTTCACCCGCCGGGTGCCCTATGGCGTGGTGGCCGCGGTCACGCCGTTCAACGCGCCGTCGAATCTACTGGTACAAAAGCTCGCTCCGGCCCTGATCACCGGAAATGCGGTCATCATCAAGCCCTGCCTTGAGGGTACCGAGATCGCGCAGGCGATCGCCAGGGCCTTCGTCGCCGGCGGCCTGCCGGAAGGCCTTATCCATGTCGTTCCCGGCGACCGCGAGGAGGCGCTCGGTCTTGCCGCGCATCCGGGCGTCGACGTTGTCACGCTGACCGGCGGAACGGCTGCTGGCGATGCGCTGGCGCGCGCCGCAGGAGCGAAACGGTTCATCGGAGAGCTGGGCGGCAATTCGCCGAATATCGTTCTGGCCGACGCCAATATCGAAGACGCAGTCAAGCGCATCGTTCCCTCGTCGTTCGAGGCGAGCGGCCAGCAATGCATCTCGACGCAGCGGATCATCGTCGAGGCGCCGGTGTTCGACGTGTTTCTTTCGCGTTTCATCGAAGCGGCAAAGCGCCTCAAGGTCGGCGACCCCGGTCTTCCTGATACCGATCTCGGCCCGGTCGTATCGGCGCGGGCGGCCGAACGGATCATGGCGATGGTCGAGGACGCGCGGAGTCGCGGCTGTCGCGTCGAGAGCTGCGGCGATGTCGCCGGCTGCATCATTCCGCCGACCATCGTGATCGATCCGCCGGCCGGCACGCGCCTGATCCGCGAAGAGGTGTTCGGGCCTGTCGTCGTGGTGATGCGCGCCGACAATGTCGATGATGCGATCCGCATCGCCAATGATTGCGAATTCGGCCTGCAGGGATCGTGCTTCACCTCGAGCCTTGCCAGCGCGATGCGGATGTCGGAGGAAATCCGCGTCGGCTCGCTCTGGATCAATGAGGCGAGCCGCTTCCGGCTCGACAATTATCCGTTTGGCGGTGTCGGCCGCTCGGGCGTCGGCCGCGAAGGCCTGCCTTATGCGTTCGAGGAATACACCCAGCCGAAATTCACCGGCATCCGCCTTCCCTGAGGCTGGGCCGCATCATGGCGTTTTCGAGCGAAAAGCCTTTCCTGGACTGGATGTCGGTTCGCGTGAAGAAAGCGCGTCAAGCAACAATCCGGTTCTGATTCAATCAGAACCGGAAAGTTTTAACGATGCGGCTTGGCGATGAAGTCGAGGCAGGCGCGGCCGAGAACATCCTCGGCCGTGTTGAAATGCGCGATGATCGACGTGTGATTATGGCCTTTCAGCCAGACGAAGGGCGGTGCATAGCCCTTTGCGGCGCCGAGGCGATAGGCAAGCTCGAAGCAATAGACGTCAATCAGCGGATTTTCGAACTGCGAGCAGGCGACAAAGGTCGGCGGGCTCTCTTTGTCGATATGCGAGACAGGAGATACGTCGTCGTAGATCGAGGTGTCTGCGCCGTAATATTCCGCGACCCGCTTGGCATTGGGATTGTCCGGCCGGGCATCGGCGCGCACCCGGCCGCTGATGATCAGGACGCCGGCAAGGCCATGGCCTTCCGCAGGCTGGTGCCGCTTGTCATAGGCGTAGGAGCCGACATGGGCGCCGCCTGCGGAGTGCCCCATCAGGAAGATCCGGTTCGGATCGACATTCAGCCGCGCGGCGTTGTCGCGCATCCACTGTACGACGGTTGCGATGTCGCGCGTCGCTTCGGGATAGCGGGCTTCCGGCGCCAGGCGATAGCCGGTGTTGATGCCGACGATGCCATGGCGCGCAAAGTAATAGAGGACGTTGGCGTAAATCTCGGCGCTGCGGTGGCGGCTGCCTTCCGTGAAAGCGCCGCCATGAACGAAAATCAGCCCCGGCTTCGGCGCTGAACCCGCATCGGCAGGATGGAAGATTTCGAAGGCCTGTCGCTCGTGAGGTCCATAGCTGACGGTTTCGACGCGGATTCCTTGCTTCGGCCAAGACTTCAGCACCTCGCTGAACTTCTCCACCATCAGCCGTACATGGCCCTTGGTGTCATCAGCCCATTTTGGCCCGATCTCTGCCATCAACGCCCGGAGATCGGCAGGAATTTCGGGGAGCTCGGTCATGAACGGGGCCTCGTTTGGTGTGCCTTGGTCGCGGGCGCCGCTACAGTTTCAGCAACCGCCTGGCGTTGTCGCCGACCAGCTTGCGCTTGTCGTCAATCGATAGCTGAAGTTCCTTGATCCAGTCCATGCCGTCGGTGTTGACGACATAGGGATAGTCCACTGCGAACATGATGCGGTCGATGCCGAGTTCGAGCATGGTGCAGGTCAGCGCAGGGGTCGAAAAAAAGCCGCTGCAGGTGACGTGGAAATGTTCACTGAACTGCTTGCGGAAATTCAAGCTCTCCTGGCCCGGGCGCGACAGGGCCTGGTCGATCCGCCAGAGCAGGAACGGCAAGGTCTCGCCGAAATGCCCAAGGATGATCTGCAGCCTCGGATATTTCTCCAGCGCCCGGCTCAGGATCAGCCGGATCGCGGCAGTAGCGGTTTCGACCGTAAAGCCCCAGGCCGGCCGGATCACGGTCGGAAAATCGCGGGCATAGTCGTCGTAATAATATTTGGTGACCTCGGCGTGCGGCACCGACGGATGCAGATAGATCGGCACGTCCAGCTTCTCGGCGACCTCGAAGATCGGCCAGAACCGCTTGTCATCGATGAACAGGCCGTTGGTGAGGCCGTGGATCATCGCGCCCTTGAACTTGAGATCCTTGACGCAGCGTTCAAGTTCCTGTGCGGCCTTGTCCGGGACCGGGGTCGGAAGCGCGGCAAATCCGGCAAAGCGGCGGGGATATCTGGCGCAGGCCTCGGCAAGGCGGTCATTGACCCGCTGCGTCAATTCAACCGCGATCTCGGGCGGAAGCTTCTGCGCCGCTGGCGCCCCATGCGACAGCACCTGCATGTCGATCCCCGCCTCGTCCATCGCCCGGAGCCGGATATCGCCGAGCTCGGTCAGGAGGTCGAACACATGCGACTTGTTCTCGCCGGCCGGGAAATGTTTCGCCATCTCCGGGTCCCAGTAATGTTCCTCGATGGCGATGACCGGCGTATTGTTGAACATGGCAGCTACCCTCTTTTCGGAACCTCGGCGCGACGATCGCCCCTTGCAAGGCGGTCCGTGCCGTACAACAAATCCCGGCGTTTTTCCAAACCTATTCGTATGTTGACTAGTTAGTCAACATTGGACATAGTCCTGTCATGTCGTGGAGCGCTGGTTGAGCGCTCGGGTTCAGCCGATCTCGTTACGAGGGCTGTTGCGGCCGTTATTTGGTCAACGTGATGAAGACCGTAAGTCATACGTCACGCATTGGTGGGAGACAGGATGAAGCCGCCGATTTTTGAATACGCCTCGCCGTCGAGCGTTGCCGAGGCTGTCAGTTTGCTCGCTTCCCGCAACGGAAACGCCAAGGTGATTTCCGGCGGCCAAAGCCTGATGCCGATGCTCGCTTTTCGCCTGGCGGCCCCGGAACTCCTGGTTGACCTGAAGCATGTGAAGGATCTCGGTGCGATCCGCATCGGCGATGACGGGGTGCGGCTCGGCGCCAAGGTGAGATGGTGCGATATTGAAGGCGACGCGCGGCTCGCCGTCAGCCATCCGTTGCTGGCCGAGGCCATCAAGCACGTCGCCCATTACCAGATCCGCAACCGCGGAACGGTCGGTGGGTCCGTTTCGCATGCCGATCCGTCGGCCGAGATGCCGGGTATTGCGTTGACCTGCGAAGCGCGCATGGCGATCGTCGGCAGCGCCGGCACGCGCGTCGAGGCGGCAGCCGATTTCTTCACCGGTCCGCTGCAGACCAGCCTGGAGCCGGATGAAATCCTGACCGAAGTGCATCTGCCGGCCTGGCCCGCCGCGCGGCGCTGGGCATTCCTCGAATTCGCGCGCCGCAAGGGCGATTTCGCGATGGCGGGCGTTGCCCTTTATTACGATCTGGATAGCGGCAGCCGCATCACCAACGCCCATGTCGGCGCCATCGGGGTTGCCGATCGTCCGATCCGCCTCATGGAAGTCGAGGCCTTGCTGAACGGCAACCAGATGAGCGACAAGCTGATTGCGGCCGCTTCGGCAAAGGCCCGGCAATCGGTCGATCCGCCGTCCGACATCCACGCCCCTGGCGCTTATCGTGCGGCCCTGGTCGCGACCTTGCTCGGGCGCGGCCTGAAGAAATCGGCCGCTTAGGAGTTTTTCATGCAGATCGAATTCAATCTCAACGGCCAGAAGGTCAGCGCCGATGTCGAACCGCGCACGACACTGGCCGATTGCATCAGGAATAATTTCGGCCAGACCGGCACGCATCTGGCGTGCGAGCATGGCGTCTGCGGTGCCTGCACGGTGCTGGTGAACGGCGAAGCAGTCCGCTCCTGTCTCTTGCTTGCGGTTCAAGTGCAAGGCGACAACGTCGTCACGGTTGAGGGGCTCTCCGGCGACGAACTGACGCCGTTGCAGGCGGCATTCCGCAAGCATCATGCACTGCAATGCGGCTTCTGCACGCCCGGCTTCATCACCACGGCGCATGCGCTGCTCAGCCACGAGCCGGATGCCGACGAGGAGCGGATCCGCGATGTGCTTTCCGGCAATTTGTGCCGGTGCTCGGGATATGTTCCGATCGTCGAAGCCGTGCTGGAGGCACGTAGTTCTTACCGAGACGCTGGGAGCAAGTAATGAAGGTCTTCAATTCCTATATCGGCCGCCCGATGGAGCGGGTCGAAGACCTGCGCCTGGTCCGCGGCAGGGGGACCTACGTCGCCGACGTCAACCGACCGAACCAGCTGTATGCAGTGATTCTGCGCAGCTCCACCGCACACGGCATCATCAAGTCGATCGACAGCAGCGAAGCGCTGGCGTTGCCGGGCGTTCATCGGGTTCTGACCGCCAAGGATCTCGGCAATCAGGTCCCGGTCATTCCGCTGCGGCTGCAGCCGCTGCCGCAGCTCGAGCCGTTCCATCAGCCGGTGCTGGCCGACAAGAAGGTGCGCTATGTCGGCGAACCGGTTGCGGTGGTTATCGCGGAGAGCGCCGCGATCGCCGAGGATGCGCTGGAGCGCATCGCGCTCGACATCGAACCGCTGCCGGTCGTTGCCAACCGGGGACAGGCTGAGGCCAAGCGCTCGGTGCTGTTCGACGATCATGGCTCGAACGTCGCGATCACCTGGAAGGCGTTCCGCGGCAATGCGGATGAGGCGTTCAAGAACGCCGATTACGTCCGCCGCGAGAAATTCAAGGTTCAGCGCCATGCCGCCATGTTCATGGAGCCGCGCGGCTTCGTCGCTGAATGGGATGAAGCAGCCGGAAAACTGACGGTCTGGGGCGCGGCCAAGACCGCCTGGTACAACCGCCGTACCCTGGCGGCCCAGCTCGGACTTGAGCTCGATGCGGTCGACCTGATCGAGGTCGACGTCGGCGGCGGCTTCGGATCGCGCGGCGAGTTCTATCCGGAAGATTATCTCATTCCCGCTGCGGCGCGGATCGTCGGACGTCCGGTGAAGTGGACCGAGGATCGCCGTGAGCACATGATGACCGCAAATCACGCGCGCGAGATGGAGTGCGATGTCGAGTTCGCCGTGACGCGCGACGGTCGCTTCATCGGATTGCGCGGGCAGATCTGGTCTGACGTGGGCGCCTATATCCGGACCAACGGGTCGGTCGGTCCGCGCAACATTGCGCAGTATATGTCGGGTCCGTATTGCATGGAGCATATCGACCTGAAGAGCTCGATGCTGACCACCAACAAGACGCCATGCGGCACCTATCGTGGTCCGGGAAGGTACGAGACCGACTTCGTTCGCGAGCGCATGATCGATCTTGCGGCTCAGGATCTGAAGATCGATCGTATCGAGCTGCGGCGCCGCAACCTGGTGGCGGACGCGCAAATGCCCTATCCGCTTGCCTCGATCACGCCCTATGACAGCTCGACCGAGCTCGACAGCGGCGACTATCACGCGGTATTCGATCGCTGCCTGAAGGAGTTCGGCTGGGAGGAAAGAAGCAAGCTCCGCGGCCAGTTGATCGACGGCTATTATCACGGCCTTGCCATCGGCAGCTTCATCGAGGGCGGCGCAGCGGGTCCCAAGGAGGAGGTGCGTCTGGTCCTTCAAACCGACGGCTCGCTCCTGGTCTATATGGGATCGTCCTCGGTAGGGCAGGGACTTGAAACCATCATGGCGCAGATCGCGGCCGATGCGATGGAGATCCCCTACCACAAGATCAGCATCCTTCATGGGTCGACCAGCTACGTCAAGGACGGCTATGGCGCCTATCACTCGCGATCGACGGTGATGGGCGGCTCGGCCATTCTGGTCGGCGCCGAGAAGCTGAAAGACCTGATCCGGAAGACGGCGGCTCAGCGCTTCGGCTGCAAGGCGGAAGAGGTCGTGATCGACGGCGAACAGGCCAGCTTCGGCGGCAATCATCTGTCATTTGCCGGGCTGTCGGAGACGCCGCTGGAAGTCGAGGCCGAGTTCTTCAACAAGAAGTATACCTGGGCCTATGGCACGCAGGCAGCGCATGTGGCGGTCGATCCCGGCACCGGCCATGTCAAGGTCATCGACGTCATGTCGGTGGAGGATGTCGGCCGCATGATCAATCCGCTGACCTTGCACGGTCAGGCGATCGGCTCGATCGTGCAGGGCCTCGGCGGCGCGTTTCTCGAGCATCTGGTTTACGACGACGAGGGCCAGCTGCTGACCGGCTCGTTCGCCGACTATCTGATGCCGACGGCCTCGGATTTCCCGAGCATTCGCTCGATCACGGTCGAGCTCAAACCGTGTCCGAACAATCCGCTCGGCGCCAAGGGCGCCGGCGAAGGTGGTCTCATTCCGGTCGGCGGTCTGATGGCAAATGCGATAGCGGATGCGCTGTCGCATCTCAATGTCCAGCCGATGGAGTTGCCGCTGTCGCCGCCTCGGATCTGGCAATTGGTCGAGCAAGCGGAGGCTGCCCGCGCCGAGGCTTAGTTATTTTCAATTTGATTTTCGCGGTCCGTTGCGCTCTTTCTTACCAGGAAAGCAGGCGGAGCCGCGGGTTCGATCCTGGCGGACGAAGCGGGCGCGGTGCGTTCGCCAGGAGGATCGGCGAAATTGGTTTTCAAGGACTTCGCTCTTGCCTCATTGACGAAGGGAGCGCGTCTTGGCGCGTCGTAGCAGCGATCCGGCTCGCGTTCGCGAGAAGATATTGAAACTGGCCATGGAGGAGTTTGGCCGGATCGGATTTGAAGGTGCGCGGGTCGATCGCATCGCCGAGCGCTGCAACGTCAGCAAGAATATGCTGTACTACTACTTCAAATCCAAAGAGGGCTTGTTCGTTGCGGCGCTCGAGCGGATGTATGAGGGCATCCGCGATCAGCAGCGCGACCTGTCGGTGCGGGCGAGCGATCCGCTGCTGGCAATGGAGCAGTTGATCGAGCACACCTTCACCGCGCTCGAAAACAACCCCAATGCGATCCGCCTGCTCAACGAAGAGAACAAGCACCGCGGCAAATATATCCGCAAGTCGAAGCGGATCCGGGATCTCTACAATCCGCTGGTCGAAACGCTCAGCTTTATCCTCGAGCGCGGCTGCCGGGACGGCATCTTCCGTTCGGGCCTGGATCCCGCCGTGGTTTATCTGACCCTCTCATCGCTGTGCTATCACTATCTGTCCAACCAGTACACGCTGGAAATCGCGCTCAACAAGGACCTGAGCTCGGTCTCTTCGCGCAAGGAATGGCTTCAGCACGTCACCGATCTTGTCCTGCAATATTGCGTGGCTGAGCCCAGCGTGACGCTGAACCGGAAATCGAACGTCAGGCCGTTCGCCGTAAGCGCAGGCTGAACCCGGTAATCCGACTTTACCGGCTGCAGCCAGTAGCGACCTCGATGCGGCGGAGGTCAGGTCGCAGGCTCGACCCGTGGAATCGCGGGCTCCTCGATGAGGTCGTCTTCGGTCGGGCTGCCGACCGGCTCCCATTTGATCAGCCCCAGCGCCAGCAGGCCGGTGAGTGGTGACAGCGCCAGCACCAGCATCAACCTGGACAGACCGATCTTGGCCAGAAGCGGCGGGAAGAAGAACAGGCCGATGATGGTGCCGACCCTCACCATCCCCTGCGCCCAGCCGGCTCCGGTGCCGCGCAGCAGGGTCGGATAAGACAGAGCGGCCAGCGATGCCGAAACCGAGCCCGGCCCCAGCGTCTGGCCGAGGATGAAGACATAGATCAGCACGATGGAGACGTAGGGCGATACGTGACCAGCGGTCCACCAGAACAGGATGAGGCTGATGATCACGATGCTGTAGCCTGCGATGATCAGCCTTCTGACGCCAAGCCTGTCGACATAGGCGGCCGCGAGCAGGCCGCCGATCACGCCGGCCACCGTCGAGACCAGCGTGCCGATGGCGGCATAGACGAAATCATTGCCGAAGATCACCGATGAGATCGACGGCAGATAGAAGCCGACGGCGAAATATTCCAGGCTCTGGGTGATCGAAATTACCGAGACCAGCAGCGTTCGCGCCAGATAGGGCTGCGAAAAGATCGCAGTGTAACTGGTGGAGACGGCCTCGATCGCCGAGGCGACGCTCTCCTCCACCCGCACCTTCACCTGATAGGTCTTTTCAAGAAGCCGTGCTGCTTCGGCAAGACCGGCGTGATGCGCGGCCCATAGCGGGCTCTCCCACATATATTTGCCGCGCAGCAGCAGAATAATGAGCGCCGGTACCGCGCCGAAGCCGACGGCAAAGCGCCAGAGGTGATCGATGTAGCCGAGCATATAGATCGCAAGCGCCACGATGACCGAAACCGCCACCGCCACCTGCCACAGGAACACCCAAAGCGCGATGCTGCCGGCCCGCCGCGTCTTGTTGACGAATTCGGCGAGGAAGCTGAATGCTACCGGATAATCCAGTCCGACGCCGACACCCATCAAAAAGCGGAAGAACAACAGCGCATAGATATTGGGTGACAGCGCCGCGCCGAGCGTTGCGATCACGAGGCAGATCAGGTCGACGACGAACATGCGCAGGCGGCCGACCTTGTCGGTGAGATATCCGCCGGCGACGCCGCCGATCACCGCGCCGACGCCCATGATCGCGGTGATGGTTCCAAGCTGCGATGGCGCGAGGTTGAACTCGGCGCGCAGGCCGGGAACGCCGATGCCGAGGCTGGCAAAATCGTAGGCGTCGACGAACACGCCGCCCAGCGCGATCAGGACCACCCCGAAGCCGGATCTGGTCATGGGCTGACGGCCGACAAAGTCAGCAACGTCGTCCTTTGTCCGAATAACGATCTCGTTCATCGTGCGCCCCGCAAATCCCCTGTCATTCCTTCGGGGCAAGCTAAAGCTCAGTTGACCAAATAGTCAACGAAATCGTCACAAATCGACCGTCATCCCGCGACCCGTTTCGGCTGCAATGCAAAAGGGCAGCAAGGTGCCAATAAGTAGGCAGGTGAGTTGGGCGCGCGAGTTTGCGGCCTATTGGTCGAAAGTACGACATTTCCGGCGATTTTGCGCAGGTGGACGTTGCTCTGATGCTTAACGTCGGCGAGCTTTGGACAGATATCGCGGTGCAGGGCGCTATGAAACGAGCAGTTGTTCGTTTCTCCGCGGACGCGATCGAACCGGCCGAATTTCGCTCTGGACAAATTCCAAAAAGGTCAGTTAACTAAGTAGTCAACAAAAAGAAAGCTCGGCGCATATGGCGCCTTGGCGTAATTCTTGCTCTTTGCAAGAGCGATTGTCCGCCGCTTCGATTGAAGGAAACGATGGTTGCTTTGAAGGTTCAACCGGCAGGTAACGCTTATGGCGCTCCTGTTCCGACTGCTGGTGCTGCAAAGCCGGCAATGATTCGCATTGCTGGTCTTGAAAAGCGCTTCAAGACGCGTTCCGGTGAAACCGTAAATGCACTGACGAACGTCAACCTCGACATTCGTGAGAACGAATTCATTTCGGTGGTGGGGCCAAGCGGCTGCGGCAAAACAACGCTGCTGCGCATTCTCGCCGGCCTCGAAGTTGGCTCCTCTGGCGTCATCGAGTGCGATGGAGCGCAGATCTCCGGTCCGCGGCCGGATGTGGGCGTGGTGTTTCAGCAGGCCACGCTGTTGCCGTGGAATACCGTGCTGACCAATGTGCTGTTGCCAGCCCATCTGAAGAACGACAAGTCCGCGGCGACGGTGAAGCGGGCGGAGGGTCTCCTGGCCTTCATGGGTCTGAAGGACTTCGCTCAGAAATATCCGTTTGAGCTTTCCGGCGGCATGCAGCAGCGCGTCTCGATCTGCCGCGCGCTGATGCGGGAGCCGCGCATCCTGCTGATGGACGAGCCATTCGGCGCCCTCGATGCGATGACCCGCGAAGCCATGAACATGGAACTGATGCGGGTCTGGTCCGAAGAAAAGAAGACCGTCATCTTCATCACCCACAGCATTCCGGAAGCCGTCCTGCTCGGTGATCGAGTGGTCGTGATGTCGCCGCGGCCGGGGCGAATCTCTGAAATCATCGAGGTCGATGTCGGTCGTCCCCGAACCCTGCAGACCATGGCGACGCCGCGCTTTGGCGAGATCTGCGACCACATCCGGACGATCTTCGGCGCGCAATCCCTGACGGCGACATCATTATGAGCGTTACAGCAAGACAATCGACCTCGCATCTATTGCAATCGATCGCCGTTGCGGTGGTCGTGATCGCGATTTGGGAAGGCGCCTGCCGGATATTCGATATTTCGCCGATCGTACTGCCGACGCCGAGCTCGATCATGGTCCGGCTTTATGCCTTGATCACGAGCGGGATGATCTGGCCGCACCTATGGGCGACGCTGGTCGAGGTCTTGAGCGGATTCGTGCTCGGCTGCGTTGCGGGCCTCGTCATCGGTGCGATGATCTCGCTGATCCCGGTATTCGAGCGACTGGTCTATCCCTATCTCGTCGCGTTGCAGACCTTGCCGAAGGTCGCAATCGCTCCGCTGTTCATCATCTGGTTCGGCTATGGCCTGACCTCGAAGGTCGTGATCACGGCGCTGGTCTGCTTCTTCCCGGTCCTGGTCAGCGTGATCGCCGGTTTTCACTCCACTGACAAAGACCAGCTCGACATGATGAAGGCATTCGGCGCCACCAAATGGCAGACGCTGGTGCGTCTGCGCATTCCCTCGGCGCTGGTCCTGATCTTTGCCGGGCTCGAGATCGCCGCGGTGCTTGCGGTGATCGGCGCCATCGTCGGTGAATTCGTCGGCGCCCAGGTCGGGCTCGGCTACCTCGTCGTGACGCTTAATTTTGGCATGGATGTTCCCGGCGTCTTCGCCGTGCTGATCGTTCTGTCGGCAATCGGCCTCGCGATGCACGGCCTGATGCGGTATGCCGCGCGCCGCTACATTTTCTGGATCCGGCGCAGCGAAGCGCCGGTCATGACTTAAAACCAATCGGAGATAGGAATGTCGAGTGTAGCTTTTGGGCGCCGGCTGCTGTGGGCAGCGGCTTCCGTGATCGTCTTCGGCCTTGGTGGCATGCAGAGCGCGAGTGCGCTGGAGAAGGTGCGGTTGCTGATCCCGGTCCGCAACATCGATGAAGCGTTTTCGCCCTTCGTCGTCGCCAAGGAAAAGGGCTATTTCGCCGACGAAGGCTATGACGTCACCTTGATCGCGGTGGGCGGCTCCAACGAATCGGCGATCCAGGTCTCGGCCGGCAACGCCGAAGTCGGCGCCGCGTCGCCGGGCGAGGCGCTGGTCGGCATCCAGTCCGGGAAGCTCGATATCCGTTATTTCTACGGCCTCTATTATTCGAACATCTGGTCGGTCGCGGTGCTGCCGGACAGCCCGATCAAGACGGTGGCCGATCTGAAGGGCAAGAAGCTCGGCGTACAGTCGATGGGCAGCGCCGGCACCACCTTCGGCCGTGCCTTCGCGCAAGCCGCAGGACTCGATCCCGAAAAGGACATCTCCTTCCTGCCGATCGGAGTCGGCGCGCAGGCGGTCACGTCGGTGCGTCAGAAGCTGGTTGACGCCGTGGTCTATTGGGACGCCGCGCTGGCCAAGTTCAAGTTCTCGGGCCTCGATCTTCGCGAGCTTCCGGTGTCAGAGAATCTGCGTTCGCTGCCGGATGTGGCGTTGCTGGCCCGGAATGAGACCATCAGCAAGGATCCAAAGATGCTGACCGGCATCGCACGCGCGGTGGCCAAGGGCTATGATTATTCAATGGCCAATCCCAAGGCCGCAGTGCTGATCACCTGGAAGGCCTATCCGGAAGCGCGGTCGAAAAATCCGGACGCTGCGGCGGCGCTCAAGGAAGGCGTGGCAGTCAATCAGGCGCGGCTCGGCATCTGGAATTCGCCGAAGATCGGCGACAAGCATGGAACGCTGGTCGGTGCCGACTGGAGCCGCCTGATCCAGTTCTTTGTCGACCAGAAGGTCCTGCCCGCGGCGGTGCCGGTCGACCACGTCATCACCAACCAGTTCATCAACGACATCAACGCTTATGACCGTGCGAGCGTCATCGCCGATGCCAAGAAGGAAGACATCTCCAAGCTGCAATGAGGCGTGATCGCGGTCGGCTGTTCCGACCTATGGTTCAGATCCAGCGCAGTTCCCGGTGAGCCACCGCTTCATAGAGCGTGTGGCAGCCGGGAGCCGGGCGCGATGCGCTGTCGGCCCATCCGCAAGTCTCCGGACCAGTTGACCGCCCTGCGTCGAGCGGCTGACCTTGCCCAGGAACCAGCCTGGCCTTGCGCCTGATTGGCCGCTTGCGTATTGGCGGCGTCGAAGCGTTGAACGCCGCGGTCGGTTCGCCTATCTCTGCAAGAGCGATAAACTTCCGACGAGGACAGCTCATGCCTGTACAGCGCAATCTCTCCGCCCCGATCGATCCGATCAAGCTTGACCGGCTTGCCGAGGTGGCGGTGAAGGTCGGATTACGGCTGCAAGCGGGCCAGGATGTGCTGTTGACGGCGCCGACCGCAGCCTTGCCGCTGGTTCGCAGGATTGCCGAACATGCCTACAAGGCTGGCGCCGGCCTCGTGACTCCGATCTTCTCGGATGAGGAAATCACGCTCTCGCGCTATCGCTTTGCGCCGGAACAGAGCTTCGACCGTGCTGCCAGCTGGCTCTATGAAGGAATGTCGAAGGCGTTTTCGGCCAATACGGCGCGCCTTGCGGTCGTCGGCGACGATCCGATGCTGCTGTCAGGCCAGGATCCGGCCAAGGTGGCGCGCGCGAGCAAGGCCAATTCGATCGCCTACAAGCCGGCGCTGGAGAAAATCGTCACCTTCGATATCAACTGGAACATCGTTGCCTATCCGAGCCCGTCCTGGGCCAGGCAGGTATTTCCCGACGATGAGGAGGACGTTGCGGTCGCAAAGCTGGCGGACGCCATCTTCGCTGCCTCGCGCGTTGACAATGACAATCCGATCGCAGCCTGGGAAAAGCACAATGCGGCGCTGCGCGGCCGCACCGAATGGCTGAATGGTCAACGCTTCAAGGCGCTGCATTATTCAGGCCCTGGTACCGATCTGACCATTGGGCTCGCCGACGGCCACGAATGGGAAGGCGGTGCCTCGATCGCCAGAAACGGCATCACCTGCAATGCCAACATCCCGACCGAGGAAGTGTTCACCACGCCGCACGCCCGCCGGGTCGAAGGGCATGTCGTCAGCTCCAAGCCGCTATCCTATCAGGGATCGCTGATCGACAACATTTCGGTGAAGTTCGAAGAGGGGCGCATCGTGCAGGCCAAGGCTTCGCGCGGCGAGGAGGTGCTGAACAAGGTGCTCGACACCGACGAGGGCGCGCGACGGCTCGGTGAAGTCGCGCTGGTGCCGCATTCCTCGCCGATCTCGAAAAGCGGGCTGTTGTTCTTCAACACGCTGTTCGACGAGAACGCCGCCTGCCATATCGCGCTTGGCCAGTGCTATTCCAAATGCTTCGTCAACGGCGACAAGCTGACGCCCGAGCAGATCGCCGCGCAAGGCGGCAACAAGAGCCTGATCCATATCGACTGGATGATCGGCTCCGACCAGATCGACATCGACGGCATCCATGCCGATGGCCGCCGTATCCCGGTCTTCCGCAAGGGCGAGTGGGCCTGAGCGGAATTCCGCCGAAGCGCCTGCACGATGGATGATGGAGGCTGCGGAGAGTTAGATAAGGCAATTGCGGGCCCGAATTAGACTATTGGCTGTGTTGTAAATGCAACGCTTGCCGGCTCGCTTACTGGCGACACAATCGCGCCGTAGGAAAGGCCCAATCGCCAACAACTTTGTCCCAGTTCGATGCACTTGCAATACGGGGGACACTGCATGCACCAGGAACTGCGGCAGTCTGACGGCGATCAGGGCACGGTCGGTTACACTTTTCACTTTCAGATCACCAATCAGGGCGGGCGGCAGGCCTGCAGCGTCAAGGTGCAGGCTTCGAATTATCAGGACGCGACGCAGTTTTTCCGCGACAACTGGCCGATGATTGAATCGATGGCCCGCGAGGGATTGACCAAATCCGAACGCGACGTGATCAGCCTGGCTGTTCCCCAGCCCTGATTCATCACCTCGACGGCTGACGGCATCCGGCGTGTGTCTGCGAAATTGCCGAGCCGATTGGAATCGCGTGAGGCTTGAGCCGCCTCAAATCCGTTAATAGCGCTGCATATTTCCGACTGTCCATCGCCGGCTGCTCGCTGCTCCGGCCGAGGCCCGTATCACCAGCCGGCCCTCGTTTTCCTCATTTCCGGCATGTCTCAAAGCATGCCTCGATTCGGGCCGTTGATTTATATCGTGTCACGATATAACAAGCAGCCAGCCGTCTGCGCCTTGATCGGCCGGACGGCTCTCGATTCGCCTCGCATCCAGTCCCCGTCGAAAGATCACGATGGCTCGTTCTGCCTCCGCCAGCCCGTTGCCGCGGCTCGGCGATTTCACGACCGACCGGCGCGTCCTGACGCTGGTCGCGATGGCCCTTTGCGTCGGCGCCGGCGGTGCGGTGGCGGCGTGGCTGCTGCTGCGCGTGATCGCCCTCTGCACCAATCTGATTTGGCTGCAGACGTTGAGTGCGCAAAGCCTCCCGCTTACCTCGATCAGACCCGGCCTGTGGATGGTGATGGCGCCGGCGCTGGGTGGTTTGATCATCGGCTTCATGGCCCGCTTCGGTTCGGAGAAGATCCGCGGCCATGGCATTCCCGAAGCGATTGAAGCCATCCTGATCGGCGGCAGCCGAATGCAGCCGAAGGTCGCGATCCTGAAGCCGTTGTCGTCGGCGATTTCGATCGGCAGCGGCGGCCCGTTCGGCGCCGAGGGACCGATCATCATGACCGGCGGTGCCATCGGCTCGCTGTTCGCGCAGTGTTTCAGCCTCAGTGCCGCCGAACGCAAGACCCTGCTGGTTGCCGGTGCGGCCGCGGGCATGACCGCGATCTTCGGCACACCGGTGGCAGCCGTGCTGCTTGCCGTCGAACTGTTGCTGTTCGAATGGAAGCCGCGCAGCCTGATCCCGGTGATCTGCGCCTGCGTCGTCTCCTCGGCCTTGCGGCCGCTCCTGATCGGCAGCGGTGCGCTGTTTCCGTTTGCCGGACATCTTGATCTGCCCTGGTGGGGAATGTTCGCCTGTATCGGCGTCGGCGTCGTCGCCGGGCTGCAGTCGGGCCTGCTGACCGGCATGCTCTACAAGATGGAAGATCTGTTTCTCGAAATCCCGCTGCACTGGATGTGGTGGCCTGCACTCGGCGGAATTGCGGTCGGCCTCGGCGGTCTGATCGAGCCGCGCGCCCTCGGTGTCGGCTATGACATCATCAGCGATCTTCTCAACAATCACATTGGCCTGTCTGCAGTGGTGCTGATCCTGCTGGTGAAGTCGGTGATCTGGATCATCGCGCTTTCCTCGGGCACGTCCGGCGGCGTGCTGGCGCCGCTATTGATTTTCGGCGGCTGCGCCGGCTGGCTCGAAGGCCAATTCCTGCCCGGCGATCACGGCGTGTGGGCGCTGATCGGGATGGCCGCGATGATGGGCGGCACCATGCGCTCGCCGTTGACCGCGATCCTGTTTGCGTCGGAACTGACCGGTGACTTTGCGCTGATCGGTCCGCTCCTGATCGCGACCAGCGCCTCCTACGCCTTGACCGTGCTGCTGCTGAAGCGTTCGATCCTGACCGAAAAGATCGCGCGCCGCGGCCAGCATGTGGTCCGCGAATACAGTATCGATCCGTTCGAATTGCTGCGCGTCAGCGAAGTGATGGTGCGCGCCGTCGACACCTTGCCGGCGGCGATGCCGATCGACGCGGCGCTATCGTTCTTCTCCGGCGAGGCACGGCGGCACAAATCCTATCCGCTGGTTGATGCGAGCGGCCAGGTCGCCGGCATGATCTCGCGCGCCGACGTGTTGCGGTGGCGTGCGGAAAATCCGCATCGGGGAGAAACTTTGTTCGACCGCGCATCGGACCGTTCGCTGACGGTCGGTTATCCTGACGAGCCGGTTTCACATCTGGCCGATCGCATGGTGCTGGCCGATATCGGTCGGGTGCCGGTCATCGAGCGCGACACCCAAAAACTGGTCGGCCTCGTCTCGCGCAAGGACCTGCTGCGCATCCGTGCCGCCGCCAAATCGTCGGAAGCCAACCGGGTTGCTTACTTTGGACGCCGGGCATCGCAGGATAACGGCGCGCAGGGCAATGGCGCGCAAGAGGCGGAGCCGGCGGCGAGCTAACGCTCCAGCCGCGAGCTGCGACAAAATCGCCGGATATTACAGTCCGGTCGCATTGTAACGACCGACATAAGGAAAGCTTAAGCGGCGCGCCCTAATTTCGGGCGAGCCTTTCATTTGGCTCTATCCTTTTGATTTACAATAAATTTCGGATCCGTTGGGGGCTTAATGTCGCGTGCATTGATCGAAACGAACAAGCTTGCCGCCGTCAAGCTGGGGCCGGGGCCAATCGAACCGTCCTGGATCATCGAGGGCAATCCGGTGGCGGAGTGCTGCGTGATCTCGAAGAGCGCCGACGGCCTGGCATCGACCATACTCTGGGAATGCAGCGAAGGCCGGTTCAACTGGTATTACGACTTCGACGAGACGATCATGATCCTGGAAGGTTCGATCGTGCTCGAAAGCGATACCATGCCGGCAACGCGCTATGGCGCGGGCGACGTGATCTTCTTCCGTGATGGCGCGCATGCCAGGTGGCATGTCGAGAGCCGGGTCCGCAAGCTCGCGTTCTGCCGCAAGGCCCAGCCGGTCTGGCTCGGCTTTGCGCTCCGCGTGTTCTCAAAGCTCAGGAAGATCATTCTGCCGCCAGGTGAACGCCAGGCCGCGAGCCTGATCGGCTCGTCCTGACTCCCTTTAAGGCGCCCGGTCGAGCCCGGGCGTCAAACGCCCTCGAGGATGATCACCGTCGGCGTATCCGGCAGCGTGTCGCGCGAAATCCGCAAGGTGCGCTCGGTGCGGACGTCGATTTTGAATTGCTGGCCGATCCGGCGCATGAATTCCTCGAGCGGCGTCGCAAAGCGGTGCATCGGCAGCACCACCGAGGCGCGCAGCCGCCTTGTAATGTCCGAAATGCCGTCGAGCGACATGGTGTAGGTGCCGTCGATCGGCACCATCAGAATGTCGAGCCGGCCGATCGCCGCCAGGCGCGCATCGTCGAGCGCATGATGCAGATGGCCGAGATGGCCGATGCAGAGGCCGGCCACCTCGAAGATGAAGATCGAATTGCCGTCCTTGATCATGTCGCCGCTGGAATCATCGCCGTAGAAGCGGCGGATGTCAGTGGTCACGTTGCGGATGTAGACGTCGCCGATCTGTTCGGAGATTCGCGCCGGCTGGCCGTCATCGCGCCAGCCATGCAGCACGTGGGGAATGCGCGGATCGGGGAATAACGTGTAATGCGTGCTGTGGGCGTGGTTCATGGTAACCACGTCGGGCAGGCGGCCGATCTGATAGGCGCCACTATAATCGGTCGCGATCCTGACGCCGCCGGGCGTGTCGATGAAATAGGTCGAATGGCCGGCATAGGTGATCGCGACTTCGTTGGGATCAGCCGCGGCCTCGCGAAAACTGACCGGCGTGGCCCGCGGACCGGCATCTGATACTGCCTGGCATTCGCTGCGTGCGGCTTCCTGGGCAACGGCGGCTGTGACCAGTGAACCCAGCAGGGCGAGGATGGCGGTGATCGATCGCAGCATGGCAGCTCGGTCGTCTCGCATGATACCGGCGCCGGCACTGTATCGCCGAATGCCGAATCGAACCATCATTGTCTGATCAACAGCCTGTTAGCATCCCCCGCTCGGAATCGGGCCTGCCATTTTGCTCGAAAACACCATGGAAATTACGACGAACGCCGCGGGCTGATCTTCCAGGTCGCCGCCATGATGCCGAGCGTCATCAGTCCCGAAATCAGCGCGGCAACGGGCATTGCAAGCACGAGTGCTGCGGTCGCGGCCCAGCCGATCGATGAAAAAGCTTCGGCGAAAGTGGCGAGCCGCGACGAGGTCTGGCGACGGCGAAACTGGCTGCGCCTCGCCTGCACCCGAAACCAGAACTGAATGGCAGTGGCGGAGATTGTTGCAATCGCGACACCGCAGGCCGTCACTGCGGCCTGCATCGGTGAAGCAAAGGCGAGCGCCAGAACCAGCGGCGTGAAGACCATGCCGACGGCCATCAGCACCACTTCGACCTTGGCTCGGATCACGCGCGAAGGCGACAGCGGCGCCGTCGCGACCAGATCGGCGGCATCCTCGCCCGATATCGTCAGCCAGGTGAGGCCGCCGGCGAGCTGACCGGCTGCCATGACGATGACCGGCGTCACCAATACGATTGCCGCCGCGCTGCCGGAGAAGCTGCGCCACAGCATCAGCGCCGGCGGCACCAGATACAACAGCTGCATCAGGGTCTGTGACATCAGCCATGGATCGCGCCGCAGCAGCAGAAATTCCTTCCAGCGCAGCGCCTGCTGCCGGGAGCCGGTATGAAAGGCCGCGGCGCTGGAGCTGCGGGTAGCCCGCGCGCCGCTCGCCAGGACGCGGACCGCGGTGTCGGCGAACTGGTCGGAGAAGATCGTCATCACGATGCCGAGCAGAAGCAGGCTGCAGGCCAATAGGATCGTCACCGCTTCGCCATCGCCGAGCACGGCGCGTGCCGGCCACCACACGATACTGTCGGGGCCGGGCGCATATTCCGCCGCAGAATCCGAGGTCAGGACGGCAAATCGGGACAGCGTGCCATAGGAAAGGATCGCCGCGACCTGGAGTGCGATGACAAATCCGGCGCCGATGATGGCGGCCAGGATCTGGGCGACCAGCCGCGTCCGGCGCGGGCCGATCAGGCGAAACAGCGCAACCGTGAGCGCAATCGCGACCGCCGCCGCCGATAGTCCGACGGCGACGACGATGCCATAGGCCGAAAACCAGTGAATGCCGCCGCCGAGCACGAGCACGTCGATGAAAGGCGTCGACAGCACCAGCGCCATACCGGTGACCATGAGCGCGATCGCCGCTATACGCACCGAAAAGACATTGGTCAGAGAGGCCGGCGAGGACATGATCAGATCGAGATCGGCGCGGGCGTAGAACACCCGGGTTGCCGACTCGATCGCCTGTGACAGCATCAAGGCCCAGGCCAGGAAGATGCTCGCCGAGATCACGATCAGCGAGGACTTGTCGAGCGGCGCCTGCAACCCGGCGAAGCGGCCGATCACGGCATAAGCCGGCAGGTGCATGAACAGGGCGAAGATCGCAAGGCCGATCACCGCGCGTTTGCGGTTGCGACGGCCGCCCGTCATCATCGCCAGCCATTCGCGCCAGGCCAGCCGGATTTCGTGGCGGGCAAACCAGGTCAGGGCCGCGGCCGAGCTCATGCCGCGGTCGCCTCGACCTCGACCAGCGCGATGAACACGTCTTCGAGACTGGTGTCGTTGCGTCCGTTGCGCTCGCGCAGTTCCGCAAGCGTCCCTTCGGCGACGAGCCGGCCCGCGGCGATAACGCCGATCCGGTCGGCCATGCGTTCTGCCACTTCGAGGATATGCGTAGTCATGATCACGGTGCAGCCGGCGCGCACACGGTCGCCCAGCAGTCCCTTGACGTGACGCGCCGAGAGCGCATCGAGTCCGGTGAGCGGCTCGTCCAGGATGATCAGCCGAGGATCGTGCACCAGCGCGCCTGCCAGCGCGACTTTCTGGCGCATGCCCTTGGAAAATCCTTCGCAGCGCTCGTGCAGATGCGGCTCAAGCCCGAGCGAGATCAGCAGATCACGCGCGGAACGTTCGGAGACCCTGGGATCGATGCCCCACAGGCCGGCGACGAAGGCGAGATATTCCAGCGGTGTGAGCTTATCGTAGATCATCGGCTCGTCGGAAACCCACGCCATGATCTGCTTGGCGGCGACCGGATCGGCCAGCGCATCGACGCCAAGCACCGATACCGAGCCGGCATCGGGTCGCAGCAGGCCTGCAACCATTCGCAGCGTCGTGGTCTTGCCGGCGCCGTTGGGCCCGAGCAGCGCATAGAATTCGCCGGGACGGACGGTGAGATCGAGCGCGTCGACGGCGAGGCGGTCAAAGCGCTTGGTTAATCCTCGCACCTGCAGAGCGGGCGTGTGATCGGCGGTGGTCATGGTCGGTGCAATCCTGGCCTTGCATTCCGCGCGACGATGAAGGCGAGAGCTTTAGCTGTGGTGAATCGAAAACTGCAAACGCGCCGGGTCCGGTGCATCTTCCGGATCGAAGTCAGGTTCCATTCAGCGCGAGCCGCGGCGTCTCGACATACCGGCTGACGCCGTGCTGATCGATCACGAACAGCGGCCGGACGTTGCGCATATAGTCGTCTTCGATCATCGCCATGCGGCGGTTATCCAGCATCAGCCAGTGTCCGTCGAGCCGGGCGGCGACGACGGCATGGGCCTCCCCGCTGAGCGTGTCGCGCATGACCACGATCCGCAGATCGTCGGCGGCAATGCCGGCCAGCTGCAGGGCGACAAGCTTTGCGATCGCATAATCCTCGCAATCTCCCGCGCCATGGGCGAAGGTGACGAGCGGCGAGCTCCACACGTCGATTTGGCCATATTGCGCCAGATCGCTCATCGAGCGGATCGCCAGATTGATCGCGCGATTGATCTCGCCAAGCCGGGCCCGTCCTTCGCGGGCCCTCGCATCATCGACGATTGCGAGCAGCCGCAGCGCGGCCGGTGAGACGCAGTGGTCGCGGTCGCCGTCACACAGCGCGAGCTGCACCCGCTCGTCCTCGAGCTGGCGCGCGACGACACGCCATTTGTCACGCAGCCCGCCATAGGTCAGGGCGGTGGTTGAAAGCCCGAACGGCTCGATGGAAGTCCTGAGCATCGTGGCGGCGCCAGGCGACAGCAATGTCGTGGCATCGGCTGCCGGCGCGAGTGACGCCAGACCCAGTACAGTAATAATGATGCGCCAGGCGCGCGAACCAGCAATCCCCATCTGACACCCCGTGTCCGGAGATCGGCAGACACGCATTGGTCTGCTCGTGACCGGATCTTTCGGACGCCAGGATGAGCGATCGCGCTTTTATTCCGCTTAATATCGCTCGTGGAGCGACGAGGAAGCGCGAAACAGACTAAAATATACCTTACTGTGCTGCTGAAAATTTTATCAGCACATCGGGCATGATAAAATTTTCATCAAAATGGACCGTATTGTATAAAATTTTTTGAGATATGGCTAATTTGCACCAGTTGCATGATTTGTTAGCCGGGTGAGGTTTTTGACTTGGAGCCTGGCATAAAGTTTCACGAGACCGCGCCGTCGATGGACAACGTCCAATATTGAGGACGGATTATGTTGGCAGGAATTACTTGGAAGAACCGAAGCCCACTAGGGGTCGACGCTCTTAATCTGGGACAGTTTCAAGTATTTCTTCTCTATTACTTGGTTTCATTCGGATGAATTTCATGTAATCCGGGCCATTCCGGCGGTTTGCCTAAGATTTATACAGTCGAGAAAAGGTTTCGCCTCGCTTTCCCTGATGATATGCAGGCGCTTAGATTAAAAATTTATAGATTTATTAACCATTTGTGGTGGCGAATTGAATTTCGTCGACAAATTTGACGCCAACCTCGCCCTTGGCGATTCGGATGTTCAGTCCGGCAGGCAATTTCACGTCGATTCATTTTCCGTCCATGCACCGGCGGATGCCATCGTCGTGCCGGATGTCCATTTGCTGTTCGGCGGTGATTACAGGCGATCCGGCGTCGACCTGATCCTTTCAGACAGCGACCACGAACTGGTCCTGCGCGATTATTTCAAGGGTGAGAAGCATGCCGCGCTGGCTGCGCCCGACGGCGGCGCGCATCTCACCGGTGACATCGTCAATGCGCTGGCCGGCGGCCATGTCGAATATGCCCAGGCCGGCGGCGCTACAACTGCAGCGGCTGTTGTCGGCCATGTTACCAAGCTGATCGGCAGCGCGACCGCGATTCGCAACGGCGTTTCGATCGTCCTCAACCAGGGCGATAACGTTGAAAAAGGCGACGTGCTGCAATCTGGAGCGAATTCGACCCTCGGCGTCACTTTCGTCGACGGCACCGTGTTCGGTCTGTCGTCGAATGCCAGGATGGTCGTCAACGAGATGGTGTACGATCCCAACGGGTCGAACAATTCCTCGTTGCTCAGCCTGGTCCAGGGCACCATTTCTTTTGTCGCCGGCGAGACCGCCAAACACGGCGACATGAAGGTCGACACACCGGTCGCGACCATGGGCATCCGCGGCACCGCGGTGCTGGTTCAGATCGATTTCGATACGCCGGGGGGCACGCCGGACGCGAAATTCCAGGTGCTGGTCGAGCCGGATGGCCATACCGGCTCGTACATCCTGTATGACAAGACCACGCTTGATCCGATTGCGACCGTCAACCAGGCCGGTCACCAGGTGAATATCAGCCATGGCGTCATAACTTACTCGACCAACGGGCTGTCACCCGAGTTGCAAAAGCTGATCACCGACGTTTTCTCGCTCAAGTTCACCGACAACACCAATCCGCACACCAAGTCGCTCGATCATTTCACCGATTCGATCGTTCCGCTGCTGGTCACGCCATTCACGTTCGTGAACCTGCCGAACGTCACGCCGATCGTGTTCACGGTGAACAACGTGACTGCTCCGGTGCAGTCCAGTTCGGGTCCATCGAACCCGATCCAGCACATTCCGATCGCGCCCAGCGTGTCGGTGCATGGCGGCGTAGAAGCCGAGCGCATCGGCGTGACCGGTGATTCTGCGTTCGACACCGTGTCCGGCAAGATCGGCTTTTTCGATATCAACCTCGGTGATCGTCCAACTGCCAAGGCGGTGTTCGATGCGGTCTCCTATCAGACCACTCAGCATCAGGACGTAACTTCACTGCTGTCGCAGTCGCAACTGACCGCGATCGAATCGGCGATCACCGTCAGGCAGGATGAAGGCAATACCAACCAGGGAAGCGCGACCTGGACCTATAGTATTTCGGACAGGGCCTTTGATTTCCTCGGCGCCGGCGAGACCCTGACGCTGACCTACCTGATCCAGGTCAGCAACAATTATGCTCCGAATATCCAGACAACGACGGTGCCGATCACGATTACGGTCACGGGCGCCAACGATGTTCCTGTCATTACGTCGAGCGCGCCGCCGACGATCGCGTTCAAGGGCGGCACCAGTGTTCCCGGTGGCGATCTGATCGCGACGGTGCCGACGCACGGCACGATATCGTTCTCCGACCCAGACCTCACCGATACCCACAAGGTGTCGGTCGCACTAGTTGGCGCGGGGCTGGACGGCAGTGCGGTGACCTTGCCGCCGACGCCGCTCAAAATATTCGAATCCGCCCTTTCCGCGTCGATCGCCGCGGACAGCACCGATACCGGCGCTGGGACGATCAACTGGGTTCTCGCCGGCCTGCCGACCTATGTCGGAGACTTCGTTCCCAAGGGCGAAACGCTGACGCTCACCTATGCCGTGACCGTGACCGACTCGCAAGGAGCGACCGCGACGCAGGACATCACGGTCGCGATCACCGGGACCGATACGCCGGCCGTGGTCTGGATCGCCACGACCGCCGAAGGCTCTCCGTCGGGCGGGCTGTGGAGCACTGCGTCGAACTGGGAAACCGGCACGGTGCCGACGGCGAATGATGACGTCATCATCATCACCGATCAATTGATCGGGCTGACGCCGTCCTATCCGGTGACGATCGATGCGCCCGCGGTGGCCAAGAGCGTGACCATGAACGACTTCGGGACATCGCCCCCGGAGCTGATCAATCGGAGCACGCTGACCGTCGGTGGCGCCTTCACCATGAGCGCGGATTCCATTCTCGAGAATTACGGTGCAATCACCGTCGGCGGGCTGATGGAGATCGGCGATCGCAGCACGCTGCATAATTTCGGCACGCTGACGCTCGAACAGGGCGGTGACTTGAGCGGCCAAAGCACGATCTTGAACGCCAACGGCGGCGCCATCGACGTCTCCGGCGGCACGTTCGCCGTCGAGGTGGATATCGACAATGGCGGCTCGATCTCGATCGGTACGTCCGCCACGGTCACGCTTGAAACCGCCACGATCTCGGGCGGCACTCTCACCGATCGCGGCACGTTCGATCTGACCGGCTCGGCCGCGCTGCAAAACGGCACGCTGACGAATGTCGGCCATGTCAATGTCAGCGGCGCCGGTAACGCCGTTGATGATGAGAACATCACCAATCCGGGGACCATCGAGGTTCTGAAGTCCGGCGCACTCACGCTCGATCACGGCACGACAATCGCTGGCGGCGGCATCATTGACGTTACCACTGGCGCCACGCTGACGCTGAACGACGCCACCATCACCGGCGGTACGCTGGATAGTTCCGGTACCGTCGACGTCGAGGGTTCGTCGGGCGCCAGGCTCGACGGCGTCACCGTGACCGGCACCGGCACGATTCAGGTGGACGCCTCCGGTGCGACGGCAACGACGCTGACGCTGCAGAACGGCACCACCATGATGGGCGGCAAGCTCGCGGTCGGATCGGTCGGGACCCTGGCGGTCAACAGCACAGGCGGAGCGGCGCTGAAGGGCGTCAGCATCACCAACGACAATTCGATCGAGATTTTCGCCGCAAGCCTGCTCGCACTGGCCGCCGGCACGACCGTGGTCAACAAGGGCACCATCACCGTCGACGGGACAGGGACACTGGCGCTGAACGACGCCAGCATCAGCGGCGGCACGATCGCCGATAGCGGCCTCGTGCACGTCACCGGCGACAGCGCCATCGATAGCGCCGATCTGAGTGGCGGCCAGGTGACGGTGGATGGCGGTCACACCCTGACGCTGGATAACGTCACGGTCAGCTACACCAGCTTCGACGACACCGCGCCGGGCGTCATCATCCAGGTCGATGGCGGCGATAGACTGACGCTCTATCATGCCACCATCGCCGGCGGCGTTATCAACGACTATAGCGCCGCCTCGGGCGGCTTCGTTGATGGCATTCTCGATATCAACGGTTCAAGCACGATCGACGGCGCCGGCCTGAACCACGGCCATGTGACGATCGAAAGCGGCCAGACGCTGACGCTCGACAATGTCACGGTGAGCTATGCAAGCTTCGACGACACCGCGCCGGGCGCTGTCATCCATGTCGACGGCGGCGATGCACTGACGCTTTATGATGTCACCATTACGGGCGGCACCATCGATAATTACAGCTCCTCGCCCAATGGGGCGATCAGCGGCCATATCGACATTGCCGGTTCAAGTGCAATCGTCGATGCCAGCCTGAACAATGGCGAGGTGACGATCGAGGCCGACCAGACGCTGACGCTCGATGATGTCGTCGTGGCCGGCACGACCTTCGACGACACCGCGAGCGGCGCCACGATCCAGGTCGACAGCGGTAATACGCTGACGCTGAGCGGCACGACAATTCGCGGCGGAACGGTAGCGGTCCGCGGCTCGCTGGAAATCGCCGGCTCGAGCATCATCGATCACGCCGTCGTGGATAATGCCAGTATCACCGTCGAGTGCGGCCAGACGTTGACGCTGAACGGCGTGACTGCCGCCGGCAGCACGATCACGCTTGCCGGTTCCAACGATACGCTCAATCTGGATTGCTCGTTCAGCGGCACGGTCGCGGGCTGGAGCAAAGGCGACGCCATCAATCTGAACGATCTTGCCTACTCGTCGAGTGAAACCGCGGTCTGGAACAGCGCCGAGGACACGCTGACCATCAGCAACGGAACGCAGACCGAAATCATCAGGCTCGAAGGCAATTATACCCAAAACGATTTCGCTCTCGCCGAGGACGATAGCGGCCATACCGAATTGTTGTGGAACGATGTGCCGTCGACGCTGGCGGTCCTCAACAGCGACGGCAATGCGGTGGCAGGTAACACGCTCACCGCCGGCTTGAACGATCCGGACGCGACCGGGATCACCTTCACCTGGCTGGAAGACGGCAAGGTCATTTCGGGACAGACCTCGTCGAGCTTTACCCCGGCTTCGGCCGATCTCGGCAAGACGATCGATGTCGTCATCGGCTTCACCGATCATGGCCTCACCGAGCAGATCACCGGGACGGCGGGAACGGTGATCGCGCCGCCGACCCTGAGCGAGACCAATCCGCCAATCCAGACCGTCATCTTGCCAAAATCGCCGATCGTGCTCGCTGATGGCATCAGCACCAACTCACTCGGCTTGTACACCGAAACGTTCAACCACCTGCCTGCCGGATCTGCGGCCGACAATGGGCTGGGGCACGGCAATTTCACCGATCCGGATCTCGGTGCAACGTTTACCGCATCAGGCGATGCCGGCGTCGTCCACGGCTCGTCCCCGGTCAGCGCGGCGCCATTTATCGAATTATGGCCGGGTCACGCCGGTGCGGATGACACCAATTATCTCAGCATCGGCGCGGGCGCATCGGAAACCATCACCTTCGCAAGCGAGCAGAACGCCTTCGGGCTGTATTGGGGATCGGTTGATCCGTTCAACACCATCAGCTTCTATGACGGTACGACGCTGGTTGCCACTTATAGCGGCGCCGACATCAGCCCATTGCTGAGCAATGGCGGCCAGGGATCTTTCGCCTCCAACGGCTACGTTGAATTTTCGGGTCTCGCGTCCTTCGACAAGGTCGTGCTGGCGAGCGCCGACAACGCGTTCGAGGTTGACAACATCTCCGCCGGCTACATCCCGGATCATGTCCAGCTTGGAAATCCCGTCACCGGCACCCTGACCATCAGCGGCGCCGATGTCGGCGACACGCTGACCGCCTCGGTGATCGGCCAAGGCATCGTCAATTATAACGGCTCGTCCGTCTTGCCACAGGGAGCGGATGTCGCGGCGCTGATCAATCCGGATACGATGAGCTTCGACAGCGTGACCGCGGATGGCGGCTCGGACGTTCTGCATTGGACCTATAATCCCGGCCATGCCAATTTCGATTTCCTGCAGCCGGGGGATACGCTGACCCTGACGTTCGATGCGGCGGTCCACGAGGGGGCGATCAATATCGGCGATCAGTCGCTCACCGTCACCATCATCGGGGCCGGAGGCTCCACCGTGAATGGAACGGCCGGAGACGATACATTCGTCAATGTCGGCGGCGGCGTCACGGTTTTCGGCAATGGCGGCCACGACTCGTTTGTGTTCAATGACCATTTCGGCAATGCCACGATTGCCGATTTCAACGTCAGGCAGGACACCGTCGATCTCAGCCACACGCTGTTTGCGAGTATCAGCGCGATCCTGGCCAGCGCACATCCGGCCGATTTCGGCCATGACACCGTCATCACCGATGCCGCCCACGATAAGATCACGCTGATCGGTGTGACCGTGGCGCAGCTTCAGGCGCACGCCAACGATTTCCATCTGGTCTAGTGCTCGCCGCCAAAACCGGATGCTTCGCGGGCTTCAAGCTGATATCCACCTCCCATGAAGCGGCTGCAACGATTACGGGGCTGGTTTGCGCGGAACTTCGGTTACGACCGGCTGCTGTGCCTGGCGTTGCTGATCGGGCTTGCCGCGCTGCGGATCGCCGATCCGGCTCCGGTCGAGGAGCTTCGCGACCGGACGTTCGACAGCTTCCAGCTGCTGAAGCCGCGGGTGAAGGCGGCAAGGCCGGTCACCATCGTCGACATCGATGAGAAGAGCCTGGCCAAGCTTGGCCAATGGCCATGGCCGCGGACCAGCCTTGCCGACCTGATCATCAATCTCACCAATCTCGGCGCGGTCGCGATTGCGTTCGACGTGGTTTTCTCCGAGCCTGACCGGCTCAATCCGAACGCCGCCGCCGGCACCATGCGCTATCTGGATGAGGCCACCAGAAGCAAGCTGCGCGGCCTGCCGAGCAACGACCAGATTCTGGCCGACGCCATCAGGCGGTCGCGCGTGGTGCTCGGCGAAACCGGGCTCGGGACCGTGATGTCGGGATTCAACAAGGATCTGCCGCTGACCGGATTTGCGACGCTTGGCGGCGACGCAGAACCCTTCCTGTTCAAATTTCCCGGCCTGCTGCGCAACATTCCAATCCTCGAACAAGCGGCCGCAGGCCGCGGGCTGTTCACGATCAAGACCGAGCGTGACGGCATCATCCGGCGGGTGCCGATGGTGCTGGAGGCACAGGGAGCGATGATGCCGTCGCTGAGCCTGGAAATATTGCGGGTCATCACCTCAACCCCGACGCTGCTGATCAAATCCGACAAGGCCGGCATCAAGAGCGTGGCAGTCCGCGGGCTCGATATTCCGACCGACAGGAATGCGCAGATCTGGATTCACTTCGCGCCGGAGGATCCCTCGATCTATGTCTCGGCCTCGGATGTGCTCGACGGCAGCGTGCCGCTCGACAAGATCAAGGGAAAGCTGGTGCTGATCGGCACCTCGGCGGTCGGCCTGAACGACATTAAGACGACGCCGGTATCATCGGTGATGCCGGGCGTCGAAGTCCATGCCCAGGTGCTGGAAAGCGTGCTGAGCGGCGATGAGCTGTCGCGCCCGAGCGCCATGATCGTGGCCGAACTGCTTGCCGCGCTGATCCTTGGGCTTGTCATCATCATATTCCTGCCCAATCTCGGCCCGGTGATGCTGGTGGTGGTCGGTGCCTTGTTTGCATCGCTGCTGGCGGGGGCTTCCTGGTACTTCTACACCCGGCACAGGCTGCTGATCGATTTCACCTATCCGCTGCTGTCGACCACTGCGATCTATCTCACGCTGATCTTCTCGAGCTTTGTCAGGGAACAGGCGCAGCGGCGGCAGATCCGCTCCGCCTTCAGCCAGTATCTGTCGCCGGCGCTGGTGGAGCAGCTGGCGCATTCACCGGAAAAGCTGGTGCTCGGCGGCGAGGAGCGCGAGATGACCGTCATGTTCTCCGACGTTCGCGGCTTCACCACGATCTCGGAATCCTACAAGCGTGATCCGCAGGGACTTACCGCGTTGATGAACCGCTTCCTGACGCCGCTGACCAATGCGATCCTGGCGCGCAAGGGCACCATCGACAAATATATGGGCGACGCCATCATGGCGTTCTGGAACGCGCCGCTGGACGATGCGCAACACGAGATCAACGCCTGTGAAGCCGCCGTCGATATGCTCGAGCGCATCGATGAACTCAACCGGCAGCGCGAACTCGAGGCCAGGCAGGGCGGTCATGTCTATATTCCGCTCAATGTCGGCGTCGGGCTGAATACCGGGACCTGCGTCGTCGGCAATATGGGCTCCGACCTGCGGTTCGATTATTCCGTGCTCGGCGACAGCGTCAATCTTGCCTCGAGGCTGGAGGGCCAGTCCAAGCAATATGGATTTCCGATCATCATCGGCTCGAAGACGGCGCTTGCGGTCAAGGACAGGTTCGCAATCCTCGAACTCGACTTCATCATGGTCAAGGGCAAGCAAGAGCCCGAAGTCATCTATGCTATCGCCGGCCGCGAGGACGTCGCGCGTTCCGGCCGGTTTCAGATCTTGCGCAATCTCACCATCGAAATGCTGGCGTGCTATCGCAGCCGCGACTGGGAAGGCGCGCTTGCCGCGATCGCGCGCGGCCGCAACAGCGACGACGCGCACACGCTTAAACTGCTTTACGATCTCTATGAGGCGCGGATTCTCAACTTCCGGAACAATCCGCCGCCGGACGACTGGAACGGCGCCTTCGCATTGCTGACGAAGTAGCGCAGCCGTCGCCAATTGATCGGTACACGCCTATATCTGCGGATACGCCCACATAAGTGCTGGAGGCAAGCAGCATGCCGCAGGATCTACACATCGGAGACGTCGCAAGCCGGACCGGACGGAGCGTGCATGCGATCCGTTGGTACGAACGCCAGGGATTGATTCCCGGAGTCTGTCGCGATGGCGGCGGCCGTCGCATTTACAGCGACTATCATGTCGGCTGGCTCGATCTGATGGAGCGGTTGCGCTCGACCGGCATGTCGATCAAGACGATGCGCGAATATACCGCGCTCGCCCAGCAGGGCGCAGCGGCGCTGCCGCAGCGCCACGCCCTGCTCAGCGCGCATCAGGCGAGCGTGCAGCAAAACATCATGCGCTGGACCGACGCGCTCGCTCTCATCGAGGCCAAGATCGAGTTTTACGACGAATGGATGGCGAAGGGCGAGCGCCCCTCGGTCGAGCCGCATCGGCGCGTGAAAGCGAAATCTAGAGCGCGATGAGTTTTGGTTGAATCGATTCGGCCGCGGCTTCCTTCTCCCCTTGTGGGAGAAGGTGGCGCGGAGCGCCGGATGAGGGGTCTTTGCCCGCGGAGATAAACCCCTCGCCCGGATTGCACCTTTCGATGCAATCCGGCCTTTCCCACAAGGGGAGAGGCCCCCTGCCATTGCGGAAACCTACCGAACTTAATCTCATCATGCTTCAGAGCGTTTTCGAGCGAAAGCCTGTCCCGGACTTGATCCGGGATGGACGCCGGTTCGCGTAAAGAAAAAACAAGAAACTAAAGCCCGGTTCTGATTCAATCAGAACCGAAAAGGCTTTAGCCGCCCGGCGGCCCGAGAACGCGATCGACCAGGGCGGTGTCCATATATTCAGTCAGTTCCTTTAATTTCCCTTCGGCCAAACGCATGACAAAGCAGTAGGTGTTGGCGTAGCGCTCGCCGGAGACGGTGGTGGCATCGCCGCGGCACTCGGCCACCACATGATCGCCGTCGGCGAGGATGCGGGTCGGCGTGATGCTCGAAGGCGCGGTGAACTGCGCGTAAAGCGGTTTTAACAGGCGCTCGCGCACCTCGGCCTTGCCGACATATTCGCCCGACCATGCGGTCGAGCCGATGAT
The DNA here is from genome assembly GCA_035547995.1 of Bradyrhizobium sp. Taxonomy (GTDB): domain Bacteria; phylum Pseudomonadota; class Alphaproteobacteria; order Rhizobiales; family Xanthobacteraceae; genus Bradyrhizobium. The sequence goes on along the minus strand of DASZTN010000005.1, from coordinate 38,462 downwards.
GCGCCAGACGAAATCGTCAGCCATGGCGGCGACGAACGGTGCAGGGTCGCGGCGCGCACGCGCTTCCATAATGGTCTGGATGAGGGCTTTATTTTCGGCTGTCGTCATGGCTGCTCCTTGTGAAGAGAACAGCCAAGGCTTTTACGAACTAGAGTGGGCTCTAGGTCAAGGGCCGATTGCGCCGCAAGTCGTCATTGCCAGCCAACGGGTCGCGCAAATCCGTGCCAGATGACGGGCTCCGCGAAGCAATCCAGGGCGTCGCGACTACTCTGGATTGCTTCGGAGCTCATGCTCCTCGCAGCAATGACGATTGACTCCTCACTCCACCCCGATCGTCGTCAGGTCCTGGAACCAGTGCTGCGCCTGCACGAACTGCTTGATCTTGGGCGACAGCGCATGCGGATTGGTGTCGTGCACCACCCACACCATCGGCGCGTCGTCGACGATCAGCGCATGGGCCTGTGCGATCAATTGGTCCTGCTTGGCCGGATCGAAGGTCTGCTTGGCCTCGTTGATCAGCGCATCGACCTTCGGGTTCTTGTAGCCGCCCCAATTGACGCCGACCGGCGCGACCTGGTCGGAGGCGAAGAAGCGGACGATGGCATAGAGCGGATCCGAGGTCACATAGGCGACGTTGTTGGCCGTGATGCCGGCGTTGCTCGGGTCCGCCGCACCCTTGCGCCAGGCGGTATAGAGCGTCTCCAGTTCGACCACCTTGAAGTCGACGTCGATGCCGATCTCCTTGAAGCTTTGTTGCAGGAATTCGTTCATCGGCAGCGACAGCATCTGCCCGGTGCCGCCCTGCGCGATGATGAAGGTGGTCTTCAGCGGCTTTTCCTTGGAATAGCCGGCTTCCTCGACCAGCTTCTTGGCCTCCACCGGATCATATTTGATGTCGAAGGTCGGCTTGCCGAACCACGGGCTCGACGGATCGACCTGGCCTTTGGCAGGTTTGGCAAGGCCGTTCATCAGCGCCACCACGGCATTGCGGTCGATGGCGAGGTTGAGCGCCTTGCGCAGGCGGATGTCGGTCCAGGGCGAGCCCGGCAGCAGGCTGAGATGATAATTCCACACATGCGGCGTGACGTTGTCGACGATCCGCATGCCGGCAGCCTTGAGCTGCGGCACCGCGTCGGGCGCCGGCGTCTCGATGATGTCGACCTGACCGGCGAGCAGCGCATTGGTCCGCGCCAGCGCTTCCGGCATCGGAATCAGCACCAGCTTGTCGACTTTCGGAATCCGCTTCTTGTCCCAATAGTCGTTGTTCTTGGTAAGCTCGGCCAGTTCGTGCGGCACCAGCTTGGTCAGCTTGAACGGTCCGGTGCCGGAGGGCTGGCTTGCGAATTTGTCCCAATTCCTGCCGAGCTTCTCATATTGCGCGGGGCTCGAGATCAGGAACCACAGCATCTGATAGGGAAAGAACGAATCGACCGTCTTGGTCGTGATCTCGACCGTGTAGTCGTCGACCTTGCGATAGGCCGCCACGGACGGCAGGCGCGTCTTGACCTGCGCGCTCTGGCGCTGGTCGAATTGCGGCGCCTTGTCGTTCAACACCTTGTCGAGATTCCAGATCACCGCATCGGCATTGAAATCGCTGCCGTCATGGAATTTGACGCCCTGCCGCAGTGTGAACAGCCATTTGGTCTTGTCGTTGTCCTCGACCTTCCAGTCGGTGGCGAGGCCGGGCACCAGCTTGCCGGGCCGGTCCGCCACGCTCATGTCCCAGGAGATCAGCGGGTCGTAGATCGTATATCCGGTGAATTGATAAGCGCCCGCGCCGCGATCCGGCTGGCCGGTGGTGAGCGGAATATCCTCCATCGAAATGCCGTAGCGAACCACCGATTCAGCACGCGCCGAAAATGCGGACAGGATGACGGCCAGAACGGCCAGAACAATCGAATTTCGAACACGCATCGAACTAAAGCTCCGTGGCGAAAAAGGTCGGAACTAAACCTGCAAGCTTGATGCCAGAATAGGCAGGCGTGTTTCTTTCTTTCCCGTGAACCGCGCGGACTCGCGTTAACGGCGACAATTTCGTGAGCCGTTTCAACCGTTGGCACAGCGGTTGCATACATTTGCATAAGAAATAGTCAGTGAAAGTCGAGGGAAATTCGCGTGATGCTTATCAAGACCAGACACCGGATAGCCATTGCTGCGATCATGCTGGCAGCCGCCGCAATCATGCCACGGAGCGCGGCCGCCGAAACCGTTCTGCGCATCGGCATGACCGCAGCCGATATTCCGCGCACCTTGGGCCAGCCGGATCAGGGGTTTGAAGGCAACCGTTTCACCGGTCTCACCATGTATGACGCGCTGACGATGTGGGATTTGTCGTCTGCCGATAGGCCGAGCGTGCTCATCCCGGGGCTGGCGACCGAATGGCACGTGGATGACAAGGACAAGACCAAGTGGATCTTCAAGCTGCGTCCCGGCGTTAAATTTCACGACGGCTCGCCCTTCAATGCCGATGCGGTGGTCTGGAACGTCGACAAGGTGCTCAAACCGGATGCACCGCAGTACGATCCAAGTCAGGTCGGCGTGACGGCATCGCGGATGCCGACCTTGAAGTCGGCGCGCAAGATCGACGATCTCACGGTGGAACTGACGACCACCGAGCCGGACAGCTTCCTGCCGATCAATCTCACCAATCTGTTCATGGCGAGTCCGGCGAAATGGCAGAAGCTGTTCGACGCCGCGTCCGGCGCCGACGCCAAGGCCAAATCGCAGGCGGCATGGGCGGCGTTTGCACGCGATGCGTCGGGCACCGGTCCATGGAAGATGGCGAGCTTCACCCCGCGCGAGCGGCTGGAACTGGTCCGCAACGAAGATTATTGGGACAAGGCGCGCGTTCCCAAGATCGACAAGATGCTGCTGTTGCCGATGCCCGAAGCCAATGCCCGCACCGCGGCATTGCTCTCCGGCCAGGTCGACTGGATCGAGGCGCCGGCGCCGGACGCCGTCCCCGAAATCAAGCAGCGCGGTTTCGTCATCTATACCAATGAGGAGCCGCATGTCTGGCCCTGGCAATTCTCGCGCGTCGAGGGCTCGCCGTGGAACGACATCCGCGTCCGCAAGGCAGCCAATCTCTGTGTCGACCGCGAAGGCCTCAAGGACGGCTTGCTCGCGGGCCTGATGGTGCCGGCGACCGGCACCTTCGAGCCCGGTCATCCCTGGCGCGGGCATCCGACCTTTCAGATCAAGTATGACAAGGCCGCTGCGCAGAAGCTGATGCAGGAAGCCGGCTACGGTCCGAACAAGCGTCTGACGGTCAAGGTCCAGACCTCGGCTTCGGGGTCAGGGCAGATGATGCCGCTGCCGATGAACGAATATCTGCAGCAGGCGCTGGCCGAATGCTATTTCGACGTCAAGCTCGACGTGATCGAGTGGAACACCCTGTTCACCAACTGGCGGCGCGGCGCCAAGGATCCGAGCGCCAACGGCGCCGACGCCATCAACGTGACCTATGCGGCGATGGATCCGTTCTTCGCGTTGGTGCGTTTCTTGCAATCCGGCATGGCGCCGCCGGTGTCGAACAATTGGGGCTACATCAACAATCCCAAATTCGATGCGCTGGTGAAGAAGGCGCGTGAGACCTTCGATCCGGCCAAGCGCGACGAGGCGCTCGCCGAATTGCACGCGGCCTCGGTCGACGACGCCGATTTCCTCTATGTCGCGCACGATGTCGCTCCGCGCGCCCTGAGCCCGAAGATCAAGGGCTTCGTGCAGCCGAAGAGCTGGTTCGTCGACTTCTCGAACATCACGATGACGCCGTGACGGCTGCGGGCTTAGTCGTTATTCACCCTCTCCCCTGGTGGGAGAGGGGGCCTTCGCGAAGCGAAGCCGGGGTAAGGGGTTCTCTCCGCGGACGAGCCTCACTCATCTAAAGGGTGTGCGCCCGCGGATAGAATCCCCTCATCCGGCGTGGACTTCGTCCTCGCCACCTTCTCCCACAAGGGGAGAAGGGAAGAAACAAGGTGATCCGTGTTTGCCTACATCGCCAGACGCATCATCTATGTGATTCCGATCGTGCTCGGCGTGGCCGTGGTGTGCTTCATGCTGGTGCACATCACGCCGGGCGATCCGCTGGTTGCGATCCTGCCGGCCGATGCGTCGCAGGAACTGGCGGATCAGCTGCGCGCCGCCTATGGCTTCGATCGGCCGCTGCCGGTGCAGTTCTGGCTGTGGCTGTGGAAGGCGCTGAATGGCGATCTCGGCCATTCCATCGCCACCGGCCGTCCGGTCCTGAGCGAAGTGATGCATGCGGTCGGCAATACCGTGATGCTGGCGATTGCGGCGGCGATCATCGGCTTCTCGCTTGGCCTGTTCTTCGGCCTGATCTCCGGCTATTTCCGCGACCGCTGGATCGACAAGGTATCGACCTCGATTGCGATCGCCGGCGTGTCGGTGCCGCATTATTGGCTCGGCATGGTGCTGGTGATCGTCTTCTCGGTGGAATTGAACTGGCTTCCTGCGGTGGGCGCCGGCCCCGGCGGCTCCAGCGCCTGGGCCTGGGATTGGGATCACCTCCGCTATCTGATCATACCCGCCGTCACCACCTCCGTGATCCCGATGGGCATCGTCACCCGCACCGTGCGCGCGCTGACCGGCGACATCCTGCACCAGGATTTCGTCGAGGCCCTGCGCGCCAAGGGCCTGCGCGAAATCCACGTGTTCCTCCATGTCCTCAAGAATGCCGCGCCGACGGCGCTCGCCGTGATGGGTCTGCAACTGGGCTACATGATGGGCGGGTCGATCCTGGTCGAGACCGTATTCTCCTGGCCGGGCACCGGCCTGTTGCTCAATTCCGCGATCTTCCAGCGCGACCTGCCACTGTTGCAGGGCTCGATCCTGGTGCTGGCGCTGTTTTTCGTGTTCCTCAATCTTATCGTCGACATCGTGCAGGCCGCGATCGATCCGCGGATCAAGCGGAGCTAGCGGCATGAGCACGATCACCGATGCCGCACTGCAAGCCGCACCCGCCAGCAAGGCGCGCGGCTATTGGGCCACCGTCGGCCGCCGCATCCTGCGCGACAAGGTCAGCATGGCTTGCGCGTTGATCCTGATCGTCATCTTTCTTTCGGCGCTGCTGGCGCCCTGGCTCGGACTTGCCGATCCCTATCAGGGTTCGATGATCCACCGCCTTCGCCATATCGGTACGCCCGGCTATCCGCTCGGCACCGACGAACTCGGGCGCGATATGCTGGCCCGTCTGATCTATGGCGGGCGGCTGTCCCTGATCGTCGGTATTTCACCGGTGTTCTACGCGTTCGTGATCGGCACCTCGCTTGGACTGATCGCCGGCTATGTCGGCGGCAAGGTCAACACCGCGATCATGCGCACCATCGATGTGTTCTATGCGTTTCCCTCCGTGCTGCTTGCGATCGCGATTTCGGGCGCCCTGGGCGCCGGCATCCTGAACTCGATCGTATCGCTGACGATCGTGTTCGTGCCGCAGATCACCCGTGTTGCCGAGAGCGTCACCACCGGCGTACGCAACATGGATTTCGTCGAAGCGGCGCGGGCCTCCGGTGCCGGCCCCATCACCATCATGCGCGTGCACATGCTGGGCAATGTGCTCGGGCCGATCTTCGTTTACGCTACCGGCCTGATCTCGGTGTCGATGATCCTTGCTGCCGGCCTCTCCTTTCTCGGTCTCGGCACCAAGCCGCCGGAACCGGAATGGGGATTGATGCTCAACACGCTGCGTACCGCGATCTACGTCAACCCGTGGGTCGCGGCCCTGCCCGGCGTCATGATCTTTGCGGTGTCGATCTGTTTCAACCTGCTGAGCGACGGCATGCGCAGCGCCATGGATATCCGGAACTGATGTCATGAGTGAAGCTGGTTTGACCGCCGACAGGCTGGAACCGATCGAGGATGTCGGCGGTGCGGCTCAGCCGCTATTGCAGGTCGCCGGACTGACCAAGCACTTTCCGGTGCGCGGCGAACTGTTCAGCGCCAGAAAAACCGTGCGCGCGGTCGATGACGTGTCGTTCTCCATCGCCAAGGGAGAGACCGTCGGCATCGTCGGCGAGTCCGGATGCGGCAAGTCGACCACGGCGCGGCTGCTGATGCATCTGATGAAGCGCGATGCCGGCGAGATCATCTATGACGGCATGACCGTCGGCCGCGCGCTGTCGCTGCGCGAGCTGCGACGCGGCATGCAGATGGTGTTCCAGGACAGCTACGCCTCGCTCAATCCACGCCTGACCATCGAGCAGTCGATCGCCTTCGGTCCCAAGGTTCACGGCATGGCGGACGCCGCGGCGCGGACGCTGGCGCGCGAACTGCTCGGCAAGGTCGGGCTGCGGCCGGAAGTGTTCGCCAGCCGCTATCCGCATGAAGTGTCGGGTGGCCAGCGCCAGCGCGTCAATATCGCCCGCGCGCTGGCGCTGTCGCCGCGCCTCGTGATTCTCGATGAGGCGGTCTCGGCACTGGACAAATCGGTCGAGGCGCAGGTGCTCAACCTGCTGGCCGATCTCAAGCGCGAGTTCGGGCTGACCTATCTCTTCATCAGCCACGATCTTAATGTCGTTCGCTACATCTCCGACCGCGTGCTGGTGATGTATCTCGGCGAAGTGGTCGAGCTTGGTCCGGTCGATCGGGTGTGGGACGCACCGGCGCATCCTTATACGCGGGCGCTGCTGGCCGCGATGCCGTCGTCCGATCCGGATCATCGCACCGAGACTCCGCCGATTTCCGGCGATCCGCCGAATCCGATCGACCCGCCATCCGGCTGCCGCTTCCATACCCGCTGTCCGTTTGCGGAGCCGCTCTGCGCAAATGCCGCACCAAAACTCACCGCGCTCGATACAATGGGTCATCAGGCGGCGTGCTTCATGGCCATTCCGGGTTCTGGTCACAGCCGCGCACCAGCGAAAGGAGCCGATGCGGCATGACGAGACCCAGCCCAAAAGAGATCAAGGTGATGGCCGATGTGGCCGGCGTGCCCGTGGGCCCCGAAGTGGCCGAGCGCATCAGCAATTCAATCGGCCCGGCGCTGGAAGGTTTTGCGCCGATCGCCGGCACGTTGCCGTTCGATCTCGAGCCGGCAAGCTTTGTCCTGGCACAAACGGCCAAGGTGACGAAATGAGCAATGAACCGGCTTTGATGTCGCTGGTTTCGGTCGCCAGGGCGATCGCCGAGAAGCGCCTGTCATCCCGCGAAGTCACCCAGTCCTGCCTGGATCGCATCAAGCAGTGGCAACCCCGCCTCAATGCCTTCGTGGCGATCGAGGCCGAGGCTGCGCTGGCCGCTGCCGATGCGGCCGACAAGGCGCTGGCAGCCGACGGCAGCCGAGGCGCGCTGCATGGCGTGCCGCTGGCGCACAAGGATATGTATTACGACGCCGGCAAGGTGGTGACCTGCGGCTCGAAGATCCGGCGCGATTTCGTCGCTACGACCACGGCGACAGCATTGCAGCGCCTGAAGGACGCCGGCATGGTGCGGCTCGGATCGTTGCAGATGGCCGAATTCGCTTACGGGCCGACCGGCCACAACGCCCATTTTGGCCCCGTGCACAATCCGTGGGGACCGGATCACATCACCGGCGGCTCGTCGTCCGGATCGGGCGCCGCTGTCGCAGCGAGGCTGACCTTTGCCGCGCTTGGCTCGGATACCGGCGGCTCGGTGCGGATGCCGTCGCATTTCTGCGGCGTCACCGGCCTGAAGACGACGGTCGGCCGGGTCAGCCGTGCCGGCGCGATGCCGCTGTCGCAATCGCTCGACACCGTCGGTCCGCTGGCGCAGAGCGCGGAAGATTGCGCGCTGTTGATGGGGCTGCTGGCAGGCCCCGACCTAGAGGATCCGACCGCGCTTGCCTTGCCGGTGCCGGATTACATGGCAGCCACGAAGGGCTCGCTGAAGGGCGCGCGCATCGGCGTGCCCACCGCCTTCTATGTCGACGATCTCGATGCCGAGGTCGCACGCGTCCTCGACGAGACCATTGCGACATTGCAGCGCGAAGGCGCTGATATCGTCAAAGTCGAACTGCCCGATCAGCGCCAGCTCTCTTCCGCAAGCCAGATCGTTCTCGCCGTCGAGGCCGCGGCGTTTCACAAGCGATGGATGATCGAGCGGCTGGAGGATTACGGTCCGCAGGTGCGGATGCGCCTGGAGAACGGGCTCGCCATCCCGGCGATCACCTATCTGGAAGCGATGCGCTGGCGCGGGCCGGCGCTTGCCGCGCATAGCGAAGCTGTTGCCGGCGTCGATGCGGTGATCGCGCCGGTGTCGCCGGTTCCCGCGCCCACCATTGCCGAAAGCGATGTCGGCGGCGGTCCTGGCGCCGAAGCGGTGATCCAGCGGCTGACCCGCTTCACCCGGCCGGTCAATTATCTCGGCGTGCCGTCGCTGGCGATTCCGTCCGGCTTCAGCCGCAGCGGTCTTCCCGTCGGCATGCAGCTGATCGGCGGCTCGTTCGAGGAAGCCACGCTGCTGCGGATCGGCGCCGCGTTCCAGCGCGCGACCGATTTCCATAACCGGGTGCCGAAACTCGCATGACCGAGCTCGTCAACGTCCGCAATCTCAACATCCGCTTCACCGGCGATCGGACCGTTCATGCCGTGAACGATCTGAGCCTGTCGCTGGGCGAGGGTGAGGTGCTCGGCCTGCTCGGCGAATCCGGTTCGGGCAAGAGCGTGACGTTGCGGGCATTGATGCGGCTGTTGCCGCGAAGGCGGACCCAGATATCGGGACAGATACAGGTGCTCGGCCGCGACGTGCTGGCGCTCAACGACGAAGAGCTGTCGGCATTTCGCGGCCAGACCGTCTCGATGATCTTTCAGGAGCCGGGGCTGGCGCTCGATCCGGTCTATACGATTGGACAGCAGATCGCCGAGACGGTGATCCGACACGAAGGCAAGAGTAATAAGGAGGCGATGGCGCGGGCGCTGGAGATGCTGGAGGTAGTGCGTATCCCTTCGGCGAAACGCCGGCTTGAGGCCTATCCGCATGAGATGAGCGGCGGCATGCGCCAGCGCGCGATGATCGCGCTCGCCTTGGCCTGCAAGCCGAAGATCCTGCTCGCAGACGAGCCGACGACGGCGCTGGATGCCACGGTGCAAATCCAGATCCTGCTGCTATTGCGCGAGCTGCAGCGTGAGTTCGGCATGTCGGTGATTTTCGTCACTCATGACATCGGCGTCGCCGTCGAGATTTGCGACCGCGTCGCCGTGATGTATGCGGGGCAGATCGTCGAGCAGGGCACGCTTCGCGAACTGGTTCGCTCGCCGGTCCATCCCTATGCACGCGGTCTGCTCGCGTCCACCGTCCACGGCGCCAAACGGGGCGAACGTCTGGAGACGATTCCGGGTACGCCGCCGTCGCTCGACAAGGCGCCGGTCAACTGCGCCTTTGCGCCGCGCTGCGGCTTCGTACAGCCGCGCTGCCTTGACCAGCTGCCGCCGGAGGTGGTGATGGGGGCCGGCAGGCGCGCCCGCTGCATCCTGGCGGAAACACAATCCGCCGCCGTCGCTGCGACCTGATCAGCCGGCAAGGTCCGGGTCGGCCCAGCGTTCGATCTCGGCAGCGCCGATCACGCGCTTGGGTTGATGGGGATTGATCGTTCCGGCACTCGCGGTCCAGCCTTTTGCCAGGATCTGCATGGCGAACAGCTTGGCATCGATCTCCGATTTAAATGTCCGCGTCGAGCGGGCCACGCCTCTGGCGCCGTCGTCTTCATCCCTGCTCGGCCCAAAGGCCACATACCAAATATCGGGTTGGGTCATGCCTGGATAACGCTGACCCGGCGTCAAGGTTTCGCCTTCATTGGGCGACGGCTGCGCGCCCTGCTGTGGATGACCCCGGCGATCCCGACAAAATTCACCAGCTCGGGGTCGTCACGTCATGCAATTGTGGCTAGCGTGCCGCCGCACGAAAATCACCTGCAAGCTGGGGGAGCTGATGTACATATCCAATGAAGGCCTTCTCGTTATTCTGTTCGTCGGTCTGGTCGCGGGCTGGCTGGCCGGCAAGATCGTGCGTGGCTCCGGCTTCGGCATCATCGGTGACATCCTGATCGGCATCGGCGGCGCGCTGATTGCGAGCTGGCTGTTTCCCAGGCTCGGCATCCACCTGGGCACCGGTCTGGTCTCGGAAATCATCTATTCCGCGATCGGTGCGATCCTGCTTCTGCTCATCGTCCGGCTGTTGCGCAGTCTCTGACCCCGCAGTTGATCGGCCGGCTGTTTCTCTATTATTCCGACGAAAAAAGCAGGGCTGCCCCGATGGGCAGCCCTGTGCGATTCCTGACCGTGCGATTCCTGAGACGATAGGCTTGTTATAATTACTCGACGATCTCGACGATCCGGTGGGTGCGCGGATCGACCAGCACGGTGCGGTCGTTCACGACCGTGTAGCGATAGTCGCGGACGCCATATTCCGGCGGAACCTCATAATAGGTGACCCCTCTATCGGGCAGCACTGCGCCGACGCGCACTTCATCCGCGTAATGATAGGACGGGATGTGCCGTTCGACGACATAGTGGTGAAAACGCGGCCGCTGATCGACGCCCAGAACTCCGGCGACGCCGCCAACCACACCGCCGACGACACCGCCCACGACGGCTCCGACCGGCCCGGCGGCGCGTTCGCCATCCCGCGAACCCCGTTCAATTCCACCCGGCACGCCCTGGGCCTGCGCGAGGGCGGGAAGGGCCACGGTGGCAGCAAGTGCAGCAATTCCGATAAAACGGCGGATCATGATATCTCCAGCATCTGTTGAACTGGACATACAAGTGAGGTTGGCGGGATTCTGTTCCGCGCCGTGCGCGCCGCCGCGGGGTGGGTGCGGCAGTCCTGCCACACCGTTTAGGTTAATGCGACTTAAATGGACGCTGGCCGGAAACCCCGATAAAATGGGGTTCCATATTTTTTATTTAAAGAGATTTCAGCTTGATTATAGCCGCTCCCGCAGCCCGGCAGTCCGAACTTGGCGAGGCGCTGCGCACCTGCCGCGGCGCCTTCATCGGCGTCGGTATCATCAGCTGCATGATCAACGTGCTTTATCTGACCGGCTCGCTGTTCATGCTCGAGGTCTATGATCGCGTGCTGCCGAGCCGCAGCGTGCCGACGCTGATCGGGCTCGCGATCCTTGCCGGCGGCATGTACTTCTTTCAGGGCGTTCTTGATCTGCTGCGCGGGCGCATCCTCGGCCGCATCGGCACGGCGCTGGATGAAGCAGTCAACGCCCGCGTCTTCGACAGCATCATACGCCTGCCACTGACGATCGGCGCACGCCATGACGGGTTGCAGCCGCTGCGCGATCTCGATGCGGTTCGCGCCTTCCTGGCGGGAATGGGGCTCGGCGCCTTCTTCGATCTTCCGTGGCTGCCGTTCTATCTGGCGATCTGTTTCGCTTTCCATGTCATGATCGGCCTGACCGCGCTGGTCGGCGCGATCATCCTCGTCGGATTGACCCTTGTCACCGAATATATGTCGCGCGGCCCGGCCCGGAGGGCGACGGGCCTGGCGGCCCACCGCAACGATATCGCCGCGGTAAGCCGCCGAAACGCCGAAGTGCTGGTGGCGATGGGCATGTCCGGACGGATGACCCGCCGCTGGATCGAAGCCAATCAGCATTATCTGGCCGGCAATCAGCGGGCCAGTGACATCGTCGGCGGCCTTGGCGCCATCGCCAAGGTGCTGCGCATGACCTTGCAGTCGGCGGTGCTCGGCGTCGGCGCCTATCTGGTGATCCACGAGGAAGCGACCGCCGGCATCATCATCGCGGGGTCGATCCTCAGCGCGCGGGCGCTGGCGCCGGTCGATCTCGCGATTGCGCATTGGAAGAATTTTGCCGCTGCGCGCCAGAGCTGGCATCGCCTCAACCGGCTGCTTGAGCAGATGCCGCAGCAGCCGGAGCAGATGCGGTTGCAGGCGCCCTCAAGCCGGCTTTCCGTCGAGGGCGTCAGCATCGCGCCGCCGGGAGATCCGAAGACGGTAGTCCAGGACATCAGCTTCGTACTCGAAGCCGGCAGCGGACTCGGCATCATCGGGCCGAGCGGATCCGGCAAGTCGTCGCTGGTGCGGGCGCTGGTCGGTGTCTGGCAGCCGTTCCGCGGCAAGGTCCGGCTCGACGGTGCCGCGATCGATCAATGGTCATCGGACGTGCTCGGCCGTCACATCGGCTACCTGCCGCAGGACGTTGAACTGTTCGCAGGCACGGTGGCGCAGAACATCTCCCGCTTCGATCCGGAGGCGACATCGGAAAAGATCATCGCCGCTGCCAAGGAGGCCGGCGTGCACGAGCTCATCGTCAAGATGAGCGCCGGCTACGACACAGAGGTCGGCGAGCAGGGCGCGGCATTGTCGGCCGGCCAGGCCCAGCGCGTGGCGCTCGCCCGCGCGCTCTACGACAATCCCTTCCTGATCGTGCTCGACGAGCCGAATTCAAACCTCGACACCGAGGGCGACGAAGCCTTGACGCGGGCCGTCCGCGCCGCGCGGGAGCGCGGGGCCATCGTGGTGGTCGTGGCGCACCGGCCGGTCGGCATTGAAGCCGTCGATCAGCTCCTGGTCCTGCGCGACGGCCGCATCTTTGCCTTCGGCCCGAAAGACACCGTTCTCGGCCAGGTGCTGCGGGTCGCGCCGCCTAAGCCGATCAAGGTCGTGTCCGAGGGCGGAGTTACCAAATCATGAGCAGCAACGTCATGAGCGGCGGCAAGGTGCGGGACACGCGCGCATCGATCCGGATACATCTGGTGGTGGGATTGACCGTCGTGATCCTGCTGGCCGGTGGCCTTGGCGGCTGGGCCTCGACGGCGGAGATTTCGGGCGCGCTGATCGCGCCGGGCCGGATCGTCGTCGAATCCAGCGTCAAGAAGGTTCAGCATCCGACCGGCGGGGTGGTTGGCGAACTGCTGGCCCATGACGGCGACATCGTCAAGGCAGGGCAGGTGCTGGTGCGGCTCGACGATACCGTGACCAAGGCCAATCTGGCCATCGTCACCAAGACGCTGGATGCGCTGCATGCGCGGGCCGCGCGGCTCCAGGCCGAACAACAGGGCGCCGACAAGGTGACCTTTCCTGCAGCGCTGCTCGATCGCGCCGGTGATCGCGATGTCAGGGATGTGATGGCGAGCGAGACCAAGCTGTTCGAAGTTCGCACCACCGGCCGTGCCGGACAAAAAGCGCAACTGCACGAACGCATCAGGCAGTTGAACGAGGAAATCGATGGCCTCGATGCGCAGGAGAAAGCCAAGGAACAGGAAATCGCACTGGTGAAACAGGAGCTGACCGGGGTTCGCGCCCTCTATGAGCAGCATCTGGTGCAACTGGCGCGTCTCACCACGCTCGAGCGCGACGGCGCCCGGCTCGAGGGCGAACGCGCGCAATATGTCGCCTCGAAAGCCCAGACCAAGGGCAAGATCACCGAGACCGAATTGCAGATCATTCAGATCGACAAGGACATGGTCAGCGACGTCTCCAAGGATCTGCGCGAGACCAACGACAAGATCGGCGAACTGGTCGAACGCAAGGTTACCGCGGAAGACCAGTTGCGCCGCGTCGACATCCGCGCGCCGCAGGACGGCATGGTGGAACAGTCGACGGTTCACACGGTGGGCGGCGTGATTTCGGCCGGCGATGCGATCATGATGATCGTGCCGCAGACCGATGACCTTCAGGTCGAGGCCAAGGTCAATCCACAGGACATCGACAAGTTGCAGATCGGCCAGAAGACCTTGTTGCGATTATCCGCTTTCAACCAGCGGACCACGCCCGAATTGCACGGCGTCGTCACCCGCGTCTCGCCTGACGTCACCACCGATCAGCGCACCGGGCAGACCTACTACACGATCCGCGTCTCGATGCCGCCGGCAGAGATCGCGCGTCTCGGCGAGGTCAAGCTCATTCCCGGCATGCCGGTGGAAGCCTTCGTGCAAACCGGCGAACGCACCCTGCTGTCCTATCTGGTCAAGCCGCTGCACGACCAGTTGATGCGGGCGTTCCGCTAGCAACCGCGCTGTCGCTTGGGATTGCCGACGTTTCTAACGCGACAGATGCTGCAGCAGATAGTTCAGCGCAATACGGCTAAACTCGTGCATGTTGCCGATCCGCTCGCTGCTTCCGGTCTCGATCGTCATCGCGGCCGGCTCACCGCCGGAGATTCCGATGCAGCTATGGCCGGCGGCGTCGCCGTAGCGATTGCCGGTCGGGCCGGTCGCACCAGTCTCCGACAATCCCCAATCGGCGGAAAAACGCTGGCGCACCTGATCCGCCAGCAGTCTGGCGTAGGGCTCGGAGGACGGACGCAGGCCCTTCATCGCCTCGTCGGAAATATCCATCAGGAGCCGGCGGGCGCCTTTTGTATAGACCACCGCGCCGCCGAGGAAATAGGCGGAGGCACCGGGCACGGCCAGCAATGACGCAGAGATCAGGCCGCCGGTCGAAGATTCGGCAACGGCAATCGTCTGCTTGCGCTGCATCAGTTTGGCGGCGATTTGTTCGGCGATCCCAACGAGTTCCTGCATGGTCTTCCGCTCCCGAGATTCCCTGATGTGGCAGGAAGCCTATCGGCCATGCCCCATCATCATTCGCCGCTCGCGCGCATAGCGTACCAGCGCGGCGTAGCGGTAGATGCCGTGCACGAACTTCCCGTAAGGCAAGGTGATGAACAGCGCGAACACGACGCCGAGATGCAGCGCCAGCAACGGGCCCATCGCCGACGTCTCGCGCCATAGCAGAAGTGCCAGGCCCGTCAGCGCAGTCAGGAACAGCATCAGGATGAAAGCGGTGTCCATGCCCTTGCGTTCCTGATCGACCAGAACCGGATCGCGTTTGGCTTTTTCGGCCAATAGTCCGAGCGGGCCGATCACAAGGCCGATGCCGCCGAGCGTGCCGAGCACGACCGGCAGGTCCCACCATGCATAGGGCGCCTCGCGCCCGAGCAAATAATGATAGAGCGTGCCGACGCAGGTCGCGGCAAAGCACAACAGGAAGCCGTAGAAGGTGAGGTGGTGGAAAATCTTGCGCCGGTCGGTCGGGCGGTCGTCTTCGTTGAAGCAGCCGACACCGCCGCCATCGAGATAGCGCAATTCGCCGGCATCGCGCAGTGCCTGGAACAGCGAGCCCGCATCGGCGCGCCGGCCGACCGGCTCGCCGATATCGCGCCAGAACGCGCGCACGCCCATGACCAGCGCCAGGATCGCATAGAGGAAGACGACGCTGAACAGCACCGCCATCGCGTTGTGAGGCATCAGTTCGTAGAATGCGCCGGGGCCGGTATGGATACCGTGCAGCACCGCCGGATCGTTGAAGGCGGCAAAGCCGAAGATGAAGGCGGCGACGCTCAGAGCCGCAATGACGCTGACCGCAAGCGCGTTGCGCGCGAACAGTCCCGACAGAGCCCGCGGCCAGGCATAGGCCGCATAGGACTCGCCGCGGGCGATCGCCAGCGTCTGCGGGACGTTGACGTTATATTCGTGCGGCGGCGAGAACTGGCAGTCGGTGTAGCAGGCGCCGCAGGCGTGACAGAGATTGGCGAGATAATTGAGATCGCCGTCGGAGAACGCCCGGCGCATCTCCATCGCCGGAAATACCGCGCACAGGCCCTCGCAATAACGGCAGGAATTGCACACCGTCATCAGGCGGCCTGCCTCCTCGAGAATCCTAGTTCCGTGCATGCTGGCGCTCCGTTTCCGAAGTTCGTCTTCTGCTGCGGCACCCTCCGACACGAACTTCGGAAACGAAAGAGCACCAGAAAATTTGAGTTCTCAAGTGGCGCGTTGGAATTGAAGTTCCTGATCGAGGTAAAGGAGCCCGTGCAGGAACTTCAATTCCGCGCCACTCGTGCCGCTTCCCGTCCCGCGATCCGTCCAAACACGCTGCCGATGGTCATGCCGATGCCGGCCGCGTAGCCTTTGCCGAGCACATTGCCGGCCATGATCTCGCCGGCGGCGAACATGTTCGCGGCAGGTTTGCCATCCTTCATCAGCATCCGCGCCTGCTTGTTCACCCGGGTGCCGAGATAGGTGAAGGTGATGCCGGGCCGTACCGGATAGCCGTAATAAGGCGGCGTCTCGATCCTTCGCGCCCAATGCGTCTTCGGCGGCGTCAGCCCCTCGGTGCGGCAATCGTCGAGAATGGTGTGATCGAAGGTTCCGGGCTGCACCGCGGCGTTGAAATCGGCAACGGTCCGTTCCAGCGCCGCCGGATCAAGCTCGAACTTGCCGGCGAGCTCGGCGATCGTATCGGCCTTGATCGGCGGAAACAGCGTCGGCATGAAGCTCGTCAGCACCGAGGAATCGAAGATGATATAGGCGACCTGGTCCGGCTGCGCCGCGACCAGGCGGCCCCAGATCGCGTAGCGCTTCGGCCAGATGTCTTCGCCTTCGTCATAGAAGCGCCGGGCGTGCTTGTTGACGACGATGCCGAACACCACGGAATCATGCCGGGTGATGATGCCGCCGTCGAACTTCGGCGCGCGGGCGTCGATCGCGACCGCATGGCATTGGGTGGGATCGCCGATTTCCTGCACGCCCTTGTCGAGCAGCATTTTCAGGATCGAGCCGCGGTTATAGGGCGTGCCGCGGATCAGGAAATTGTCGGCCGCCTCGCCCCAATATTGCTTCAGCCATTCGATATTGGCTTCAAAGCCGCCGGCGGCCGCGACCAGCGCCGCCGCGCGCACTTCGGAAATGCCGCCGACCGGCTTCTTCAGCGTCGCCGACAGGAACATGCCGTGCTCGATGGTGAGATCGGCGACCTCGGCGTCATAAAGGATGTCGACGCCGAGCTGCTCGGCGGTGAGATAGAGCGCGTTCAGCATCGCCCTTCCGCCGCCGAGGAAGAACGAGTTGGTGCGCCCCAGGCTCAGCGTGCCGCCCAGCGAGGGCTGCCAGCGCACGCCCTGCTCGACGATCCAGTTCAGGATGTCCTTGGACTCGTGGATCATGAATCTGGCGAGCTCTTCGTCGGTCTGCCCGCCGGTGATGCGGAGCAGATCGTCGAAGAATTCCTGCTCGGTATAGGGGCCGGTCAGGATTTCGGTCGCCGCGTCATGGGCGCAGCGCATGTTGCGGGTGTGGCGGGTGTTGCCGCCGCGATAGAATTTCGGCGCGCCTTCCAGCACCAGTACGGAAGCGCCAGCGCGTCTGGCGCTGATGGCGGCGCACAGCGCGGCATTGCCGCCGCCGATCACCAGCACGTCAAATCTTCGGGTTAGGTCGACCATTTCAGGTGTTGTTAGCTGGTTTGCATGGAAAGCAAAACCGGCCAGCCGCGAATGGCTGACCGGCTTTTGCGGCCGCGCGTCAGGCTGCGACAGCTTCTCGGGTCTGGATCGTCTCTCCGCCGCGGTAGACGGTGAGCGTTGCGATGATGCCGAGCGCAGCACCGAACATCAACCAGTAGGCCGGCGAGGCCTTGTCCTGGCCCGTCACCTCGATCAGCTTGGTGGCGACAAAAGGAGTGGCTGTTCCAAAAATTCCGGCCGCCAGCGCGAAGGCAATCGAGAAACAGGTGGTGCGGACATGGGGCGGCACGATCTCGACCAGGCTGCCCAGCATTGCGCCGCTATAGGTGCCAAAATAGAACGAGAACATCATCTGGACGATTAGCAGCTTTCCGAGCGTGGGTGCCGATGAGAGCCAGGAAAGGGCCGGATAAGCAGTCACGAACGACAGGGTTGCGATCGTCAACAGCACAGTCTTGCGACCGAGCCGGTCAGATACTGCGCCGCCGACCGGATTCCAGATGAAGTTCGTCACCGCAACCAGAAGCGTCACCAGCAACGTCCCCGACGCCGAAAGGTTGAGCTGCTTGCCGAACCCGGGCGCGTACACCGTAATGAAATAAAAGGTCGTCGTGGTCAGCACGGCGATCATCATGCCGAGAATGCAAATGCGCCAATTTACGATCGCCGAAGCGAACACCTCGCTGGCGGTCGGGTGCTTTTTCATGGCCAGGAAGGCCGGCGTTTCCTCAAGCGATCGGCGCAGCACGAAAATCACGGGGATGATGATGCACCCGATAAAGAACGGGATACGCCATTTGGCGACGCCTCCTATGGCTGCCAGGAAGGTGTCCCCGGGAATGCCCTCCCTCAGGACAAAGCCGATGATTGCTGCGACAAAGATCGCGACCTGCTGGCTGGATGACTGGAACGAGGTATAAAAGCCGCGATTGCCGGGCGTGGCGATCTCGGAAAGATAGACTGAGACGCCCCCAAGTTCGACGCCGGCGGAGAAGCCTTGGATCAGCCGGCCGAACAGAACGATAATCGGCGCGGCGACGCCGATCACCGCATAAGTCGGGCAAAAGGCGATCACCACCGTGCCAAGCGCCATCAGCGCAAGCGTGACGATCAGACCCTGGCGGCGGCCGATGCGGTCGATATAGGAACCCAATACGATGGCGCCGACCGGACGCATCAGCGCACCCAGCCAGAATACGCCGTATGCATTGAGCAGTGCCGCGGTTTCGTTATGGGCCGGGAAAAACGCCTTTGCGATATCCTGGGCGTAAAAGCCGAACAGGAAGAAATCGAACTGTTCGAGGAAATTGCCGCTGGTCGCGCGCAGGATGGCGCCGATGCGCGACCTGATCGCGGGCGGTTCAAGAGTGGACGTTTGTGGCATCGGCGAATCTCCCCCAGGTTCACAGCGGCCTCAGCGCAAGATGTCGCCGGCCGGCTATTGCTCGGCAGGCAATGTGGCATGTCCGCGCGGCATGACCAACCGAAAAACCGTCAGCTAAACAGGCTTTGGGCTTCTGTTTTGAGGCGTTTTCTTCCAGCGAACCGGCGTCCAGCCCGGATCAAGTCCGGGGCAGGCTTTCGCTGGAGAACGCTCCATTGCGCCGGGCAATGGCGGCTTTCAGGTTTTGTTCTGCGCCAGGCGGCCAAACCACTGCCGGAACGCAGCGAGCTTGCGGGTATCGGCCCGCGCCTCCGGCGAGACCAGGTAGAAACCGGCATCCACCGGCAGCGCAATCCTGAAGGGAACCACCAGGCGGCCCTTGGTGATGTCGCCTTCGACATAGGTGGTCCGACCCATCGCCACCCCGATGCCGTCGATTGCGGCCTGTACCGTCATGAAGATCAGATCGAAGGTCAGTCCGCGCTGCTCGGAGATGTCGGTCGGAAGCCCGGCGGCGGTGAGCCAGAGCCGCCAATCGTCGTCATAGCCGCCGCTGGTGTGCAGCAGGGTGTGTTGCGCCAGGTCCTGGGGACATTTCAGCGGCCGGTCCCCCTTGAGCAGCGCCGGACTGCAGACCGGAAATAATTCGTCGCTCATCAGCCAGTCGGCGCGCAGGCCCGGCCAATGGCCGCGGCCATAGCGGATGGCGGCGTCGACATCGCCGTTGCGGAAATCCACCAATGCGGTCGAAGTGGTGATGCGCACATCGATGTCCGGATGCTGTTCCTGGAACGAGGAAAGCCGTGGCAGCAGCCATTTCGCCGCGAACGACGCCAGCGTCGAGACCGTCAGCACATGCTCGTTGTCCTTGCGCAGCAGCCGGTCGGTCGCCAGCCGCAGGTCGTTGAAGGCGGCGCGGATGCCGGGCAGGTAGTCCCTCGCTTCCGCGGTCAGCGCCAGCGCGCGGTTCTGCCGGACGAAAAGCCGGACTCCCAGCTCTTCCTCCAGCCGACGGATCTGATGGCTGATCGCGGTCTGCGTCACATTGAGCTCGGCTGCGGCGTCGGTGAAGCTCAGATGCCGGGCCGCCGCTTCGAATGCACGAAGCCCGTTCAGGGAAGGTAAGCGGCTCATGTTCGCCTCCGCCGCGGGCGGGCTTGCCGATCCATGAGATTATCTCATCTGAAATGGGAAGAGATGTCGTTTGTACAAAGGCGAAATGATGGAGATGTTAGCGCGGAAAGCTTAGTTTTTGGAGGCGACAATGTCCATCCAAACCTGCCAATTGATGATAAATCATCATGAGCTGGGGATCCTGAACCAGCTCAGCGCGACTTTCCATCTGTGGCGGGAGCGCCGGCGTCAGCGCCGGGAGTTGTCCCACTGGACCGAGCGTGACCTGCACGATGTCGGCATGACCTGGAGCGATATCGTTCGCGAGGCCGAAAAACCGTTCTGGCGGGCATAAGCAGCCAAGCCGGCGTCGCCTCGTCCTGAGGGGCGCCGGCTGATCGCTTTCAAGACCGTCCGGGAGTGTCTGCGATGACTGCGCCGCGGATCGACGATTCCAAGCAATATTCGGATCTGTTGCACACCCGCAAAGGTAAAGCGGTGACGCTGCGCTTCGTCGAACCCGGCGACGCCGAGCAGCTGCAGAACTATTTCCGCTCGCTGTCGGCGCGTTCGCGTTACAACCGTTTCCTCGGCGGCATCAGCGAGTTGCCGCGCGACGTGCTCGATCATTTCATCCGTGTCGGCGAGTGCAACGGGTTCAGCGTCATCGCCACCATGAAGATCAATGGATTCGAGACCATCGTCGGCGAGGCGCGCTATGCGCTGCATCCTGAATGGGGCAGCGTCGAATTCGGTATCTCGATCGACGATCACTGGCAGCGCCAGGGGCTCGGCGCGGCGCTCGTGAAAAATATCGAATGCCGGGCGGCGGCGCTCGGCGCCGTCAGGCTGTTCGGCGATACGCTGCGGTCCAACGAGGTCATGGTGAAGCTCGCACGCAAGTCGGGCTATGCCATTGCGCCCAATCCGGATGATTGGAAGCTGGTGCGCTTCGAGAAGCATATCGACGTCGTGCCGGAAGACATTCCCTGCGCGAGCTGGCGGCTGGCCGCGGCCTCCCGTCATTTGGCCGCGGCCTCGCTGGCGAATTGAGAAAATGCCCGTCTCTCATCGAGCCGGGCTTTGTTGTGCGGCGACGGCCAGCCGAATTTGCTAAAACTTTTCCACCCAGGGCCGCAGCTCCAGCTCCCAGGTCCAGGCGCTGCGCGGCTGCTGCAGCAGGCTCCAATAGCTCGCTGCAATCGCATCGGGATCGAGCATCGAGTCCGGCCGATCCGGCGGCTCGGTGCGGGTCTCGCTGCGGATGCCGCCATCAATGACGAAATGAGCGATATGGATGCCTTGCGGCGACATCTCTCGCGCCAGGCTCTGTGCCAGGCCGCGCAGCGCGAATTTGCCCATCGCGAACGGCGCCGATTGCGGATAGCCCTTGACGCTCGCCGAGGCGCCGGTGAACAGGATCGCGCCCCGTTTGTTGGGCAGCATCCGTTTCAACGCCTGCTGTGCCACCAGAAAGCCGCCGAATGCGCTGATGGCGATTGCGTTGGCGACATCGGCCGGGGCGAGTTCGATGAACGGACCGCGTGCCCGCGCGCTGGCGTTATAGACGACGAGGTCGGGGGTGCCGATCTCGCGTTCGACCAGGCCGAACAGGCGCTCGACCTCATCGGCCTCGGTGGCGTTGCAGGCAAAGGCGCGTGCACCGGTCTCGCTGCACAATGCGCCGAGCTTCTCGACTTGCCGCGCTGCCAGCGCGACGCGAATGCCCTGGCGCGAAAACAGCCTCGCCAGCGAGGCGCTGAGGCCGGCGCCGACACCGACGATGAGGGCGACCTTGTATTTCGGGGCTTCCATGCGGGTTTCCTTTGGCCGGTTGAACGAAGTCGGTCTGAAGTCTCTTCACGAAAATGGGGGCGGTGCGTTCGTTTGTCAGGGGCGACAGGCGCCTAATATGAGGTAAGCTTGCGCCAACGGATGAGGAAACGAACCAGGGCTTTCAATGCAGCCGCTCAAACATAATCGCATCGCCGCTGATGCCGGCCAGTCTGAATTGCTGGCGCCGGATACCTCGGGAATGAATTTCTACCGAGCCGATCCCGCGCTGCGGGATTTGCTTCGCCTGCGCCTTTCCGATGCGCTGTTCCGTCATATCGAGCCGCATCTCGATCGCCTCGGCGAACTCGCCGGCGGCCCTCTCGACGAATGTGCACGGCTCGCCGACCGCCATGTCCCGGTGCTGCATCAGCGTGACAAGTTCGGCCGCGATGTGCAGCGGATCGAATATCACCCGGCCTATCGCGAACTGGAACGCGTCGCGTTCGGCGAGTTCGGCATCCACGCGATGTCGATCCGCACGGGTATTCTGGGCTGGCCCGACAGATATCCTGTCGTTGCCAAGCATGCCTTCACGTTCCTGTTCAACCAGGCCGAGTTCGGCCTCGGCTGCCCGATCAACGTCACCGACGGCTGCGCCAAGCTGCTGTCGAGCTTCGGCAGTGAGGAGCTGAAAGCGCGCTATCTCGATGGTCTTACTCAAACCGATATGAGCAAGCTCACCCAGGGCGGCCAGTTCATGACCGAGAAGGAGGGCGGCTCCGACGTCGGCAAGCTGACGACATCTGCGGTGCAGGAAGGCGGCCACTGGCGGCTTTATGGCGAGAAGTGGTTCTGCTCCAATGCCGATGCCGAAGTGGTGATGCTGCTGGCGCGGCCGCAAGGCGCACCCGACGGGACGCGCGGCGTCGGCCTGTTCCTGATGCCGCGCCGGCTCGATGACGGCTCGCAAAATCACTATCGGATCGTTCGTCTCAAGGACAAGCTCGGCACCCGCTCGATGGCTTCGGGCGAGATCAGGCTCGAAGGCGCGATCGGCTATGCGGTGGGCCGGCTCGACCGCGGCTTTGTGCAGATGGCCGAGATGGTCAATTCCTCGCGGCTGTCCAACGGCGTCAAGTCGACCGCGCTGATGCGCCGCGCCTATCACGACGCGATGACGGTGGCGAAGAACCGCGTGGTGTTTGGCAGCCGCATCATCGACAAGCCGCTGGCGCGGCGGCAATTGATGAAGATCATGCTTGCGACCGAGCAGGCGCTGTCGATGAGCTTTTTGACCGCCGACGCGCTCGACCGCACCGAGGCGGGCAGTCAGGATGCAGCCGCGCTGCTCCGCATCCTGACCCCGACGCTGAAATTCCGTGCCACGCGCGATGCGCGCAAGGTCTGCGGCGATGCCTTGGAGATGCGTGGCGGTATCGGTTATATCGAGGAATTCGCTACCGCGCGGCTGCTTCGTGACGCGCATCTCGGCTCGATCTGGGAAGGCACCGGCAACATCGTCGCGATCGATGCACTGACCCGGGCGATCGGTCGCCACGGTGCCGACAGCGCCCTTGCGGCGAATCTGCATGCGCGTCTCGATGACAGCACCAATGTGCCGCAGGCCTGGCTCGACCGTCTGCGCGTTCTCACCGACCGTGCGGTCGGCTTTGCCCGCAAGGTCGCTGCCGAAAGCGAAAACGAGGCCGAAGCGCGCCGCGCCACCAGCCTGCTTTATCACGTCACGAGTGCTGTTGCGCTCGCATGGGAAGGCGCTCGCATCCACGAGATGCGTGGCGATGCACGAAGGCTATTGCTGTCGCGCCTGGTGGTCGATCATCGGCTTTCCGCAGGCGATCCATTCCGGCTCGGCGAAAATAACGCTCAGCGTGCCATTACAGATCACCTGCTCGGCGGCGGAGATGTCGGCCTCGCAGAGGCCAATGAATTGATCGCAGCCAGTTTGATAGACGGTTAATCCGAAATGGGAGCCAGCCATCAATCATCGAACATCGGCGGCGGGGTGAAGCCGCCGAATTCGCGTTCGATCAGTTCGGCCAGCTTGAGCGGCGTGCGGTCTTCCAGCCAGGGGCCGACGATCTGCACCCCGATCGGCAGGCCTTCCGGCGAAAATCCGATCGGGATTGCCGTCGCGGGTAAGCCGGGAAGCGTGGCAATGCCCGGCCAGGCAAGCTGATCCGAATAGGGATAGTCCTTGCCGTCGATGTTGATGCGGCGCTTTTCCTGATCGGGCGAATGATCGTGCGGATAGGCCGGGGTCGGCATCACCGGACAGATCACCGCGTCGAAATGCCTGAACAATTCACGCCATTGCGCCCGCAGCCGCGTGCGGCCGCCATCGGCCAGCACCCAGTCGCGGTGGCTGAGCGTGACGCCGCGCAGGCGCTCCGCCGCCAGGCTGGTGTCGTCGGCTGAAAGCTGCGCGACGGCCTGCCGTGCGCCGATGAGCGTTTCCTGCGGGAACGTGACGGCGAGGAACGACAGCAGCATGCGCATATAGAGGCGGGTCGATGCGGCAAAGTCCGGCAATAACGGGCTTTCGCGGCTGATCTTTGCGCCGGCCTTGCCGAGATTTCCGGCCAGGCGGTCGATCGCGCCGCGGATCACATTTGCGGTCGGCAGTACCGGATCGGTATCGATCACCAGCACACGAAAGCCTTGCATCTCGTTGTGCCGCGCAGCCGGCAACTCCAGCCGGTAGGCCTTGCCCGCCTCCAGCGGATCGGGTCCCGCGATCACATCGAGCAGCAGCGAGAGGTCGGCAGCCGAACGCGCCATCGGTCCGAGCACCGAAAGGTCGCGATCGAACGGCAGTGGCGGAGCGGGCGGCGGCGTATGGCCGCGGCTCGGCACCAGGCCAAAGGTCGGCTTATGGGCATAGACGCCGCAATGAAATGCCGGCACGCGCAATGAGCCGCCGATATCGGAGCCGAGCGAGAGCGGCCCATAGCCGGCGGCCAGCGCCGCCGATGACCCGCCGGACGAACCGCCGGGCGTGCGGCCGAGGTCGAATGGATTGTTGGTGGTGCCGTAAATGTCGTTATAGCTCTGCCAGTCGCCGAGCCCGAGCGGCACGTTGGTCTTGCCGAGGATGACGCCGCCTGCGTCCTTTACCCGGGAAATCGACAGCGCGTCGTCCGGCGGCACGAAATCCTTCTGCGCCGGGAAGCCCCAGGTGGTGGGAAGACCTCCGACATTGTAGGATTCCTTGACGGTCATCGGCAGGCCGAGCAGCGGCCTGTGCTCGCCGCGGGCAAGCGCGGCATCCGCAGCGCGGGCGGCATCAAGCCCGCGGGTGAAATCCCTGATACAGACTGCATTGATCTTGGCGTCGTGCCGTTCGATGCGGTCGATCACATCCTGCGCCAATTCGACGGCGGAGACCTGCTTTGCCTTGAGCGCGGCCGACAATTCGGTCGCGGTCTTGAAGCTCCATTGCGACTTCGCCAAGGCGTCTTCTCCTGCCATTGCTTTTCTACCGGAATCGATGATGCTCGGTTCCGGCGCGGGCCGCAAGGCGGTGTCAGAAATTGCGGTTATTGAGGGGCAGCTATCCCGGCAGCATCCGCTGCATCACGCGGTTGCGGTAGACGAAGAGATGCGTCAGCGCCGAGGCCACATGCAGGCCGATCAGGATCAGGAGCGCCCATTCGAACTTCTGGTGCCAGTGATTGATCATGCGGATGGCAGATGAACTTTCCGAACCCAGCATCGGCAGCGGCGCCAGGAAGAAGAACGAGATCGACCAGCCGCGGAACGAGGCGAACAGCCAACCGCTGATCGTGGTCGCCAGCACCAGGATATAAAGCAGCCAATGCACGGCCTCCGAGGTCACCCGCTGCCAGGGCGCGAGCGAACTTTCCGGCGCCACCGGATGGGTCAACCGCCATGCCAGCCGAAGCACGATCAGCGCGAGAATGACGATGCCGATCGAGATGTGCCAGGTCATGGCATCGCCCGGCGTCATGCCGCGGTGGATGTCGGGCATCAGCCAGCCCAGCGGATATTGCACCAGCAAAAGCGCCACGATGAGCCAGTGGAACACCTTGGCGGTGGTCCCATATTGCAGTCGGTCGGTCATGATTTCTCTTCAACGGTCGAGGGCCGCGTTCCTCTTAGGCCACCGATGTTACGCTTTCAGTACGCCGCGACCGACCCGAGCTAGAAACGCTCTAATTCGCCTGTGCGGACAGCCGCATGGCTCAGACTTGATCTTGTGCGTCCGTCGGGCCGGGCTGCGCCGATGCAATGCCGCAGATGGCCGACATGCCGGCGGCTGCAGTGTTGCTCGCCGGGCTATTTCGGCAGCATCCGCTGCATGACGCGGTCACGGTAGATGAAAAGGTGAACCAGAGCGGCAGCGACATGGATGCCGATCAGCACCAGCAAGGTCCATTCCATCGCCTGGTGCAGTCCGTCGATCGCCCGTCCGGCAGCGGCGTTATCCGAGGCCAGCATGGGAAATGGCATCAGGTAAAAGAAGGATATCGACCAGCCGCGGAATGAGGCGAACAGCCACCCGGTGACGGTCGTCGCCAGCACCAGCACGTAAAGCAGCCAGTGCACGGCTTCCGAGGTCAGCCGCTGCCACGGCGGCAGCGAGCTTTCCGGAGCCACCGGATGGGTCAGCCGCCACCCGAAGCGGAGCACGATAAGTATCAGGATGGCCAGTCCGATCGAGACGTGGAAGGTCATGCCGGCGCCCGGCGTCATGCCGCGATGAATGTCGGGCATCAGCCAGCCCAGCGGATATTGCACCACCAGCAGCGCCACGATGAGCCAGTGGAAAATCTTGGCGACGGTGCCGTATTGCAAACGATCGGTCATGGGGTTCTCGCGGCAGGATCTTGGATCAGGGCTGGAACGCTCGTGCGGAGGGATGTGCCATTGGATTGACCGGCCCGGCACTGGTCTGCTGGATTCCGCTCGAACTGCCCCCTGGCACCGGAAAAGCATAGCCGAGGATGGCCTTGACCACCACGCGGTCGGATGCCGGCGTCAGGCCATAGCCAACCCCAAGATCGACGTCGAAGACGCCGAGCTTGAAATCGGTGACCGCAAACAGCGTATGCTGCTGATCGGCGAGTTTGCCGAAGTCGCCGATCCGGCCAAAATCGGCGTAATATTCGAAACCGGCATACAGGTCTTCGCCGAACTTCCGGGCGAGGCGTGCCGCGGGCGCAAAGTCGGTTTCGCCATATTTGCCGAAGCCGACATCGACGATGGGATTGACGATGAATTCGTATTCGTCGTTTCGAACACCGATGATCGGCCGTATCTCCAGGCCGAACCTGGTCTGGGAAAAGGTCGGCATCTCGTTGCTGAATTCGAAATTGACCCCGTAAAAGAAGTTGCGCTGTGCGGCATTGGGCGAAACGAACAGGGTGCGGACCTTGAACGAGTCCGACAGGAACTGGTCGTTCTGGACCGCGAATGGCAGATACAGGCCGAGCTCCCACCAGTCGGTCACGCCATAGGCGAATTCCGGTGTCCCGTTGAGGCTATGGTTGGAAACCAGGCCGCCGGGGAAGGGCGGCGCGGTCTGACCGAGCGCGACATAATTGAGATGCTGCTGGATGGTGAATTGGCCGGGGGCGGCGATCTCGGCGTTGTAGACCTGGATTTCATCGGTTGCCTTTGCCGGCCGCTGCAGCAACAGCAAGGTGATTGTTGTGGCGAACAGACAGACCGTTCGACGGCGGCTGGGCTTTGGGACCGGCCGCGTCATGTTTCACCTATGCCGCGCCGATCAGGATGCCGACGCCGAGCACGATGACGCCGCCGAGCACGATCTGAAACACCGCCTGCAGGAATGGCGTATCCATGTAGCGCGAGCGGATGAAGGCGATCGCCCATAATTCGAAGAACACCACGATGGCTGCGATCGAGGTCGCGATCCAGAAGGCGTTCGGCCAGGAATCCGGAACCAGATAGGGCAGGGAATGGCCGAGACCGCCGATCGCCGTCATGACGCCGCAGGTCAATCCGCGCAGCCAGGGCGAACCGCGCCCGGTCAGCGAGCCGTCGTCGGAGAGCGCTTCGGCAAAGCCCATGCTGATGCCGGCGCCGATCGAGGCGGCGAGCCCGACCAGAAAAGTCTGCCAGTTCTGGTGAGTGGCAAAGGCGGCCGCGAACAGCGGCGCCAGCGTCGATACCGAGCCGTCCATCAGTCCGGCGAGGCCGGGCTGCACATATTGCAGCACGAATACGCGCCGCCGCGTCCGGTCTTCCTCTTCGCGCACGCCTGGCTTGAGGATCTCGCCGGTCAGTCGTGTCGCCAGATCTTCGTGGCCTTTCTCGGCTTCCGCGAGATCGCCAAGCAGCCGGCGGACGCCGACATCCTGGGCCTGTTCGGCGGCCTTGACATAAAATCGCTCCGCCTCGAACTCCATCGTCTCGGCCTCCTTGCGGATGGTGTCGAGCGGCAGGTTCTTGGTCAGCCAGATCGGGCGTCGCCGCAGAAAGCCGCGAACGTCTTCCCGGCGGATCGGCGGCAGATGCGGGCCGAAACGTTCTTCATAAAGTTCCAGCAGCCGGTGGCGATGCTCCCGTTCCTCCCCGGCCATCTCCTCGAAAATCTTCGCCGAATCGGGATATCGCTCCGCCAGGTCCTCGGCGAAGCTCATGTAGATCCGGCTGTCTTCTTCCTCTGAGGCGATCGCCACCGCCAGTACCTCGCGCTCAGTCAGATCGGCGAATCTCTTCACAGCCCACCTAGTTTAGAATTAGAATAGTTCTAAACTTATAGGCAGCCAGTTTGTGGCGGTCAAACCAAATGTTTGACGAGGAACTCAAGGCAGGGCGCGGGGCTGTTCAGTCAACGGTGGAAAGCGATCGGCGAAGCGCAGGGCTTCACAGACAACGCCGGACAGGATCTCAAAATCGCTGCCCGGCGCGCCGTCGGTCATATGACCTGTTTCGGTCTCAATACCGATAGTAGCCGTGGTGATGGTGGTGGTGATGATGATGGTGGTGGTAACGATGCCAGCGGGGCGGCACCACCACGATAGGACCGCGCCGCCAATACCGATGATGGTGATGATGATGGTGGTGATGGTGATGATAGTAATATTGAGCCAGCTGAAGCCCGGGCTCGGCAGAATCGGAGGTCTGCTCATCGATGGCCTGCAGCTTGGCGGCGGCATTCGGAATCGGCTCCAGCAGGTCGGCGAATGAGTTCGCATTCAGTACGTCCGTCGTCGTGGGCGACGGGGCGGCTTGAGCGACACCGCTCGCCGCTCCGATTGCGGCCACAGCGCCGATCAATCCAGCAATCTTTCTTTCCATGTGCGTTTCCCTCTCCAATGCTCATTTGCCCGTGACCGCCAACGCCGCGACGAGGGGCTTGGTTCCTGGATTGGCTTTGCCGGTTACCGCTGGGCGCTTGTCGGAATTGCTCCTGTTCGCGCTGCCGGATTGCATTTTTTCCCGGCCTGCTCGGGAACGATGATGTCGAGCCCGGACTTGTTGGATGGGCGCCACTTGACCCAGCGGGCGGCCTCTCTGTTTGCGCGCTGAAACGATCAGTTGGACAGGCGGATGATGGATAAGGTCAAGTATCGCTTGAACGATCCGCGGCTGGCTCCGCGCCGCACCAGGCTCGAGATTCCGGGCTGGGCGGGCGAGCGGCAGCCGCGCGTGGACGGTTCGCATGAGCAGGTGTGGCACTGCGTTCCGTTTTCCGAGGGCGCCCAATACGGCATCGAATTGTTCTACCCCTACGACAATGAATTGCGCGTCAGCACCAAAGACGGCCATTTGATCCTGGAAGGAGATTGGGGGCCGCGCCCGGACAGCGACATTCAATGGCCACCGTTCCGCAATTTCGGCGACAATTTCTACACCTACCAGATCCTGCTCGATCTCAAGGTTGAAAGGGGCTTTGCGATCCGGACCGAACCGCATCCGCGCTTCTATACCGATCGCACCGACACCGCGCCGATCGCCGTTCCTGCGCTGATTCGCAACTGGTGGCCGATGATGTTCTTCTGCGTCTTCAAGGCGCCGGCCGAGGGGCGCACTCATATTTTCCGACCGGGCGAGCCGTTTGCGCAGATCATCGTGATTCCCGAAGAGGCCACCTTCGACCTCGAACCGATGGGCGGGGAGGAGGCAGCCGAGCGTGAACTGCAGTCCAGGCGCATCTATGCCAATCGGCCGAAACTCTCGGCAGAGACCGAATGGACGTCGACGACGGACACCGTATTCGACGGGACTTATCGCCATCTTCACCGCGCCGCCAAGGAAAAGGCCCGCCAGGGCTGAGTGGCAAAAGGGCTGAGCGCCAGAACCACGGCAACCCGTTCCGCAAAGTCTTGCTACGATCGCAGCAATTCGGCCATGTCTCCCCGCCGCTTGCATTGTGACATCCGTGTCGGCGAGGATGGCCCGTCCAACCAAATTCCGGTCAGGAACGATAAGAATGGAAGACACGGCTGCGCAGCGCAGGACCTCCCGCTATTCGACCGACGAGCGGATCGGTGTGCTCGAGGAGTTGCTGAATGAACGCTATTCGGTTCGCGCCTTCCTGCCGCAGCCGGTGCCGCGCAAGACCATCGAGCACATCCTGACGGCGGCGCAGCGCACCGCGTCCTGGTGCAACAGCCAGCCCTGGCAGGTCGTGATTGCGAGCGGAGAAGCCAAGGAGCGCTTTCGCAAACTGATCTATGCCGAGGCGGCCTCGGGCGCGGAGGAGAAACATGACTTCCCGCCGCCGCGCGAATATCTCGGCGTCTATCTCGAGCGCCGCCGCGAAAGCGGTTTCCAGCTTTACAACACGCTCGGCATCCCGCGCGGCGACAAGGCCGCCTATGCGAGGCAAGCCTTGGAGAATTACAATTTCTTCGGTGCGCCGCATGTCGCGATCATCCATACCACCGAGGCGCTCGGCGTCTACGGCGCGGTCGATTGCGGCGGCTATGTCAGCAATTTCATGCTGGCGGCCCAGGCGCTCGGTCTCGGCACCATTCCGCAGGCGGCGCTGGCGCGGCATTCGCAATTGATCCGCCGTCATTTCAAGCTGGGCGAGGACCGCCGCGTGGTCTGCGGCATCTCGTTCGGCTATGCCGACAGCGCCCACAAGGTCAACAGCTATCGTACCTCTCGCGCCGCTCTGGCCGATACCGTCACTTTCGCCGACGATTGATCTTGCGCCCGCTATAATTTCTTCAAGCGAAAGCCTGTCCCGGACTTGATCCGGGATGGAAACCGGTTCGCGTGAGGAAAGCGCGTCAAAACAAAAACCTCGAGCCCGGTTCTGATTTCATCAGAAACAGGCTTCAGCGGTCAGAACCGCGGCGGCCGTTTTTCCGTGAAGGCCCTGATGCCCTCCTTGATCTCGTCGCCGCGCATGCTCTCGCGGTGGCGCTGGTCGGCGGCCTCCTCGTCGAGGCTGCCGCGGGCGAACTCATTGATGGCGCGCTTCATGCCGCGCATCGCCAGCGGCGCATT
Source organism: Bradyrhizobium sp. (assembly GCA_035547995.1). Taxonomy (GTDB): domain Bacteria; phylum Pseudomonadota; class Alphaproteobacteria; order Rhizobiales; family Xanthobacteraceae; genus Bradyrhizobium. Next base: position 7,524 of record DASZTN010000005.1, on the reverse strand, counting down.
GCCGGAAAGAATCGTGGCGAGCCGATCGACCTCCTGGTCGAAGCTCTCGGCCGGCCACATCGCGGTGAGATAGCCGATCCGCAGCATTTCCCGTGCGTCGATCTTCTCGGCGGTCAGGAACAGCTTCTTGGCGTTGTCGACGCCGAGCCGCGACACGTAACGCCTGATGCCGCTTTTGTAATAGTGCAGCCCAAGCCGCGCCGCCGGCATGAACATTTCGCAAGCGTCGAGGCCGATGCGGAAATCGCAGGCCAGCGCCAGGTCGGTAGCGCCGCCGTAGACGCCGCCATTGAGACGGCAGATCGTGGGCACGCCGAGATCCTCGAGCCGGTTGACGACGGTCTCGAACGCCGAGCCGGCGCTCGGCTGCTCGACTGCGCTGGTCGCGCGGTCGGCCACCGAGTTGAGATCATATCCGGCACTGAAAGCGCGTCCGGTGCCGGTCAGCACCAGCACCCGCACCGCGGGATCGGCCTCGATCCGGTCGAACAGGTGTAGCAGCGCATCGAGGTCGTCGGGCTGCAGCCGGTTCAGATGCCGCGGGCGGTTGAGGCGGATGGTGGCACGCGCGCCGTCGACGGTGAGGACGGGGGCGCTCGCGGCTTCGGCCGCGTCGGTCATGGTTGTCTCCATTATTAGATTAGACGTCAGGGCGAGCGAAGCGAGGCAATCCGTCTCGCCACGCAAAGAACTGGATTGCTTCGTCGCTTTGCTCCTTGCAATGACGGTTTTGCGATTCGGTTGAAAGCTACCACGTCGTAGTTTTCTACTGGTTTTCCAGTTCGCGCCGCCTGGCTTCGGCGTCGATGGTCTGGGCCAGATCCGGATGCCGCGCCATCAGCACGCGGAAGTCGACGAGGTCGAGCACCAGCAGTTGCGAAACCCGGGTGGTGGTGATGTTGGCGGAGCGCAGATTGTTGCCGAGCAGCGCCATCTCGCCGAAGAAGGCGCCGTCGCGAAGCAGGACCTTCTTGCCGGGCAGATCGACCTCGACTTCGCCGGAGGCGATGAAATACATGCAGTCGCCGACCTGGCCTTTGCGGATGATCATGGTGCGCGCCGGCAGATCGATGGTGCGCAGCATCTGGGTGACATCGGCAATCGCGGCGGGCCCGAGCGAGGCGAAGAACGGCACCTTGCTGACGGATTCCCAGGTCCTGAGGAAATTGTCGCGGCGGGTTTCGGCGGCAAAGCCGGTGGCGAGAATACCGGTCCAGAGGCCGAACACGCCGAGTCCGCAGATCATGACAAAGGCGGCAACCAGCCTGCCGAGCGGCGTTACCGGCACCGCGTCGCCATAGCCGGTGGTGGTCAGGGTCGCCACCGCCCACCACAGCGCCGCCGGAATGCTGCCGAAGGCCGCCGGCTGCACATCGCGCTCCAGCAGGTAGACCATGACGGAGGCCAGAAACAGCACCATCAGGAAGATCACGAGCACGCTGAACAGCGGACCGGATTCCTGCACGATCACCCGGCGCAATTGCCGCAAGCCGCGGATACCCGGCAGCACCTTCAAAAGCCAGAGCATGCCGAGCAGCCAGGCGGTCTTCGGTTCGGCCCCGAGCGCCAGCGCCAGCGGCACCGCCAGCGCGCCGGCGGCGTCGACCAGCCCGCGAACCGACAGGACGTAGGCCGGCAGCCGCTGCGTCATTACGGCGTGCCGCAGCCGCACCACCCATTCGAACACGAAGAACGCCAGACAGACCCATAACAAAGCGTCGACCCAGCGGTGCAGCAGGTCGTAGGCCGGCGCGACCGTGAGCAGCGTCATCAGGACGACCCCGGCAACGACAGCGGTATCGGCGGCTCGCGTCATGTTGCGGCCGGCGGTTGCGGTTACAAATTGCGCCAGAGCTGAGAAAACGGGCGGCTTTGACATCGTTGCGGGCGGGGTTAATGGCAGAATTAACGTCTGATCGGGCCTGGCCGGATGCTCGGCCGGATATGACATTCCGGCAGGGTGCCCGGCTGGGGAGGGGGCGTCAACGCGGCGGCCAAAACAGAGTTATCACGAAAATGGTCCGCAAATGGCTCCGCTTGGATCTCAAGGTGGAGGCGGGAATAGAACCGGCCGGGTCGCGATCCGGATTGAAGCTCCGATTGAGCATTTTGGCCGGCTTTGTGCGGGAATTCACGATAAACCGTCCGCTTTTCGCCTTATATGAAAATCCGGCGCAAACCTTATGATAACGAGCGCGCTGGAATAGGACTGGAAATCTATTGCGTTAAGATTGGTTGGCATCGATGGATACATCACATCTCGCACAGCACGCCGGCACCGCAGGGACATTGTTCGCCTCGGTCTTCGTGGTCGCCACGACCACCATGCGGACGATGATTCCGTTGCGGGTCTTCGCCATCCTCACCAACATCATCCTGATCGCGACCGCCATACCGATGCACAATTATCTGGTCGTCCTGCTGCAGGCGCTGGTGCTGGTGCTCAACTCCTACCGTCTGCATCAGATGCTGCAGCTGGTGCGCGACGTGAAGCGGTCGGTCAACAGCGATCTCTCGATGGACTGGCTGAAGCCGTTCATGACCGAACGCAAATGCAGCGCGGGCGAGATCCTGTTCTACAAGGACGAGAAGGCCGACGACATGCTCTACATCGTCAGCGGCCGGTTCAGGCTGGTCGAGTCCGGGATCGAACTTCCGGTGGGCGCGATCGTCGGCGAACTCGGCATGTTGTCGCCACAGAAGGCGCGAACCCAGACGCTGGAGTGCATCGAGCCCGGCCTGATCCTGAGCGTCAGCTACAACAAGGTCGAGGAGCTCTACGTCCAGAATCCGGCATTCGGCTTCTACTTCCTGCGGCTGGCGAGCGCGCGGCTGTTCCAGAACATCGGTACGCTGGAGCAGCGGCTGGCGCAATTGTCGGCAACGGCGCCGAAACCCGCCTAAAGCGTTGGGACCGGCGCGTGGACGACGACGGCATCCTCTCTTCGTTGCATTATCTGTTCGCCGACATCATCGGTGACGACGACGACACGCCTCCTCTCGTTCCCGACAATCTGCCCGAGGGCACCGAGGCCATCGTCCGCGCCGGCATCGACCGGCTGATCGATTATCAAAGCCCGAGCTATGCGCAGCTCTATGTCGACCGGCTCTGCCGCTTTGCCGGCAAGCCGGGTGTCGATGCCATATTGTTCGGCGAAATCGCGCGGCTGATGGCCTTGCGCATGAGCTATGAGGATCCGATCCGGATCGCGCAGCTGAAGCTGACGGAGCGGGAGCCAAGCAGCGACTGGCGCAAATTCCGCATCGATGAGTTGATCGGCTCGCTTCCCGCCGTGGTGGCAGAACCGGTGCTCGACATGCTCGAATGGTTGAACTGGGCGCGAGCGCCGGTCTCGATCAAGTACAGCGCCTCCGGCCGCTGGGGGATCCGCCGTCTCAAGATCGAGGCAGGCTTGAAGCGGTGGCGGCTGTTCTCGATCCGTTACGGCAAGGAACGGGTCTGGGTCGAACGCTGGCTGCATATGATCGACCGCAGCCTGACCAAGCAACCGGCCGCGGCGCTGGCCGTTGTGCGGACTGCGGAGATGATCGAAGGCTACGGCAGCTCCTATCGCCACGCACTCGCCGATTGGCACGCGATCATCGACGGGCTGGTCAAGCCGACCTTCGACGGGGCGCTGCCGCTGACCGATCTGGCGAGCGCGATCGGGCAGGCGCGTGCCGCGATCGAGCCCGATCTGCGGCAGGCGGCATTGAAACGGCGAATTGCGGAAATCAGGGCCGAGGCGCATTCCAGAGCCGAGCAGGCCAACAGCGCCGCCTGAACGCTGTCCATCGGAAGCAACGCGCCAAGATCGAAACGAAGTGGCGGCCTCGGATTCAATCAGAACGGAGACCACGCGCTTCGATGGCAATCTGCTGCACAGAATGTTCAGTGCAGATTTTTTTGGAATTATTCTTTTTCTAAAGTGGAGAGTTTCTAAGTTGAAAGACCGCGCGCTTTCTTCTCACGCCGGATCGGTAACGTTAGGAGTGCCTCTGTAATCTGTGGGGGCGCGACGTTGAAAATCCTGGGCTCGTTGAGCGCGAAGGCGCATATTGGATTTCTTGCAAGTATAGCGGCAATTGGTTGTACGGCGTCAGCGACGGCGCAGACGTCGCCATCTTCAGGTCAGGCTTCGGGCGTATCGCTGCCGCCGGTTACGGTCAGCGCGCCAAAACCGCATACCCGATCGCGCAACACCTCGCGCACAGAGCGGCCGGCGCGCGCAACGCGTCAGGCTGTCAACAGGCCTTCGCACGGAGCCGAGACTGCGCCGCGCCCCGAAACTGTCGCCAGCCGAGGCACGTTCCAGCAGGGCAACGGCCCGATACAAGGCTATGTCGCGCATCGCACCCTGGTCGGCACCAAGACCAACACACCGCTTCTGGAAATTCCGCAGGCGATCTCGGTGGTCGGTCGCGAGCAGATTCAGGATCAGGGAGCCCAGACTGCAGTTCAGGCGCTTGGCTACACGGCCGGCGTCGCCACCAACAATGACCCCAACGATACCCGCTTTGAGTCGCTGCGGATTCGTGGCTTTGCGCCGGTGCTTTATCTCGATGGAATGATGATGCCCGTCGGGGCTCTGGGCTTTGCCGATCCGAAGCTCGATCTTAGTCTTCTGGAGCGAATCGAGGTGCTGAAGGGGCCCTCTTCTTCGTTGTATGGGCAGATTCCACCGGGCGGCATGGTCAATATGGTCAGCCGGTTGCCGACGGCGAATCCGGTGAATTCGGTTGAATTTACCGCCGACAATTGGGGGCTTTTGCGCACCAATTTCGATATCGGCGGCGTCGATCCGAACAACAACGTGATGTACCGCATCACCGGCTCGTTGCATGACGGTGGAACGCAGGTCGATTTCGTCAACGATTTCCGTGGTGCGATTGCGCCCTCGGTCACATGGAAGCCTGACGCTGACACGACATTCACGGTTCTCAGCGGATATCAGCGCGACATCACCGGCGTTGCATTACAATTCCTTCCAGCGCAAGGCACGCTGCTTCCCAATCCGAACGGCCAGGTTCCGCTTAGCAAGTTTGTCGGCGAACCCGGTTATGACCGGTACGATCGCTCACAGTATTGGATCGGCTATCAGTTCGAACACTCGTTCGATCAAGTTTGGACGGTGCGGCAGAACGTCCGTTATATGGGGCTGGATACCAACACCTATGCCGTCGCGGGCGCCGGCGCGGTGGGCGCGCCCGCATTGCAATCCAATCTCCAGACGCTGAACAGGTATGCGTTCTTCTTTCCCGAAAATGTTCAGGCGTTTACGATGGACAACGAGGCGGAAGCACGTTTCGCGACCGGGCCGCTTTCGCACGACGTGTTGCTCGGGCTCGACTACCGCTACTCCACCAGCGACCTGCATGAGGGGTTCGCCCAGGCGCCTTCGGTCAATCTGTACAATACCGTCTATGGCGCCCCGATCACGTCCCCTGCCGTCTCGATCAATAGCGCGCAAGTTCAGGATCAGACGGGGGTCTATTTGCAGGATCAGATTGCACTGGATCACTGGCGTCTGACATTGAGCGGGCGTCACGATTGGGTCAGCACCGATACCCTCAATGTCATCGCCGGCACGGCCCAATACCAAAATGACAGCGCATTCACTGGCCGCGCCGGCTTGAACTATGTATTCGACTTCGGCCTGTCGCCTTATATCGCCTATGCGGACTCCTTCCAGCCGTCACTCGGCATAACGGCCAGCGGTTCGGCGTTGCTGCCGACCACCGGCCAGCAGGTCGAGATTGGTGCCAAGTATCAGCCTGTCGGGACCAATCTGCTGCTGACGGCCGCATTGTTCAACATGATCCAGCAGAATGTCCTGACGACTGACCTGAGCAATACGCTATTTAGCGTGCAGACCGGCGAGGCTCGCTCACGCGGCGCCGAATTCGAGGCAACGGCGAGCCTGACCGATGGGCTTAAGTTGACAGCATCTTATACTTACGACGACACCGCCGTTACCAGGACCAACACTCCCAGTCAGCTTGGCAAACACCTCATCATCATGCCGATGAACCAGGCCGCGCTTTGGGCCGACTATACCTTTCAGCAAGGGCAACTTGCCGGGTTTGGGCTAGGCGGCGGCGTACGCTACATCGGCGATTCCTACGGCGACGCGGCCAACACCATTCTTATTCCCGGCTATACGCTGTTCGATGCCGCTGTTCACTATGATCTATCCTATCTCGACACCCGGCTGCGCGGCGTGAAGCTGGCTGTCAACGCCACCAATCTTTTCAACAAATATTATGTGGCGACGTGTACAAGTCTGAACGCATGCTACCTCGGCTCGGGACGCACCGTGATGGGCAGCATCCGTTATACATGGTGAAACAACGGGCTTCTTGCTCATGACGCCACACGCGGTGCGCATCTGGAAAAGCGTGCACAAATGGAGCAGCCTGGTCTGCACGCTGTTCCTGTTCGTGCTCTGCCTGACCGGTCTGCCGCTGATCTTTCATGATGAGATCGATCAGGCGCTCGGCGCGCAAGCAACGCCGGACGCGGTCGCAGCGACGGCGCCGCTGCTTCCCCTTGACCGCATCCTTGAGATTGCGAGGACGAAGCTGCCGGAGGACGTCATCACCTTTGCGGTCCCGGACGACGACGAGCCGGTATGGCATCTTTTCATGGCCCGGGCTCTCAATTCGCCGCAGCTGACCGCAGTGGTGACGGTCGATGGCCATAGCGGCCGAGTTCTGCGTGTCGGGGACAGCACGCGAAGCACGGCGATCAAGTTCATCAAGGACCTGCACACCGAGCTTCTGCTCGGCGAGAACGGCATGTTGTTTCTTGGCGCGGTGGCGCTGTGCTTCATTGTCGCGATCGTCTCCGGCGTTGTCGTCTATGGACCGTTCATGCGCCGGCTCGACTTCGGCGCGATGCGCACGCGTCAGCGCCGGCTGTACTGGCTCGATCTGCACAACCTGACCGGAATCGTTCTTGCCGCCTGGATGCTGGTGGTCGGTGTGACCGGGCTGATCAATACGCTGGCGCAGCAGGTCGCGCGGCACTGGCAATCCACGGAGCTCGCCCAGATGGTGGCGCCGTGGCGAAACGCTCCGCTGCCGGCGCATCTGTCGTCGCCGCAGGCGGCGGTGGACACGGCCCTGGCGGCCGCACCGGGGATGAAAGTCGAGTCCGTCGCAATGCCCGGAACGCCTTTCGCCGGAGGTCACCACTATGCGGTGTTCCTGAGCGGCGATCAGCCGCTGACCTCGCGCCTCATCAAGCCCTTCCTGATCAATGCTGCCGATGGAACTCTGTCCGACTCCCGGGACCTGCCCTGGTACGCCAAGGCGCTGTTCATTTCCAAGCCGCTGCATTTCGGCGACTATGGCGGCATGCCGTTGAAGATCATCTGGGCGTTGCTCGATCTGATCACCCTGATCGTGCTCGGCAGCGGGCTCTATTTATGGGCCGCGCGTTTCCGCTCGGCATCTTCGCGGGAGCAGCATCAGGTTGCCGCCAACCTCGCTTCGACTGCTGCAAGACTTCCCTAGATGCGT
>DASZTN010000004.1:0-25605 GCA_035547995.1 Bradyrhizobium sp. | reverse complement strand
GTTCGGCCGCGACGGCGACGGCCGCATCATCCTGATCGACGAAGTCATGACCCCCGACAGTTCGCGATTCTGGGCCGCCGACGTCTATCAACCCGGCCGGCCGCAGCCGAGCTTCGACAAGCAGCCCTTGCGCGACTATCTTGACGCCGAGCGCCGCGCCGGCCGCTGGAACGGCGAGGCGCCGCCTCCGCCGCTGCCGCGCGAGGTGGTGGACGCCACCAGCAAGCGCTATCTGGAGGCCTATCGGCGGATCACCGGATCCGATCTCAGGGTCGGGTGACCCCGGAGTCGGGCAACGGTCCAAATGCCGCGATAAGCGGAGAGATCAGACTCCGGCCCGGTTTGTGCACTGTCATAAGCCAATATTTCGAAATTTGTATTATTTCGAAATTTGTATTTTGCTGACGTGCCGTGCCCGTCTACCGGTGAAGACCGAGTGCCGGGCCCGCGCGCGCTTGGCTAATCAGTCGATTCCTGATCGATCCGTTAGGCTCGTTCCAAAATTGCGCCCGGCGCTGAATGATATCCTCGGCGGCAGCGCCGCCAGCGTCCCGGCCATCCCCCCGCCCGGCCGCAAGCTCCTCACCTATTTCATTTCGGTGATGGCCGAGCGCCTCAACCTCGCCAACCGCACCATCGCGGTCCTGCAGCGATGGGGGCGCAAGCACGGCTCACAATCAATCAATCGTCATACCGGCGAATCAATACCGCGATGAATTGAGGGATTTGGCCTCAGCCGCGACGACGACTGAGGCCTGCGATCGATTCACCAGCGGTGATGCCAGCGTCGAAAATGGCGCACCGGGACAAAATGGCGCACCGGGACCATGCCGAAGCTACGTCGCCAGGCTGGGCGGAAGCCAGCGTAGTAGCGCGGATAGGGTCGGTAGTAACTGTAGCTGACGCCCGGATAGTAGGCTGTCGAGTAGCCGTAATAAGGATAGCCGTAGCCATACCCATAATACGGACCGTAGCCATACGGATAGTAGCCGCCATAATAGGATGGGCCAGCTATCGCGGCACCGACCAGGGCGCCGGCAGCGAGTGCCCCGAGACCCAGTCCCCAACCGCCGCGCCAGCCCCAGCCGCCACCACGCCAGCCCCAACCACCCCATCGTACCTGGGTGACGGAACCGCTTTGCACGTCTGGTTTCGCAGCCACAGAAAGGGGCGTGATGGGAGCTGCCCGCACCGGCAAAGAGGAGGTCAGCGACATCGCTCCCGCGACTGAAAGCGCGGTAACAAGCTTTAGGGCACGCATAGGTAGCCTCCAGGTTAGAAGTTCCCCTGCAGAGGTCACAACTTGGTGGCTACACCTTGGTTTCAATGAGTGCCTTTAGCCATTCGCATGAGCTGCGTTGCCATACCCTGCGAACGCCGCTCGCCGCTGAATACTCCACATGCGGCCATCGCGCTTTCGGGCGAAGACCGGTTCGCACCAAGAAAACGCGTCAAAACCAAAAGATAGAGTTTCGGTTCTGATTCCCTCAGAATCGAAAGGTCTCCAGACCACGATCCGGAAAAGTGGGCACCGGCTTTCCGAAAAGATCATGCTCAAACAAAGAGATGACGAGATCATGATCTGATTCAACTTTGATCAGATCATGATCCAGTGTCCCCGATGGCGCTTACGAAGCTGAAGCCGGAACGGCCGCCTGGACGTCCGCCAGAGCCGCCTGGAGCGCCGCTTCCTTGGTGTGGTCGAGCGATGTCTTCAACACCGTACCGCCTTCACCCTTGAGGCCTTCGAGCACCTTGTCGGCGGTCACCTTGCGCACCAGCACGAACAGAGCGGCCGTGCCGGGTTGAATAGCCGCTGCGGTTTCCTTCATCCATTTGTCATCGATGCCGACATCGGTCAGATATCCACCAAGGGTGCCGGATGCCGCGCCGAGGGCAGCGCCGGCCAGCGGCATCAGAAAGATCAAACCGATCAGCGCTCCCCAAAAAGCGCCTGAGACCGCACCGGCGGCGGTGGTGTTGATGAGCTGGTTAAGCTTGATGTTGCCTTGAGCGTCCTTCACCGCGACCACCGCATCGCCAAGCTCGATCAAATATTCCTTCTGCATCGCCAGCAATTTCTGGCGAACCTCTTCGGCCTTTGCTTCGGTCGGAAATGCGATCACAACCAGATCACTCATGGGCATTCTCCTTTTTTTGGGAACTCGAATGCAGACCAAATGCTCGTCAGTCATTTTGATCTAAATCAGACGCGCTAACGAAAGTGCAGCCCTCGTAACCGGCAAACAGGTTACCACTAGCACTATAGCACCAACGGCAACCTGCTTATAGCCGTCGCTCGAAGCAGGTTCGACGAACAGCCAGACGGTCACTCCAATCCGAAGCCTTCCGCTGCGCGACGACGGTCGAATCGATGGTGCCATCACTGCAGGCGAGGCGTGACGCTGGATCGACGCGCCGGAAGTTCTACTTCAACGGCTCGGCTCTCGAATCTTTTGCCGGGTCGACCCATACGTCGCTATGCTTCACAAGCTCCATAAGCTGCATCGGATCGAACTTTCGCAAGCCTGAAGGAATCATGAACGCGTCATCGGGCTGACGCACCTCCTGCACATTTGTCAATTCGGTCGTGCTGCCATCATCGGCCTCGAACCGCACCACGTATCGGAGTTGCGGATCGATCCAACCTGAATAGCGCTTGCCGCGCGGCGAGGTCATGTCGTATTTCACGATGGTATGGCCATCATGCGTCTCGGTACCGATGCGATTGCACTGCCACGCCGCACCGCCGGTTGCACTTCCCGAGATCTCGGCCATCTGCTGCCATTGCTGACAGGGCGCATCCGGGTCGATCGGCACCAGAAGCTCGGTCAAAATGCTGGATTGCCGCGCATCCATGAACACGCGCCGGTCCAGCTGCACAAAATAGGCCGTCTTGGCATCGGTACGGATAAGGAAAAAGCCGGTTTGCAGGTCGGGCGCCTCGATGCGGATCTTGTCGCCCGCCACCAGCAGCCGTCCCTTGCTGATCTGTCCGGCGGCGTCACGCCGCAAGAGCTCCGCGGAAAATTGCTGCGCCGATGCAACATGCGGGGCCAGCACGGCGATGAACACTGCGGTGGCCAGGCCGACCGCCGTCGAAGTCGTTCTCGACATGCGGCTGCGATAATTGCGAATTGAAACCATACCCATCTGCCTTGAAGTTCGATCGTTCATGCAGCCGGCGCCGGATCATGCGCCAAGGCGTGATCCAGCGCCGGAGCGTTGGTGTCGCCGGGACCGTTTCGATGATCTCGGCGATATGTCGTGATGCCTGCTTACGGCAGATAGTTCACCGTCGCCGCCGGCTTGCTGAAGTCGAACGCGTCGAACAGGTCGCCAATGGCCGGCATGTTGGTGGGCACGTACGGATTGGACGCGGTGCTCAACGGGTTCGGCAGATTGTCGCGGCTGCGGTTGGTGATTGGCGACAGGCGCCAATTGCGCTCGATGAACTTCAGTATCGATACGTGATCGCCGTAGACGTGTTCGATCTTGCCGCCGGTCGAATAGGGCGACAGGATCAACAGCGGAATGCGAGATCCGTCGCCGAAGAAGTCGATCGGCTGCACGAAGCCCGAGTCGTATTCGGCACCAGCTTCATCCCAGGTGATGAACACGGCGGTGTTTGCCAGCAGGGCCGGATTCTGCTGAAGCACCGCGAGGATGTTCTGCACATAGACCTGGAACAGATCGATCTTCGACGACTGCGGATGGCCGTCCAGGTACCCGTCCGGCTTGCCGAACGATACCGAAGGCAGCGTGTTGTTCTGGATATCGCTGACCAGGTCACGCGTGTCCAGCATGTGCGCAGCCCTCTGCGCGGGGCTGGTCATGATCGAAGTCATGTACTGGAACGGGTTACAGATCGCACAGTACACTTGGCCCCACGCATGCGCAGGATCGGTATAAGGCTGCTCGTTCAAGTCTGCCGCCGCAGCGGCATCCTTCAAGCCCGCACCGAACCAGGCCCAGGTGATGTTGTGCTCGTTCAGCTCATCACCGATGGTACGCAGCGATGACGGCGGAACGGCACCGCTCAGGGTACCGTTCGCATTGTAGCCCGGGTTCGCGTTGTTCATCAGGTAGTAGTGACCGGCTTCGCAATTCGGTTTCGGGTGGTACGGCAGGCTCGCCAGATAGGAGGTGATCGGCGCCACACCCGGCTGGGTGTTGTCGGAACAGTTCACCAGGTTAGCATCGTTGATGAAGTTGTTGATCGCGAACGCATCGGTCGGATTGGCTTGCGGATTCGGATTGGCGACCAGGTTCGAAGCCGGCGTGATCGCGTTGCCCTTACCATCGGACCAGTAGAGCGCGTCGCCGGTGACGAGCATCATGTGGTTCGGGTAGGTGCCGCCGAGGAACGACTGATGGAAATTGTCACTCAACGTGAAGCGGTCGGCGAGGGTCTTCAGGTATGGCACCTGCCCTTGAGCCATGTTGAAGAAGCCCATCGGGTTGCCCAGAGCCCAGGTCTGATCCGTCGCAAGCTCCGTGAACGGAAACAGGTCATTGAGACAGCCGGTGGGGTTTTCCTTGGTGGCGTTCTCCATGCTGCAATCCTGCTGCTGCGCAGCCTGGAAGAAGCGATGGGTCATGTCGCCGGCATAGTCGTGTTCGCTGATATTCGGTCCCTGCAAGGGGAACGGTCCGGCGAGCGTTCCCGCGCCGGGGATGCGGGTGTCGAGCACGCCGTTGGGCAGGCCGGTCGCACCCTCGCTCAGCAGATTAAACTGGCTGGCCTTGATGTCGGGATCTTCCGAGGAGACCAGCTGCGCTTCGAGATTCCAATTCGGGTCTTGGTTCGGTCCATAAAACGGAGCGGAGTATCCCACGCCGTAAGGATAAAACGCGTTCGGACCTGTCGGCGCGCCGCCCGTGGTCGGCTGCGGCATCGGGTTGCTGGTGTTGTTGTACGGGGTCTTGGCGAGCTTCGGCGCACCCATATAGTAAAGCGGCTGCGGCGCGACCGAATACTGCTGGGCGAGCGCGTAGTTCGGACCCGGGCTGCCGTCAGCGTTGACGATGCCTTTCGACAGCAGATTGCTGATGGTCTGGCCCTTGCCCACAGGCGTGTAGGTGGCGAAGGTGTGGTCGAAACCACGGTTCTCGCCGACCAGGATGATGACATGCTTGATCGGCGTCGTGGTGGGCACCGCCGCGGCCGGATCAGCCGTGCCGCCCATCGCCGGGGCGATGCAAAGCGACGATGCCGTCAACACCGACGTGCAGAGATTCGTGGTCCGTCGCCAGGCTTGGCGGCGACCTAAAAACGAGAAGTTCATGTTATTCCGTTTCCTGCGAAAAGAATTGCAACAATCACCTCATTGCAGGTCAATATGACGCAGGCCTCTGAATTTTATAAAATTTGGAAGAAGGATTTGTGCTGTAGAGGAAATCGGAAAGCCGCCCTCTCGAATGACGATCTTTATTTTTTCTTTGGCGATGTTGCTTGCTTGATTCGTCTTCCGATTGGATGAGCGCGACAGGCGCAGGCATGACGATTCCGTCAAATCTCATCCCGCGCCAAGCGCGATTCGATCAGGACACCGGAGCGCGATGGATCAGGTTGAATTACCATCGCGCTCCAGATCCTTGTCTGAGCAGGATCTTTTTCGAAAAACCGCTTCACGCTTTTCCGGATCATGCTCAGGAGAACCATGATTCCAGCCCGTGCCAGCCGCCCTGCGATCGGTCTGGCAGAGACTATCTGGTCGTATTTGCGGTCGCCGCATTGGCCGGCGCAGCCGAAACCTGCATCGGCTTCTGGGTCTGGCGCAGTCGTTGCCACATCGCCGCGTAATGCGCTTTGTAGACGACGAGATTGAACAGCGACCATTGTTCGGCGTTCGCCAGCACCGTCGCCAACGCAAAGGCGGACAGCTTGCGATAGTTCTGATACTCCGCTTCCGCTTCCTCGAAACGACCCGCTGCTGCGGCAATCCCGATATGCCGGAATCGGATCACCACATCCTTCAGCGCCGCCCGCGCGGCGAGGCGCTCCTTCAAACCCTCGGTCACTGTCGGGTCGCGGCGGTCCGGGAACATCTCGGTCAGGTCGCGGAGCTCCTGGCCAATGGTGCTTACCGCGAGATCGATGACCGCTTGATCGTGGGCCGGAATGGCGACGTCGAGCACGGAAGCAAAGTCATTGATTTCCTTGATCTGTCCCGCCACGCCCTCGCGATCATAGGGCACCACGCCGTCGCCGACGGCCGTGAGATAGGCGGTGAGGTCGGAGCGATCCTGCGGCGTCAGGCCGAGCTCGAATACCCGGTCAAAATGGGCTACCGCCTGATCCAACCTGTTATAGCGTCCATCGTGAAAATAGGGCGCGTTGAAATCGGCATTCAGCAGCGTTGGCGTCTTGAACAAACCTCCGGAACCGACATCGTGCTGCTTGTGATCGACGAATCCTGCCGACGGGATGTGGCAGGAGGCGCAGCTCATGCTCGCGTCCTTCGGAAACGGCCGCGAAAAAATCACCTCGCCGCGCCGCTCGGCCTCGCTCGATTGCGTCGTCAGCCGGCCGCTCGAGTCCAGGCTCTGATTCTTCAAGAAATCGATGTCGTCGATATAGGCGACCAAGGCGTCGAGAATCTGCGGCGACGGCTCGGGACCGGAAAACTCGTTGACGATGACGTTGCGGACGAAGTCGCGGAGCGAGGCGATACGCCCGTCATTGCCGTAAGGGGCGAGGAATCGTTCGCCGCGCAGGCTCGGGATGCGGACCGGATCAAGCACACCATTGTCCGCCTTGTGATTGAATAGTGCACTGGTCGTATCGAAATTTCCCGGCCGGGTCGACGCGCCGGGAATATATAACCTCGAATTGCTGGCGCCATTGACGTGACAGGTGCCGCAACTCATCCCAGCCCGCGCCGCGGTGCCGCCCAACAGATCCGGCGAGTTGAACGCCAGATCGCCGAGATCGATCATGTAGGATTTGAAGCCTCCGCTGGTCTCGGAGTGGAATACTTCAGACGGGCGATAGAACGAGTCCTCGCCGAGTTCGGTGCCCGCCGGCAGGATGGTCTGATCGCCGCTAAGCGGAAACGCGCCGCTCGCGCTCGGCTGCAGCGCCAGGAACAGACATATCGCAACCGTACACAACCCTCGCCGCATCATCACCAAACCTACTCTTGAATCACGTTATTCCTGCTGCACCAGAGTTGCCGTGCGGCGGCACGTCCAGCTCACCGCCGAGCAACACTCCGGCTTATTGAAATTCGAGCGTCGGCCGGGCCAGGGCGATGGCGGGAGCCGTCATTTGCAGCGTGAGCACGAGCTCCTCACTGAGTGCACGCAACTTTTCCTGGTCGATCTGCCGAAGATCGCGTTCGGCCAGCATGGTTTTCAGTTCGGCGATGAGGTGGAGAGCCTCAGCGTGATGATCCGGGTCGCGAGCTTCAATCACGGGGGCAAAGATCATGCTGTAGGCCAATTCAATGCCCTCGATATTGTGGCGCATGTCGTCGACCGAGGTTCCGCTAAGATATGATTCACCCCCGTCGAGTTTGCTTTCGCCGACTTCGTAGGCCAGTCGGGTCAAACCGTCGAACAAGCCCTGGGGGGTCAATGTGATGTTACGGGCCGTCACTGCCATGTCCGACAAATTGTGCAGCAATGCATCGACCTCGCCCTCAACGCCGGTCGGGCCGGCGGCGCCGAACAGCTTGGCTTCGATGGCGTGAAACCCGGTGGCGCCGTTCGGCCAGGCGTCGATTTCGCGGTCGAGGTCGGGGGCAAAGCCACTGGTGAAGACCTCGGAGCGTTCCCAACCGACCCGGGCATCGATCCAGGCCTGTTTCGCGGCGGCCAGGTCACCGCCCGAAATGCTGTCGTGCAGCTTCTTCACGCTCGCAATGCTTTGGTCGACGTCCCCGACCAGCCGCGAACGATAATGCTCGATCGCAGTGTCGAAAGTCGCCGCAGGCACGGTATCGGCCTTGGCACCGATTGGTTTGAACCCGACAAGGGCTGCGCATAGCGACGCTGCCAATGCGACCGAAAACGTGATTATCCATCGAACCGAATCACGGCGATGACCGTGCGTCATCAACATCCCTAGTTGCCCCGAATGCCGCTTACTGGCGCTCATGGCACCGCTGCGAAGGTTTCTAAACGTGGAGCAAACTACTGCATCGATCCTGACGGCAATATGTCAGCTTTAATTGCATCGAAGCGCGACGAGGCGGACCGCTAAAGCCATCGCCGTCATCCTGCGCGATGAGAATGAACGACTGACGTACTGACACGAGCAGGTCGAACGTCATCTTCTTCATCACGACGTCATATTCCGGATCGACGAGCGGCCCCAAGTGATCCGCGAGAAAGTGATCCGCGAGAAATCGTGATCCGTCAGAAATCGCTTATATATATTGTGTTCGGATAAGTTGAACGGGTCGGCAATTACCGACCCGTTCTTGCGGCATCGACGCGTTCTTCACGCGTCAACATTAAATGAGCCAGCCTATACGCCTGCCATCATCACATATTTGATCTCGACATATTCCTCCATGCCGTGATGCGAGCCTTCACGGCCGAGACCGCTTTCCTTGACGCCGCCGAACGGCGCGACCTCGGTGGTGATCAGGCCGGTGTTGACGCCGACCATGCCGGACTCCAGCGCTTCCGCCACCCGCCAGACCCGGCCGAGATCGCGCGCATAGAAATAGGACGCCAGCCCAAAGGGCGAGGCGTTGCACATCGCGATCACCTCGGCCTCATCCTTGAAGCGGAACACCGGCGCCAGCGGACCGAACGTTTCCTCGCGCGATACCAGCGCATCTGACCTGACATTGGCGAGCACCGTGGGCTCGAAGAAGGTGCCGCCGAGCGCGTGGCGCTTGCCGCCGGTAATAACCTTGGCGCCACCCTTCACGGCGTCCGCAATGTGCCTTTCGACCTTCTCGACCGCTTCCATGTTGATCAGCGGCCCCTGGATCACGCCGGCCTCGGTGCCGTCGCCGATCTTCATCGCCGCGACCTTCCTGGAAAGCTTCTCCACGAATTGATCGTAGATCTTGTCCTGGGCATAGATGCGGTTGGCGCAGACGCAGGTCTGGCCCATGTTGCGATACTTCGAGACCATCGCCCCCTCAACGGCCGCATCGATGTCGGCATCGTCGAACACCACGAAGGGCGCGTTGCCGCCAAGCTCGAGCCCGAGCTTCTTCACGCCGACCGACGCCTGCCGGTAAAGAATCTTGCCGACTTCGGTCGATCCGGTGAAACCGATGAAGCGCACCGCCGGGTGTTCACACAGCACCTTGCCGATCGGAGGCGCGTCGCCGGTGATGACGTTGAAGACGCCCTTCGGCACGCCGGCCTTCTCGGCCAGGGCGGCCAGCGCCAAGGCGCTGAGCGGCGTTTCATTGGCCGGCTTCAGCAACACGGTGCAGCCGGCGGCCAACGCCGGCGAGACCTTGCGGGTGATCATCGAGCTCGGGAAATTCCACGGGGTGATGGCACCGCACACCCCGATCGGCTGCTTGATCGCCAGCAGGCGGGCGTCCGGCCGTTGCGTCGGGATAGTCTCGCCATAGACACGGCGCGCTTCCTCGGCGAAAAATTCGACATAGGCGCCGCTGATGTCGACTTCGCCGAGCGCTTCCGCCAGCGGCTTGCCCTGCTCCGAGGTCAGGATGAGCGCCAGATCCTCGCGGTTGGCGGCGATCAGCTCGTACCATTTGCGCAGGATGTTGGAGCGCTGTTTGGCGGTGTGCTTGGCCCAGCCTGGAAAGGCGCGCTCGGCGGCTTCGACCGCGTGAGTGGCGTCGGCTGCCGACATCTGCGGTATCTTTGTCAGCTCAACGCCGGTTGCGGGATTGTGGATCGGGAAGGCTGGCGTTCCGACCCAGGCGCCATCGATGAAGCAATGCTCCCGCAGCAGCGAAGGATCTTTCAGACGGTCGCGCAACGTTGATGCGGAAGCGTGCGAGGCACGCGCGGCAGCGGTCGGGGTCATGGCATTTACTCCTGTAAGCTTCTAGTATCAGGAGTATAGGTCTAAACGTGTCCTATGACACCGCCTGCAAATGAGCGGCAGCCTCAACCAATTTTGAGGGGCTCGGGCGGGAGCCGATCAGGCCGCGCCGCTCATATAGGTTTCGCGGCGGCCGATCATGTGCTCGGCGGCGGTTTTGGCGGCCGCCTTGGTCGAGGCGGCGCAGGTACGGTATTCGAGGTCCGGCAGCTTGTCCGGTTCGCGCCGTCCGAACCATGATTTCGTGGTCACCTGCAGCATCGACAAGGCCTGGGCGACATTATCGACGGCCCCGAACGAGTGCAGTCTGCCGGTATTGGCATAACGGACTTCATAAATGCCCGGGCTGATCGGCGCCTCGATATTCTCGCCGCGTTCGGCGCGGGGATACCGCTTCCACTCACTCCAGGTCGAAATCATCTAAAGCTCCTACAACTTCCGTCGCTATCATTTTGCCGAACGAACAATCTTCCGGCGGCCATTTGTACCGCCGCATGAACGCCTTACGACTAAAATCGTTTCAAGCTATTGCCCGAATTGGCCAGGTTCGCAAGGCCCAGCGACCGAGCCGTCCGATCCATCGTAAATCTGCCGGGCCAAACCCGCTCCATCGCCGCCTTCCGGACAAAGGATCACGAAATCGCGACTGCCTCGCCGGCACGCGGCGCCCTCTTGCGGGGTGCCATCGCACAGGCGAAGATCGATCATTCAAAAAACAACCGGGAGGAGTCCATGCAAGGCAATTCGCAGATCGATGACGTGCTGCGCCAGAAGGCTGACGCCAAGGAAATTCCCGGCGTCGTCGCCATGGCCGCGACGCCCGACGACACCATCTACCGGGGCGCTTTCGGCAAGCGCGACCTGTCCAAAGGCGACGCGATGACCACGGACAGCGTGTTCTGGATCGCCTCGATGACCAAGGCGATCACGGCAACCGCCGCCATGCAGCTTGTCGAACAGGGCAAGCTCTCGCTCGATGAGCCGATCGGCAAGGTGCTGCCCGATCTCGCATCCCCGCTGGTGCTCGAAGGCTTTGACGCTGAGGGGGAACCGAAGCTGCGCCCCGCCAAGACGCCGATCACGCTGCGTCATCTGCTGACCCATACTGCAGGCTTCGCCTACAACATGTGGAACGGCGACATGCTGCAATATCTGGAAAAGACCGGAATCCCGGCCGTCACTACCTGCAAGAACGAGGCACTGAAGGCGCCGCTGATGTCCGATCCCGGCACGCGCTGGGAATACGGCATCAATATCGACTTCGTCGGCAAGGCCGTCGAGGCCGCCACCGGCAAGCGGCTGGAAACCTATTTGCGCGACCATCTGTTCGCGCCGCTCGGCATGAAGGACACGGCCTTCAAGATCGGCGACGACCAGCGCCAGCGGCTGGTCGGCATGCACCGGCGCAACGAAGACGGATCGCTCTCGACGATTCCATTCGAGATCGAGCAGGACCCGGAATTTCACATGGGCGGCGGCGGGCTTTACGGCACTGCGGGCGACTACATCAAATTCGCGCAGATGATCCTCAACAAGGGTCTCGGCAATGGCAACCAGGTGCTCAAGTCCGAAACCGTCGCCCTGATGGGCGAGAACCACATCGGCGAACTCAACATGACCAAGATGAGCTCGGCACTCGCGTTTGCGACCAACGATGTCGATCTCTATCCGGACATGGTGAAGAAATGGGGCCTCAGCTTCCTGATCAACACTGACAAGACGCCGGAGGGCCGCAGCCCCGGCAGCCTCGCCTGGGCCGGCCTCGCCAACACCTATTACTGGATCGATCCTTCGCGAGGAGTCACCGGCGTGATCCTGATGCAGGTCCTCCCCTTCGCCGACAAGAAATGCCTCGACACCTTTGCGGCATTTGAGCGCGGCGTCTATGCCGGGCTGGATGCAACGCAGCAGGCGGCCTGACTGACCTATTGCCCCATTCGCCCTCTTGCTTCGGGGCGGCTCTTCGGCTCTCCTCCGAGAAATGGCAAAATGCCGGACCGGAGGGGAGGAAGAGTTGAGCGAAAAAGCAGCGAGCTACGTTTGCGGCGTCTCCGACGCGCCATTGCTCGGCGATACTATCGGTCGCAGTCTCGACCTGGCCGCGCAACGCTGGGCTGATCGTGATGCCCTGGTTTCGCCGAGCCACGGCATCAGGTGGAGCTGGAAGGAACTCGCCGAGCGCGTCGATGCGCTGGCAGCAGGCTTTCTGGCGCTCGGTCTCGAACGTGGCACCAGGATCGGCATCTGGTCGCTCAACCGGCCGGAATGGGCGTTGACGCAATTCGCCGCGGCCAAGGCCGGGCTCATTCTCGTCACCATCAATCCGGCCTACCGCCTGACCGAGCTCGAATTCGCGCTGGGCAAGGTCGGCTGCGCCGCGATCGTGACGGCAACGGCATTCAAGACCAGCAATTACATGGAGATGCTGAACACGCTGCTGCCGGAGCTCAAGACCTCCACTCCCGGCGACTTGCGCGCTGCAAGGCTGCCGCAACTGCGCGCGGTGATCCAGGTCGGCGGACCGGCCTGTCCCGGCACCATTGCCTTCGACGAAGTTCCGCGCATGGGCGGCGAACGCCACCGCGCCACGCTGGCGAGGCTTGCCGAGACGCTGCAATTCGACGATGCGGTCAACATCCAGTTCACCAGCGGCACCACCGGCTCGCCCAAGGGCGTGACGCTGACGCACCACAACATCCTCAACAACGGTTATTTCGTCGGCCGCGCGATGCGCCTGACCGAGCAGGATCGCATCTGCATTCCGGTGCCGCTCTATCATTGCTTTGGCATGGTGATGGGCAACCTCGCCTCGCTCACTTTGGGTGCGGCGATGGTCTATCCCGGCGAGGGCTTCGATCCGCTGGCGACGCTGCAGACCGTCGAGCGCGAGAAATGCACCGCGCTCTATGGCGTGCCGACCATGTTCATCGCCGAGCTCGACCACCCGGAATTCGCCAGGTTCGATCTGTCGTCGCTGCGCACCGGCATCATGGCCGGCGCACCCTGCCCGATCGAGGTGATGAAGCGGGTCAACGAGAAGATGAACATGCGCGAGGTCACCATCGCCTATGGCATGACCGAGACCAGCCCGGTCAGCTTTCAGAGCGCGACCGACGACCCGCTGGAGCGCCGCGTCTCCACCGTCGGCCGCATCCATCCGCATGTCGAGGTCAAGGTGGTCGATCTCGAGGGTCGCGTGGTGCCGCGAGGCACGCCGGGCGAACTCTGCACCCGCGGCTACAGCGTGATGCTCGGCTATTGGGACGAGCCGGAAAGAACCGCCGATGTGCTCGACGCGAGCGGCTGGATGCATACCGGCGATCTGGGCGTGATCGACGACGAGGGCTATTGCAACATCGTCGGCCGAATCAAGGACATGGTGATCCGCGGCGGCGAAAACCTCTATCCGCGCGAGATCGAGGAATTCCTCTACCGCCATCCCAAGATTCAGGACGTGCAGATCTTCGGCGTCGCCGACGCCCGCTATGGCGAGGAGCTTTGCGCCTGGATTCGCACCCGGCCAGGCGAAGCACTCACCGCCGAAGAGGTTCGCGCGTTCTGCCAGGGCCAGATCTCGCACAACAAGATCCCGCGCTATGTCGAGTTCGTCGACGAATTCCCGATGACCGTCACCGGCAAGATTCAGAAATTCCTGATGCGCGAGGCGGTCGAGTCACGGCTCGGATTGAAGGCCGCAAAGACGGCGTGAGGCGGGTTGTTTCTTGGAGACTTTGTCATTGACGGGTGTATCGAAGGATGGACGGCAAGGAAGCCGCCGAACAGGTTCTTTTCCCATATGCGATCGCCCTGCCCTGGCGGGGAGGGTCGACACGACCTGAAATCTCGCCGAATAAAACGAAACGCCAAACTGCAGCCACTACACCGGCAGGCCGTTCTGCTGCGCCAGTTCTTTCAGCGAGACTTGCGGCCGCGCGCCGATGTGCTGGATCACTTCGGCGGCCGCCAGTGCGCCGAGCCTTCCGGCATTCTCATAGCCGGCGTTGCGCACCAGGCCGAGCAGGAAGCCGGCGGCAAACAAATCGCCGGCGCCGGTCGTATCGATCATCTTCTCGATCGGGAATGCCGGCACCGCGATGATGCCATCCGCGGACGCGACAACGCAGCCCTTCTCGCTACGGGTGACGACGCCAAGACCGGTATCCTTCTGCAACTGATTGAGCGCAGTGTCGAAGTCCGAGGTCTGGTACAATGAATGCAGTTCGGCCTCATTGGCGAAAATCAGATCGACGGTGCCGTTGCGCATCAGCTCCAGAAATTCATCGCGATAGCGATCGACGCAGAACGCATCCGACAGCGTCAGCGCGACCTGGCGGCCGGCGCCGTGCGCGATCGTCGCCGCCTTGACGAAGGCTTCCTTGGCGCTCTTGGGGTCCCACAGATAACCTTCGAGATAGACGATCGAGGCCGCCTCGATCTGCGCCGGATCGATATCGGCAGGCATCAATTCCTGCGCCGCGCCGAGATAAGTGTTCATGGTGCGCTCCCCGTCCGGCGTCACCAGAATATAGGAGCAGCCAGTGGCCGGGCCGTCGGAGGCCGGCTTGGTATCGAAAGCCACCTTCGCGGCACGAATGTCGTGAACATAGGCCCGGCCGATCTCGTCATCCCTGACCTTGCCGACATAGGCGGCCCGTGCCCCGAGATTGGCGAGGCCGACAATGGTGTTGGCCGCCGAGCCGCCGGACATCATGGTCGCCGGCCCCATATCGCGATAGATTGAAGCGGCGCGGGTCTCGTCGATCAGCGCCATGCTGCCCTTGGCCATGCCGTGCGAGGCAAGGAAACCCTCGTCGGTCTGCACCAGGACGTCGAAAATCGCATTGCCGATCCCGAGAACGTCATATTTCGCTGCGGTCATTTACCCTGGTCCTGTTGCGGCAATTGCGATGGGGCGGGAAATCCGATTTTACTCGGAGTTTCGAAAGGCCTTGCGGCCTAACATGATCGGCCCCACGGCAGCAAGCGACGGCGCGACAGGTTTTCATGATCCGCTCCTTCCTCACGGTATCCACGGGAACATTGGCCTCGCGGTTGTTAGGCTTCCTGCGCGATTCCATGATCGCGGCATTGCTGGGCGCCGGCCCCATAGCCGATGCTTTCCTGGCTGCCTTTCAAATGGTCAATGTGATCAGACGCCTGCTCAGCGAAGGCGCCCTGAACGCCGCATTGGTGCCAGCCTGGCTGCAGGTGAGCGAGAACGAGGGAGCGACGGCTGCCGCCGGCTTTGCCGGGCGCGTGCTCGGAACCGTCAGCGCGGCGCTGATCGTGCTGACGGGCCTGCTCGCACTGGTGATGCCTTTTGTCATCAAGGTTATCGCGCCCGGTTTTGCCGGACATGAGACCTTGGAGCTTGCGACCAATAACGCCCGGCTGATGCTGCCCTATCTCGCCTTCGCCGGACCGGTGACGGTACTGATGGGGCTGCTCAACGCCCAGGGCCGCTTCGCGCTGACTGCATTCTCGCCACTGCTGTTCAACATTGCGCTGATCGCCGTGATGATCGCACTGCTCTCCTCGCGGCAGCATGGCGCGCAGGCCGCACTGGCGGTCGCGGCAACCGTTGGCGTCGCCGGATTGCTGCAGCTCGTGACCCTCGCGCTGCGCCGGGGCGCCAATACGGCAACGCCGCTGCGTATTTCGTTTGACCGGGAGATGCGCAGGTTTCTCGGCAGCGCGCTGCCGGGCATGATCGCCGGCGCTGGACCGCAACTATTGATCATCACCGGCGCCGTGGTGGCGTCGTCGTCACCCTCGGCGGTGTCATGGCTCTATTTCGCCAACCGCCTGATCGAACTGCCGCTCGGCATTGTCGGCGTCGCGATGGGCACGGTGCTGGTGCCGGAATTGACCCGCGCACTGCGAAACGGCGACAAAAGGACGATGGGTGACGCCGAGTCCCGCGGCCTCGAACTCGCCATCGGCCTGGCATTGCCGGCGACGATCGGCCTGATCTCGCTGAACGAGCCGGTGGTGCGGATTCTGTTCGAGCATGGGCTGTTCACCTCCACCGACAGCGCAGGCACCGCGCAGGTATTGACCTGGCTCGCGTTCGGCCTGCCCGCTTATGTGCTGGTGAAATCGCTGTCGCCGGCCTTCTTTGCCCGCCGCGATACCGTCACACCGCTGCTGGCGACCCTGAAGGCGATTATCGTCACCATCGTCGCGGCATTTCTACTCGGCCATTGGTTCGGCGCCAGCGGGATCGCCGGCGGCATGGCGCTCGGCGCCTGGAGCAACGCGCTGGCACTGATCCGCAAGGGCGCTTCGACCTTCGGTTTCTCGATCGACGCCGCGGCACGCCGGCGGCTGCCGCGGATCGCGCTGGCGGCCATTGCCATGGGCGGGCTGCTGTCGGTCGCCGCACAATCGGCACTGGGACCGGACGGCGATAGCCATCGCCTGATGCAGGCTCTCGTCCTGTTCATCCTGATCGGCGGCGCGATTGCGGTTTACGCCTTGCTCTTGAACTGGTTCGGCGTCATCGGCTGGCGCGAGGCGATCGGCGCACTGCGGCGACGGCCGCCGGGCGACTTGCGCACGTAGGACGCGCGTGGCAAACGACGGCCTTGAGCCCGGTTCCTGGTGGGATCAGAACCAGGCTCCAGCTTTTTGTTTTGACGCGTTTTCTTCACGCGAACCGGTATCCACTTCGCTCGAAAACGCTCTGGAACAGCGGGAAAAAATGACCATGGCCATGGTGGAACGGGTTTTTTCGGGCGTCCAGCCGACGGGCAATCTGCACCTCGGCAATTATCTGGGCGCGATCGTCAATTTCGTTAAATTGCAGGAAACGCATAACTGCATCTATTGCGTCGTCGACCTGCATGCGATCACCCAAGGCATGGACGTCTGGGGCGGCCCGGCGGAACTGGCGCGCAGCACCCGCGAAGTAACCGCGGCCTTCCTTGCCGCCGGAATTGATCCGAGGAAACATATTGTCTTCAACCAGAGTCAGGTCGCCGGACACACCGAGCTGACTTGGATCTTCAACTGCGTCGCGCGCGTCGGCTGGTTGAACCGCATGACCCAGTTCAAGGAGAAGGCGGGCAAGGACCGCGAGAACGCTTCGGTCGGACTCTACGACTATCCGGTGCTGATGGCGGCCGACATTCTCCTGTATCGCGCCACCCATGTGCCGGTTGGCGAGGATCAGAAGCAGCATCTCGAACTGGCGCGCGATATCGCGCAAAAGTTCAACAACGATTTCGGCGATTCGATCCGCAGCCACGGTTTTGCCGACGGGCTGTTGTTTCCGCAGCCCGAGCCGCTAATCACGGGGCCGGCGACGCGGGTGATGTCCTTGCGCGACGGCACCAAGAAAATGTCGAAGTCAGATGCGTCGGACTATTCACGCATCAATCTCACCGATGACGCCGACACCATCGCGCAGAAGATCCGCAAGGCGAAGACCGATCCGGAACCGCTGCCGTCGGAGGAGAAGGGATTGGAAACGCGTCCCGAGGCCGACAATCTCGTCGGCATCTATGCCGCGCTGTCCGGCCGCGCCAAGGCCGACGTGCTGCGCGAGTTCGGCGGCGGACAGTTCTCGAGCTTCAAGAATGCGCTGGTCGAGCTTTGCGTGACGAAACTCTCACCGATCGCCTCGGAGATGAAGCGGCTGGTTGCGGATCCCGGCCATGTCGATTCAATCCTGGTCGACGGCGCCGAACGCGCTCGCGTGATCGCACATGAGACCATGCAGGCGACCCGGGATATCGTCGGCTTCATCCGCAAGCGCTGAGGGGGTTCGGTAATCCAACCGACGGGCGTTTAGGTGGGAAGCTAGCTGGATGGACCAACTTCCTTCCCCGGCGAGGGGGAGGGTCAGGGGTGGGGGGCAGCCATAGGCGCAGATGTCTGTGGAGACAGGATCCCTCCCGGTCCCTTTTCAGGGGGAGAGAAGTCGAGCCCACGCCTGACCTTCTCGTCCAGAAGCTCTCTAAGCCCCGGATAAGCCTAGAAAACCGCCGATTTTGTCCCTTGATCGTGCGTTTGCCGTCGCCATCTGCTAGGGAGAACCCACGCGCCGGCCTTGAACCGGCGACGCCGGAGAAAACCCATGTTCATTCAGACCGAAGCCACCCCCAATCCCGCCACGCTGAAATTCATCCCAGGCCGCGTTGTGCTGGACAGCGGGACCATGGAATTTGCCAATCGCGAAGCGGCCGCCCGTTCCCCGCTGGCGGAGAAGTTGTTCAGCGTGCCCGGCGTGACCGGCGTGTTCTTCGGCTCCGATTTCGTCACCGTGACCAAGGACGACAGCGACTGGCAGCACCTCAAGCCCGCGATCCTCGGCGCCATCATGGAACACTATATGTCCGGCGCGCCGCTGCTCGCCGATGGCAGCGCGGCAGGCGATGAAGCGCTCGATCAGGCCGACGAATTCTTCGACGAAGCCGATGCCGAGACAGTCGACCAGATCAAGGACCTGATCGAAACGCGGGTGCGGCCGGCGGTCGCCAATGACGGCGGCGACATCACTTTCCGCGGCTTCAAGGACGGCGTCGTCTATCTGAACATGAAGGGCGCCTGCTCCGGCTGCCCGTCATCGACCGCGACGCTGCAGCATGGCATCCAGAACCTGCTGAGGCATTTCGTGCCGGACGTGGTCGAAGTCCGGCCGATGTGATCGGGAAGCGAATCGTGAATAGCGAATGGCAAATGGCAATTAGAAGCTGGGCGGAAGCCACCGCTACGGCCGCTCATCCATCCGCTATTCGCCACTCGCTATTCGCTCTCCTTCCCTGATGCTGATCCTGGCGATCGACACCGCACTCGAGGCCTGCGCTGCCTGCGTGCTCGACACCGGCACCGGCAAGGTGCTGGCGCGGGAATCGCAGGCGATGAAGCGCGGCCATGCCGAGGCCCTGATGCCGCTGATCGCGCGGGTAATGGACAAGGCCGGCGTGGCATTCACCGATCTCGACCGCGTCGCCGTCACCACCGGCCCCGGCAGTTTCACCGGATTGCGTGTAGGGCTTTCCGCTGCCCGAGGCATTGCACTCGCGGCCAATCGGCCGGCGGTCGGCGTGACCACGCTCGCCGCCTTTGCCGCCCCGATCGTAGGCCTCGGGCTGGGCCGGCCCGTGATCTCGGCGATCGATGCGCGGCATGACCAGGTCTATTTCCAGGTGACCGCGGGCGACGGCAGCCTGTTGGTCCGGCCCGATGTCGCGCCCATCGATGAAGCGCTGCGGGCTGCCGAATTCGGTGCGCCGCATCTGGTCGGCAATGCTGCCGCCATCCTGGCCTCCCGCTGGCCCGCGGACACGCCACCACCCTATCAGGTCAATCCGCGACCGGCACCCGATATCAGCTGGGTCGCCTGGCTCGGCGCGGCCGTCACGGCCGACACCGCCCCGGCCCGTCCGTTTTATTTGCGTGCTCCCGATGCCAAGCCGTCGAATCTCAAGCCGTCGAATCCATTGCCGCATGCGTCGCGTCCGGGCGCCCCATGATGGCCTGGCTATCCGAACTGCTGGGCGGAGGCGGCACCGCCATGGTCGAACCCGCCGGCCTGCGCGATGCGGCACGGCTCGCGCAATTGCACGGCGCGTCGTTCCACCGCGGATGGGGCGAAGGCGAATTCGAGGCGATGCTGTCCGAGCGCAACACGCTGGTTCATCGCCTCAAGCTCGGGCGCAAGATCATCGGCTTTGCCGTCTCCCGCATCGGCGCGGACGAAGCCGAAATTCTCTCTGTTGCCATCGAGCCCGACCACCGCGGCCGCGGCCTGTCGCGCAATCTGCTGTTGACCCATCTCGGGCATCTGGCCGGTCGTGGCGTCCGCACCGTATTCCTCGAGGTCGAGGAAAATAATCAGCCGGCCCGAAAGCTCTACGAACGGGCCGGATTTACGGCGATTGGCCGCCGCGAGCGTTACTACCAGCAGGCGGACGGGGAACAATTGAACGCGCTTCTGATGCGCCGCGACTTGTCGTAAACTGCCTGCGATGGCAGAACCGCACCGTCCTTTCAAGGCTCCCTGCATGACCGCACTGAAATCCCCGTCTGCGCCCAAAGCCACTGGTATCGAGGCACGTTGTGCCGCGACCGGCATGCGCATGACCGAGCAGCGCCGGGTGATCGCACGCGTGCTCGCGGAAGCCGAGGATCATCCCGATGTCGAGGAATTATATCGTCGCTGCGTGGCGGTCGACGACAAGATCTCGATCTCGACGGTGTACCGCACGGTGAAGCTGTTCGAGGACGCCGGCATCATCGAGCGGCACGATTTTCGCGAGGGCCGCGCCCGCTACGAGCAGATGCGTGACAGCCATCACGATCATCTGATCAATCTGCGCGACGGCAAGGTAATCGAGTTCACCTCCGAGGAGATCGAGAAGCTGCAGGCGGAAATTGCCCGCAAGCTCGGCTACAAGCTGGTCGACCACCGGCTGGAGCTGTACTGCGTGCCGCTTGATGACGACAAATCCTGAAAAAGCTGCGGTATTCGACAAGGTGGAAGCCGGTCTGCCGAACAAGAGCTCCCGACAGCCGAGCGTTGAACTCGTCATTTTTGATTGCGACGGCGTATTGGTCGACAGCGAAGTCATTTCCTGCCGGGCACATGCGGAGGTGCTGAGCCGCTACGGCTATCCAATCACCGAACAACAGGTACTGGAGCGGTTTCTCGGCGTCTCGGACCGCGAAGCTCGGGCGATTATTGAGGCCGAACTCGGCCGCAGTCTTCCGGCGGATTTTGAAGCGCAGATGAAGCAAGTGGCACTGCAGCGCTACGCGAGCGATTTGGATTCCATTCCAAACATCGAGGAAGCCATCACCGCGATTGAACTAGCCAAATGCGTAGCATCAAGCGGCACGCCCGAGAAAATCCGTCACGGCCTTACCTGCGCAGGACTCTACGATCTGCTTGCCCCCCATATCTTCTCCGCTACGCAAGTCACCCGTGGCAAGCCGGCACCTGACCTGTTCCTGTTCGCAGCATCCAGGATGAAGGCCTCGGCCGAGCGATGCCTGGTGATCGAGGACAGCGTGGCCGGCGTCACTGGTGCGGTTACCGCCGGAATGACGGTTTTCGGCTTTTGCGGCGGCAGCCACTGCCGGCCAGGCCATTCCGAGACCCTGCGCGCGGCGGGCGCCCACTTAACTTTCAGCGATATGCGGCAATTGCCGGCCTTGATCGCTCAAATCCAGCAAAATTGCCGACTGATCGCTGGATTTTCAGCCCTCTAGCCTATATCTGACCGGCATCGCCCAACAGCTCAGGTTCCATGAAGCCGCCGCGTAAGCTGCACATCAAGTCATATGGCTGCCAGATGAACGTCTACGATGCGCAACGCATGGTCGACGCGCTGGCGGTGGAAGGCTTTGTCGAGACGGCAAGCACCGACGACGCCGATCTGGTGATCCTGAACACCTGCCACATCCGCGAAAAGGCGTCGGAAAAGGTCTATTCCGAGCTCGGCCGGCTGCGCCTCGCCAAGGACGAAGCCGCGCGGTCGGGACGGCAGATGAATATCGCGGTCGCCGGCTGTGTGGCGCAGGCCGAGGGCGAGGAGATCATTCGCCGTGCGCCCGTGGTCGACATTGTCGTCGGCCCGCAAAGCTATCATCATCTGCCGCAGCTTCTGGCGCGCGCCGAGCGCGACGGCCGGGCCCTGGAGACGGAATTTCCGGTCGAAGACAAGTTCGGGTTTCTCGCGCAGCCGAAGCCCGAAGCGATCCGCGCCCGCGGCATCTCGTCCTTCGTCACCGTACAGGAAGGTTGCGACAAGTTCTGCACCTTCTGTGTCGTGCCCTACACGCGCGGCGCCGAGCTGTCGCGGCCGGTGAGCAGGATCATCGATGATGTCACGCGGCTTGCCGACAACGGCGTGCGTGAGGTCACGCTGATTGGACAGAACGTCAACGCCTATCACGGCGAGGGGCCGGATGGACGGGACTGGTCGCTTGGCGATCTGATGTACCGGCTCGCCCGCATCCCCGGCATCCTGCGCCTGCGCTATTCGACCAGCCATCCGCGCGACGTCGATGAAACGCTGATCGCAGCACATCGCGACCTGCCGGAGCTCATGCCGTTCGTGCATCTGCCGGTGCAGTCGGGCTCGGACCGGATTTTGGCGGCAATGAACCGCAAGCATACCGCAGATGAATACCGCCGGGTTATCGACCGTTTCCGCACGACGAGCCAAGATATTGCATTTTCATCGGATTTTATCGTGGGTTTCCCCGGCGAAACCGAAGAAGATTTTGCCGCCACCCTCGCTCTCGTCACACAAATCGGATACGCTGCCGCCTATTCGTTCAAATATTCGCCGCGCCCGGGCACACCGGCGGCGGACATGCAGGAGATGGCGTCAGCGGCCGAGATGGACGAGCGATTGGAGCGACTCCAGCGATTGATCGACGACCAGCAATCGGCCTTCAACCGGGCAGCGATTGGGCGCACGGTCGATGTGCTGTTCGAACGGGCCGCGCGCAATCCTGGCCAGATCGTCGGCCGCACCGCCTATCTGCAACCGGCGCATGTGATGGCTTCGCCCGAGATCATCGGCCAGGTACTGCCGGTGACGATCGACAGCCTCGAACGCTACAGCCTGCTCGGCCGGCTGGCATCTGCCGGCGAGGCGCAATCGACGCGTTCTCCGATTAGCTCTGCACAGGTCACCACCGGAGCCTGAACCCTTGCCAAAAAGTGCATCGGATCCGTCTTCACTCGCCGCCAGCCGCAAACTCGACCGCGACATGCAAACCCCGCCCGACACCCAGGTCGTTATCGATTTCGATGACAACCGGGCGGCATCGGCGCTGGTCGGCCCCTATGGGCAGAACCTGGCGCTGGTCGAACGCCGGCTCGGCGTGGTGGTCGATTCCCGCGGCAATCACATCACCATTGCCGGATCACGCGATGGCTGCGATTCGGCACGGCGGGTGCTGGAGACGCTGTATACGCAGGCGACGCAGGGCCACGATTTGTCGCAAGGCGAAGTCGAGGGTGCGATCCGCGCGGTGCTGGCGCAGGGTTCGCTGTTCGAGTTCGATCCAAAATCGGCCAGGCCGTCATTCGACACCATCAACCTGCGCAAGCGTCCGGTCCGCGCCCGCACCGCGGCGCAGGACGCCTATATCCGCGCCCTCAAGCGCCACGAACTGGTATTCGGCATCGGCCCCGCCGGTACCGGCAAGACCTGGCTTGCGGTCGCGCACGCCGCCCAGTTATTCGAGCGCAAGGAAGTCGACCGCATCATCCTGTCGCGGCCGGCGGTGGAGGCGGGCGAACGGCTCGGTTTCCTGCCCGGCGATCTGCGCGAGAAGGTCGATCCTTACCTAAGGCCAATCTATGATGCGCTATACGACCTGATGGATGCGCGGATCGTCGAACGCGCGCTACAGGCCGGCGAAATCGAGATCGCGCCGCTTGCCTTCATGCGCGGCCGCACCCTGACCAATGCCGCCATCATCCTCGACGAGGCGCAGAACACCACCTCGATGCAGATGAAGATGTTCCTGACGCGCCTTGGCGAGAACAGCCGGATGATCATCACCGGCGATCCGAGCCAGGTCGACCTGCCAAACGGCCAGACCTCCGGCCTCGCCGAAGCCACGCGGCTGCTCGATGGCGTCGAAGGCATCGCGCAGGTGAAATTCACCGGCGAGGACGTGATCCGCCACGAGCTGGTGGCCCGCATCGTCGCCGCCTATGAGGGATTGCCGAAACAAGCGGCAACCGGCAAAGCTTGATTACACATTCTTCCGCCGGCCGGGCGCCAGCCGCGCAGGCCGGCCAGCACAGAAATTCCGCTGCAATGGCCGCTTCCATATTTCCACTGACCGAAGTTCTCACCGTCGCCGAATGCTGGCAGAATGAAGCCGATGCCGAGGCCGTAATCCACCGCGCCATCGAAGCTGCTGCTGACATCGTCGAGGCCGATGTCGGCGAAGCCGAGCTCGCGGTGATGCTCACCGACGATGGCGGCATTCGCACGTTGAACAGCAACTGGCGCGGCCTCGACAAGCCGACCAATGTGCTATCCTTTCCCGCACTGCAGCCAACCGGCCCGAGCGGTCCCGATGACGCGCCACGCATGCTCGGCGATATCGCGATCGCCTACGAGACGACGCGCAAGGAAGCCGATGACGAGCAAAAGCCGTTCGATCATCATTTGAGCCATCTGGCGGTCCACGGCTTCCTGCACCTGATCGGCTACGATCACGAAAACGACGCCGATGCCGAGGTCATGGAAGCCCTCGAGGTGAATATCCTGGCGCAACTCGGCATTCCCAATCCGTATACGGAGCGAGATTCCGCTGCGGACCGGGAGCGGATGGACTGAAATGCCGGATTCCGAACCTACCCATGACAATCCGCGCAATGCGCGCAACCTTCCGGTCGTAGTGCAGGAAGGCGAGGTCATGCGGCCCGCCGCCGACAACTGGCTGGTGCGGGCGATCAAGACGCTGTTCGGCTGGAAGCCGGGCTCGGTGCGGGATGATCTGCAGGTCGTGCTCGACGCCAGCACGCCCGACGATGTCGGCTTCTCGGCGGTCGAGCGCACCATGCTGCGCAATATCCTCAGCCTGCATGAGCGCCGCATCGCCGACGTCATGATCCATCGTGCCGACATCGTGGCGGTCAAGCGCGACATCCAGCTCGGCGAGTTGATGAGCCTATTCCAGAGCGCGGCACATTCGCGCCTGGTGGTCTATAACGAGACGCTCGATGACCCCGAGGGGATGGTCCATATCCGCGATCTCCTGGCGTTCATGACCGCGCGCGCCCGGGTCACCGACGCCACAAAGACGCGGCGCAAGAAGCCGCTGCCCGCCGGCCTCGATCTGCGCGCGATCGATCTGGCGATGCCGCTGGCGGAGGCCAACATCACCCGCAAGTTGCTCTATGTGCCGCCCTCGATGCGGGCGATCGACCTGCTGGCGCAGATGCAGGCCTCGCGCATTCACCTCGCGCTGGTCGTCGACGAATATGGCGGCACCGACGGACTGGTGTCGATCGAGGACATCGTCGAGCAGATCGTCGGCGAGATCGACGACGAGCATGACAGCGCCGAACCGCCATCGATCGTGCGGCAGGGCGACAACACCTTTATCGCCGATGCACGTGCCAGCCTCGACGACGTCCGCTCCGTGATCGGTGAAGACTTCGTCACCGGCGAAGCCGGCGAGGAGGTCGAGACGCTCGGCGGCTATCTGGTCAGCCATGTCGGCCGGCTGCCGGTGCGCGGCGAAGTCATTTCCGGGCCCGGCAATTACGAAATCCATGTGCTCGATGCCGACCCGCGGCGCGTCAAGCGGCTGCGCATCGGTCTGCGCAAGGAGCGGCCCGCACCGCGGATGCAGCGCGAGGCGAGGCGCCGCGAAGCAGCACCCGAGCAAGCTCCATCCGAGGCCAATGACAATACCGCGCCGCCGTCCAGCGACGGAGCCGACCCACAGTGACATTGCTCAAGAAATTGCGCGCGGCCGGACTTGCGATCATTCTGGCGTGGGGATGGAAGCGTGCCGCGACTGCTTTCATCGCCGGCGCGCTGTCGGCGCTGGCGATGGCACCGTTCAATGCCTGGCCGGTGCTGCTGCTGACTTTTCCGGTCGCGGTCTGGCTGATCGACGGCGCC
>DASZTN010000003.1:0-20980 GCA_035547995.1 Bradyrhizobium sp. | reverse complement strand
GCAACATCTATGACGGTCTGGTCGGCGGCAGCGGCACGGTCACTGGTGTGAACCAGTTCACCTACACCGCTGAATTCGGTCAGGGCGTGTCGGCCTCGATCTCGGTGCAGGACCCGGTCGCCTATACCCAGGCTGGCAACTTCAATCTCGTCTCCGGCGCGTTCGGCACCAACGACATCGCTGGAACGAATATTCCTGACATCATCGGCACGGTCCAGGTCGACCAGGCCTGGGGTCTGTTCAAGGCTTCGTTCGCGGCCCATGACAACCATGCCGGATATTATGGGGCCTCTGAACTCACCGGCCATCCTGACGATCGGTTCGGCTGGGCGGGACAGTTGTCCTTGCAGATCAAGAACATCCCGACCGGACCTGGTGACGTGATCAACCTCCAGGGCGTCTACACGGATGGCGCAACGCGTTACAACATCCAGAACCTGGCTTCGGCCGCCGGCTCGAACACGATCTATGGCAGCACCAACATTGCGGGTGTCTACCAGAGCGTCGGCTTCGGCATGGCGCCCGACTCGGTGTTCGCACCGGGCGGCTCGCAGCAGCTGATCCAGACCTGGGGCGGTCGTGGTGCGTTCAACCACAACTGGGATCCCTACTGGAGCAGCGCGATCTACGGCGCCTTCGCTGAGGTTAACTACACCGGCGCTGCCAAGAGCCTGATTTGCGGCACCGGCGGTGGCATCGGCACGTTCCAGCTCACCTACGGTGCTGGCGTGACGAGCTGCAACCCCGATTTCAGCATCACGCAGCTCGGTACGATCACCCGCTGGACTCCGGTGAAGAACCTGACCTTCTCGGGCGAGTTCGTCTACACCCACCTCGACCAGAACATGGCGGGCGTGGCTGCGCTGCCGGCCTCCGCTGCGATCGGCAAGCCGGGCACGCTGTACCAGCTCAAGGATCAGGACACCTATCAGGTTCTGCTCCGCGCTCAGCGCAACTGGTAATACCGGCCTCACGAAACAAAGATCCCGGCAGGAAACTGCCGGGATTTTTTTGTCATCAGTGTTTTCGAGCGAAGGCCTGTTCCGGGCTTGGATGGCGGGCTGGAAGCTGGTTCGCGTGAAGAGCGCACCAAAACAAGAATCTCAAAACAAGAATCCAAAGCCCGGTTCTGACGTCATTGGAATTGAGCTTTAGCAAAGCCGATCGGCTCTCGATGTGGTCTTCATGCCGAAGGCAGAAGGGCTGCATCGCCCTCACGGCAATTTTGGAGTGAATGTCATGCGGCAGATTTTGTTGGCAGGATTGTTTGTCGCCGGCCTCGCCGCGATCCCGACCTCGCCCGGCCTGGCCCGCCCGCGAGTCCCGGTGCCGGCGCCGCCGCCGGATCTATACTGCCTGCAGGGCCGCATCTGGGGATACCCTGGCAATTGCCAGTTCTCGAGCTATCAGCAGTGTAATGCCTCGGCGTCGGGCATAGACGCCTATTGCGATGTGAACCCGCAATATCTGTTTACGGGGCGGCAGCGAGGCTATCAGCCATCCCGCTAAGTCGATGAGCGTGCCACTGTCCAAGGCTCCCACAACCTGGCTCAGCTTCTGCCCCGCACGTCCCGCGACAATCAAGAGCCGCGGCAAGGACCGCGCCGCTATTCCAGGGCGCCACGATGCAGATCGGCCTCGATCTGCAGCCGCGAGCTGCCGCCGAACCGGGCCCGGTAGACCTGCAGGTTCTCCATCACCCGCTCGACATAATTGCGGGTCTCGGAATACGGAATCAGCTCGACCCAGTCCACGGCATCGACCCTGGGATCGCGGGGATCGCCATACTTCTCGATCCATTTTTTGACGCTGCCGCGGCCGGCATTATAGGCCGCGAACGTCATGATGTAGGAGCCGCGGTAATCCTCGAGCAGGCCGCCGAGTTCGGCCGCGCCCAGCGCGGTGTTGTAGACCGGGTCGGTCTTCATCCGCTGGAGATCGAAATTGGCGTCATATTTCCTGCAGACGTAACGGCCCGCATCCGGCGTGACCTGCATGAGGCCATAGGCCTGCGCCGGAGAGACGTCATTTGGATTGAAGGCGCTTTCCTGTCGGGCGATCGCGAAGATGACGCTTTGCTCGACGTCGGGCCCGATTGGCCTGAATCGCGGAATGCCATTCACCGGATAGGCGTAGAAATCGAACGGCAAGCCGCGATTGAGCGCCGCCTTGCCGAGCAGCAGCATGCCGCGGGCATCACCGTATCGCGCCGCCACTTCGCCAAGTCCGACCAGCGCATCGGGATCGCCGTTTTCGCCCATATCGGCCAAGATCGGGATCGCCATCGCGCGTTCATCCAGCTCATAGAGCAGTTGCACCGCGCGCACGATCTCCAGCCGTTGGACGTCGCGCCCCCGCGCCACCGGCACGCCGCGCAACCCGATCTGCGGCAGGCCGAGCTTGGCCCGCGCAAGCTGGCCGTAATAGCTGGTCGATTGCTGCGCCGCCGAGGCGTAATCGGCGCGGGCTTCCTGCAGGCGACCGGCGGCTTCCGCCGCGCGGCCTCGCCAGTAGCCGGCGCGCGCCAGCGTCGTCGGGTTCACGCTGCCGACGCCGATGCGGGCAAAATGCTGCGCGGCGGTTGCCGGATCACGCAGGAAACGCAACGCGATCCAGCCGGCGGTGAACTCCTGCTCGGTCTTGTAGACGTTGCGCGTCGGCAGGGCGGCGTCGCGCGCAATCAGATAGGCGGTCTTGTATTGGCCGAGATCGATCATGTTGCGTGCGGCCAGCCGCCGCTCGATCCACCATTCGTCGGCATTGTAGAGCCGGGCGGGGTCTCTCGGCGCGCTCAGCATGAGCTGCGCCTCTTCGGCGTATTTGTCCTCGCGGCGAGCCTGCTGGATCCTGGCGAAGATGTAGCCGGGGTCGCTGCGCAATTGATAAGGCACGGCGTCGAGCAGGGCCCTTGCATTCGGCGACTTTCGCACCGAGGCGAGCCGCGCCTTCGCCAGCGCGACATAGCCGCTGCCGAGCCGCCTGGCTGCGCGCAGGGCGGCTGCCTCGTTCTCGGTCGTATAGGCGAACAGATCCATCCGCGCTTTCTGGTCGCCCGGCGTGATCAGGGGACCGAACAGACCGAGCGCGTTGTTTTCGGTCTCCTCCGTCATCGGATCGTTGCGCCAGGCTTCGCGCACCAGCCGCTCCGCTTTGGCGCGGTCGCCGCGCGCGAGCAGGGCCTGCGCCAGCGCAAACTTGCCCTTGGCCGACAACGGCGTCTCGTTGGCGAACCACGACATCACCGTCGCATCGTCGCGATGGTCGTCCCAAAGCGCAGCCTCGAGGCGCCGGCGCAGGAAGCTCTGCGAGGGCCAGCTTGGATTGGCCTCGATGAAGGCACGATAGCGTTCGACCGAGGCGCCGTTGTCGTCGCTGCGCAGGATGATCCATTCGGCGAGTTTCTTCGCCAGCGGATCCGATATTGCTGCCTCCGCCTGCGTGGCCTCCGCCGGCTGATGCTTGCGCACCAGCTGGATCACGTTTTCCAGCGTGTCCGCATCGGCCCGCGAGGTCGACGACGTCGCAGCGACCGCGGCCGGGATCACCGGCTTGCGGTCGGCCGGCGGAGGCAGCGCGGCGTGCTGACGGGTCGCAGGGGCAAGGACCGGGGGGGCGAGCGATATCGGCGCCTCCAGCGAGGCGGTGGTCTTGAGCGTATTCCTGGCGAAGGCCAGGCCGCCGGCCCTTGCCGTCGGCGCCGGCCTGGGCTCAACCTTGGCCTCGGCTTCGATTTTTTCGGCCTTGGCCTCGTTCTTCTTGGCGACGACGCTGCGCGCGATCGGCCGCGCCCGCGGCAATGGAACCATCGAGGGCGCCATGGCTTCGACTGCAAACGCCGATAGTCCGACGCTCAATGTCAGGCCAGCTGCCAGAACGCACGACCAGGCCGTTAACACGGCCGTCGATCGCAAAGTGGCTGTCCGGGTGGACTGGGTCACGGCATTCCTTCGCGGCGAATCATCTCTCGCTGTTGCTTAGGTTGATTTGGTTGAATATTTGGAAAAATTGTCCAAAACGCTGGAACCTTTTATGGTTTTGCATCAGCACCACGGCAAAATCGCGGCCATTACGGGCCGCAAACCGGGCCGGGCCTTTCGCCGCAACCCCAGACCCGATATGAATGATCTTTCGTCGACTTAGACGGCAAGCAACGCGCGTTCGGAGGAATCCATGGCAACCAAGACGAATTTTCGAGGCTCATTCACCGCCTTGGTTACTCCGTTCAAAAACGGCTCGCTTGATGAGGCGGCCTTCCGCTCGCTGGTGAACTGGCAGATTGCCGAGGGAACCCACGGTCTGGTGCCGGTCGGCACGACAGGTGAAAGTCCGACCTTGAGCCATGACGAGCACAAGCGCGTGGTCGAATGGTGCATCGATGAAGCCAAGGGCCGGGTGCCGGTGATCGCTGGTGCCGGTTCCAACTCCACCAAGGAGGCCATTGAGCTTGCGCAGCATGCGGAAGGGGCGGGAGCCGACGCGGTGCTGGTGGTGACGCCATATTACAACAAGCCGACCCAGGAAGGCCTTTATCAGCACTTCAAGGCGATCAATGACGCGATCGGAATCCCGATCATGATCTACAACATCCCGCCACGTTCGGTGATCGACATGTCGGTCGATACCATGAAGCGCCTGTTCGAGCTGAAGAACATCGCCGGCGTCAAGGACGCCACCGCCAGCATGGTGCGGGTATCGCAGCAGCGCGCTGCGATGGGCGAGGACTTCAACCAGCTCTCCGGCGAGGACGCCACCGTGCTCGGCTATATGGCGCATGGCGGCCATGGCTGCATCTCCGTCACCTCCAACGTCGCTCCAAGGCTGTGTTCCGAATTCCACATCGCCTGGCAGAAGGGCGATCACGCCACGGCGCTGAAACTGCACGACAAGCTGATGCCGCTGCACACCAATCTCTTCCTGGAATCCAACCCGGCGCCGGTGAAATATGCGCTGTCGCTGCTCGGCAAGATGGACGAGCGGTTGCGGCTGCCGATGGTGCCGGTATCGGAACCGACACGTGTGGCCGTGCGTAATGCCATGGTTCATGCCGGCCTGATCAATTGAGCCTCGGGCCAGCGGCGCACTGAGCCAGCCGGACGCTGAAAACAGGGGACGCAAGATGCTCAAGGAATTCCGCGAATTCGCGATGAAGGGCAATGTCGTCGACCTCGCGGTCGGCGTCATCATCGGCGCGGCCTTCGGCGCCATCGTGAACTCGCTGGTCGGCGACATCATCATGCCGATCATCGGCGCGATCACTGGCGGTCTCGACTTTTCGAACTATTTTGTACCTTTGGCCAAATCGGTGACCGCCACCAACCTGGCCGACGCCAAGAAACAGGGCGCCGTGCTGGCCTATGGAAATTTCATCACCCTGACCCTGAACTTCCTGATCATCGCGTTCGTGCTGTTCATCGTTATTCGCCTCATGAACCAGATGAAGCGGCATCAGGAAGCCGCACCTCCCGCGCCGGCGAAGCCGACCCGCGAGGAAGAGCTGCTGACCGAGATCAGGGATCTACTCAAGAAGGCTTGACGTGGCCGAGAAGAACGAGCGGGCAATCAAGGTCGTCGCTGAAAATCGCAAGGCTCGGTTCAATTATGCGATCGAGGACACGCTGGAGGCGGGCATCGCGCTGACCGGCACCGAGGTCAAGTCGATCCGTAACGGCAAGAGCACGATCGGCGAATCCTATGCGGATTCCAAGAACGGCGAGATCTGGCTGATCAACGCCAACATTCCCGAATATCTGCAGGCCAACCGCTTCAATCACGAGCCCAAACGGCCGCGCAAG
The DNA here is from genome assembly GCA_035547995.1 of Bradyrhizobium sp. Lineage (GTDB taxonomy): Bacteria > Pseudomonadota > Alphaproteobacteria > Rhizobiales > Xanthobacteraceae > Bradyrhizobium. The sequence goes on along the minus strand of DASZTN010000003.1, from coordinate 15,188 downwards.
CTGCTCCTGCATCGCAAGCAGATCAACCGGCTGATGGGTGCGGTCGAGCGCGAGGGCATGACGCTGATCCCGCTCAAGCTCTATTTCAACGAGCGCGGCCGCGCCAAGCTGCTGCTGGCGGTGGCCAAGGGCAAGAAACTGCACGACAAGCGCGAGAGCGAGAAGAAGCGCGACTGGAGCAGGGAAAAAGGCCGCCTGATGCGGGCGCGTGGATAGATCGGGCGAAATAGAGAGTGGCGAATAGGGAAACTGTCCGCCGGCTCCCGGCTATACTCGCTATTCGCCACTCTCTATTTGCCGCATTCGCCATCATCTCGAGGAACCTAAAATGGTCCAACCCAACCTGACCAATGTCGACTGGAGCAAAATTCCGGCGCCCACCGATGACGGCGCGGCAGCACATCTCGTCGGCATGACCATTCCGCCGGTGAACCTGCTGGCAACCGACGACACCTCGGTGACGCTGTCGGCGTTGCCGGGACGCAGCGTGGTTTTCGGCTATCCGAGGACGGGCGAGCCCGGCAAGATCGCGCTGGTGGATGATTGGGACATGATCCCGGGCGCTCGCGGCTGCACACCGCAGACCTGTGCGTTCCGCGATCTGTTTGCCGAATTGAAGGCTGCCGGCGCCAAGCATGTGTTCGGATTGTCGACGCAAAGCAATGAATACCAGGCCGAGATGGCATCGCGGCTGCATTTGCCGTTTCCGGTGCTGTCGGATGAAAAGCTGGAACTGACCCGCGCGCTCGACCTGCCGACGATGGAGGTCGCCGGACTGACCCTGATCAAGCGGCTGGCGCTGATCATCGACGATGGACGCATCACCCACGTGTTCTATCCGGTGTTCCCGCCCGACCGAAATGCCGGCGATGTGCTGGATTGGCTGAAGGAGCATCCCATCTAAGGATACGTCTCAACGCGGCAGGCGGGCCCCTCAGCGCACGCGATGCGGCTAGTCCACGCGATTATCGTCCCTCGCGGCCCTCGTTCAACTCGGCCCGCACCTTCGCGAAGAGATCGCGGAACATCTTCGGCGTCAGCACCCCGGTGTTGGTGTTGTAGCGCGAGCAGTGATAGCTGTCGTACAGCCTGATCGTGCCGGCCTGATGGATCGCGCCATGGGCGAAAGGCGCCGCAGCGCCGCGCAGGTTCAGCACTTTCAATAGCGAGTCATGCGCGATGCGGCCGAGCGCAACCACCGCGCGCAGGCGCGGCATGGCTGCGATGGTTGCGGACAGGAAGGCGCGGCAGGTGTTGATCTCGCTCGGCATCGGCTTGTTCTGCGGCGGCACGCAGCGGACCGCATTGCTGATCCGGCAATCGATCAGCGTCAGCCCATCGTCCGGCCGCGCCTGATAGGTGCCCTTGGCAAATCCGTATTCGAGCAGCGTTGCATAGAGCAGATCGCCGGCATAGTCGCCCGTGAACGGCCGCCCGGTCCGGTTGGCGCCCTGCAGGCCGGGTGCGAGCCCCACGATCAACAGCTCCGCATCGGGTTCGCCAAAGGACGGCACCGGCGCGTTGAACCAGTCGGGTTCGCGCTCGCGCGCTTGCTCGCGGAAGGCAGCGAGCCTCGGGCAAAGCTGGCAGTTTCGGTCGGGTTCGGCGGGTAGGGAGACTTTTGCGGGCGGCTGGCCGCGAGCGGGATCGCGCCTATTCGTCGAAATCGTCGTCATCGCCCCTCGGCACCACGGTGGTGGCGCGCTGCAGGAATTGCGGCGCGTGGTGACGTGGCTCGCGCGGGGCCGGGCGTTCGGATGGATCGCGGCCGAGCTTGGACTGCAGTTCCACCAGATCGGTGAAGACATCGGCCTGGCGTCGCAATTCGTCGGCGATCATCGGCGGCTGGCTCGAGATCGTCGAGATCACCGTGACCCGGACTCCGCGGCGCTGCACCGCTTCGACCAGCGAGCGGAAATCGCCGTCGCCGGAGAACAGCACCATCTGGTCGACATGCTCGGCAAGTTCCATCGCGTCGACCGCGAGTTCGATGTCCATGTTGCCCTTGACCTTGCGCCGGCCGCTGGCGTCGATGAATTCCTTGGTGGCCTTGGTAACGACGGTGTAGCCGTTGTAGTCGAGCCAATCGATCAGAGGGCGAATCGACGAATATTCCTGATCCTCGATGATAGCCGTGTAATAAAAGGCGCGTACCAACGTGCCGCGGCTCTGGAACTCCCGAAGCAGTCGCTTGTAGTCGATGTCAAAGCCGAGCGTCTTGGCGGTTGCGTAGAGGTTGGCGCCATCGATAAAAAGCGCAATCTTGTTGGAAGCAGCTGACATCAAGTTTCTCACGTTGTTAACGTTTTTGGCGCTGAGCTAGCGGAGCCGCGCAATTCACGACAGATTACCCAGAATTTGGTGAATCTAACCCTGCAGTCACCACCGAAAATGTGGTGCGGCGAGGGCGATAAAGCCCATACTTTCGACTTGGAGTGAAGTTATTTCCTTCTCCAGTACCATATCCGATGTGTATGGATATGTCTGGATGCTCCCGGCCTTCTGGCTCTTTCGTGGGTTAGCAGAGCCGATTGCGAAGGCCAAATCACAAATTGATCTTGCGAAGAGCCCTTCGCCGCTATAACTAGCAGCAATAATCCGCATTTTCGGCCCCCATTTAACGGAGCGACAGTCGATGGCGCGCGTCACCGTGGAAGATTGCATTGATAAGGTCGACAACCGGTTCGACTTGGTTCTGCTGGCAGCGCACCGCGCCCGCATGATCTCGTCCGGATCGCAACTGACGGTTGACCGCGACAACGACAAGAACCCGGTGGTTTCGCTGCGCGAGATCGCGGATTCGACGATTTCCCCGGAAGATCTGCGCGAGGAGCTGGTGCATTCGCTGCAGAAGTTCGTCGAGGTCGACGAGCCCGAGCCGGATACGGTGCCGCTGATCGGATCGGCAGGCGCCAGCGTGGATGCCGACGACACCGAAGTCGCCGTGGAGCGGATGACCGAGGAAGAGTTGCTCAAGGGCCTCGAAGGCCTGGCGCCTCCGGAAGAGCAGCCCGAAGAAGACGAATAAACGCATTTGTCGCGGCCGGCAGCAATCCGGCCGATCGCGTTTGCCAAAGGCCCGCGCATTCGCGCGGGCCTTTGCTTTTGCGCCTTTGCTTTTGCTGAACTTTCTATGGTTATCATAGCGTTTTCGAGCGAAATGGCTTCGGTTCGCGTGAAGAAAACGCCTCAGAGCAAGAGCTGGAGTCCTTCAGTGGATCGGACCATTCGACGCAGATTGTCTTCGATTTGATCGGAGCTTGGTTGATTTCGCGGTAGACTGCGCCCGATACTTGCGAAATCCGACCGTCTTCCGCCTCGCCGAGAGGGCGGTCCGCTCGGCGAACTGATTTTTTGGATCGCGAAACGGGCCGCGTCCGAAGCCCGTACGAAGGCAGTGAAACCATGGCGTATTCGCGCCACCAGCACCAGCAGATGCAAGCCGCGACCGGCTCGGTCGCCATGGCTCCTACATCCATGGCTCCTACATCCGTGACTCCCACATCCACAGCTCCCACATCTGCCGGCGCGACACCGCCGGCAGCAAACGCCAAGGCGGCCAGGACACCCCGCAAGGGAATGATGCGGCAGTACGATCTGGTCGAACGCGTCCGCTCCTACAATCCCGATACCGATGAGGATCTGCTCAACCGCGCCTATGTCTATGCGATGAAGGCGCATGGTACGCAGACCCGCGCCTCCGGCGATCCCTATTTTTCGCATCCGCTCGAGGTCGCCGCCATCCTCACCGACCTGAAGCTCGACGACGCCACCATCGTGGCGGCGCTGCTGCACGACACCATCGAGGATACCGAGGCGACCCGCGCCGAAATCGACCATATCTTCGGCCACGAGATCGGCGCACTGGTCGAAGGACTGACCAAGCTGAAGCGGCTCGAACTGGTGTCGCGCGAGGCCAAGCAGGCCGAGAACTTGCGCAAGCTGCTGCTCGCGATCGCCGATGACGTCCGCGTGCTCCTGATCAAGCTCGCCGACCGCCTGCACAATATGCGCACGCTGGAATTCGTGGCCCCGGCCTCGCGCCGCCGCATCGCCGAGGAAACCCTCGATATCTATGCGCCGCTCGCCGGCCGCATGGGCATGCAGGAGATGCGCGAGGAGCTCGAGGATCTCGCGTTCAAGACGCTCGATCCCGAGGCCCATGAGGTCGTGATGCAGCGGCTCGACGCGCTGGCCGACCGCAACCGCAACCTGATCAACGAGATCGAAAGCCAGCTCACCCGCAATCTCCAGAAGAACGGCATGGCGGCGCGCGTCTATGGCCGGCGCAAGCAGCCGTTTTCGATCTGGACCAAGATGGAGCGCAAGTCGATCGGCTTCGAGCAATTGTCGGATATCTTCGGCTTCCGCATCGTGCTCGACACCGTCGAGGCCTGCTATCGCGCGCTTGGCATCGTGCATACGACATGGCCGGTGGTGCCGGGCCGGTTCAAGGACTACATCTCGACGCCGAAGCAGAACGACTATCGCTCGATCCACACCACGGTGATCGGTCCCGGCAATCAGCGCGTCGAATTGCAGATCCGCACCGAGGAAATGGATCGGATCGCGGAGTTCGGCATCGCCGCACATGCCTTCTACAAGGACGCCATGGATTCGCCGACCGAACGGCTGAAGCGCGAATCCAACGCCTTCGCCTGGCTGCGCCACACCATCGGAATCCTGTCGGAAAGCGCCAATCCGGAAGAGTTTCTCGAGCATACCAAGCTCGAACTGTTCCATGATCAGGTGTTCTGTTTCACGCCGAAGGGCAAGCTGATCGCGCTGCCGCGCAAGGCTACGGTGATCGACTTCGCCTATGCGGTCCACACCGACGTTGGCAACAGCGCAGTCGGCTGCAAGATCAACGGCAAGTTCGCGCCGCTGTCGTCGGAGCTGCAGAACGGCGACGAGGTCGAGGTCCTCACCTCCAAGGCGCAGTCCGCACCACCATCGGCATGGGAAGCGCTCGCCCGCACCGGCAAGGCACGGGCGGCGATCCGGCGCGCCACCCGCACCGCGATGCGCGACCAATATGCCGGTCTGGGCCGCCGTATCGTCGAGCGCCTGTTCGCCCGTGCCAAGATCGAATATGCCGACGACAAGTTGAAGGGCGCGCTGCCGCGGCTGGCACGGTCCTCGATCGAAGACGTGATGGCATCGGTCGGGCGCGGCGAGATCAAGGCTTCCGATGTCGCACGGGCGATGTATCCCGACTACAAGGAAGAGCGCACCGGCCGGTTCGGAGCCAAGAAGGGGCTGGCGACCAAGCTGAAATCGCCGCCCGATGCGGCGCGCAGCACCTCGGCCATACCGATCCGCGGCATCAATTCCGATCTGCCGATCAAGTTTGCGCCGAATGGCGGTGCGGTGCCGGGCGACCGCATTGTCGGCATCGTGTCGCCAGGCGAGGGGATCACGATCTATCCGATCCAGTCGCCGGCGCTGCGGGAATTCGAGGAAGAGCCGGAGCGCTGGCTCGACGTCCGCTGGGATGTCGACGATTCGACGCCGCAGCGCTTTCCGGCGCGGATCATGGTCCATAACGTCAACGAGCCCGGCAGCCTGGCCCAGATCGCTACCGTGATCGCCGAGCACGACGGCAATATCGACAACATCCATATGAGCCGGCGCTCGCCCGACTTCACCGAGCTCACCATCGACCTCGAGGTCTATGACCTCAAGCATCTCAGCGCCATCATCGCCCAGTTGCGCGCCAAGGCCGTGGTCGCATGGGTCGAGCGTGTCAATGGCTAGCGCAGTTCGTCATGGCCCGGGCATAGCCGTTCGAAGGGCGGCGTCGCTTCCGCCGGCCTGTGTCCCGGCCATCCATCTTTTCGAGAAGATGGATATGAGAGCGCGCATGACAGTCTAAAACCTTTGTGTTTTAACGCGTTTTCTTCATGCGAACCGGTATCCACGCCGCTCCAAAACGCTATAAGTTCCCGGCAGCGAGTCCATCATGCCCAAAGCTCCGCCACTCCGTCTTGGCGTCAATGTCGATCACGTCGCCACCCTGCGCAACGCCAGGGGAGGCCGTAATCCCGATCCGGTGCGCGCAGCCCTGCTGGCGATCGAGGCCGGCGCCGACGGCATCACGGCGCATCTGCGCGAGGACCGCCGTCACATCCGCGACGAGGACATGGCGCGGCTGAAGGCGGACATCTCCAAGCCGCTGAATTTCGAAATGGCCGCGACGCCTGACATGCTGGGGATTGCGCTTTCGACCAAGCCGCATGCGGTCTGCCTGGTGCCGGAGCGGCGGGAAGAACTCACCACCGAAGGCGGGCTCGACGTAGTCGGCCAGCACAACGCGCTGAAACCCTTCATCGCTCAATTGAACGATGCCGGCATCCGGGTATCGCTCTTCATCGCCGCCGATCCGCGGCAGATCGAAATGGCCGCGCAGCTCCGGGCGCCGGTGATCGAAATCCATACCGGAGCCTGGTGCGATGCGGTGACGGACGGCCACGCCGCCAAGGCCGAAGCCGAATGGCAGCGCATCATCGAGGGGGCCGCGCTGGCCCGCTCGGCCGGCCTTGAAGTCCATGCCGGGCATGGGCTCGACTACGCCACCGCCGAGAAGATCGCCGCATTGCCGGAGATCGTCGAGCTGAACATCGGCTACTACATGATCGGCGAGGCCTTGTTTGTCGGCCTCGGCGAGACCGTCCGGAAGATGCGGGCGGCGATGGACCGGGGGCGCCAGGCGATCGAGGCTTAGGCAAGGGAAGCTGACAGGGCATGATCATCGGCATCGGCTCCGACCTGATCGACATCCGCCGCGTTGCCGCGGTGATCGAACGCCACGGCGAGCGTTTTCTCGACCGCATCTTCACCGATGCGGAGCGCGCCAAGGCCGAACGCCGCGCCAAGAACGAAAAGATGGTGGTCGCAACCTATGCCAAGCGCTTTGCCGCCAAGGAGGCCTGCTCCAAGGCGCTCGGCACCGGAATCCGGCGCGGCGTCTGGTGGCGGGATATGGGCGTGGTCAACCTGCCGAGCGGCCGTCCGACCATGCAATTGACCGGCGGCGCACTGGCCCGGCTTGAGGCGCTGACGCCGCCCGGCCATGAAGCCAGGATAGACCTATCCATCACCGACGACTGGCCGCAGGCGCAGGCTTTCGTCATAATTTCGGCGGTCGTCACGGGCACATCCTGACAGGCACCGGGGCGGTGTGCCGATTCGGGGTCGCGCGGGAAAAACCAGACAAATCAAAGAATTATGAAGTTTTGATGCGGCCGTTGATTGCGCGGCTTCGAACAAGGGTCTAAAACCCACGCCGGGAAGGCTCAAAGCGAATTCGGGTTTGCGCCGGGGTTCGTTTTCACTTCAAAATCGACCAATTCCTTGACGCGAAACGGCTGCGATTCGCGTAAGGAAGGCGTTCTGCCGCCGCGCGGCAGTCGTGACGGAAAACTGGGAAAGCATGAGCGTGACATCCGAGACAAAATCTGAAAGCGGCCTCGGCGAGACCATTCGCGTCGTCATTCATGCGCTCCTGATCGCCCTGGTGATCCGCACCTTCCTGTTCCAGCCCTTCAACATCCCGTCAGGATCGATGAAGCCGACCCTCCTGGTCGGCGACTATCTGTTCGTCTCGAAATATTCCTACGGCTACACCCACTATTCGATCCCGCTGTCGCCGCCGATCTTCTCCGGGCGCATCTTCGGCCACGAGCCGAACCGCGGCGATGTCGTGGTGTTCCGCCTACCGAAGGACGACAGCACCGACTACATCAAGCGGGTGATCGGGCTGCCGGGAGATCGCATCCAGATGAAGGAGGGCCTGCTCTATATCAATGATGTGCCGGTGCAGCGCAAGCGCCTCAGCGATTTCATCGGCGAGGACCCTTGCGGATCGGATGCCACAGCGCGGGTGAAGCGCTGGGAGGAGACGCTGCCGAACGGCGTCAGCTATCAGACGCTGGATTGCGTCGATAACGGCTTTTACGACAACACCAATGTCTACACGGTGCCGCCGGGCCATTTCTTCATGATGGGCGACAACCGGGACAATTCGACCGACAGCCGCGTGCTCTCCGCGGTGGGTTATGTGCCGTTCGAGAATCTGATTGGTCGCGCCCAGCTGATCTTCTTCTCGATTGCCGAGGGCGAACACGCCTGGGAGTTCTGGCGCTGGCCGGTTGCGGTGCGCTGGAATCGCATATTCTCCTTCGTGCGATGAACGACGACGCACGGGACATCCTGACCTCACCTTCGCCGCCCGGCGAACCGAGCGCGCAGCCTGACGCCGGCGGAGAGACCACGGCCGTCAAGAAGAAGCGCAGCAAGGGCAGCGCCAAGCGCAGCGACAAGGGAACCAACAAGGGCGGCGGCAAGGCCGCGGCGACGGCGGCGATCGAAGCCAGGATCGGGCATCAGTTCGCCGATGCGGCGCTGCTCGACACCGCGCTGACGCATGTCTCGGCGCTGAAACCCTCGCGCAAGCGTGGCGACAGCTACCAGCGCCTCGAATTCCTCGGTGACCACGTCCTTGGACTGGTGGTCTCGGATATGCTGTACCGCGCCTTTCCCAATGCCGATGAAGGCGAATTGTCGAAGCGGCTCGCCGATCTCGTCCGCAAGGAAAGCTGCGCCGACGTGGCCAAGCAGCTCGGGCTGCTCGACGAGATCAAGCTCGGCGCGGTCGGAGCAGGGGCGGGCGCGCGCCTGCGCAAATCCGTGCTCGGCGACGTCTGTGAGGCGGTGATCGGCGCGGTCTATCTCGACGGCGGCCATGCTGCCGCGGCGCAATTCGTCGAGCGCAACTGGACCGAGCGGATGCACAAGCCGCGCCGGCCGCTGCGTGATCCCAAGACGGTGTTGCAGGAATGGGCGCAGGGCAAGGGTCTGCCGACGCCGGTCTATCGCGAGATCGAACGCACCGGGCCGCATCATGATCCGCAATTCCGCGTCGCGGTGGACCTGCCGGGGCTCGAGCCGGCAGAGGGCGTCGGCGGCAGCAAGCGGGCTGCCGAGAAGGTCGCAGCTTCCGTGATGATTGCCCGCGAAGGCGTCGGCGGCAATGATGGCTGAGGCCCCCGCTGATGAGAAACAGGCTTTGACGCGTTGCGGCTTTGTTGCGCTGATCGGTGCGCCCAATGTCGGCAAGTCGACCCTGGTCAACGCGCTGGTCGGCTCCAAGGTCACGATCGTCTCGCGCAAGGTGCAGACCACGCGGGCGCTGATCCGCGGCATCGTGATCGAGGACCGGTCGCAAGTGATCCTGGTCGATACGCCCGGCATCTTCACGCCGAAACGGCGGCTCGACCGCGCCATGGTGTCGACGGCCTGGAGCGGGGCGCATGACGCCGATCTGGTTTGCGTGCTGCTCGACGCGAAAGCGGGCATTGACGAGGAGGCGGATGCGATCCTCACCCGGGTCGCAAGCGTTCCGCACCAGAAGATCCTGGTGCTGAACAAGATCGACCTGGTCGCCCGCGAAAAACTGCTGGCGCTGGCCAAGGCCGCCAATGACCGGCTGGCTTTCGAGCGCACCTTCATGATCTCGGCGCTGTCGGGCGACGGCGTCGGCGATCTGCGCCATACCCTCGCCGTCATGGTGCCGCCGGGGCCGTTTCTCTATCCGGAAGACCAGATGTCGGACGCGCCGATGCGGCACCTGGCGGCCGAGATCACCCGGGAGAAGATCTACCGCCATCTGCATCAGGAATTGCCCTACCAGTCGACCGTCGAGACCGACAGCTGGACCGAACGCAAGGACAAATCCGTCCGCATCGAGCAGACGATCTTTGTCGAGCGCGAAAGCCAGCGCAAGATCGTGCTCGGCAAGGGCGGCGCCACCATCAAGTCGATCGGCGCGGAATCACGCGAGGAACTGGCCGAGATCCTGGGCCAGCCGGTGCACCTGTTCCTGTTTGTGAAGGTGCGCGAGAACTGGGGTGATGACCCCGACCGCTACCGAGAAATGGGACTGGAGTTCCCGAAGGAATGACCGACGTCCCATGAGCTTTCGTCCCATGAGCCTGCCGCGCAACGTGATCTGGTTCGAAGTGCTGCTGTATTCGTCGCTGACGCTCGATGCGCTGTCGGCGGCGTTCCAGGACCGCACCCCGGGCCCGGAGATGACGCCGGTCATGGTCAACGCCGCCGCCATCATGGCGGTCGGCCTGATCCTGCTGATGGTCTATCTGGTCTGGCTCGCCGCGCAGCGCCGCAAGAACTGGCCGCGCTGGGTGCTGATCGCTTCGCTGGTGCTGTCGGTCTATTCGCTGATCGACATCATCGCAGAGACCGGCCTGGCGCTCGACAGCTTCATCGAGATCATTTCCTGCGCGCTGACCGCGGCCGGCCTCTACTACTCCTACACCGGCGATGCCAGGGGCTGGTTCAACGCCTGAGAGGCATGGATGGATCAGCGAAGCTATCCACCCGTGCAGGCGATGTGTGAATCGGCGTTGGCAGGAGACGGGCTCGCTTCGCCACCGTCGCTCATCATGATAACCTCGCACAAATGGAATGGACCGACGAAGGCATCGTGCTCGGGGTGCGGCGGCATGGCGAATCCAGCGCCATCGTCGAGCTGCTGACGCGCGAGCATGGCCGTCACCTTGGCCTCGTGCGCGGCGGGGCCAGTTCGCGGATGCGGCCGCTGCTGCAGCCCGGCAACAGCGTCACCGCAGTCTGGCGGGCGCGGCTCGACGAGCATCTCGGTTATTACGCCATCGAGGGGACGCGCTTGCGCGCGGCCACCGTGCTGGCGTCGTCCTTTGCGGTCTATGGCGTCACCCATCTGGCCTCGCTGGCGCGGCTGTTGCCGGAGCGCGATCCGCACCAGGACATCTACGACATGATCGAGCGCATCCTCGGTGACTTCGACGATGCCGGCACCGCCGCGGTGCATATGGTGAGATTCGAGCTCGCGATGCTGGCCGAACTTGGCTTCGGCCTCGACCTGGAAAATTGCGCCGCGACCGGCGCCACCACCGATCTGGTCTATGTCTCGCCGAAATCCGGCGGTGCGGTATCGCGGCAGGCGGGCGATCCCTGGCGCGACCGGCTGCTGCGGCTGCCGCCATTCCTGCGCGAGGAGAGCCAAGACAATAGCGGCCAGAATGGCTGGTCCGATCAGGATCTGCAGGACGGCTTCCGACTGACCGGCCTGTTCCTGCTGCGCCATGTGCTGGAGCCGCGGGGCCAGGGCCATTCCGACGCCCGCGATGGCTTCATCCATGCCGTGGTCCGCCACCGGGCGAAACTGGCGGCCTCATAGGGCGAAAAAGTTCCCAAATAAGCTTCCCGATTATGGAATAGCTGAGCTGCATTTGGCTCAATATATCATTGATATTGCCTCATTTTCGCCACGTGCGGTTTTTTAAAGCGATTCCAGTCCTTGGATTTATCCAGGCATTTAAATCGCGCCGCTGAGCCGTTCAGTGCTCGCCCCCAAAGCGGCTTTCCCGATCGCAGAAGCGATCTCCCCCCTCAAGGAAGACCCATGATGCGTACTCTCATGGCTGCGACGTTTGTGCTTTGCGCGTTTGGTTCAGGCGCAGAAGCCCGCTCGTACCACCACCATCATCACCATTATCATTCGTACCATCGCCACCATCATTATCGTCACGCCGGCCGCCACTATGGCTATGCCGGCCGCCCGGCGGCGTGGTGCGGCTGGTACATGCGCAGCCAGGTCGGCGCCGATCCGGGCCCGTCCTACAACCTCGCCCGCAACTGGGCGCACTATGGCAGCAATGCCGGCGGCCCGCGGGTCGGCGCGATCGTTGTCTGGCCGCACCATGTCGGCAGGATCGTCGGCCGCGAGCAGAGCGGGCAGTGGATCGTCCAGAGCGGCAATGACGGACATGCGGTGCGGACCCGTCCGCGCTCGCTGGCCGGCGCGATCGCGTTTCGCGAGGCCTACGCGCAGGCGTTCTGAGCGCCTTCAAAACTTCACGACAGCAAACTTCACGACAGCAAGGCCTCGCCGCAAGGCGGGGTCTTTTTCATACCGGCTGTCCGGCAAGGCAGGCGCCTCTGCGCCGCTGCCAGTTTCGGGAACAATCGCAGGATTTTGCTACCGTCCATTAACCTCGCTTTGACTGATGGCTGGTTAATTTGACCTGGGCGGCCGTACCGCCAGCGTAGCGTAGTGTGTGAGTCATGCGTATGAACCGGTCACGGACCATCATTCTGGCGATCGCCATCATCGCCGGAGGCATAGCCGCTTATCTTGCGAGCGGATCAGATAACCGGCCCCCGCCGGCACCGGCCGTAGCGCAGATTCCGACCGTCGACGTCCTCGTTGCCAAGAACGATATCGGTCTCGGCCAGACCGTCACCCCTGAGCTGCTGCAATGGCAGACCTGGACCCAAAGCACGGCGAGCAACAATTTCATCAACCGCAAGCAGCGGCCCAATGCGATCACCGAGCTGGCCGGCTCGATCGTGCGGGCGCCCTTCATTGCCGGTGAGCCGATCCGCGAGCAGAAGCTGGTGAAGGCCAATGGCTCGGGCTTCATGGCCGCCATCCTGCCGAGCGGCATGCGCGCCGTCTCGACCGAAATATCGCCGGAGACCGGGGCGGGAGGTTTTATCCTGCCCAACGACCGGGTCGACGTGGTGCTGTCCAGACATGAGAAACTGCAGTCCGGCCCCGATGCAGTCCAGACCGATTTCGTCAGTTCGCAGGTCGTGCTGAGCAATATCCGCGTGCTTGCGATCGATCAGGCCCCCAAGGAGAAGGAGGGCCAGAACACCGTGCTCGGAAAGACGGTCACGCTGGAATTGACGCCGCCCCAGGTCGAGACGCTGGCGAAGGCTCGCCTGAGCGGCACCCTGTCGCTGGCGCTGCGCAGCATCGCCGACGGCAAAAACACCAGGGTTGCGGAAGCCGTCGCGCACCATGACGACGACAGCGAAGTCACCGTCTTTCGCGGCGTCGTCGGCGAAAAGGAAGTGCTCGATTGCGACCCGATGTGCGTCAGGCGCAATCGCTCCCGTTGAAAATTCTGCTCTCATAGCCGTCATTGCCGGCGCCTGATCGCCAGGGCCTGTCGGTGGCGGCGCTCTGCGCCGACCGATCGGCTCTGTCCGGACTTTGGTTCTGTCCGGGACAACGAAGCGCCGACCGATTGCTTCGTAGTCTGACGCCACCAGCACAAAACCGGGGCGGAACCGGCCTGTTCGGCCGTGAAATAGCTGGCTCGCAACACCGGCTTTAAGCCTTCGCAGGGCCGCTTTTTTGAGTATAAGCGGGCTCTTAACGGGAGATATTTGAGTCGTTCTCCCAAGGATCCTCGCAAGGCTTTCCCGAGGGCGGCCAGAACCGCGCAGCGGTCATCGAACCCTGTAGAAGCTGCCGGGAAATCATTGAAAGCATTCGGGTTATGGGTAAAGCACTAGTTCCGCCGGAACCGGCAGAAGTCCACGAAGTCGCGCTGCGCGAGGCGCTGGAAGAGCGCTATCTCGCTTATGCGCTCTCAACCATCATGCACCGCGCGCTGCCGGATGCGCGCGACGGCCTGAAGCCGGTGCACCGCCGCATCCTCTACGGCATGCGGCTTTTGCGGCTCGACCCCGGCACCGCCTTCAAGAAATCCGCCAAGATCGTCGGCGACGTGATGGGTTCGTTCCATCCGCATGGCGACCAGGCGATCTACGACGCCATGGTCCGCCTCGCGCAGGATTTCGCTTCGCGCTACCCGCTGGTCGACGGCCAGGGCAATTTCGGCAATGTCGACGGCGATAATCCTGCCGCCTACCGTTACACCGAAGCGCGCATGACCGAGGTCGCGCGGCTTCTGCTCGACGGCATCGATGAAGACGGCGTCGAGTTCCGTCCCAGTTACGACGGCCAGGCCCAGGAGCCGGTCGTGCTGCCGGGCGGATTTCCCAACCTGCTCGCCAATGGCGCGCAGGGCATCGCCGTGGGCATGGCGACCTCGATCCCGCCGCACAACGTCGCCGAGCTCTGCGACGCGGCGCTGCATCTGATCGACAAGCCCGATGCGAAATCGAAGAGCCTGCTGCGCTGGGTCAAGGGACCGGATTTCCCGCTCGGCGGCATCATCATCGACTCCAAGGAAAGCATCACCGAGGCCTACACCACCGGCCGCGGCTCGTTCCGGGTCCGCGCCAAATGGCTGCAGGAGGAGGGCGCGCGCGGCACCTGGGTCGTGGTCGTCACCGAAATCCCCTGGCTGGTACAGAAGTCGCGGCTGGTCGAGAAGATCGCCGAACTGCTCAACGAAAAGAAGCTGCCGCTGGTCGGCGACATCAGGGATGAATCGGCCGAGGACGTCCGCCTCGTCATCGAGCCGAAATCCCGCACCGTCGATCCCGAGCTGATGATGGAATCGCTGTTCCGGCTGACCGAGCTGGAAAGCCGGATCCCGCTGAACCTCAACGTGCTGGTGAAGGGCCGCATCCCCAAGGTCGTGGGCCTTGCCGAATGCTTGCGCGAATGGCTCGACCATCTGCGCGACGTGCTGGTCCGGCGCTCCAACTACCGCAAGGAACAGATCGAGCGCCGGCTCGAGATCCTCGGCGGCTATCTGATCGCCTATCTGAACATCGACAAGGTCATCAAGATCATTCGCACCGAGGACGAGCCGAAGCCGGTGCTGATGAAGACGTTCAAGCTCACGGACGTGCAGGCGGAAGCGATCCTCAACATGCGGCTACGCTCGCTGCGCAAGCTCGAGGAGTTCGAAATCCGCGGCGAGCACGATACGCTGACTAAGGAACAGAAGTCGCTCAACGCGCTGATGAAATCCGAGGACAAGCAGTGGGAGGCGATCGCCGGCCAGATCCGCGAGGTGAAGAAGGCGTTCGGTCCCAACACCGAGATCGGCAAGCGCCGCACCACCTTCGGCGAGGCGCCGGAGCACGCGGAGGAAGCGATCCAGACGGCTATGGTCGAGCGCGAGCCGATCACGGTTGTCGTTTCGGACAAGGGCTGGATCCGCGCGATGAAGGGTCACGGCATCGATCGTTCGACGCTGCAGTTCAAGACCGACGACAGCCTGAAGGCGGCGATAGAGGCCGAGACCACCGACAAGATCATCGTCGCCTCCACCGGCGGACGCTTCTATACGCTGGCCGCGGAGAAGCTGCCCGGCGGGCGCGGGCATGGCGAGCCGATCAAGCTGATGGTCGACATGGAGTCGGCGGAAGACGTCGTCGCGGTATTCGTCCACGATCCGGAGCGCAAGCTGCTCGTC
>DASZTN010000002.1:0-7667 GCA_035547995.1 Bradyrhizobium sp. | reverse complement strand
ACCATGAAGGTGATGCCGCCGCCCGGCCAGACATAGACCGGCGCGCCGCCGCTCGTGACCCGCGTCAGCGCATCCTTCACTGAGCGCGTCAGGCGCACCGGATTGTCGGTGACACCAGCGCGCAGCGAACCACCAGCGCCGGCCATGAACAATACGGTGCACAGCGCCGGTTCGCAATTCTCCTGAATCCGGTCGACCGAATGCTGGAGCGCCGCCGGGATCTGCTTCTCGATCGGCCGCAGCGCCTCGTCGAGCTCGTAATAGGCCGCGTGCTCGCCGGTGGTCGAAACCATCAGCATGGTGAGGCCCGGCCGCGCCGCCTTCGGATCGAACGGACCGAGCACTGACAGGGGATCGGAAATTTGGGTGCCGCCCCAGCCGGTGCCGGGCTCGGCGACCTGGAAATAACGGCCGGGCGTCGAGCGGCGGCCCTTCATCTTGATTCCGGTATCGGCGATATCGAGCAGCTTGCCGGCCTGATGTTCCGAGAGCACGCCGGTGATGTGGTCGTCGACCACGACGACTTCATCGACCTTGCCCAGCCACTGCTTGGCGAACATACCGATGGTCGCCGACCCGCAGCCGACCCGCATGCGCTCTTCCGCAACGCCGTTGACAACCGGCGGGCGGCCAGCCTGCACCACCACCGTGGCGCCACCATCGATGGTGACCTCGACCGCCTTGCAGTTGCTCAAGTCCATCAGCGCGTCGCAGGTGACACGGCCTTCCTTCTTCGATCCGCCGGTCAGATGGTGCACGCCGCCGAGCGACAGCATCTGTGAGCCATATTCGCTGGTCGTGACATGTCCTACCGCCTCACCCTGCACCCGGACCGTTGCGGTCTCCGGACCGAGATAGCGGTCGGTGTCGATCTTCACCTTGACGCCGCAATAGCTGAAGATGCCTTCGGTCACGACCGTGACCATGTCGACGCCGTCAACTTCCGAGGAAACTATAAAAGGCGCGGGCTTGTAATCCGGATAAGTGGTGCCCGCGCCGATCGCCGTGACGAACAGTCCCGGCTCGTGGACGATGCTCCCGTCCCAATCGCCACTGGCCTGGAACGGCACCAGCTGGCCGCCATGTGACACCGTCCGTTCCAGCAGGATATGCGGATCGACGCGCACCAATTGGCCATCATGATTGGCGTAACGATCGCAGGCGCCTGCCGCGCCCGGCTTGATGTAACACATCACCGGACAGGCATCGCAGCGGATCTTATCGCCAGCAGCAGCAATCGTCGTATCGGTCATCGGCAAACCCGCGCGCCGCCCTCGAGCTTTCGAACCGGCGAAATCGGTGACGTTCCGGCGTCGCCGGAACAACGATCATAGCAAAGTTTCGCCGGCTTAGTTCATTTGTATACGAACGATGTTGCGCGGGCGCCTGAGACCTGTCAAGCTTCCTTTCATTGCCGAAACGCCGTTGCCGAATAAAAATTCAGTTTGCTTATGCGATTGTCCAGAAAGCAGGCAAACGGGTGCACCGCAGTATGGGCGGCTTGCACGTTTGTATACAAACAGTATCGTTCGGACCGATTTTGATGTGGCATCGCAACGCAACCGCCAGGGCTCAGGGCCTATGACGCAGACTACGATCCGCCTGACCGTCAACGGTAAGATCCACGACATCGGCGCGGCCGCAGACACGCCGCTGCTTTACGTGCTGCGCAACGACCTCGAATTGAACGGACCTAAATACGGTTGCGGTCTCGGTGAATGCGGCGCCTGCACCGTGCTGATCGACGGTGTCGCGGCGCGATCCTGCGTGGTCCCGATCGAGGGCTGCATCGGTCGCGACGTGGTGACGCTCGAAGGGCTCGGCACACGCGACGCCCCCGATCCGGTGCAGGAAGCATTCATCAAGGAACAAGCCGCACAATGCGGCTACTGCCTCAACGGCATGATCATGAGTACGAGAGCGTTACTCATCCGCAAGCCCCGGCCTTCCGAAGCCGACGTGTTGGAGGCGCTGCGCCATCACCTTTGCCGATGCGGCGCTCATGTCGAAATCCTGCGTGCAGCGATGCGCGCCGCCGGCCATGACGTCGAGGTCGGCGGCTGATGGCGGCATCGGATCGTCCCGAACATCGCAAGCCATGGCGGGGATCATTGGCGGTCACGCGGCCTGCCGGCAACGTCGACGGCGCGCTCGAAACTTTTATCAAGATCACGGCAGACGGTTCGGTCACCGCCTTCAACGGTCATGTCGACCTCGGCACCGGCATCCGCACCGCGCTGGGACAGATCGTGGCCGAAGAACTCGACGTGTCCTTTGCCCGCGTGGTCGTGGTGCTCGGCGATACATCGAGCGTGCCCAACCAGGGCGCAACGATCGCCAGCGAGACCATCCAGGTATCGGCGATTCCATTGCGCAAGGCCGCAGCGCAGGCGCGGCACTTTCTGATCGCCCGTGCTGCCAGGCAGCTTGAACTGCCGATCGAACAGCTTTCGATCGAGGACGGCCTGATCCGCGGCAAGGACAACCGCAGCGTCAGCTATGGCGAACTGATCGCCGATGAAACCATCTGCCTTGAACTTGCCGACGAGGTTCCGGTCAAAGCGGTCAGCGCCTACACCATCGTCGGACAACCGGTGCCGCGCGTCGATCTACCGGCCAAGGCGACCGGTGAACTGGTCTATGTCCACGACATGCGCGTGCCCGGCATGCTGCACGGCCGGGTCGTGCGCCCGCCCTATGCCGGCGTCGATGCCGGTCCGTTCGTCGGCACCAGCCTGATCGCGGTCGATGAAGGTTCGGTGCGGAATATCCCGGGTCTGATTGCGGTGGTCAGGATCGGCGATTTCGTCGGCGTCGTTGCCGAGCGCGAGGAAAATGCCATCAGGGCAGCGGCGCAGCTCAAGGTGACGTGGAAACCGACGCCGACGCTGCCTGATCTGAAGGACATCGAAACGGCGCTACGCGCCAATCCGTCGGCGCCGAGGACGTTGGTCGACAAGGGCGACGTCGATACCGCGATCGCCGGCGCGGCAAAGCCGATGCATCGAACTTACGTCTGGCCTTATCAGATGCACGGCTCGATCGGCCCTTCCTGCGCCGTCGCCGATTACCAGGAAAGCCATAGCCGGGTATGGTCGGGCACACAGAATCCGCATGTGCTACGCGCCGATCTTGCGCTGCTGATCGAACGCACTGAGGCCGAGATCGAAGTGATCCGGATGGAAGCCGCCGGTTGTTACGGCCGCAACTGCGCCGACGATGTTTCGGCCGACGCGCTGCTGCTGTCGCGCGCGGTCGGCCGCCCCGTCCGTGTGCAATTGACGCGCGAGCAGGAACACGCCTGGGAGCCCAAGGGCACCGGGCAGTTGATGGACGTCAAAGGCGGGCTGAATGCCGACGGCGGCGTCGCCGGTTATGATTTTGCCACCCGCTATCCGTCGAACGGCGCGCCGACGCTGGCGCTGCTGCTGACCGGACGCATCAGTCCCGCTCCAGCGGTGTTTGAAATGGGCGATCGCACCGCGATCCCGCCCTACGATTATGATCATCTGCGCGTGGTGGCGCATGACATGCCGCCGATCGTGCGCGCTTCGTGGCTTCGCGGCGTCTCCGCCTTGCCGAACACTTTCGCCCATGAATCCTACATCGATGAACTGGCGAGCGAGGCGAAAGTCGATCCGATCGAATATCGGCTGCGCTATCTGAAGGACCCGCGCGCGGTCGATCTCGTCAAGGCCGTCGCCGAGCGCGGTGGCTGGACACCGCGTCCGGTGCGGCAGGAGCCGGTTGCCGAAGGCGACATCGTGCGTGGACGCGGCTTCGCCTACGCGCTCTATGTGCACAGCAAATTTCCCGGCTTCGGCGCCGCCTGGTCGGCATGGATCGCCGATGTCGCCGTCAACAGGGCAACCGGTGAGGTCAATGTCACCCGCGTGGTGGCCGGCCAGGATTCCGGCCTGATGATCAATCCGGACGGCGTCCGGCATCAGATCCACGGCAATGTCGTTCAATCGACCAGCCGCGCGCTGATGGAGGAAGTCTCCTTCGACCGCAAGGCGGTGACGAGCCGGGAATGGGGCGCCTACCCCATCATCACCTTCCCCGATCTGCCGAAGATCGACGTGCTGATGCTGCCACGCCCGGACCAGCCGCCGCTCGGTGTCGGTGAATCGGCCTCCGTCCCCAGCGCAGCCGCCATCGCCAATGCGATCTTCGATGCGACCGGGGTGCGTTTCCGCGAACCGCCGTTTACGCCGGAGCGGATTCTTCGGGGATTGCGCGGCGAAGAGCAGGCCCCACCAGCAGCAACGCTCGCGTGCCCCGTCAAGCCGATCCCCTCGACCGACAAATGGCGAAATCCGTTCGCAGGTCGCGCCAGTCTGTTCGGCGGTCTGGCGGCGGTCTGTGCCGCAGTCATCGGCATCGGCGCCGCCGCGTTGCCCTGGCGCGCAATCGCACCGATCGCGCGGCCCGATCCTTCGGTTTATTCGGCCGAAACCATCGCCCGAGGGCAGCAGCTGGCGGCGCTCGGCGATTGCGCCGTCTGCCACACCCAGACCGGCGGCATCGTCAATGCCGGTGGGCGGCCGCTGGAAACGCCGTTCGGCATCATCTACAGCACCAACATCACGCCCGATGTCGAAACCGGCATCGGCGCGTGGTCCTATCCCGCATTCGAGCGCGCGATGCGCGAGGGCATCCATCGCGATGGCCGTCATCTCTATCCGGCATTTCCCTACACGCATTTCGCCAAGGCGACCGATGCCGACCTGCAGGCGCTCTACGCATTCCTGATGGCGCAGACGCCGGTGCGCAGTGAGGCGCCGAAGACGACCCTGAAATTTCCCTTTAACCTGCGTCCGCTGATCGCCGGATGGAATGCGCTATTTCACCAGGCGAATGCATATCAGCCCGATCCAACCAAATCGGAGACATGGAATCGCGGCGCCTATCTGGTCGAAGGTCTCGGCCATTGCGCCGCCTGTCATTCGCCGCGCAACGCGCTCGGCGCGGAGAAGGCGGGCGCCTATCTTGCGGGCGGATTTGCCGAAGGCTGGGAGGCGCCGGCGCTGACCTCACTGTCGCAGGCGCCCATTCCGTGGAGCGAGGATGAATTGTTCGCCTACTTACGAACCGGCGAGTCCCGCTTTCACGGCGTTGCCGCCGGGCCGATGGCGCCGGTGGTGAAGGAACTGGCAGCCCTGCCCGACCAGGACATCCGCGCGATTGCGGTCTATCTCGCCTCGTTCAACGACACAGCGATGGACCGGCCGGCGCGGGATGCACTTGCCGTCAGGCTGGAAGCAGCCACCAATACCCGCTCGGTCGCGCCCGCCTCGTTCGGCGCCCGTCTCTACCTGGGCGCTTGCGCGGTTTGTCACGAAGTCGGCGGAGCGCCGCTATTCGGCAGCCGGCCCTCGCTGGCGCTGAACAGCAATCTGCACAGCACCTTACCGGACAACCTGATCCAGATTATCTTGCATGGGGTTTCGGCGCCGGCCTCGAGCAACCTCGGCTATATGCCCGGTTTCAAGGACAGCCTGACCGATGAGCATATGGCTGAGCTCGTATCCTATCTCAGGCGGCAATTCGCCCCCGACAAGCCGGAGTGGACTGATTTGCCCGCGGCCATCGAGCGGGTCAAACAGGGAACGGCGCATTGAGGTCCTGTAACAAAGCCACTGGTTGCATGGTTTCCGGCAGGGTAAAGTTCGATCATGACGTTCACCGATATTGCAACCCGGACCTATAATCACGGCTGGCGGCTCGATCCGATCGTGCGCAGCCTGCTCGATACCGACTTCTACAAGCTGCTGATGCAGCAGATGATCCGGGAGCTCTATCCGCAGACCCGGACCACCTTCTCGGTCATCAATCGTACCCGGCATGTGCGGCTCGCCGAGATCATCGATGAAGGCGAGCTTCGTGCCCAGCTCGATCACGCCCGCACCATTCGCTTCTCGAAGAAGGAACTGATCTGGCTCGCCGGTAATACCTTCTACGGCAAGACCCAGATGTTCTCGCCGGATTTCATCCGCTGGTTGGGCGATTTCCAGCTTCCCGAATATGAGCTGCACAAGGTCGACGGCCAGTATGAACTGCATTTCCACGGGCCCTGGACGCACACGACCATGTGGGAGATACCGGCGCTTTCCATTCTAAACGAAATGCGTTCACGCGCAGTCGTGAGGGGACAGGGCCGCTTCGTCCTGGATGTGCTGTATGCCCGCGCCAAGGCCAAGCTCTGGACCAAGGTCGAGCGGCTGCGCAAGCTCGACGGCTTGCGGCTTTCCGATTTCGGCACCCGCCGCCGCCACGGCTTCCTGTGGCAACGCTGGTGCGTCGAGGCGGTCAAAGAAGGTCTGGGATCGTCCTTCACCGGCACTTCCAACGTCCTCTTGGCAATGGACAACGATCTCGAAGCGATCGGCACCAATGCGCATGAACTGCCGATGGTCGCTGCGGCACTGGCAAATGACGACAGCGAGCTACGCTGGGCGCCCTATCGCATTCTCGATCAATGGCGCCATACCTATGGCGGCAATCTTCTGGTCGCGCTTCCCGACGCCTTCGGCACCGCCGCCTTCCTGCGCGATGCGCCCGAATGGGTGGCGGACTGGACCGGCTTCCGGCCGGACAGCGCACCGCCGATCGCGGCGGGTGAGCAGATCATCAAGTGGTGGAAGCAGAAGGGGCGAGATCCCAAGGAAAAACTTCTGGTTTTCTCCGACGGCATGGACGTCGATTCGATCGAGGAGGCCTACCACCACTTCGCTGGACGCGTCAGGATCAGCTTCGGCTGGGGCACCAATCTGACCAATGATTTCGTCGGCTGCGCGCCGGACAATTCCACCAATCTCGATCCGATCTCGATTGTCTGCAAGGTGACCTCGGTCGATGGCCGGCCAGCGGTAAAACTTTCCGACAATCCGGAGAAGGCCACCGGCATCCCCTCGGAGGTCGAGCGTTACCTGCGCGTTTTTGGTAATACCGGTCGCGTTCGCGCCGCCGTCTCGGTGTAGACTGCGCCGAGCGTTCGTGCTCACTTTCCTGGCGTTCTCTCCGCGTTGCGATTCCCCAGATGAGATTATCTGCAGCCCTCTTCGCACTAGCCCTGCTCGCCTGCAGCAGCGCCGCGGCGCAATCATCGCCGGCCGAGATGATTTCCAATTTTCGAACGAAGCACGGCGAAGGACGCGTCACCAGCGATGCGACGTTGAACCGGATCGCGCTGGCGCAGGCCAAAGCGATGGCTGCCAAAGATAGGCTCGATCATGAAGTGCTGGGATCATTCAGCTCACGGATCTCGCCCTCGGGCGCAGGGCGCGCCGGGGAAAATATTGCGTATGGCTACGACACTTTCGACAAGACGCTCGAGCAATGGATCAACTCGCCGGAGCATCGCCGCAATCTTCTGTTGCATAATGCATCCCGGATCGGCGTCGCCAGCGTGAAAAATGAGATGTCGCATCGGACCTACTGGGCGATGGAAATTGCCGGCGATTATTCGTCGCGAATGGCTTCAAGGAAAAAGGCCGCCTCGCCGGCGGGAAAGAAGATCGTTTCGGCGGCCGCAACGAAGACCGCGGCGCGAACCTGCCGGATCAGGCTCCTCGGCGTGTGCTTCTGAAGCCGCCTGAAGCCTTTCCGGTTCTGATGGAATCAGGACCGGGCGCCGTTTCGTTTTGACCCGCTTTGTCCATCCG
>DASZTN010000001.1:0-20687 GCA_035547995.1 Bradyrhizobium sp. | reverse complement strand
GACCGGCAGCACCGGCACGCTCCGCCAGGTCGTGACGCCGAACATCGACAGCATGAAACGCGTGAACACATTGCTGTGAACGGCGCCGCCGCGCGAGCGGATCGCCTCGCGAGCCCGCACCATGTGCGGAGCGTCGAGGGACTCGCCGATCATCTTCAGCGCGAAGTAGGCCTTCACGCTGGCGCTCATGTCGAAGGCGCCCTCGTGGACCAGCGGCCAGCCGCCATGCGCCCCCTGAATCCGGCGCAGATAGTTGCCGATCTTGCGCTCCAGCTCGGCATCGACTGGCTCGGCCAGATAATGGCGGAGCAGGACATATTCGGCTGGGATGGTGCAATCGGCTTCGAGTTCGAACACCCAGTGCCCGTCCGCCTGGCGATGCTCGAGCAGCGCCTGGGTTGCCGATGCGATGCTCGCTTCCAGCCCTGCATCGGTTGCACTGCCAATCGTGCTATCGCTGGAATGGATCTCGTTCGACATATCTGCAGTAATCCTTATCCGGTTTCATCGGAAACCGCTTGTGATCTCCCGATCAGCAGCCCCGCGATCAACCTCGACGCAGGGCAAGAACGAGGTCGGCGGCGCGGTCGCCCGACCGTACCGATCCCTCGATGGTTGCCGGCAACCCCGTATCAGTCCAATCGCCGGCGAGAAACAGGTTTTTCCACTGGGTGACCGCCCCTGGACGCAGGGCATTCTGCTCCGGCGTGGCCTCGAATGTCGCCCGCCGCTCGCGGACGATCTGCCAGGGCGGCAATTCGCCGGCGACGCCGGCCGCCTTGCAGATGTCGTTCCAGATCGCCTGCGCGAGCTCCTCGCGCGGCATGTCGACCAGCCGGTCGCCATTGCTGATCGTCACCGACAGCCGCTGCGGAAACGCGAACAGCCATTCGACCAGCCCGCCCACCACTCCCAGGATCGGCGCCGCGCCGGGCGGCGGATCGAACCGGAAATGCGCGTTCACGATGGCGCGAAATTTCAACGGCGTCTTCAGGCCCGGCAGCAGCGACGCCGCAGGGCGCGCCGGAACGGCCATCACCACGGCATCGTCGGGCCCGAGCACGACCACGCCATCGCCGAATTTCAACTCATTGACGCGGCCATCCGACATTCCGAACGCCCGCAGCTCATGCGAGAACTGGACGCTGGCGCCCTTCCCCTGCAACAGCTTTACCGCCGGCTCGATCAGCACTGCGCTCAAGCCCTCGCGGGCGATCAGCGGCCGGCACGCCTGTCCGCCGGCAAGCAGCGTCTCTCGCACCACCGCACCGGCCAGTCCGGCCGAGCCTTCGGGCGGATCAACGTTGAGCGCGGCGAGCAGCAACGGTTGCACCAGCCGCTGATAGAGCGTCCCCTTGCACGGAATGGTCCTGCCGACGAGCTTGTCGGTGCCGGCCCAGACCAGTGGCGCCAGTGCGAGATAGTCGGACAGGCTGGTATCGGGGACGCGGCGCGCCGCATCGAACACCCAGAGCGGCAACCGGCTGTCGCCGAGATCGAGCTTCCAGCGCTGGCCGGTGGTGAGATCGACAAAGGGAAATTGCGCGCTCGCCGGCCCCACCAGTCCGGCCTCGGTACCAATCGATCTGGCATAAGCGAGCGCATGGCGATTGCCGGAGAGCAACAGATGATTGCCATTGTCGATGGTGAGATTGGTTGCCGCGTCGAAATAGGAACGGCAACGGCCTCCCGCCTGCTGGGTGGCCTCGTGGACATGCACGTTGTAGCCGGCATTTGCCAGCCGAACGGCGGCGGACAGGCCAGAAACTCCAGCGCCGATGATATGGACGTTTTTTGTCATCAGATGAAAGCGTAGCGAAGAATGATAGCGAGCTTGGCCATTTTGTTGAGGCGCACCGCCGGGCGGGGCGGCGCGAATCCTCTTGCGACCAATAGTTCGAGGACCGCCCGATAATATTTCGACATGATCCGCGGCGCGCGGACCCGGCGCCGCGAATTGCGTTTCATGATTTCATCGGCCTTGGCAAAATGGGCGCGGGCCCGCTCGACCAGCGGCGCACAGACTTTCGGCAGCGCCTTGTCTGCGGCCACCGTGACCGGATCGTCGGTGGTGATACCGGCATGCAGCAGGCCCTCGCGCGGCAAATAAAGCCGGCCGATCGCAGCATCTTCGTCGATATCGCGCAGGATGTTGGTCAGCTGCAGCGCGCGGCCGAGATGGTGGGCCAGGAGGATACCGTCGTCTTCGGGAAGGCCGAACACCCGCACCGACAGCCGCCCGACGGCGCTGGCGACGCGATCGCAATAAAGGTCGAGGGTGGCAAGATCGGGCGCGCGGATATCCTGCGGGATATCCATTTCCATGCCGTCGATGATCGCGAGAAAATCCTCGCGCTTCAGCCCGAAGCGGCGAACCGTCGCCAGATAATCCCTGAGCCGCGGCGGCGGATGGCCCTGATAGAGAGCATCGATATCGTCACGCCATTGCTCCATCGCTGCAAGCCGCTCCGGCCGCGGACCGGCGGAATCGGCGATATCATCGACCTGCCGGCAAAAGCTGTAGATCTGGAACATCGCGTCGCGCTGCTCGCGCGGCAGGATCCGCATCGCCGCATAGAACGAGCTGCCGGACGCGGTGGTCCCGTAATTCGCGTTGGTCGCCGCCGCCTCCAGCGTCATGCCCCGGCCGCCCGTTTGGATACCGGCCGCCGTCCCACCACCCGGTGCATGACCTCGCCGGCAATCCCGCCGGCGCTATGGGCGAGCAGTTCGAGCGGCGACAGATGCACGCGCTGGCTCAGGGGATCGCGCTGCTTCAGGAGGTGGACGATCCGCTCGGCAAAGCTCTGGATCACCGAGATTTCAAGGCCGAGGCGGAAATCCTTCACCTTGGCGCCGAGCGATTTACCCTCGTTGAGCAGCGCCTCGGTTCGCGCGGCAAGCCCGTGCAGGCATTGCAGCAGCGCCGGCGAGGCCCTGTCCCGGCCAAGCTCTTCCACGGATGCGCCCGCCGCGGCCAGCGCATCGCGCGGGATGTAGACGCGATCGAGGTTCTTGTAGTCCTTGCCGCAGTCCTGCAGGTGATTGTTGATCTGCAGGCCGGCGCAGAGCGCATCGGACGCCGTCCAGGTCGCGGTGCTTTCGCCGTGAACGTCGAGCATGAATCGTCCGACCGGCATCGCCGAATAGCGGCAATAATGGATCAGTTCATCCCAGTTCTCGTAACGCAGCTTGGTGACGTCCATGCGGAATGCGGTCAACAGATCGAGCGCGTGGCGCGGCGGCATGCCGCGCTCCGCCAGCGCGCGGCGAAGATTGACCGCCTCGATCTGGCTGTCGCCTTGTCCGAGCAGTTCGGCCTCGAGCAGATCGAGGTAAGCGAGCTTGTCGCGCTCGCCGAGCGTCACGTGATCGGCAATATCATCGGCGGTCCTGACGAAATTGTAGAACGCCAGGATCAGCGCGCGGTGGCGCCGATGAATGATCCACGACGCGACGGGAAAATTCTCGTCGCGGTGGCTCTTGCCGGATCGCAGTTCGCTCGCAGTGGTCATCAGAAACTGATTACATTTGGTAGGTGAATGAGGCAGCGATCATTCACGCATGCCAATGGACCGTAGCCCCCATATAGGGGAATACGTCGCTAAAACCAATGCTTTACCGCCGTCGCCTGCAACTCTGAATTACGGTTAAAATCGAACCGGCCGGAGGGTCTTGCGGGCGACGACGCAACGTAAACGAAGGCCTTACTGCCCGTGATTCTTCAGCACCAGATCACAGCCCTTGGAAATCTTCTCACGGTGTTCCTTCAGGCAGGCCAGAACAGTGAAATCCCCCTGGTCCATCACGCTACGGCAAAAACGCTCGACATCCCGCGTACAAGCCTTCTGCTCTTCCGGAGTTCCGCTGCGCTGGGCCATCGCACTGGTGGAAACTGATATCGACAAGACACAGAGTGCGAAGAAAAACTTGTGCATTTTGTTCCTTCATTCCTAACCGCGGAGAATTCCCTCTCTTCCCCTCGCATGGGGCCGAGCCGGAACGCTCACCTTTTGTTGCAGACGCCACGGACCGCGACGACGGATGACAAAAGCGCTGGCAAATGCGGCCAAAATTTGCGGCGGCGTACCCCCGAATAGCGATCCTTCCGCAATAACTCAATCGGGGAAGGCAATTAGTTGAAATTACGGCATTATTTTTTCGCCAATGTTGCACTGACGCCATAGGGTACGGAAGGATACCGACAGGCAGTCGGCCCGCGGTGCGAATTGGGCGAATGTCCGAATTTTTTTGACGATAGGAAGAAAAAAATGCCGCTCGTCTTCTTCCTCTTTGTGTATTTTGCGCTATCGATATGATCGTCGATTGCCGTAATCGTGGCCGACGGTTGTCATTTGAACCTAACAGAACGCGGCAACACTAACTTCCGGTGCGGCGAGACAGCTTTATCCGAGCGCGTCAATTAAACGGGAAAATTCGACATGACAGGGTTTGCTTCCGGCCTGTTTGGGCAGGCGATCAAAGCTGCGGCCTTCGGTGCCGCGCTGCTGTTGTCCCTACCGGCAGGCTACGCGCAATCGTCCAAGCCATTTGCCGGTTTTGACGGCTCATGGTCGGGCGTCGGAACGGTATCGCTTTCGGATGGCACCACCGAGCGGCTGCGCTGCAAGGCCAATTACAAGGTCAATGGCAGCGGTCAGGGTCTCAAGCAGAACCTTCGCTGCGCCAGCGACAGTTACAAGATCGATCTGAGCAGCGACGTGACCAGTGAAGGCAATCGCATTTCCGGCAATTGGAGCGAAGCGAGCCGCAACGTGTTCGGCAGTCTGCAGGGCACCGCGGGCGGCGGCCGGATCGAGGTGTTCGTCGAGGCCAACGGCTTTGCCGCCAACCTGACACTGCGCACCACGGGGAACCGGCAGACCGTGCAGATCAGCTCGAAGGGCGAGATCCGCGGCGTCAACATCACGATGGTGAAGAGCTGACAACGGTGAAGAACCGATAACCTTCAACCTGAATCATAGGCCGTGACAATTGCGAGGAGCAAAGCGCGACGAAGCACTCCATTCCCTGCTTGTGGTCAGATGGATTGCTTTGCCGAGCCTGTCATCGTCGTGCGACCCACTGGCGCGCAATTGACGGCTCTACAATCTCATTTCGTACCGACCTGAACCGCGGCTCTTAATATTTAAGCCGCGTCCTGCCTATTCCGCTGCTTTCGCCTGCTCGGCGCGATTGCCGCGGAGCCGATGCGACAGGTTGATCAGGAACATCGATGTCGGGCGCAGGATGAACAAATCCGCGATCAGGGCTGCGATCATCGAGAACGCACTGAGCCAACCGAACAGGCGCAGCGACGGCAGAGCCGAGAACACCGTTACCACCAGGCCGCAGGCCAGCACCACCGTGGTCAGGATCAGCGCCGGCCCGACCAGCACGGTGGCACGCTCGACCGCCTGCTCCGAACTGACGCCCGGCCTGGTCTCTAGCCGCAGACGGTTGAGGAAATGAATGGTCGCGCTCAATCCGAGGCCGAACGACACCGTCAGCGCCACCACGCTGGCGAATTGCAACCCTTCGCCCAGCAGGTACAGCACCGTGCCCGACAGCACCACCGGGAAAATGCCCGGCAGGATGCACGAGAACATCACCACCACGGAGCGGAAGGCGAGCCCGATGAAGATCGCGACCAGCGCGAACTCAACGGTCAGCCCGCGGTTGAGCTTCTCGATCATGTTGGCGCTGTTGCGCGCCGCAATCGCCGAAAGCCCGGTGACGGCAATCTCATAGCCCGGATGCCTCTGCCGGATCACGTTCAGCGCCTTGTCGAGTTTCTCGACCACCGGCAGGATCTGGCTGGAATCGAGATCAGGCACCCTGCCCGACACCACCACCGCATCCTGGTTGGCCGAAATGAAGCGCCGGACCAGATGCACCGGCAACAGGTCGACATATTCCTTCAGCGTCGCGACGTCGGTGGTGCCGACCTTCTCGGCGAGCCAGCGCCGCAGCGTTTCCAGCGACCAGACATTGCCGACGCCGGCCTGCTTCTCCACGGTGGCGTGGACTTCCGCGATCGTCTCCAGCGTCTGCGGCGAATAGAGTGACTCACCCTTCGGGAATTCGATCAGCACATCGATCGGGTTGGCGCCGGTCAATTTAGCGTCGAGCCGGTTACTCGCCGCCACCGCCTGCTGCTTGTCCGGCACCTGGTCGGCAAGCCGGTAGCGCGGCTGCAGATTGGCATAGACGCCGGCGAGGCTGCCGACCACGAGCAAGGCGATCAGGCTGAACAGGCCGGGACGGCCGACCATGCGCACCGCGATCCAGTAGCAGAAATTGCGTAGCGCCTGGACCCCGGCGTCGGCGCTGCGGAACTTGACCGCGAACACATTCTCATTACGCACGAACAGCACGCCGAACACCGGCACCAGCGACAATACCGCCAGCAGCGCGATGATGGTGGCGGCAAGTCCGGCCTCGCCGAATTTGCGGATCAGGTCGGAATCGGAAAACTGCAAGGCGATGAATGAAATGCCGGCGGTGGCATGGGTGAGCACGCAGGCCGGCCCCACCACCAGCACGGCATTGCGGAACGCGGTGAACTTGTCCTGGCCTGCGATCAGCCGGTCGCGCGCCGCAAAGGTGAGCTGCATCGAATCCGAGAAGCTGATCACCATGATGAGCGGCGTCATCACGTTCAGGAACATGTTGAGGTTGAAATTGGCCCAGCCGAGGCCGCCAAGCGCGAGCAGGATCGCGATGATCGGCGGGAACGCCGCCACCACCATGAACGATATCTTGCGGAAGAAGATGATGGCGATGACGCATCCGGCGAGGACGCCGAGGATGTTGTAAGTCAGCCCGTCGCGCTCGACCGCGTTGCGGATCTCGAGCTGCATGACCGGAACGCCGGACAGCTCCACCTTAAGCCCGGTGTCACCCATGTCCTGCGTGATCAGCTGGCGGATGTCGCCGATGGTGGCGCTGAGCTTGTTGCTCTGGACCACATCCGGCTCAAGCGACAACACGATCAGGGCCAGCGTGCCGTCTTCGGACAGCAGCTTGCCGCGGATGATCTCGTTGTTTTTGACGGTCTCGATGAACTTGTCGTAGTCGGCGCCCTGCGGCAGCTCGTTCGGAAACAGCGCCGCCGGCAGCTTGCCGGGGGCCGGCGCCTGCCGCGCCGAGAACAGCGAGATCAGGCCGCGGGTGCCGTCGACGAGCTGCAGATCGGTGACGAAATCGCGCAGCTTTTCCAGATTGTCGCGCTCAAGCAGCGTCTTGCCTTCGACCACGACCAGCACGTCGAACTCGGTCGCCGGGAAGCGCTTAATCTCCGCTTCATATTGCTGGTAGTCCTTGGAATTCGAGCGGAACAGCTGGCTCAACGAATCGTCGATCTTGATGCGCTGGATGCCAAAGATCGCAGCGACGATCAGCGCCACCAGAACGATGCAGGACAGGATCGGAGCGCGGACGGCGATGAGGCCGATCCGCTCCAGCCCGAAGGCGATGCTCGGTCCGCTCGGCGGCTGTTCGGTCTTCTGGACATGGACTTCGTTGTCGTTCCGGTCGAGCATGCCTTGTCCAATTCTCACATCAGCCCAGTTCGCCTGACGTATATGTATAGCTTGGGTTCGAGGGCGCGAATGAGGCCGCCTGTCCGGTCCATCAAATCGGCGCTAGTTCTTGAAAACACGCGAAAAATTTGCGGGCACGTTTTACAGGTCCGGGCTTGGCCTCGCAAGCGCCGGCGGCTCACACAAAACCGCTATCAACCGGCGATATCGGCTTCAGGTTCCGGCTTTGCCGTGCTTGTCCGGATGCGGCGTGATTCGCGGCGGAGCCACGCCGCCGCTCTCATCCTTCAGCGCCACGCCGGTGACCTGACGCGTCAGACCTTCGTGGATCAGCCAGGCGATCTTGGCGGCCGCCTCGTCATAGCCAAGCCCGGCGCGGTGAATATTGGAGACGCAGTTGCGGTCGGCATCGGTGAGGCCGACTTTCGGCCCATAGGTCAGATAGGCCCCCAGACTATCCGGTGATGAGAGCCCCGGCCGCTCGCCGATCAGCACCACCACCATCTGCGCACCGAGCAGCGCGCCGATTTCGTCACCCAACGCAACCCGTGCACCGGAGGCAATGACGGCGCAGCCGGCCTCAATGCCATCGGAGCCAAGCCGCGGCAGCAGATTGCGGACAAGCTCGACCGCATGGACATCGACTGCTGCTGGCGACAGTCCGTCACCGACAACGATGACGAACTGGCCGGGCTCGCGCGCTGCATCGATCAGCCGTTGCCGCGAGCCCTGATCCAGCATCCGTCCGAGATCCGGCCGCCGCAGATAATCCCGCCGGCTGTCGGCGCGGCTTTGGACCTCGAAGGTCGCAAGACCAAGGGCCCCCAATCCCTCGCGCAAAGCGGCCACGTCGACGGCGGCATGAACAGCGTCGCGGGCACGGGCATGATCCAGGGTGAATGCCAACAGGGCATCGGTCGGCAGGCTGGCGCCGGACCGGCCCAGCCCGACGCGGGCCGGGGTAAGATGACGCAAATCCCTCAATGATCGTGCCGGCGACTCAGCCATCTCGCTTTTCCCAGATCCCGAGCCCTTTTGGTTCTAATGGAATCAGAACCGGGCTGTAGTTTTTGACGCGTTTTCTTCACCCGAACCGGTACCCATCCCGGATCAAGCCCGGGACCGGCTTTCGCCCGAAACGCTCCAGCCCTGCTCCGCCGGAACGGAGGCCTCCTGCAGCTTGAGCGAATAATAGGACGCATTGGTATGCCCGCCCGAGGCGTCGCGTGCAAACAGGATGAGATGATGGGCGACCATGATCGAGCTGATCAGATATTCGATCTCGCCACGGAACAGCCGCCTGAGCGTGAACTTCCAGAACTCGCGCCGGTAGTCGCCGAACACGCCGACCTTCCAGAAGATATTGCGGAGCATAATGAGGCCGAGCTTGATGTTTTGCCCCGACATCCGCGCCGCCGACGGCGGCGGCTGGATCCGGTTCGGATAGGTATGGCGGATCTGGTATTCGAACCGCTCCAGCACCTTGCCGGGCAGATAGGCACTCCCCATGCAGGAGCGCCAGGTGCCGACGACCTGCTCATATGGCAGGCGGAAATCGACGTTGGAGTCCCGGCCCTCGTCCTCGATCAGCCGGTTCTCGCGCTTCAGCCGGTCCCATAGCGGCGTCTTCGGCAGCGCCTGCAACAAATTGATGGTGAGAAGCGGGATTTGCGAAGCCTCGATGAATTCGAGCAGATGCTGGCCGGTCTCCGGCTTGTCGGTATCGAGGCCGAGAATGATGCCGGACACCACTTCCAGCCCGAAGCCGTTGAGCGTGTGGATCGCCTCCATGATCGGGACCATCATGTTGTGGTCCTTGTGCATCGCCTTCAGCGCCACCGGGTCGGGCGTCTCGATGCCGCAGAAGATAGTGGAGAAGAATGCCTCGCGCATGCCGGCGAGGATTTCCGGCCGCTTGGCGATGTTGAGTGTGGCTTCGCAGGAAAACCGCAGCACATAGCCGGTCTTCTTCTGCCATTCGGCCAGATGCGGCAGCAGCTCGAGCGCCGCCTTGCGGTTGCCGATGAAATTGTCGTCGACGAAATAGACCGAGCCGCGGATGCCGCATTCCAGCATCCGGTCGAGTTCGGCGGTGATCTGCTGTGGCGTCTTCAGCCTGGGATTGCGGCCGTATAGGCCGGGAATGTCGCAGAACTCGCATTGATAGGGGCAGCCGCTCGAATACTGGATGCTGCCGAGGAAATAGCGGCTGAGCTCGGCGAGCTCATAGGCCGGGATCGGGAAATCGGTCATCGCGACGCGATCGACCGTCTTCAATACCACCTGCTCGGCCGGGCGCGACGGATCGCGCGCCAGCCGTTCGATCAGCTCGTTGGTGGCATCGCCGAGTTCGCCGACATGGAGATAATCGAATGACGGATAATATTCGGGACAGGCGCTGACCGAGGGACCACCGAGCGCTACCGGAAGATCGTAACTATGGGCGCGGCGGCAGATGTCATTCATCTGCTGGCGCTGGATGTGCATGCCGCTGACCAGCACCGCTTCCGCCCACTGGAAATCTTCAGCCGTTGCGGCGCGGATATTTTCGTCGATGAAGCGGACCGGCCAGTGCGCCGGCAGATAGGCCGCAATCAAAAGCAGCCCCTGAGGCGGCATGAAAGCCTGGACACCGTCGGTCAGAGGATAGGCGTATTCGAACGTGCCGAACGAAGATGTGTAGCGTGGGAAGATGCAAAGGATTCGCCGCATCTTCTCAATGCCTTCAATCCGCATCAAGTTTCCCCAGCAACTGCCTGCTTCAGCTCAACTATAGGCATCCACGACGCTGGGCGACAATTCCCTCAACATTGTGGCAGCCAGGACCAATAGATGTGAAAGCAAATGGTTGCTGTTGCTGCAGCGCAGCCGGGGTTCACGAAACGAGTCGTGATGCGAAATCCGGAAGCAATGTCGTGTCGCCGGCCAGACGATAGCCGGCATCGGCAAGGCCGCTCCGAAACAGCCAGTCGTCGAATTCAGGCGCCCGCTTCAGGTGGAGGAGATCGCGGACATAAAGGGCGTCGTGGAACGAGGTCGACTGATAGTTCAGCATCACGTCGTCGGCGCCGGGCACACCCATGATGAAGTTGACACCGGCGGCTGCCAGCAGCGTCAGGAGATTGTCCATGTCGTCCTGATCGGCCTCGGCATGGTTGGTGTAACAAATGTCAACGCCGAGCGGCAGTCCGAGCAATTTTCCGCAAAAATGATCCTCCAGCCCGGCACGAATGATCTCCTTGCCGTCGTAGAGATATTCCGGACCGATGAAGCCGACGACGCTGTTGACCAGGAGCGGATCAAAGGCCCGGGCGACGCCATAGGCGCGGGCTTCCAGGGTCTGCTGGTCGACGCCGTGATGGGCATTGGCCGACAGCGCGGAGCCCTGCCCGGTTTCGAAATACATGACGTTGCTGCCGACGCTGCCGCGCTGCAGCGACAGGCCGGCCTGGTGCGCCTGTTTGAGCAGCGCCAGATCAATCCCGAAGCTCTTATTGGCGGTCTCCGTGCCGGCGATCGACTGGAACACCAGATCGACCGGCAGGCCCTGCTCGATCAAGGCAAGCGTCGTCGTCACATGGGTGAGGACGCAGCCCTGGGTCGGAATCTGCAGCCGGTCGATGATCTCATCCAGCAATTGCAGCAGGCCGCCGATGACGGCGGGATCGTCACTGGCCGGATTGATGCCGATGCAGGCATCGCCCGATCCGAGCAACAGCCCGTCCAGGATCGACGCGGTAATGCCCTTGGCATCGTCGAAGGGATGGTTCGGCTGCAGCCGCGTGCTCATATGGCCACGCAGGCCGATGGTGTTGCGAAACCGCGTCGTCACCTCGCATTTTTTCGCCACCAGGATCAGGTCCTGGTTGCGCATCAGCTTGCAGACCGCTGCGGCCATTTCCGGCGTCACTCCGCGCGAGACCTGCCGCAAGCTCTCACCGGTCGCGGCATCCGAGAGCAGCCAGTCGCGAAAGCCTCCCACCGTCAGCGAAGCGATCGGCGCAAAGGCCGCCGGGTCATGGCTGTCGATGATCAGGCGGGTGACTTCATCCTCTTCGTAAGGGATGACGGTCTCGTCCAGGAATCTCTTCAAGGAAACGTCGGCGAGCGCGATGCGCGCCGCGATCATCTGCTCGGCGCTGTCGGCAGCGATCCCGGCCAGCCGATCGCCGGAGCGCGGCGGCGTCGCCTTGGCCAGGAGATCGGAGAGATCGTCGAAGACGTAGCTGGTGGCAGCGATGACGTGGCGATAGACCATGGCGATTCCGGAGCGGCCACGGCGTCAAGTGCGGCGGCTATGGGCCGACATTAGCATCTCCGTGGGCAGAAGGCCGGTCCGTAGAATGTGCTGACAATGCTCCATCGCGTGTCCCCTGATGCACGCCGCGCTCGGTTGAAGAACCCGACGCGGCCCACGAGTTTTCTTGAAATTCAATGACTTACCCCAATACCGCGGCGCTCGACCGTCACGCGATCGTCGCAAATTAAGGATTTGGCGACAAAAATTTTGCATAATTTTTAGACGGCCAGGCGGACGGTCTCCGTGGAGAGACCGCGATGCCTAAAGAAACGAAATCCCCTTCACCACACCTTGACGGGCGTTCTGATGTCACGGCTTTCGCTTGCGGCTAAACTTTACTCGGTGTTCGCCCTGTTCGCGGTGTTGACTGCCGCAATCACCGTGCTGTCCGATTACAATTCCAGGCGGAATGCCGAACTCACCCAGGCCTCCCAGACGGCAAGCCAGGCTGCGCTCAATGTCGAGCACATCAATGCGCTGGTCTATGCGGTGGTGATGGAATCGCGCGGCATCTATATGTCGCCCGATATCGCTACCGCGAAGAAATTCGGCGACGGGCTTCTGAAGCAGAACAGCCATATCCTCGACGTGGTCAGAAACTGGGAAGCCCTGGTCAGGGCCGACGACGCCGAACAGTTCGCGGTGTTCAAGAAGCGCATCGAGCAGTTCGTCGACTTCCGCAACGAGCTGGTTCGCCGCGGCGTCGAAATCAGTCCGGCCGCGGGCCGCGAATGGGGCGACAATGACGCCAATCGCAGCGTGCGCTCGGCGCTGAACAAGGATCTCGAAGCGCTTTCGAAGGTCTATGTCGAACGTGGCAGACGCCTCGCCCAGGAAGCGGCGACCAATCAGGAACTCGCCTTGCTGCTGACATGCCTCGGCGGATTGGCACTGGCGACGGTCGTGGTCGGCGTTCTCCTCATCTCACGCTCGGTGGCGCGGCCGCTTTCGGCCATCACCACCACCATCAAACAGGTGGCTGATGGCGCCGAACATGTCGAGGTGCCTCACACCGGCCGCAGCGATGAAATCGGCGCGCTGGCGCGGGCGATCCAGGTCTTCCAGGATGCAATGGCCCACAACCGCAGCCTCAATGCGCAGGCGCTGCTCGATGCCAAGGCCCGCGAAGAGCGCGCGCAGCACGTCGAAGCCTCGGCCGAGGCCTTCCGCGAAGCCATGACCGGCGTGGTGCGCGCGGTGAACGCCAATGCAGCGACCATGCGCGAAACCGCGCAGTCGATCGCCAAGGTGGCCTCGGAAGCCAACGGCCAGGCGGCTGTCGCTTCCAACGCCACCGAGCAGGCCTCGCACAGCGTCAATGCCGTGGCTGGGGCCGCGGAGGAATTGTCGGCCTCGGTCGAGGAGATCAGCCGCCAGATCCATCAGTCCGCCGTCGTGGTCGAGCAAACCGGCCAGCGCACCGACAAATCGGTGGCGGAAATCGAAAGCCTGGCGGCGGCGACCCAGCGCATCGACGGCGTGCTCAACCTGATCCAGACCATTGCCGAGCAGACCAATCTGCTGGCGCTCAATGCGACGATCGAGGCGGCGCGCGCCGGTGAGGCCGGCCGCGGCTTCGCCGTCGTGGCGCACGAGGTCAAGGCCCTGGCGGAGCAGACCGCCAAGGCGACCACCGAGATCGGCCAGAATGTCAGCCTGATCCAGACCTCGACGCGCAGCGCCGTCGACGCCGTGCGCGAAATCGGCGGCGCGGTCCAGAACATCAACGAGGTAACCTCGAGCATTGCCAGCGCCATCGCCGAGCAGGACGCAGCTACGCGCGAAATCTCGAAAAATGCGCAGATGGCGGCCCAGGGCAATGAAACGCTGGTCGGCAATATCGGCTCGCTCGGCAGCGCGATCGGCAAGACCACGACGGCGGCGAACGCGGTACTGTCGGCATCGGGCGATCTGACATCCACCGCCGAAACGCTGTCGCGCGAGGTGGAGAAGTTCTTCCGGAGCCTGCGTGCCGATGCGCAAGCAGCGGAGAAAAGCCTGGCCGCGTAGAACCTCGGCTCTGATGGAATGCAGAACCAAGGCTCCATGTTTTTGTGCTTGACGCGTTTTCCTGACGCGAACCGCTATCCATCCCGGATCAGGTTCGGGACAGGCTTTCGCTCCAAAGCGCTTCGTTACATCGTTGCGCCCAGCACCCAGGGAGCGAATTCGGCGCCGCCGAAGTCGAAGCTCTCGCTCTTGGTCGGCTGGCCGGAAGCGGTTTTCAGCATCAGATCGAAGATGCGCTGGCCGCATTGCTGCACGGTTTCCTCGCCATCGAGGATGGTGCCGCAATTGACGTCCATGTCGTCTTCCATCCGCTTGTACATCGGCGTGTTGGTGGCGAGCTTGATCGAGGGTGCCGGTTTGCAGCCGAACACGCTGCCGCGGCCGGTGGTGAAGCAGACCATGTTGGCGCCGCCGGCGACCTGCCCGGTCGCCGCTACCGGATCGTAGCCCGGTGTGTCCATGAACACGAAGCCCTTCCTGGTCACGGGCTCGGCGTAATGCAGGACGTCGACCAGATTGGTGCTGCCGGCTTTCGCCATCGCGCCGAGCGATTTTTCCAGGATGGTGGTGAGGCCGCCGGCCTTGTTGCCGGGGCTCGGATTGGCGTTCATCTCGGCGCCTTCGCGCTCGGTATACTCTTCCCACCAGCGCATCAGCGACACCAGCTTCTCGCCGACCTCTCGGCTCACCGCGCGGCGCGTCAACAGATGCTCGGCGCCATAGGTCTCCGGCGTTTCCGACAGGATCACGGTGCCGCCATGCCGGACCAGAAGATCGCTCGCAGCACCTAGCGCCGGATTGGCGGAGACGCCGGAATAGCCGTCCGAGCCGCCGCATTGCAGCGCCACCGTCAGTTCGCTGGCCGGCACGGGCTCACGTTTTACTTGATTGGCGTCGGCCAGCGCCTCGCGAACAAAGGCAACTCCGGCTTCGACCGTCTTGCGGGTGCCGCCGACCTCCTGGATGTCCATCGCGCGCAAGCGGCCGGCGAGCTTCTGCTCCTCCATCAACCCGCCGATCTGGTTCACCTCGCAGCCGAGGCCCAGCACGATCACGTGGGAAAAATTCACGTGCCGCGCATAGCCGCCGAGCGTGCGGCGCAGCAGCGCCAGCGGCTCGTTCTGCGTCATGCCACAGCCGGTCTTGTGGGTCAGCGCCACCACGCCGTCGACATTGGGGAAGTCGGCCAATGGATTATCGCCGGTGAAGGGATTTTTCTTGAACATATCGGCAACGAGGCCGGCGACATGGGCGCTGCAATTCACCGAGGTGAGGATGCCGATATAGTTGCGGGTCGCGACCCGGCCGTCGGGACGGCGGATGCCGTCGAAGGTTGCCGGCAGATCGAAATTCGGCGTCGGCGTGACGTCGACGCCGAAAGCGTAGTCCTTGGCGAAATCGCCCATGCCGCAATTCTGGGTATGGACGTGCTGGCCCGGCGAAATCGCTGATGTGGCAAAGCCGATGATCTGGCCGTAACGGCGGATCGGCTCGCCGAGCGCGATCGGCTTGATCGCCACCTTGTGGCCGGCCGGAATACGTTCGACCGTGGTCACCCCATCGGCCACCACCATGCCGGGCGGCAGGCTGGCGCGCGCGATCAGCACGCCATCATCGGGATGCAGGCGGATGACGGGTGTCGGAGTCATGGGGATTCTCCTTAGGGGCGAGTAGCGAATGGCGAGTAGCGAATAGCGGTGCTCTGCTCGCCAGCTATTCTCTAAGCTCTATTCGCCATTCGCTACTCACTATTCGCGTTCTCACGCTTTTCCGCCGGAATCCTTGCGGGTCTGCGCCACCTGCATCCTGGCATAGGTCGCCATCAGGCCGCTTTCGTTGGACAGCGTCACGAGCTTGAAACCCATATTGATGGCGCGCACCGCGCCCTCGGCGCCCGAGCAATGGATGCCCGGATAGAGATTGCGCTTGCCGCATTCCTTGACGATCTTCTCGTAGATCTTGAGGATCTCGGGCTCGTCGCGGTCGAGCTTCGGCACCAGGCCGTAGGAGAAGCCGAGGTCGGACGGGCCGATATAGACACCGTTGATGCCCTCGACATCGAGGATCGCTTCCATGTTGCCGACCGCGGTCCGGGTCTCCATCATCGGCAGCAGCACGATCTCGTCATTCGCCGTCTTCTGATAATTGCCGGCCGTGCCATAGAGGCCGGCGCGGATCGGGCCGTTGGAGCGTGTGCCGCGCGGCGGATATTTGGCGTAGGAGACCAGGTTTTCGGCCTCTTCCTTGGTATTGACCATCGGGCAGATCACGCCATAGGCGCCGCCGTCCAGCACCTTGCCGATGATGCCGGGCTCGTTCCAGGGCACGCGGACCATCGGGGTCACCGGATGGCCGTTCATCGCCTGGAAGCACTGCACCATCGACTGGTAGTCCTGCACACCGTGCTGCATGTCGACGGTGACGCTGTCGAAGCCGCACTGCGCGATCACTTCCGCCGAAAAGCCCGATGGGATCGCGAGCCACGCGTTCACCACGGCCTTGCCCGAAGCCCAGATTTCCTTGACCTTGTTTGCCACTCTTTCGTTCCTTTCTTTTTCTTCGAAAACCCGCCGTCATTCCGGACGGAGCGAAGCGACGATCCGGAATCTCGAAGTTATAGCGCGAGATTCCCGGTTCGATGCCTTGCATCGCCCCGGAACGACGGAGAATGGATTGCTTCGTCGCTCCGCTCCTCGCAATGACGAATACATTTACGCCGTCGCCCGCTGGATGCTGGCCTCGCTGACGCCGACGTCGCGTGCGGTGTTCACTATCGCCGCCCAGGTATCATCAGGCAAGGGCACGCCATTGCTGGTGCGTTCCGCCCGCATCCTGGCCTCCGGCTCGCCCGGAATCAGCACGGATTCGACGCCTTGCGCCGGCTTGGTCTCCTTGAAGTATTTGACATAGCGCGCGATCTCGCCGTCGAAGAAGTTGGCGGGGTCGACCACCTTGGGATCGACATAGAAGGCGAACATGCCGTTGGCAAAGCGCCGGTTCGGCCCCGTCGCGCCGGTGCCGGAGAGCGCGCCGCCGAGCAGTTCACAGATCAGCGCCAGCCCCGAGCCCTTGTGCTCGCCGAAGGCACGGATCGCGCCCTTGCCCTGGCTGTGGTCGCGCGGGCCGTCGGCCGTATGCGGGCCGTACAGTACCGTCGGATCCTCGCTTAAGGTGCCGTCGAGATCGATCAGTGCGCCCTTCGGCAGCTTCTTGCCGCCGCGGCTGGCGACCAGCACCTTGCCTTCGGCGACGATCGAGGTCGCAAAATCGAGCACGATCGGCCCCTGTCCCTGGCGCGGAATGCCGACGCAATAAGGCGCGGTGGACAGCCGGCGCTCGACACCGCCATAGGGCGCAACCAGCACCGAGCCCGCCGCATTGACGAAGTGCACCGAAACCAGGCCCTCGGCCGCCGCCATCTCGGCCCAGTCGCCGACACGTCCGATATGGCCGGCATTGCGCAGCGCCACCGCAGCGAGGCCCGCCTTCTTGCACTTCTCGATGCCGAGCTTCACCGCCTGCGGCGCCACGGTCTGGCCATAACCGAACTTGCCGTCGACCACCGCCAGTGACGGCGTGTCGACCACGACCTCGGCGGTCTGGTTCGGCACCACCGAGCCCATCTTCTTCCAGCGGATATAGACCGGTACCCGGATCACGCCGTGGCTGTCATGGCCGGTCAGGTTCGCGGTGGTGAGATATGTCGCGATGCGCTTGGCTTCCTCGGGCGAAGAATCCGCATGCGCAAAAACGTCGGCGACAAAATCGATGAGGTTCGGAACCTGGATAGTGACCATGGATGAGGAACTCGTTGTTTGACGGGTTTGGTTAAGCGCTGGCCTTGGCGTGACCGCCGAGATAGGCGGCTGCGATGGCTTCGTTGCCCCACAGCTCGTCCGGCTTGCCACCGAGCACGATGCGTCCGGTTTCGAGAACGTAGCCGTAATCGGCGACGGAAAGTCCCATGCGCGCATTTTGCTCGACAAGCAAGACCGTGGTGGAGCGCCGGATCTCGGAGATGATCTTGAACAGGG
Organism: Bradyrhizobium sp.; assembly: GCA_035547995.1. Taxonomy (GTDB): domain Bacteria; phylum Pseudomonadota; class Alphaproteobacteria; order Rhizobiales; family Xanthobacteraceae; genus Bradyrhizobium. The sequence continues at coordinate 2,799 of DASZTN010000001.1, read as the reverse complement.
CCTGCACGATCACAGGCGCAAGGCCGAGCGAAGGCTCGTCGAGCAGCAGAAGCCGGGGCTTGGCCATCAACCCGCGCGCCACCGCGACCATCTGCAACTGCCCGCCCGACAAGGTCCAGCCGAGCGCACCCGAGAATTTGCGGATGTCGGGAAACAGGTCGAACATCGCGTCAGCCTCCCGCGACAATTCCGATGTGGAGGCGCGCCGGTTCGAGCCGCCGAGCATGATGTTTTCCTTCACCGTGAGGCCGGGGAAAACCCGCCGCCCCTCCGGTACGTGCGAGATGCCGAGCCGGACGATGGTCTCGGGGCCAAGCCCGGCGATTGACTTGCCGTCGAACAGGATGTCGCCGGCCGCCGGCGTGATCAGGCCCGAGATCGCGCGCAGCGTGGTCGATTTGCCCGCACCGTTGGCGCCGAGCAGCGTCACCACCTGCCCCGGATCGACGGTCAGCGAGACGCCGCGCAGCGCCTCGATTTCGCCGTAACGAACGATGAGATCGCGGATTTCGAGCAGCGCCATTATTCGTTCCCGAGATAGGCGGAGACGACGTCGGGATGGCGCAGCACCGCCATGGATTCGCCGTCCGCGATGCGGCGTCCGAAGTTGAGCACGGTGATGTGCTGGGCCGCCTCGCTGACCAGCGTCATGTCGTGATCGATGATCAGGATGGTGAGGCCCTGGGCTGCGATGCGCTTGAGCAGTTCATGCAGTTCGAGCTTCTCGGTCGAATTCAACCCTGCCGCCGGCTCGTCGAGCAGGAGCAGCGTCGGATTGGCGGCAAGCGCACGCGCAATCTCGATCAGCCGCTGATGGCCGTAGGAGAAGCTCGAGATCAACTCGTTGGCGCGGCTACCGAGGCCGACGAAGTTGAGCGCCTCCATGGCTCGTTCGGTCAGCGCGGCATCGCCGCCCGGGCCGATCATCGTATTGCCGGGCCGCTCGGCGCCGATCTCGACATTCTCCAGCGCCGTCATCGACCGGAACAGGCGGATGTTCTGGAAGGTACGGCCCAATCCTGCCGCGGTGCGCTGATGCGGCGGCATGTTGGTGATGTCGGTGCCGTCGAGCACGATCTTGCCGGCGGTTGCCCTGTAGAGACCGGAGAGCACGTTCAGCGTCGTGGTCTTGCCAGAGCCGTTGGGGCCGATCAGCGCGTGGACGCTGCCGCGCTTCACCGAAATGTCGACGCCATCGACCGCCTTGAGACCGCCGAAATATTTCGACAGCCCGGTGACCTCGAGCACGATGTCGCCGCCGGCCATGGCCGGCATCAGCTTCAACGGCGCCGACGGTGCCGGCGCCTTGGTCTTGGCGCGCCAGCGCTCATAGGCCGCACTGACGAATCCCCAGATGCCATCCGGCATGAAGCGGATGATCAGGATGACGAACAGCCCGTAGATCGCAAGGTAAAGTCCGGGCACGTTCTTGAGGAAGCGCAGCCATTCCGGAATCAGGATCAACAACCCGGTGCCGATCGCCGAACCGATCGGCGATGCAACGCCGCCCAGCAAGGACATCGTCAGGAAGACGATCGAATCGGCGAAGGAAAACTGGTCGGGGCTGACATAGGCAAAGCCGCCGGCAAACAGACCGCCGGCCAGGCCACCAAGCGCGGCGCACAGCGCAAAGGCGTAGATCTTGGTTCGGAACACGTCGATGCCATTGACCCCGGCCGCGAGTTCGTTGTCGCGAACCGCGCGCATCGCCCGGCCGAGCCTGGTATCCGGCAGATGCCAGACCATGTAGCCGACGATGGCAAGCACCGCGACGCAGAATGCCAGATAAGCTTGCGAGGAATGAAACAGCGCGGGACGGCCGATATTGGAGACGCCGTCCGGCCCATGCGTCAGGCCGATGTCGTTGATCATGACCAGCGTGACGATCTCCTGGAACGAGATCGTCACCATGGCGAGGTAATGCCCGCCGAGGCGAAGCGTCGACATGCCGAGCAGCGCACCAGCGGCGAGCGCGATCAACGCGCCGGCGGCCAGGCACAGCCAATAGCTCATGTGCAGGTCGGCGGTTCCGATGCCGACGGCATAGGCACCGAAGCCGAAGAACGCGGCCTGAGCCAGGTTGATCTGACCGCACAGGCCGAGCACGACCGAAAGCCCGAACACCGCGATCGAGAACGTCGTCGCCTGCATCAGGATGTTGAGGACGTAGCCGTCGAACTGCATGCCGGCGGCAAGGGCCACCAGGATCGCCGCGCCGATGAAATATGGCAGATGCCGCAGGAGCAGCGGCTTCGCGCGCACGGCCGGCGCCGGGATCGTCATGTTGTCGCTGGGCGCGCTCATGCTTTCTCCGCCACACGTTCGCCGAAGATGCCTTGCGGCCGGAACACCAGGAACAGGATCAGGACGAGGAAAGCAAAGCCGTCCTTGTACGGCACCGAAACGTAGGCTGCGCCGAAAGTTTCGATCACACCAATCGCAAGGCCGCCGATGATGGCTCCCGCGACATCGCCGAAGCCGCCGATGATGGTGGCGGCAAAGGCCTTCAGCGCGATCGTCGAGCCCATCTGGATCGAGACGAACAGAACCGGCGCAACCAGGATGCCGGCAAGGCCGCCCAGCACCGCCGAATAGATGAAGGTGAGCATGATCATGCTCGACACGGAGATGCCGAGCAGCGAGGCCATTTCCTTGTCCTGCGAGGTAGCCTGCAATTTCTTGCCGAGCATCGTGTGCTCGAAGAACCAGTAATTGAAAAAGACCAGCGCTATGGTCACCGCGATGATCAGCAGATACTGGCTGTCCAGATAAACCGACCCGAGCTGGATGCCCGGCGTG